>NZ_JANIDY010000010.1 GCF_026385525.1 Bombella pluederhausensis
ACTTGCCCTTCAGGGGGCAGGTACTATTGCCACGTCTTCCCTCGTTTCTATCGACAAAGACGCCAAATTTGACATCAGCGGAACCAATAACGGGGCTTCTGTAACCGACATTGGCGGTGCTGGTGGCATCACACTCGGCGACAAAACCCTCACTCTGACACAGGCCAACCCTGATACCGTCTATCAGGGCGTCATCACCGGCAAGGGCGGCCTAACCATCTCTGGTGGCACTGAAACACTGACAGGCCAGAACACATATGAGGGAATAACACAGGTCGATCAGGGGGCCGGCCTGAACCTTAATGGCGGCTCCCTCGCTGGTTCGCTGCAGAATGATGGTACAGCCACCATTAATGGCGGCACTGTCAATGGGGTAACCACCAACACAAACACGCTGACAGCTACAGGCGGCACGCTCGCTTCTGCCATCAACAGCGGCACCATGACGCTGCAGGGCAAAAGCACAGTTCAGAGCGATGTTACGCAAAAGGCTGGCAGCCTGACGCTGGATGACAGCACAATCAACGGTAAGCTGGCCGCTGATGGCGGAAGCTTTAACGTTGGCCAGAATGGTGCCTCTGTTGGCTCCCTCTCCGGCAATGCCGGCGGCTCTCTGGCTGAAGGCGGCACACTCACACTGACCAACGCCAAGGCCGGGGATTCCTACGATGGTGTTCTCACTGGCAAGGGCGGCCTGACCATCGCTGGCGGCACTGAAACACTGACAGGTCAGAACACATATGAAGGGACAACACAGGTCAATAAGGATGCCGGCCTGAAGCTCAGCGGCTCCCTTGCAGGCGCCCTGACCAATGATGGTACAACCACCATTAATGGCGGCACCGTCAACAACACGACCACCAACACATACGACCTTGACGTGACAGGCGGCACCCTCTCCGACCTCATCAACAAGAGCGGCAAAGCCACTATCGAAAATGGCAGTACCGTTAAGGGCACAACCACCAATTCAGCCACACTGGACGTAACCGACTCTAAGCTGCAGGACCTCCAGAATAACGCCGGTCAGGCAACCCTATCAGACAGCATGCTCGCTTCTGCCACAAACAGCGGCACACTGAAGCTGCAAGGCGAGAGCAAGGTCCAGGGCGATGTCACTCAGAATAACGGCCTGCTGACACTGCAAGATGAAAGTAATGTCCAAGGCAATATCACGCAGAATGACGGCACCGTAAAACTGCTCGATGGAAGCACGGTTCAGGGTAGTGTTACGCAGAAGGCCGGCACGCTGACACTGGATGACAGCACGATCAACGGTAAACTGGCTGCCAATGGCGGAAGCTTTAACATTGACCAGAATGGTGCCTCTGTTGGCTCCCTCTCCGGCAATGCCGGCGG
>NZ_JANIDY010000011.1 GCF_026385525.1 Bombella pluederhausensis
GCTCTCGCTGGAGGCATAGCTGCCCAGCTGCGCCGTCAGCTGCCCCTGGGCCTGGGCCAGACCGCCTTCATTATGGAAAGCCCCTACCGTCAGGCTGACATCACCCTTGCTGCTCAGCAGGCTGCCCCCCTGATTGGACAGCGTCCCCGCTGCCAGCGTCAGACTGTCCGAGGACTGGATCAGACCATTCCGGTTGGAAATGTCCCCGCCATAAAGCTTCATATCCAGAGGACCGGAGGCTGCAATCAGCTTGCCCCCATCATTACTCAGGCCGTTCCCTTCGAGAGACACCGCGCCCTGCTGGGCCCCCATCTCCCCGCTGTTGGACAGATGACCCGTGCTGGTCAGGATCAGACCTGACAGGCCAATCAGTGACCCGCCATTCTGAAGTCCACCATCACCCAGCTGCGCCGTAACACTCTGCCCCTGAAGCTGCGCCTTAGCCCCACTGCTCAGCTGAGCCGCATTCAGACTCACATTGCCAAAGGATGCCAGAACACCCTCATTCTGCAGGACACCCGGGGAGGTCAGATGCAGATCATGCCCGGCCACAAGGCTGGAGCCCTCACTGGAGGCATAGCTGCCGAGCTGCGCCGTCAGCTGCCCCTGCGCCTGCGCCAGACCGCCTTCATTATGGAAATCCCCTACTGTCAGGCTGACATCACCCTTGCTGCTCAGCAGGCTGCCCCCCTGATTGGACAGCGTCCCCGCTGCCAGCGTCAGACTGTCCGAGGACTGGATCAGACCATTCCGGTTGGAAATGTCCCCGCCATGCAGCTTCATATCCAGAGGACCGGAAGCCGCGATCAGCTTCCCGCCATCATTGCTCAGGCCCATGCCCTCAAGGGACACAGCCCCCTGCTGGGCCCCCATCTCCCCGCTGTTGGACAGATGACCCGTGCTGGTCAGACTCAGACCTGACAGGCCGATCAGTGACCCGCCATTCTGAAGACCACCATCACCCAGCTGCGCCGTAAC
>NZ_JANIDY010000012.1 GCF_026385525.1 Bombella pluederhausensis
GCTCTGCCCCTGAAGCTGCGCCTTAGCCCCACTGCTCAGCTGAGCCGCATTCAGACTCACATTGCCAAAGGACGCCAGAACACCCTCATTCTGCAGGACACCCGGAGAGGTCAGATGCAGATCATGCTCGGCCACAAGGCTGGAACCCTCACTGGAGGCATAGCTGCCGATCTGAGCCGTCAGCTGACCCTGCGCCTGGGCCAGACCGCCTTCATTATGGAAATCCCCTACATTCAGGGTCACATCGCCCTTGCTGCTCAGAAGGCTGCCCCCCTGATTGGACAGATTCCCCGCCGTTAAGGTCAGACTATCCGAGGACTGGATCAGA
>NZ_JANIDY010000013.1 GCF_026385525.1 Bombella pluederhausensis
TCAATAAGGCGGGCGTCACCCTCACCAACAGCGCCCTCAATGGAACGCTGAACAATGAAGGTACGGCTGACATTGAAGGCAGCAAGGTTGCTGACACAACAACCAACAATGGCACGCTGATCGTCAAGAAATCCGCTCTGGCTGGCCTGCTCAATCAGGCTGGTACCGCCGAGCTAACAGACAGCTCTGTCGGTAATGTCATCAACAAGGCAGGCTTTACCCTCACCAACAGCGCCCTCAATGGGACGCTGGACAATGAGGGTACGGCTGACGTTGAAGGCAGCAAAGTTGC
>NZ_JANIDY010000014.1 GCF_026385525.1 Bombella pluederhausensis
TTGACGGTCAGCGTCTTGTTGTTGGTTGTGAGACCAGCAACCTTGCTGCCTTCAATGTCAGCCGTACCCTCATTGTCCAGCGTCCCATTGAGGGCGCTGTTGGTGAGGGTGAAGCCTGCCTTATTGGTGACGTTACCGACAGAGCTGTCTGTCAGCTCGGCGGTACCAGCCTGGTTGGTGAGTTCAGCTAGAGCGGAGTTGTTGACGGTCAGCGTCTTGTTGTTGGTTGTGAGCCCC
>NZ_JANIDY010000002.1 GCF_026385525.1 Bombella pluederhausensis
TCTTTCTATATACACCACCCACCACCGCGGGGTGGAGCAGCCCGGTAGCTCGTCAGGCTCATAACCTGAAGGTCGTAGGTTCAAATCCTACCCCCGCATCCAATATACCTCCCCACATAAAAATCTAAGTACTCCCAATAGTCCAGACACCTGAAGTGCCCCACGTACGCACTCCCTGTCCCAAAAATGGGGAGGCATGCCTAAAAAATTGGGCGATAAATGACTACGCCTCGCCGTTCCTTCAGATATCCTCCCAAGGGCGTATCAACAACATAGCGGTGTTCCGGTAGGGATGAGGCGTTGCGGAAAAGCAGCTCTCCATTGCGCCATATAGCCAAGCCAATGTGAAAAACATCCAGTCCCGGTAGGGGGCTGTAGATGCCAATCACATCACCATTTTTGATCCGTCCACGAACCCCGCCATTCTGTAAATCATTCAGGAATGGGCGTGTCGGTAGATATGTTATGGAGCGTTTCTTTAGAGGAAGTCCCGGTAAGTACCGTTCAGTAGATGAATCTAAGGCTGCATTACCGATAGAGGATGAACTCTGCTGTCGTTCAGGAGAGTTGGATGAATTGGAACTGCCAGTAGGAAGTTTCAGGTTCAATATTTTTTCAGCATGCTGTGCGTAGGGAAAAGATGATCCCAGATCACGACAAAGCACAGGCGATCCATGCAGCCAGTCACTCAAAAAATGCCGCCGTTCCATAAAGGCAACATGATGATGACGATAACGGACAGAAATCAGAGCATGAATGAACTGTGCTACTGTGAGGCTCATACTGGCGGCCAGAATGATTTCCACGAATGTCATGCAGTTCACACCACGCCATGAAAGAATGAGTTCTTCCTGCGTTGTTGCAGACCCGATAAGAGGCTGGGCTAGATAAGGCGTGCCCTTCATGGCTTGAGAGATCAGAACGATCCGTTCCTGTCGGGAGCGATGCGGCGCAATGGCAACAAGCTGACTGATCTGCTGGCGGGTTGAATCCGATAGAGCACTCACAGGAGGTGCATCCGAAGGGAGTGGAGCAGGTACAGTCTTGCGGGAAAGATGGGGATTATGTGTTCCTTTGGATGTTCCAGCTAGCGAGGAGCTGCAAAAAGTCAGGCCTCCCATGCCGATACTGGTAAGGAAGGCCCGTCTTTTTATTCCGTTTCTATCAAAGTACCCGTCAGACAAGATAACGTGCGCTCTGTTCAGCCATCATGAAATGAATACCAATGTCATTACCGTCCTGAAGCTCCCGATAAATCTGCTGAACCGGGTTTCCATTATCATGGAATGTTTCCTTTACATGGGAAACCAGAACCCGCAGGCCACGTATATGATGGCGGCCACCACAGACATGGCCAAGGTCCCGCAGGCTTGCAAGGAGGTCCTTGGGGCGTAGCTGGCCACAGAGAGCATTATCAGGCTGATTGTCCGGATATGTTGCACCCATGATGATGGTGCGTAGCTTGCCTTTTTGTACCAACGGGGCAATGGCCTTCCAGAGCTCATGAAGATTTTGGGGGCCATCAGGCTGGTCAGCCTGCGTGTCACCTAAATAAAGAATAGCCTGTTCATGGTGTTGGATCAGGAAGGCTGTGGAGGTCGTGCTCGCATGGCTGAGCGGCCATGCTGTTATGTTCAGCCCGCTGCCTTCTATGGTTTGGGCTTGCCCAGGTGTCATATCCTTGTAGCTATATTTGCCGATATGGGGTTTTGCTCCTCTATCCCCCATGACACCCCAGACCCGGCCATTGAACAGATTTTCGGAAAGAATGGCGTTGGTCTGCGGCAGGGCATAGATGGGCTTGGGCGTATCTTCTGGAGAAGACAAAACCAGTCCCGCCACATGGTCAAGATGGGCATGGCTGATGAGATAGGCCCGCACGCTCTGCTTGAGCACATGCCCCGCCCGGCTGAGTGAGGAATCCGGCATGATGGGGATGTCATCAAGAACTCCCTTGGCTTCAGCCAGCTTCAGACCATGCCCCAATGTTCCAGTATCACAGATGACAGCCTCGTTCGTACCGAGAGGACGCACCATATAGGAGGACAGATTACCATCCGTAACGCCACTGCGCACGCCAAGAGCTACAATCTCAAAAATCGGGTGACTATCGGCAAAGGTGACGGGTGTTTCTGTTTTGCCTGCCCGTGTTGTTTTCAGCCGGTCACGGAGTGTTTTCAGGTGATGTAAGGGCATGATCTTATCCTCCTTGGCGGTAAGGTAGGTGATGACGTGTCCGGTCACGAATGTGGTTGAGCCATTATGACGTCATCCAGTAAGGATGAAAAACATGACGGACCGTATTCCTGGGGCATCACACGGCCTTGCCGGGGTATCTCCAGTAATGATGAGGTCTGTTCAGGATACTCCCGCCTTGCCTGTGGGGAAAGGGGGAATGAGGAGAAGGAGAGGCTATGCGATCCGTTCGTTCTACCCTGTTGAAGTATGGGGTGCTGGCTATTCTGGCCGGTGGGCTTTTGGGAACTCATCAGGCCCAGGCTGAGGCCTCTATGCCAGCCCAATGTGACAATGCCCGGTTTGTAAACGACCAGACAGCCTATGCGCAGCAATTTTCCCACAAGCAGGTCCCTTATGGCCAGCATCTGGACCTGCCAGAGCATGTCTGTGGCACGGTCATGCAGGTCTATCGGGCACGGCGTAGCCGCAGCGGTATGCACGGTTATTTTCTGATGTCCGTTCCCGGAGGGAAACCCATCCGTGTGGTGTCCAATCTGGATGAGATGAAAGCACCGTCATGGCCATGGGTAAAAACGGGGGATCAGGTCGAGGTTCAGGGGCGCTATTACTATGATGGTCCCAGCCGGCAGGGGTTGGATTGGACACATCATGGTACGAGCCGGAAATGGCCATGGTCTGGCTTTGTCAGCGTGAACGGCCAGCGCTACGAATAGAGCCACGTATGCCCCTGCCTGATGGATTAGGCAGGGGTAAGCGTTCTGGTCTGCTTGCGTCCCTTTTTCTTCTGCTGGAGAGTGTCATCTGTGGGAGAAAAAGAAAAGGTTAGTTGTCCGTCCCGTGCGCCAATTTTGACAGACCCGCCTTCGGTCAGTTTTCCAAAGAGGATTTCTCCTGCCAGTGGTTTCTTGATGTGATTCTGTATCAGGCGGCCGAGAGGGCGGGCGCCATTGGTGCGGTCATAGCCATGCTCGGCCAGCCAGCCTTTGGCGGCAGCTGTAAGGTGCAGGGAGACATTTTTGGCAGCAAGCATGGCTGTTAGCTGCTGGATGAACTTGTCTACCACATGGCTGACAATGGCGGGTGTGAGGGGCGCAAAGGGAATGATCGCATCAAGCCGGTTGCGGAACTCTGGTGAGAAAAGCCGTTTGATGGCGTCCTCATCATCGCCAGAACGGGCTGTGCGGGCGAAACCGATGGCTTCCTTAGAGAGATCAGTGGCTCCTGCATTGCTGGTCATGATGAGGATGACGTTGCGGAAATCCACTACCTTGCCGGTATTGTCCGTCAGCTTGCCATGATCCATCACCTGAAGGAGAATGTTGAAAAGGTCGGGATGTGCCTTTTCAATCTCATCCAATAGCAGGACAGCATGAGGGGTCTGATCTATGGCGCTGGTCAGCAGGCCGCCTTGTTCAAAGCCCACATAGCCCGGTGGTGTCCCAATCAATCGGGATATTGAATGAGCCTCCATATATTCAGACATATCAAAACGGATCAGCTTGATATCGAGTGATTGGGCAAGCTGTCGGGCTGCTTCTGTCTTGCCAACACCCGTTGGACCGGAAAAGAGATAGCTGCCGATGGTTTTTTCTGTATCACGCAGCCCAGCACGGGAGAGCATAACAGCGGAGGCAAGGGCATCCAGCGCTTCGTCTTGTCCATAGACAGCCTGACGCAGGTCTTCCGGCAGATTGCGGATGGCTGTGCGGTCATCGGTAGAGAGATGGCGTGGGGGGATATGGGCAATGCGGGCGACCGTGGCTTCAATATCCTTTACGCCGACTGTGCGGCGTTTACGGCTGCCGGGAAGCAGACGGCAGGCGGCTCCGGCTTCATCAATGACATCAATGGCCTTGTCGGGCAGCTTGCGGTCATGAATGTAACGGGCGGAGAGTTCCACGGCACTGCGGATAGCCGGGTCTGTGAAGCGTATGTCGTGATGTTCTTCGTACCGTTCCTTCAGCCCTCGTAGGATGCGAATGGTATCGGCCTGTGATGGTTCCTCAACATCAATTTTCTGGAAGCGCCGTGTCAGAGCATGATCTTTCTCGAAATGCTTCCGGTATTCCTGATAGGTGGTGGAGCCGATGCAGTGTAGCTTTCCCGTAGCCAGCGCGGGCTTGAGCAGGTTGGACGCATCCATGGAGCCATTGGTGGTAGCACCCGCCCCGATAAGCATGTGGATTTCGTCAATAAAGAGCAGACTGCCGGGATTCTGTTCCAGCTCGTTCATGATGGCTTTGAGGCGTTCCTCAAAATCCCCACGATAGCGTGTACCAGCCAACAGGGCGCCGAGGTCCAGACTGTAAAGCTGGGCATCCATCAGGATGGCAGGAACCTGCCCCTGTACGATTCTCTGGGCAAGACCTTCTGCAATGGCTGTTTTGCCGACACCGGGATCACCCACAAGGAGAGGGTTGTTCTTTGTACGGCGGCAGAGAATCTGAATGACCCGCTCCACCTCTTTTTCCCGACCGATCAGCGGGTCGATCCGGTTATGGCGTGCACGATCATTCAGGTCCGTGCAGTAGGTCTGCAAAGCCTCCTTGGCCTCAGCCTCGGCCATGTCGCTGCTGTCACTGCTTTCCTTGCGGTTGGGCTTTGGCTTTCGGTTAGCCCGGCTATCCTGCCGTGTGCCGCCTGCGGCTTCATCATGCTGCATAGCGTGGATGGCATCCAGCCGTGTCAGCCCTCTCTGCTGAAGAAAGAAAACGGCATGGCTTTCTTTTTCTGCAAACATGGAGATCAGAACATGCGCCCCGGTCATGATGGACTGGCCCGCACTTTGGATATGCACGGCAGCCCGCTGAATGACCCGCTGGAAGGCGGCTGTTGGCTGAGGGGCGTCATCAAGCTCAGGGCGGATGATGGCCTGCTGCTCGTGCGAGAGGAAATGATCGACATCCCGTCTCAGCTGCTCAAGATCAGTCTGGCAGGCTGTAAAGATGGTCATGGCATCCCGATCATCACACAGGGCGAACAGAAGATGCTCAAGTGTGATGAACTCGTGATGATTCTGACCAGCAAGAAGGAGCGCACGCTGGAGCGTCTGTTCAAGTGTGGAGGACAACATAGGGCGCTCCTTGTGACATGAAGGAATGTCAGAATGATGAAATGACGATAGAGAAATCTGTCAGATCATTACGTGGCTATGGTTTCAGGCTTTCTCAAGGGTGCATTGCAGCGGGTGCTGGTTCTGTTGAGCCAGGTCCATGACCTGCCCGACTTTTGTCTCGGCAATTTCGTAGGTGAACACACCACAGACACCGCTGCCACGATTATGGACTTCCAGCATGATGGCCCGTGCTTCCTCAGGGGATTTATCAAAAAACTGTTCCAGAACGGAGACGACAAAATCCATTGGCGTGTAATCATCATTCAGGAGAATGACCCTGTACATGGAGGGATAAGCCATGTCCGTTTTCTGTGAGGTTAGGATTTCTTCCTGTGCAGCGTGAGCAGGATGCTGTTCCGTAATGTCTGTCGTGACAGCAGACGTAGGGCATCCTCCGGCTGTCTCGTATGACCTGCACTGCATGGGTGCTCTCCTGTTCGTAGTAGATACGCCCGACAGTGTATCAAGAAAGAGTAGAAATCATATGATGTGCTCGGCGAGCGAATCCATCAGAAGAAAGGGCCGGGATGGCCGTTTTCTGCTGGTTTCACTGGGATTCCGGTTGGTTATTCGTAACAGACTTGTGATAAAAAATGGACCATTGCTTAACGGGCGGCAGGTATTTGGTCCCACGCCATGAAATTTCTGGACAGGATAAGGAAGGGAAGACTAAAGTCGACCATCTTCTGTTTTCTGTGTTTCCCGCTAGCCTGTAAGGATAACGCGTTCTGATGCGTCCGTTTTTCAGTCGTGCCCTGCTTTCTTTTGTAGTCACTCTGGCTGCTTTTTCTGGTACGGCACGGGCACAGTTTGCAGGACATGTTTCCTCTCTTGTCATCAATGCTCGTACAGGCGATGTCCTTTCGGAGTCTGACGCTGATTTACAGCGTTACCCGGCATCGCTGACAAAGATGATGACGCTTTACATGACATTTCAGGCGTTGGAGCGAGGCAGCATCACGATAGATGATGAAATGCCGGTGTCCATTCATGCCTCCATACAGGCTCCGTCCAAGCTGGGACTGCGGCCGGGGACACATCTGGGTGTGGAACAGGCGATTCTCGCCCTTGTGACCAAATCAGCCAATGATGCCGCCTGTGTGCTGGGTGAATATCTGGGGGGCGGGGATGAGACCCGCTTTGCAGCTCAGATGACCTATCAGGCTCGGCGGCTTGGCATGAGCCATACGACTTTCCGCAATGCGTCCGGCCTGCCGGACCCGGATCAGGTCACTACGGCACGGGATCTGTCCGTTCTGGCACGGGCTCTGATGCGTGATTTCCCGCAATATTATCACTATTTCGGCGTGAAGGGTTTCCCGTTCCGCCATGGCGTCATTCCCAATCATGACCCGCTGCTGGGGCTGTATCAGGGGGCCGATGGCTTCAAGACGGGGTATACCGATCTTGCCGGTCATAACCTTGTCAGCTCCGCTCAGCAGGGCGGTGTGCGACTGATTGGTGTCGTGCTGGGGGCTCCAAGCAATGAGAGCCGGAACCGGACGATGATTTCCCTGCTGGATGACGGTTTTTCAGCATCCGGGCAGGTGCCTTTGCCGCTGCTCAAGAAGCCCGGCTATTACGCCATGGCGCATCATGGTGCAGGTCATCACCCGCATATGCGCCGGGGAGTCGTGCTTGTGGCCTATCATGCGCACGGAGCCCCTCGTGGCTTGCGTCATTCATGGGCCTCCCGCCGTGGGCATCACCGTTCCTGATCCGGTTTGACGCTGCCTGTCCCTTCATCGAAGGGGCAGCGTGGAAAAGCCATCATATGAGCCTCTGACAGTACGGCCATTCTGCATGGGCTCTTGCGCCATGGCGGGGTGGAGCGCATTTTGTGCGTAGTTCCGGCATGGGGTCGGGTCGATTATCATCACATCCAGATAAAACAGGGTTACGTTACTTCATGTCTTCTCAGGACGGACGCAGCATTCAGCATTACACAGCAGACGATTTCAAACATCTCAAGGCCGCCGGGCAGCTTGCCGCTGCGACACTGGACATGATTACCGAACATGTCCGCCCCGGCATCACAACGGGGGAGTTGGATAAGATCATTCATGATTATACGCTGGAGCATGGTGCGACACCGGCCCCGCTTAATTATCATGGGTTTCCCAAATCCTGCTGTATTTCTCTCAATCACGTTGTTTGCCACGGTATTCCCGGTGACCGCCGTCTTCAGGAAGGGGACATTCTCAATATTGATGTCACGTCCATTCTGAATGGCTGGTATGGGGATACATCCCGTATGTATGTGGTGGGTAAAGCCCCCCGCAAGGCTGAGAAGTTGATTGACTTGACCTATCAGGCCCTCATGTTGGGGATTGAGCAGGTCCGTCCCGGCGCTACGCTGGGCGATATCGGCCATGCCATTCAGAGCTTCGCAGAAAAGAACCGTCTCGGTGTGGTGCGGGATTTCTGCGGACATGGCATTGGTCGCAGCTTTCATGAGGCACCGAGTGTTCTACATTATGGTCGTCCCGGTCAGGGAACCGTGCTGAAGGCCGGTATGGTCTTTACCATCGAGCCGATGCTCAATCTCGGCCGACCGGACGTGAAGGTGCTGGCCGATGACTGGACAGCCGTGACACGGGACCGTTCCCTGTCTGCCCAGTTCGAGCATCAGCTGGGCGTGACGGAAGACGGGTATGAGATCTTTACTCTGTCCCCCCGTGGGTACACGAAGCCCCCTTATTCTCTCTGAGTTCAGCCTGCGGAAAGGAAGGCGCCCATGATGATGGCATTTCGTAAACTGGCCCCTCGTATGGCCTTGGGAGCGGTGCTGCTGGGCAGCGTTTCTTTCGTTCAGGCTGAACCGTTGAGCGCCGCACATGACCCTCTGGCCTATGGGCCAGACACGACCCGCCCCGGCACGCTGGTGAAGGGTGAGAAGGGCATGGTTGTCTCTGCCCAGCATCTGGCCTCCGAGGCAGGGGCTCAGGTGTTGCGGGAAGGGGGAAATGCGGCCGATGCTGCCGTGGCTGTTGGGTATGCGCTGGCTGTCGTCTATCCGGCAGCGGGTAATCTGGGGGGCGGTGGTTTCATGACCCTGCGCCCTCCTCATGGGCCTGCTGTCTTTATTGATTTCCGGGAACATGCGCCTCTACGCTCCCAGCCGAACATGTATCTGGATGAATCCGGGCAGGTGAAGCCGGGTTTGTCCACGGTCGGCTGGAAGGCCGTGGCCGTGCCGGGAACCGTTGCCGGGTTGGAAGCCGTGCGGAAACGCTGGGGCCGCCTGAGCCGGGAGAAGGATATGGCCCCGGCCATTGCGCTGGCACGGGATGGTTTTGTTCTGGAAGAAGGTGATGTGGAGCTGCTGCACACATCGACCGACTATTTCCGTCAGGATGAGTATGCTCGTGGCATCTTTCTGCGTCCTGATGGGTCGGAATTGGCGGTCGGGGATCGACTGCGCCAGCCCGGTCTGGCCCAGTCATTGGAGCTGATCGCTAAAGGGGGCGAGCAGGCCTTTTATCGTGGTCTCATCGCCGCAGAAATCCTCCGGGCATCCCGTCTGGGAGGGGGCTTTCTGACAGAGGCGGATTTCCACGCCTATAAACCCCGCTTCATGAAACCGATTACGTGCCAGTATCGGGGTTATCAGATTGAAACAGCTCCGCCTCCCAGTGGGGGCGGTGTGGCCTTGTGTGAAATCCTCAACATTCTTTCCGGTTATGACATGGGCCGTCTTGGCCTGCATAGTGCACCTGCCGTTCAGCTGGAGCTGGAAGCCATGCGTCATGCCTACTCCGACAGGCGGGACCTTGGTGACCCGGCTTTCGTCATGAATCCTGTATCCTATTTGTTGAATCCGGCCTATGCGGCGCAGATACGGTCTGCCCTGCCAGAAAATAAAGCCGTGCCGTCCGATACGCTCCAGATAGGGCAGCCTGCTCCGGGGCCAGCCCAGCCCGGGACAGAACCGGCTGCTGAGAAGCATGAGACAACCCATTTCTCCACCATTGATGAGCACGGCATGGCGGTTTCCACCACCTATACGCTGAATGGCTGGTTTGGTGCGGGTGTCATGGGCGGACGCACCGGCATCTGGATGAATGATGAGATGGATGATTTTTCCATCAAGCCGGGTGAGCCGAACATGTTCGGTATTGTCGGGTCTGTGGCGAATGCCATTGCGCCGGGCAAGACACCTCTTTCCTCCATGACACCAACAATCATCAGTAAGGATGGGCGTGTCGTGATGGTGACGGGTAGCCCCGGTGGCTCCCGTATTCCGACCATCGTCCTGTCCAGTCTTCTCGGTGTTGTGGATTACGGGCTTGATCTGGCACAGGCGGTCGATCTGCCCCGCCTGCATGAGCAGTGGAAGCCCGATGATGTGGAAATGGAAACAGGTGCCCTGAGCCCGGACGTTCAGAAAACGTTGGAGCGGGAAGGGTATCATTTCATCGCTCATCGCCCGTGGGGTATTGCCGAGGCGATTCTGGTCGGAGGGCCACGGCTGGACGGGCAGGCATCATCCTCAAAGACGCTGGGGCCATTCTATGGTGTGGCAGACCCTCGTCATCCCGGTGGCGGAGCAGTCGCCCCCTGAAAGCCGTGAGGGGGCATTGGTGAAAGTAAGGGCTTGCCTGCCCCCCCTGTTTCTGTGCTAGAAGCCCGCTTGGGAGATCGGCCCCGGGCGGTTGACTTGCGAACCCGGTCAGGCCCGGAAGGGAGCAGCCGTAGTAAGCTCATATCGGGTCGGGTGTCCGGTCTTCCTCTGATTGCCATGCAGGCCTCTGGACGCAGGGAGCAGAGCAGGCCGAAGTGCCTCCGGGGCGTCCTTTCCAGACAATGAAAAAGCTGTGGGAGGCACGTTGCAGCCGTGAGTGAAGAAGATATCCCCCTCCCACCTGAAGGCAATGCCGGTTTTTTCGCCGAGACCCCAGCAGCAGAGCCGGAACCTGCACAGAGCGGTACACCCTACCGTGTTCTGGCCCGTAAATACCGTCCCCAGACATTTAATGATCTGATCGGTCAGGAAAGCCTTGTCCGCATTCTGCGCCGGGCCTTTGCCGTAGGGCGTGTGGCTCATGCCTTCATGCTGACAGGGGTGCGTGGTGTGGGGAAGACCACCACAGCCCGTATCATCGCCCGTGCCCTGAACTGTACTGGTCAAGACGGCAAAGGCGGCCCAACAGCGGACCCGTGTGGTGTCTGCCCCAATTGTAAGGCCATTCTGGCGGATCGTCACCCGGACGTGCTGGAGATGGATGCGGCATCGCGCACCGGCGTGGATGACGTACGGGAAATCATCGAGGCGTCCCGTTTCCGGCCCATGCAGGCCCGCATGAAGGTCTTCGTGATTGACGAAGTGCATATGCTGTCCCGCAATGCCTTCAATGCGCTGCTGAAAACGCTGGAAGAACCACCTGCACAGGTCACTTTCATTTTTGCCACGACTGAACTGCGGAAGGTGCCTGTCACGGTGCTGTCCCGCTGTCAGCGTTTTGACCTTCAGCGTGTACCGCAGACTATGCTTGCCGAGCATTTTGCCCGTATCGCTGGGAAAGAAGGGGCAGAGCTGGAAGAAGGCGCTCTAGCCCTCATCGCCAGAGCGGCTGATGGGTCGGTGCGTGATGGCCTTTCCCTGCTGGATCAGGCCATTGCACAGGGAGCCTCCGACACGGCCAGTGTGGCGGACATGCTGGGTCTGGCGGATCGTGGCATGGTGTTCGACCTGCTGGAGGCAGCCCTTCATGGGCAGGTGGCTTCCGTGCTGGAGATTGCCGGGCGGGCTTATGCCCGTGGAGCTGACCTTGGCGTTTTGCTGACCGATCTGATGGATGTCCTGCATCTCCTGTCTCGCATCAAGGCTCTGCCGGAACTGCGTGATGGACCTGAACTGCCGGAAATGGAACGGGTTCGTGGCGGGGCGATTGTGGATCATGTGGGTGTTACGGTTCTGGGGCGGGCATGGCAGCTTCTGCTGAAAGGTCTGGCCGAGGTAGATGCTGCCCCCGACCGGCGGCAGGCTGCCGAGATGGTGTTGATCCGTCTCTGTCACGCCAGCATGTTGCCGACGCCGGACAAGCTGATCCGCCAGTTGCAGGATGCTCCGGCAGGGAGTGTTCAGATGGGGGCTGCACCAGCTTCGCAGGGGCAAGGTGCTTCATCATCTGGCCATCAGGCTGGAGCGGGGCCTGCCAGCGGGACTGCTCCTGTATCACGATCTGTTCCGGCTCAGAATGGTGGGCAGGGTATGGCGCCGTCAGCGTCTGTACGAGGGGCCGAGGCTGTCATGGGGGGGAGTACGCTTCAGCAGGGCAGTACGGTCCTGAAAGCCGCTCCGGAGCAGCCTGCACCACAGCCTTTGCGTCTGGCCACGGAGAACGGCGCACCCGTTCCACAGCAAAAAGAGGAATCGGCTTCAGCAGGGGAGGCGATACCGCCCATGCCCCGGAGCTGGCGGGAGATGGTGGCCCTTGTGGGGCAACAGAAAGAAGCCCGCCTGCATGGGATGCTGCGGCATCTGGGGCATCCTGTAGAGTTCGCCCCGCCCCGTCTCGTTCTGCGTCTCGCTGAAGCTGATTCAGAGCAGAAGCGGCAGGCATTTCGTGCTCTGACGGGGCTGTTGGACAGGCTGTATCCCGGCTATTGGCAGGTGATTGCTTCCGATGAGCAGGGCGAGCCGACACTGGATGAACAGGGGGCTGAAATTATTGCCTTGCATCAGGACAAGGCAAAGCAGCATCCACTCGTGCAGGCTATTATGCGGCGCTTCCCGCAGGCGCAGATTGGTGAGGTACGGGATCACAGTCTGGATGATTATGGCCTTCCACCAGAAGAACCAACTGTTTCTCTGGGAGAAGATGTGCCGCCTGACTTTGAGTTTGCCCCGCCAGATGCTGATTATTCTGATGAGGATGATTTTTACTGAGCCACAGAGGGCTGTGTTTATGGCCCCGGTTCAGTTCTGTAACCAAGGAGTGACGTGATGAAGAATCTTGCCGGCATGATGAAGCAGGCCACCCAGATGCAGGCCCGCATGAAAGAGGTTCAGGCCAAGCTGGAATCGGCGGAAGTGATTGGCGAAGCCGGTAATGGTCTGGTGCGGCTGACCCTGACGGGTAAGGGTGTTCTCAAGACCATCACGATTGACCCCAAGCTGGCCGATCCTGAAGATATGGAAACTGTGCAGGACCTGATCGTGGCCGCTTTTGCTGATGCCCGCAAGAAGACGGAAGCCATGAGCAAGGAAGAGATGAAGGCTGTTACAGGTGGCCTTCAGCTGCCGCCGGGCATGGATTTCCCTTTCTGAGCTAGAGAGGAGAGGGGGCTGACGTGCGCATAAGTCCTGAGATTGAAGCTCTGATTTCCCGTCTGGCCCGCCTGCCCGGTCTGGGGCCTCGTTCGGCCCGCCGGGCGGCGCTGGCGCTTCTTCAAGCCCCCGAAACACGTCTCCAGCCCCTGATTGGGGCCATGCAGGAGGCGGCCCATTCAATCCATACCTGCCCGCAATGTGGGAATCTGGATAGTTGCACCCCTTGTTCGCTCTGTATGGACCCGCAGCGGGATTCATCAGTCATCTGTGTGGTGGAAACTGTGGGTGACCTCTGGGCGCTGGAACGGGCCGGGATGCATCGGGGGCGGTATCAGGTGCTTGGGGGTGTGCTGTCTGCCCTCTCAGGCTTGGGGCCGGAAGATTTGAATCTGACGGGCCTCATGGAGCGTGTTCAGTCTGGCGAGGTGGAAGAAGTCATTCTTGCCCTTGGGGCCACGGTGGATGGGGCTACAACGGCCCATTGGTTACAGGAGAAACTGGCCCCGTATAAAGTGGCGGTGAGCCGTCTGGGGCATGGTGTCCCTATGGGCGGTGCGTTGGATGTGCTGGATGAAGGTACGTTGGCTGCTGCCATGTCTTCCCGGAAGGTTCTGTAAGCATGTTTGGTCTGTCGCCTCATATGCCTCGTGTTGCGCTGGTGACGGGTGGGGCTCGCCGTCTCGGCCGTACTATGGTGGAGATGCTGGCCCGTGAAGGGTTTGCCGTTGCCATTCATTGCCGCCACAGCCGCAACGAGGCCGAAGCCCTGTTGAAGCAGATTGGCGGCAAAGGCTGTGTCGTTCAGGCTGATCTGGCCGATGAAGCAGCCCTGCTGCCCATGCTCGCTGAGGTTGAGGCACAGCTTGGGCCGGTCGGGGTTCTCATCAATAATGCGTCCGTTTTTGAACGGGATGAGCTGGGCGGTGTGACCCGCCAGAGCTGGGATGCGCATATGGAGCCGAATCTTCGGGCACCGTTTGTTCTGTCTCAGGCTATGGCTGAATCCCTGCCAGATGGGGCTGAGGGGTTAATCCTCAACATGCTGGATCAGCGTGTCTGGAATCTGACGCCTCATTTCGTCAGCTATACCGTGGCACGGTCTGCTCTATGGAGCCTGACCCGTACCATGGCTCTGGGGCTGGCGCCCCGCATCAGGGTGAACGCCATTGGGCCGGGGCCTGTCCTGCCTGCCGCCGGGCAGTCGCAGGAGCATTTTGATACGATGTGCCGCCGCACACCCCTCCAACGCGGGGCAGACCCGGATGAAATTGCCGCCATTGCCCGCATGTTCCTGATGCTGCCTTCCGTTACGGGGCAGATGCTGGCTCCTGATGGGGGACAGCATCTGAACTGGTCTCCCGCCACGCCCTGATGTCCAGAGCGTCATCCGTATAACGTTCAATCAGATAGGCAAAATTACGTCCATCTGTTCTGCGGCGTAGAATGGCCCGGTTCTCCAGCATGATGCCGGAGGGCAGGTCCGTGAAGCGGCTGTTCAGACGCTGGCGGGAGAAGTTACTTTCTCCAATGGCTTTACCGAAGGGCGTGTGCCCGTTGGCCAGTGTCCGGCGGGCCTGTGATGTCAGACGGTCGGGGAGATAGAGATTCCACGCTTCAGACCAGACCTCTCCACCGCAGAGAAGCTGGACATGCCGGATTTCCAGTTTTTCCGTGGGGGTGGCGTTCAGGGCCAGTCGGGCATCCTGTTGCAGGGTAGCAGGAGCCTTTCTGTCCAGCAGGTGGGCCGTGATGGGTGTGGCGCAGTGCTGTTGCAAGGTTGCCGTGGCGCTGTCTCGCTGTGCCAGTTCATGAGCAAGAGTTGTCGCCGAAGGGCTGGGGAGGGCCTCATGAGCCTGTGCCGTAGCGGCCATGACATAGCCAGCTAGACAACAGAAAAGCCGCACCCGTGTAAGGATGCGGCTCCTGCAAAAGGAGAGACACCGCCAGAGGCGGGGCTCTCCGTAAGAAGGGACAGAGCCCTTATGAATCGTCTCGGTCATCTTTGTCGGTAGAGACTTCGATATCCTTGCTGATATCATCGTCATCATCCAGATCATCATCATCGGAGATGACATCATCGTCATCGCCGGTATCGATGTCCACATCATCCTCGTGGTCTTCCTGAGCGAGATTCTTGTCTTTCTCGTCAGCCAGCTCCTCCTCCTTCTTCAGGCGGGAGAGGTTGGTCGGCTGGGTTGTCCCGCATTTCGGGCAGACGGCTGGCACGCGGTTGAGATCATAGAAGCGTGCATTACAATCGACGCATGTCCGTTTCAGACCGAGTTCTGGTTTTGCCATAATGTTGGAAGCCCGTATTGCCACAAAAGAGAAGTGTCTGGGCCATGCCACTGAAATGCCCCGCTGTCAAATATTTCTCCATCTGGTGGCAGAAGGCGCAAACTCCCGTTTCATGGTCCGTTTCGGCAGGTAGAATTGCGGCATGAAGGGGACAGACTTTTCCGGATGAATGGAGTAACCTAGCCCACCATAGAATGATCCACCCTTGTATGATGTGAAGCAGGCTTATGACAGCACAGCGTCCCTTGACCGTTTCTTCCGCCCCGGCTGGGCTGGCAGGGCGGGTCCGTGTCCCCGGTGATAAATCCATCAGTCATCGTGCCCTGATGTTTGCGGCTCTTGCAGAGGGACGGACTCATATTTCCGGCCTTCTGGAAGGTGAGGATGTGCTGCGTACGGCAGAGGCGATGCGTGCCCTTGGGGCGAAGGTCGTGCAGAAGGATGGCCGCTGGATTGTTGATGGCTGTGGCGTGGACGGGCTGAAAGAGCCTGCTGACGTGCTGGATATGGGCAATTCCGGTACGGCGGCCCGTCTGCTCAGCGGTGTTCTGGCGACCCATCCTTTCATGAGCATCATGACGGGTGATGCATCCCTGCGCAGCCGCCCGATGGGACGGGTCAGCGTTCCGCTGAGCGAGATGGGGGCACGATTCGTCACCCGTGCCGGTCAGAAACTGCCGATGGCTGTGGAGGGGACAGGCAAGGGCAAGCCGCTGCATTACCGTCTGCCGGTGGCTTCAGCGCAGGTGAAATCTGCCATTCTTCTGGCTGGCCTGAACTGTGAAGGCGAGACGGTGGTGGAAGAACCCGCTCCAACCCGTGATCATACCGAAAATATGCTGCGTCATTTCGGTACGGAAGTGAAGGTCGAGGAACTGCCAGAAGCAGGGCGGCGCATCACGCTGAAAGGTCCGGCTCGTCTGGTGGCACAGGACGTGCTGGTGCCCGGAGACCCGTCATCAGCCGCTTTCCCGGTTGTGGCCGCTCTGCTCGTGCCGGGGTCGGAGATTGTCGTGGAGGCCGTGGGGCAGAATCCTTTGCGGACTGGCCTGTTCAAGACATTGAAAGAAATGGGGGCTTCTCTTGAAATCCGTGATGAGCGGGTTGAGGGTGGTGAAGTCATCGGGGACCTGCATGTCCGTGCGGGCCGTCTGAAGGCTGTGGATGTGCCAGCCGTGCGGGTGCCGTCCATGATTGATGAATATCCGGTTCTGGCGGTAGCCTGCGCTTTTGCTGAGGGGACATCTCGTCTGCGGGGTCTGGCCGAGCTGCGTGTGAAGGAAAGTGACCGTCTGGCCTCTACCGTGGCCCTGCTGGAAGCCAACGGGGCAAAGGTGCATGTGGAAGGGGACGATCTGATTATTGAAGGTCAGAAGACCCTGCCCGGTGGTGGAAAGGTTCAAACCCATATGGATCACCGTCTGGCCATGAGTGCCACTGTTCTGGGATTGGCCGCTGAAAAGCCGGTCCATATTGATGATACGGCCTTCATTGAGACCAGCTTCCCCGGCTTCGTGTCTCTGATGAATGGCCTTGGGGCAGGGCTGAAGGCATGAGTAAGCGGGGTATGAAATATCCGGTTATCGCCATCGATGGCCCCGCCGCAGCGGGGAAAGGCACGCTGGCCCGCCAGCTGGCTGATGTGCTGGAGCTTCCTTATCTGGATACAGGGCTTTTATACCGAGCTGTGGCCCGCCGGGTTCTGGACCAGGGGGGCGACCCTGCTCATGATGGGCCAGAGCAGGCCCGTCAGCTTGTGCCGGAAGATATGCGCCGGACAGACCTGAGAGAGCCGGAAGTGGATAAGGCAGCCTCTGCCGTAGCCCGTCACCCTGAAGTGCGAGAGGCTCTGCTGGAGCGTCAACGTCATTTCGGGCGTGCTCGCGGGGCCGTGGTGGATGGGCGCGATATTGGCACGGTTGTGTTTCCGGATGCTTCTGCCAAGTTTTTTATTACAGCCTCTCCGGAGGTCCGGGCGCAGCGGCGTTATGTGCAGCGTTATGGTCACCCCTGCGCTGATCCGGCCGAGCTGGCTGAGGAAGTGGCTGCCATTAATGCACGGGACCAGCAGGATTCTGCCCGTGAGACGGCACCGCTTCGCCCTGCCGAGGACGCTGTGCAGATCGTCACGGATGATCTGGATGCTGCTGGTGTGTTGGAGCGTGTCTGCCTTATTTTGCAGGAGAAGGGCATCATCCGGCGCTGATTCATATCTTCGGTGTTGACAGCCCCCCCTTTATGCGTGTTGGTGAGGGGGTATGTGGTGTCGCACAGCCCGCGGCATCGTGAATCCTCATGTCATCAGGATATGAGGTGCTTTAATTGATGACGACTTCCACTTCGGGCTGTGGAGCTGGAAGGAGACGTCGTTTTTCTGCCTTTTCTATATTGAGGCGGGAGATGCGGCGCATGGCTGGGTGCCGGGCATAGGCTGCGGCACTCTGGAATGCTGGAAATACATGGCTTCTGCCACTCAGAATACACCGGAACACGGTAAAGAAGATTTTGCTGCTCTGCTGGAAGAAACACTGGGCAGCGACAGTGCGTTTGACGGTACCGTTGTCCGCGGTCGTGTCATCCGTCTGACAGACGATCACGCTATTGTCGATGTCGGCCTGAAAAGCGAGGGCCGCGTGGCTCTGCGCGAGTTCGGCCCTGTGGGCACAACACCGGATGTGAAGCCGGGCGATGTGTTCGAACTGTTCATTGAGCGTTACGAGGACCGTGACGGTTCCATCGTTCTGTCTCGTGAAAAGGCTCGCCGTGAGGAAGCTTGGACAGCTCTGGAAAGTGCTTTCGCACACAACCAGCGCGTCAATGGTACGATCTATGGCCGTGTGAAGGGTGGCTTCACGGTGGATCTGGGTGGTGCCATGGCCTTCCTGCCGGGCAGCCAGGTTGATATCCGCCCTGTGCGTGATGTCGGGCCGCTGATGGGCCAGCCGCAGCCGTTCCAGATCCTGAAGATGGATCGTGCTCGTGGCAACATCGTTGTGTCCCGCCGTGCCGTTCTGGAGGAAACCCGTGCCGAGCAGCGTTCTGAGCTGATTCAGGGCCTGAAGGAAGGCATGATCCTTGACGGTGTCGTCAAGAACATCACCGATTACGGTGCGTTCGTTGACCTCGGCGGCGTTGATGGTCTTCTGCATGTTACCGACATTGCCTGGAAGCGCATCAATCATCCGTCTGAAGCTCTGCAGATCGGCCAGCCTGTCCGCGTGCAGGTGATCCGCTTCAACTCCGACACGCAGCGTATCTCTCTGGGTATGAAGCAGCTTGAGGCTGACCCGTGGGAGAACGTGGCTGTCAAGTATCCGGTCAATGCCCGCTTCACGGGTCGCGTGACCAACATCACGGATTACGGTGCATTCGTTGAGCTGGAGCCGGGCGTTGAAGGTCTGGTTCACGTTTCCGAAATGTCCTGGACGAAGAAGAACGTCCATCCGGGCAAGATCGTGGCTACGTCTCAGGAAGTCGAAGTCATGGTTCTGGATGTGGATAGCGCCAAGCGCCGTATCTCCCTGGGCCTGAAGCAGGTTCAGCGTAACCCGTGGGAGCAGTTCGCTGAGGAGCACAAGGTTGGCTCTGTCATCGAAGGCGAAATCCGTAACATCACCGAGTTCGGTCTGTTCATCGGTCTGTCCGCTGACATTGACGGCATGGTCCACATGTCCGACCTGTCTTGGGACGAGGCTGGCGAAGAAGTCATGAAGCGTTACGAGAAGGGCCAGGTCGTTCAGGCCAAGGTTCTCGATGTGGACGCTGAGAAAGAACGTATCTCCCTGGGCATCAAGCAGCTTCAGGAAGACCCGGCTGCCGATGTTCTGGACCGCATCAACAAGGGTGATGTTGTCACCTGCGTTGTGACGGCTGTTCAGAGCAACGGGATTGAAGTCAAGGTTGATGACGTTCTGACAGGCTTCATCCGCCGTGGCGAGCTGGCCCGTGATAAGAGCGAGCAGCGTCCGGAACGCTTCGCTGTTGGCGAGAAGGTTGATGCCAAGGTTGTTGGTCTGGACCGCTCTTCCCGCAAGCTGGCTCTGACAATCCGCGGCCGTGAGGTTGAGGAAGACAAGCAGGCTATCAGCGAGTACGGTTCTTCCGACTCTGGTGCTTCTCTTGGTGATATTCTGGGTGCGGCTATCCGTCGCCGTAGCACAGAAGACTGAGAGGTCTTTTTTTAGACATAAAGAAAACAGTATAGTTGCTTTTGTCTATTAAAGAGGTGAAAGGGTGGCCTATTGGCCACCCTTTTATTGTTTCACGGCCTTAATAGTGGTAAATATATACCTAGGGTGTGCTCCTTCCGGGGTATTTTGTTGTAACAAGCCGTCATTGCAGTCTGGTCATGGGCTGTGAGACAGGTTCTGCTGCGAGGCGTAGGGTTATCAATGGCCATTATCTATAATACAAATTATACCCATAACCCGAATGCTTATCTGACACTTGCAATACAACGTGCAGCCGAGGAACTCTTTGGGAAAGAGAATATCCTCGTTGCTGATAACATGAGCCTGGCTGCCGCTGCGGCATCTGGTGAGCATGACACGCTGCTCTGCATTGATGGGCAGCGTCTTAATCAGGCTCTGATCCGCCGTGTCCGTCCGGCTTTCAAGACTGTGATCCTGTGGACATTTGAAGACCCCTTCATGCAGGATGTTAACGCACTGGCGGCATCCCTGTTTGACTATGTCTTTACGAATGATCCCACATCCGTGGGGGCTTATCAGGGGAAGGGGCATTATCTTCCGTTGGCAGCCAGCCCCAGCTTGCATGAGCGTCCCGTCCGGTCATTTTCTGACTGTGAGTATGATCTGTTTTTTGCAGGGACGATGTGGCCCAACCGGGTCCGTACCCTGCGCCGTGTGCTGGCCAGCTTCCCAGATGTTCGGCTGAAGCTCGTTTGCCCGGGCAATGAGTTTTTGCCGCCTTTGCCGGACGACATTGCTGCGCTTGCTCTGGAGCGCCCCGTTAGTCATGAGGCTTTCATCGACTTTGCGAATGCCAGTGCCGTGACGCTTACGATGTTCCGGGACTATGCCAGCCAGGGCGATGTCAGTCAGGCTACGGCACCGGGTCCACGTTATTTTGAGCTTGGACTGGCCGGAACAGCTCAGGTTGTTGAAGTAGCGCCTGGCATGGATGTCGAGCACTTCAAGAGCGTGGAAGGCGTCCAGCTGGCGTATAATGACGATGAGGTCGTGGAGAGCATCGCCAAGTTGCTGGAGAATAGTGGCCTGCGGCGAAGCTCTGCCATTGATGCACAGCGTTCTGTTGCGCAGCAGCATCTCTACATACACCGGCTTCAGACTATGTGTGAGGTGACTGGAGCTGATTTTGGCCGTCGTACCCCTGCTGAGGTCGTTCCAACGCCACGGCGTGGCCGCCTGCGTGTGTTGATGTGCACGCACTCCACCATTCATGAACAGGTCTGGGGTGGTGTAGAAGTTTATCAGCGGGAGCTCTGTTCATTTCTAGGCCGGGATGTGGAGTTCTTCTTCTGGCTGCGCCGTGAGACCTCCTGCCGTCTTCTTTCAGCCAACGGGCATGAGCTGGAACGATTCGATATCGCTGAACGCAGCTGGGATGACATCGTCTGCGATGCTCAGGAGGAAATGGCGTTCTCCAGTGTGTTGAGCCAGTATAATATTGATGTTGTTCACTTCCAGCATCTTGGCCATCACGCTCTGTCTCTGCCGCTTATTGCCAAGGCGAATGGAACGGGGGTTCTGTTTTCTGCGCATGATTTCTGGCTGGTGTCTTCACGGTACAATCTGCTGAATCGTGAAATGCGGTATGTGGAAGGTGAGTTCGGGTCTGTTCTGGCCATGGATATCATGCTGAAGCAGGCCGAGGGTGTGGAGTATGGCGGTGAGCAGACACGCCGTGCCTTCATCGACCGGATGTTACATCATGTTGATGCCATCATGTTCGGTACGAAGCACTCTCGTGATTTTGTGCATCATGTCTATCCGGTTCTGGATAAGAAAATCAGCTTGGTGAACGGCATCCCAAGCCCTGATGTGACAGTGCCTGTCGTGCCCAACACATATAAGCCGCTGGAAGGGCGTCCGCTTGGTGTGGCTGTGGTGGGGAATTTTGCACGCAGTAAGGGTGCCGACACCATTCTGTCCATCATTGAGGCGGCGCATCCAGATCATTTCCATTTTCATATTCTGGGATACGTCCATCCAGATTATCAGCCCGTTATAGAGAACATGAAGCGGCCGAACATGACCGTTCATGGACGCTATGATGTCGGTAATACCGATATCATGAAGCAGGCTGATGTCGCTCTGTTCCTGTCCATATGGCCCGAGACGTACTGCATCTCTCTTTCCGAAGCATGGCAGTACAGGCTTGTGCCCATTGTGAGCGATGTTGGGGCTCTGCATGATCGTGTATCGGAAGGCGTGAACGGTTTCCGTGTGCCGATCAGCCGGGCGGATGTCGTGCTGGAGAGGCTGGAGCTGCTGCGATCTTCCGAGGAAATCCGCAAGTCCATGATGGACGCCATTACGCCAGACCTTTGGACGCATGAGGGTGAATATACTGAAGGGCTTCTGAAGCTCTATCGTGACCTCGCACCACGGCGTACGTTGGGTGTGTCTGAGTTGATGCTGGATGCTGGGCAGGTTCATATTCTGCCGATTTCTTCATGGAAGCATCAGGCACCGCCCCGCCATATTTTTGATCCGCCTCTGGTGCGGGATATTTCCGTCAATCTGCCTGCACAGATCAATGACTGGTTCGCCATTCAGGGAGCACACTGCTATCTGGATGATATCTGCCATCATGTGCTGGTTGAGGGCGCTGAGAAGACCTTTAAACCAGCTGACGAGTTCCATATCCGGGGCTGGCTGTTCTTGCCGGGTGTCAGCACATCGGGGCAGGCTTATGTTGTTCTCATCAATGAAGATGAGCGCAGTCCGTTGATCTTCCTGAAGGCTGAACGTGAGATCCGTACGGATATTTCGGAACTCTTTGGCAGTGAAGTGCCACGCCGCTCCGGTTTCTCTGCAAAGGCAGCGCTGCGAGGGAAATGGTGTGAAGGCCGGTACCGGATTGGTGTCATCAACGTCATTAACGGGCGGGGTGCCTTCCAGCTTTCACCTTATGGGATGGAAGTTGAAGGCGGTAAGGTCAGATATATCCGTGCTCTCAAGCTGGATAATGACATAATTCTAGCAGACTTCTTCCGTGTGACGAATGATGGCAATGCCTTGCAGGGTGTTCCTCTGGCTCGTTTCCCACGGGGGTCTTTCTTTGCGCAGGATCGGGGCGAGCAGTTCTATTACTTCGACCGTTTCGAGCTCTATGGAGCCTCTGAAGAAGGCCCAGACCTGGAGATTCCAGAGGAAGATCGGGGCGCAGTTGTCGTGCGGGGCTGGAGCTTCATGGGGGGCCCCTGTCGCTCCGGTGTGATGTACGTTGCCATGGTTGGAGATGATGGTGATCGGGTCGTTCTGTTCTCCATGGCTCGTTTTGCTCGTGATGATGTTCGTAGTGCCCATCGGGATGCCCCGCTTTGCTCCGGTTTTGAAGGACTTCTGAAGCCGTGGAAGGGCCAGTTCGTAGCCATGGAAGGCGTCTGGCGTGTCGCTCTCGTCAACCTTGTGGGCGATGCGTTTGGTATGGCCGTGACGGATGTGTGCCTGGATATGGAAGGAGGCCGTTGCCAGTCTGTCCGGCGTGAGGTACCGACTGAGCAGCAGACGGAACGGCTCAAGGTGCTCGTGGGGGCACTGGCAGATCGTCAGTCCGGCCGATGAGTATCGCCATGTCTGCCCTGGAAATGGTTTCATCGCAGGGACGTAAACCCCGATGGGCCGATTTCCAGGAAGAATGGTACTTGCTGCGCTATCCTGATGTCAGGGAGCTCATGCAGCAACACGGCTATGTGGATGTGCGCCTGTTTTATGAGGAAATAGGCTGCCATCGGGGGCATTCACCGAATCGGTATTTTGACGAGGTCTGGTATCGTCAGCGCTACCCAGAGGTCCGGCGGGGTCTTCTGGAACGGCGCTGGGCATCGGGCTTTGAACATTACTGCATGGAAGGCCACACGCATCTTTCGCCACACTGGTTATTTGATGAGACAGCGTACCGCCAGCGTTATCTGGAGCTGACAGATCAGCATCTAGCGGGGCGTGGGTTTTGTAATGGGTACGACCATTACCTGTCCTATGGGGAGGCACATGGGTTTCAGGCAGGGCCGTTCTGTGACCTGCGCCTGATGCGCCAGATGGCGCAGAAATATGATGTCTGGTTCGGTCCGGAGGGGCTTCTGGCATCGTGGCTTGCGCTGCCGGCCCATATTGCAGATGCAGCACCCATATCGTGGTATTTTGATGCTGGTTGGTACCTGGAGACCTATCCCCAGGTTCGGGAGGCGATTGAAGCTGGTGAATATGGGAATGCCCTGCATCATTATCTGACGAATCCTACCCCTGAGGCATTCAGTCCGTCTCCCTGGTTTGACGAGGATTATTACCGCAGGACATCCCCGGATATTCTGCCCTCTCTGGGAGGTGATGGCCTGCGGAATGGCTATGATCATTTTGTGCTCTTTGGTGCCAGTGAGGGGCGCTCTCCAGCGGAAGGAGTTGACTTAGCCCGTTATAGGCAGAGTCCGCTTGTCTGGTCGGATTGTGAGGGGGGTGTCTTTGACAGCCCCTTTGCCCGTTTCGTGGCAGAAAAGAACGGGCAGGCTGTTCCGGTCGCTGTGGAGGAGCCGCCGCTGGATGAGGAGCAGACCCGTCAGCTTTTTCGGGAGGATGCGACCCTGTATCTTCCTGTCCTTGCCCGGCAGAAACTGGACTTTCGTGTGCGTGGCATGGCGGAGGTCAGTGTCATCATGGTTGTGCATGACCAGATTGATCTGACTCTTCAGGCACTGGCGTCTCTGCGGGCTGGTTATGATGGGGCGATTGAATTGATTTTGGTCGATTCAGGGTCTCGTGATGAAACAGCCGGTTTAGAAGAACTCGTAGAAGGCGCCATTATCCTGCGCCATAGAACCAATATCGGGTATCTTCTGGGGTGTAACGAGGCGCTGCATCATGTGACGGCCCCGGCGGTCCTGTACCTGAATAATGATGTCCGGCTTTATCCTGATGCTCTGCATCATGCTCTGAAGCGCCTGTATCGCCTCGAGACGACCGGGGCCGTGGCGGCACGGCTGGTGCGGACTAACCTGTATCTTCAGGAAGCAGGATCAATCATCTGGCGGGACGGAGCAACTTATGGCTACCGGCGGCAGGATGATCCCAATATTCCGGAAGCCAGCTTCAGCCGGGATGTTGATTATGGCTCTGCGGCATTCCTATTGGTGAAGACCGGCCTGCTCCGGCGGCTGGGCGGGTATGATACACGCTACTGGCCAGCCTATTTTGAAGATACGGACTTGTGTGTTCGTCTTCAGAAGATCGGGGCCCGTATTGTCTATGAGCCGCTAGCCATGGTGGAGCATTTGGAGTTCGGCAGTTCCGGGCAGAGTGGTTCTCACCAGTTAATCCAACGGCATTGGAAGGTGTTTGCCCAGCAGCATCAGGAGTTTCTGCGGCATCAGCAGCCTCAGCATATTCGCAATGCTTTGTTGGGGCGGGAGCGGCGGCGGCCAGAGCGCCAGCGTGTTCTTTTGATCGAGGACCGAATTCCCTTGCGAGGTCTGGGGTCCGGCTATGTGCGCTCTAATGATATCGTCCGGGCGCTGGTAGCGCTGGATTATCACGTGACAGTTTTCCCCGTCATGCGGGAACGGACACCATCTTTCCTGCTCTATCGGGATTTCCCGGAAGAAGTGGAACTGGCTTTCGATCAGGATATGTCAACACTTCCGGCATTTCTGGAGGAGCGGGCGGGCTATTATGATCTGCTTTGGGTAGGGCGGACCCATAACATGGCCCGCCTCCTGCCTCTGCTCAATGAGGCCAGTCGGTTCCTGCTGCATTGCGGATCGGTGCTGGATACGGAAGTGGTGGCGGCCCCCAGAGCACTGCTTCAGCAGGACGTCACGGGCCTGATGGCAGATGGTACGGCTGCCAAAGTGCTGACCCTGGCTGAGCGAGAGAAGGAGCTGGACAGGCTTCTGGCAGATGAATTGCAGAGTGCCCATTATTGCCGACAGATTGTGGCCGTGACGGAGCATGATGCGGGGCTGATCCGCCGGGCCGGGTACCCGAATGTGATGGTGCTGGGCCATGGCATGGAACTTGTCCCAACGCCACGGCCTTATGGGGAGCGCCGGGATATTCTGTTCCTTGGGGCGTTTCATGGCGAGGCGTCCCCTAATTATGACAGCATGATGTGGTTTGTGGAGGAGGTCATGCCTCTGCTGAAGGCCCTGCCTGATGACGTCTGCCTGCATATTGCTGGCTATGTTCATCCTTCAGTGGATATGACTCCTCTGGGGCGTCATCCTCGTGTCGAGATTCTGGGGGCTGTGGAAGATCTTTCTGCACTCTTTGATCGGTACAGGGTGTTTGTAGCACCGACACGTTTTGCTGGCGGGTTGCCTTTCAAGGTTCATGAGGCCGCTGCACGGGGGCTGCCCATGGTTGTGACGGAGCTGCTGCGGGAAGAAGTGGGCTGGCAGGCGGAGGAGACTCTGCTCAGTGCACCGGGGAATGATCCGGCAGGCTTTGCCGCTGCCGTGGAGCGGCTGTATGATGATGAAGTGCTCTGGCAGCATCTTCGTCAGTCCGCCCTGGAGGCTGTTCGTCATGATACTGACCTGGAGCAGTTCCGGCATAGAGTGAAGCAGATTGTAACCGCCTCCCTGAACTGACAGGGTGAGGAGAGTTGTAGGGGGTGAGGAAAAAATGAGTGCAGCTGAAGGGCAGACCATAGAGATGGATGGCCAGACAACAGACAGCAACATTGCCAAAAAGAAGCACACGGTGCTGCTTTGCAGTGGCGGCCGGTATGAGAGCCATGCCAATGCTCAGGTGCGGGCCACCATCATGGAAGGGCTTGAAGACTGTTTTGGCAAAGGCAACGTGATTTCCGTTCATGTCACGGCAGCGGCATCTGCTGTGAAGATATTGCGGCCTGCACTGGTTTTTGCCATGGGGTCCTACCTGCCAGAGAGTACCTATTATGGCGAGATTTCACGTGCAGCCCGTGAGATTGGTGCCGTTACGACTTTCTGGGCTACGGAAGACCCCTACGAGCAGGATGCTCATTATCAGATCAGCAATGATTTTGATGTGATCTTCTCCTGCGATCGCTGGGGCCATAATTTCTACCAGAGAGACAGGGTTTTCCACCTGCCGCTGGGTGCCTGCCCGAAGCTGCATTATGTGCCGATCGACAGGAATGCAGAAAAGACCATTGATGTTCTTTTCTGTGGTGTGGCGTTCAGCTCCCGTAAGGAAGTGGTCCGCAACCTCATGCCTGTTCTTCAGCAGTTGAATATCCGCATCATCGGTCCGGGCTGGGGTGAGATGGGGATTGGCTTCTCTGATGCACGGATTGAGAAGCAGCAGCTCATCGAGCTGTATAGCCGGTCCCGTCTTGTCCTGAATCTGGGGCGTTCCCTGCATTTCGAGAACAAGCGCTTCATGATTTCCCCTTCCACGCCGGGGCCACGGACCTTTGAAGCTGCCGCTGCCGGGGCGTTTCAGGTGTTCCATGAGGAAACCTACGAGCTGCGCCGTTATTATGATGCCGATGAAATCCCGGTCTTCTCGAATCGTGATGACTTTGAGCGTGTCGTGAATACCTATCTCAGCAACGACACTCTGCGTTATGAGATGGCCAAGAAGGCGCAGGAACGGACCATGAGGGAGCATCTCTACGGGAACCGTATCCTTCAGGCCGTTGAGCGTCTTATGGAAGAAAAGCTGCTCTGATTTCAGGCAGAGCTAAGCCGGTATGAAAAAGGGCACCTGATGAGGGTGCCCTTTGTTGTATATGGCGTCGTGATCCGGTGAGGTTATTTGGCCGGTGCAGGTCCCATGATGATGCGTGCCATGTCTGCTGGACGGATCCATTTGGCAAAGGCTTTCTGCACATCTGTAGCGCTCATCTCATAAACGGCTTTGGCGGCCTTGTCCGGGCTGTCCAGCGGCAGGTCCAGATCAATGAGGGAGAGCCAGAGGCCAGCGAGGGAGTCAAAGCTGGCCCGGTTCATGGGGAAACTGCGGAGCAGGCTGGCCTTGGCGAGGTCCAGAGTTTCGGCTGGGACGGGTTTTGTCCGTAGGCTGTTCAGGTCCTTCATGGCCAGTGCCTGCGCTGCCGGTACCTTGGCCGGGTCTGCCCCAAAGGTGATGGAGAAGCTGCTGCGTGTCCGGCTGTAATTCAGGCTGCTGCCCACACCATAGACATAGCCGGTACGGACACGGAGGTCCTGCATCAGGCGGGAGGAGAAACCATCACCCAGAATTGTGTTCCCTACGGCAAGGGCATGCCGGTCCGGGTTTGTGATGGTCAGCTCCAGCGTTTCAGTCAGGGTCACCTTGTCCTGAGAACGACCGGGGTCTGCCACAACGCTCTTGCTGGCACGGCTGGGGGGAACGGGCGGCAGGTCCACCTGCGGCGCTGTGCCGTTAGCTTTCCAGCCCCCGAAGGCGGCGGTGATCTTCTGAATGGCCTTTTCTGGTGTGATGTCGCCAATGATGACGATGGTGGTCAGGTCTGGCCGATAGGCCATTCTGTAATAGGAGCGGACATCAGAAAGACGCAGGGCCCGGATGCTATCTGGCGTGGCTTCTCGTAAGGTGGGGTCTTTCTGCGGGACAAGCGCTTTCTTGATGGCCCGACCATAATGATAGGCGGGTGACTGCAACGTGCCCTGCTGGCTGCGGGCTTCTTGCTCCCTCGTGATGAGAAAGGCCTGCTCGGGGAAGGCGGGGTGCAGTTCATGCTCGGCAAGCAAGGACAGACCCGTATCGAATGAGTCCGTCAGGGTGCTTAGGCTGAAGCTGCTGCCTGCTTCTTCCTCGGCAGAAATGTCATCCAGAGCACGGGCCAGAGCCAGCCGGTCATGTTGCACACTGCCATAGAGGAATAGCCTGTCTGTCAGGGAGGCGACACCTTCCTTGCCTTGTGGCTGTTCCAGCGCCGGATTCTGGCGGATGGAACCATAGAGCTCAATCGTATGGCTCACATGTTCAGGCTGGACGATCAGCCGTAGCCCGTTTGGCAGGGTTGTGGCGTAAGGCTGGGGAGAAGCCGGGGGCAGGCTCAGCCGGGCGAGGGCCTTTTCAGCCCAGTCGGGAAGGGTGACGTGATCCTTCGGTGGATTGGTGAAAGATTCTGCCCCGCCGAATCCTTTATCAGCCAGCGGCTTGCCGGAGTTGCTGGGCGTCAACGTTGCGCTGATGGCGTGGTTGGGATCAAGCCATTCCTGCGCCAGCGCATCAATATCCGCCTTGGTGACCTTCTGGAAGGCACGGATCATGTCACGGGGATTCTGAAGATGCTGGATGGCCACGGCCTGAGACCAGCTTTCTGCCTGCCCGCTGATGCTGTTGGCGTTGAACTCCAACGAGGCGATTTCGCGCCGTCTGGCAGCTTCGATGAGGTCTTCAGGCAGGCCGGTGGCTCTGTAATTTTCCAGAATGGCAGCCATCTTGATTCGAACCGGGGCCGGGTCGCTCCCCTGTGGGAAGACGGCGTAGGCAGTGGCGATGCCTCCCTGTGCTTCCGGGTCGTACATGAAGCCGGTTTCCAGCGCCTTACCTTGAGGGACGAGCCCAAAAAGGTCAGCTCGCTGGCTGGAGAGGACATCAGCGAGCAGGGTGGCTGCGGCAAAGCGGGGATCACGCTGGCCGGGCATCTGCCATGCCAGTGTGACCAACCCAGCCGGGAGGTCTGTCGTCAGAGAGAGTTCCTGACGGGCGACTGGCTTGGGTGTGACATCCGGGCGGGTTGGCAGGGGACGGGCAGGCAGGGCCCCAAAGGCGTTTTCAACCTGCTGGAGTGTTTTGGTCGGGTCCACATCCCCGGTGATGATGAGTACGGCATTATTGGGGGCGTACCAGCTATCGTAGAACTTTCGCAGTTGTTCCACCGTTGTGGCATCAAAGGAAGGGCGGCTGCCCAGAGCATCGGCTTCGTAAGGTGTGCCTTTATAGAGTAGTCCCCGAACCTGTGAGAGATAGCGATAGATGGGGCTGGAGAGGTCCCGGGAGACTTCCTGCTCGATGGCACCACGTTCATGGGCCCATTCATCCTTGCTGAGAGACAGTCCTTCCATACGGCCCGCTTCGATATGGAGGAGTATGTCCAGATCGCTGGCAGGAGCCGTGAAGTAATATTGTGTGACGTCCGCTGTGGTATCGGCATTGTCATTATTGCCAAGCCGTGCGCTGAGAGCTGCCAGCTGGTCCCGGCTCAGGGAGTGTGAGCCATTGAACATCATATGTTCAAGAGCATGGGCTGTACCGGGGAACCCTTTCGGGGCATCAACAGACCCGACTTCATAATTCATCATGGTCTGCACAACGGGTGCCAGACGGTTCTGTACGATGATGACCCGCAGGCCGTTTTTCAGCGTGGCACGAGTGACGCCTTCTTCATCATTGGGTGTGGCGGGGCTGGAGGGGGCGGCAGCCTGCTGCTCTGGCGTGGACTGGGGCGGGGTATCAGCCAGCGCCGGAAGGGCTGTGAGGCTGGTGGTCAGGAAGGAGGCCGCAAGCAGGGCCGGGCGGAACAGGGAAGCGGGCAGAGCCATGGAGACCATGCATCCTTTCAGCGAAGGAGGAAGGGGAAAACGTCCTGTTCCCGTTTTCGGTGTGCGGGCTGCATATCGTCAAGGGGGGTCTTCTGGTATAATCCCCCTCATTGCAGATCAGGCTGATAGAGTGTGGCACAGGAAAGAGGGAGCAGAATGGCAGAGGGATTCCTTCAGGCACTGGATGATTTCATTCTGGATAGGCTGTTTCAGCCCGTGGCGGATAGTATGCCGGAGAGCCTGTCTGCCTGGAGCATAGGCATTAATTTTGAGCTTGGGTCTGTGGTGCTTCAGGTCGCCTGTATTCTGGCGCCGCTGGTCATGTATGGAGCTTCCATCAGTGAGAGCGTGCAGTCTGTGCTTGTGCTTCTGTGCAGCATTGTCCTGTTCATTGGGTTCCAGCGGTTTCGACCATTGGTGCGGCCTAATACGCTCAATCCGCTCCGCCCGCTCATGCGTAGCCTGAGGCTGATCTGTCTGGCCTTTCTTGTTTATGAGGTCATATCGGTTTGCGTTACTCCTGCGCCGCAGTCGGCATGGTTGTGGAACAGGCTGGGCCTGCTGTCGCAGTTGGCTTTTGAGATAGGGCTTTATTTCATGGCCTGTCAGCCCCGCCCGCCGGGTGCCGAACGCAGGGCCGAGAAACGGCGTGCTGAACTGAGGGGAGCCGTATCTGATGGCATTTGAGGGAATCAGGAACAGGCTGGCCCTGTGTGGGCTGGCGCTGATGGTCGGCCTTGCGGGGCAGACGACACAGGCTGATGCGGCTGTTTCGTCATCATCGGCTAAAGGGAAGGCGACTGCGGTCCATAAGACGGACAACCATCTGCTGATTCCCCTACCTGCTGATGAAGTCGTGGGGCGGCAGGATGTTGATTACACATGCAGCCTTGATGAGAAAAAGGCCGGTGATGATGTTCGCTCTTTACGGACATCTCTGCCTGCGGGCCGTTTCACGGTCACCTATCTGAGTGCGGACATCATGGCTCTGGCTGTCCTGCCTGTGGATGGACGGGTTATGGTCTTCGCCAATGTCGTGGCGGGTGACGGGGCCAAATATGTGGGGGACCGCTATAGCTGGTGGGCCAAGGGCGATCAGGTCACGTTTGCACGGGAGGATAAGGGAGGTGTGTCCTTTACCTGTCATGTTGTGCCTGCTGTTGGGAAAACAGTCGACCACTGATCTGATCGTTCATAGAAAGTGTTCTTACAGAAAAGGGCTCCCTGCTGAGGGAGCCCTTTTCATGTGGGGGAGACTGTTCTAAATCGCCCCCTCGGAACCCGGCTTCATTGGATGGATCGTGCTAGGTAACGAAGCCGGGTTCCATCTCTTTCAGCTCTCAGCTCTCAGCCACGCAGGACCTGAGCGGCCTTGACCATGTTGATGACGGCCGGGCGGACTTCTTTCCAGTTACGGGTTTTCAGGCCGCAATCCGGGTTCACCCAAAGTTGGCGGCGGGGAACCTTCGTTTCTGCCGCACGCAGCAGCTCGACCATTTCCTCGACAGACGGGACACGGGGGGAGTGAATGTCATACACGCCCGGGCCGATCTCGGCAGGGTATTTGTGGTCGGTGAAGGCTTCCAGCAGTTCCATCTTGGATCGTGCCGTCTCGATGGAGATCACGTCAGCATCCATGTCGGCGATGGCCTGAATGATGTCGTTGAACTCGGAATAGCACATATGGGTGTGGATCTGTGTCTTGTCCTGCACACCGCTGGCCGTGACACGGAAGCTTTCCACAGCCCAGTCCAGATAATGCTGCCAGTCTTTGCGGCGCAGGGGGAGACCCTCACGCAGGGCGGCTTCGTCAATCTGGATGACGGGGCAGCCAGCCTTCTCAAGGTCCTGCACCTCGTCACGGATGGCGAAGGCGATCTGACGGCAGGTCTCGGAGCGTGGCTGATCGTCACGGACGAAGGACCAGTTCAGGATCGTGACCGGGCCTGTCAGCATCCCCTTGACCGGCTTCTTGGAGCAGGACTGAGCATACTGCCACCAGTCGAGCGTCATGGCTGCCGGGCGGGAGACATCACCAAAGATGATGGGCGGACGGACATAGCGGGAGCCGTAGGACTGCACCCATGCATGTTTGGTGAAGACGAAGCCTGAAAGCTTCTCACCAAAATACTGCACCATGTCGTTACGCTCGAACTCACCATGCACGAGCACGTCCAGACCAACTTCCTCCTGCCACTTGATGGCGGATTCCGTTTCCTTCTGAAGGAAGGCCACATAATCCTGTGTGGAGAGTTCCTTCTTGGCATGGCGGGCACGGGCCTGACGCACTTCCTTCGTCTGCGGGAAGGAGCCGATGGTCGTGGTGGGGAAGAGCGGTAGCTTCAGGGCTTCTTCCTGCGCCTTCTGGCGGACAGGGAAAGCGGACTGACGCTGTGTCAGCTTGGCATCCTTCTGGGCGGCACGCTTCTTCACATCCTGATTATGGATGCGTGTGGACGTGCGGCGGCTTTCGGCAGCAGCATCGGAAGCTGCCAGAATAGCCTTCACGCTGTCATGGCCTTCATTGAGGGCCTTGGCGATGGTGGCAAGTTCCGCAATCTTCTGTACGGCGAAGGCCAGCCAGTTCTTCACCTCGGCATCCAGCTGCGTTTCACGCTCCAGATCGATCGGTGTGTGCAGCAGGGAGCAGGACGGTGCCACGATGATGTCACGCTTGGCGGCAATCGGAGCAATGTGCTTCAGAATCTTGGAAAGATCAGCCTTCCAGATGTTACGGCCATCAATCACACCGAGGGAGAGCAGCAGGTCCGGACGGGCCTTGGCGACAACGTCTTCCAGCTGGTGCGGTGCACGGACGAGGTCAACATGCAGACCATGGACCGGTAGAGACAGGGCTGTATCAAGATTGTCACCCAGACCACCGAAATAGGTCGTCAGCAGCAGCTTGATGTCCGGAACGGCGCTTGTGAGGCTCTGATAGGCAAGGGCAAAGGCCTTGCGGGCAGCGTCATCAAGGTCCAGCACCAGAGTCGGCTCGTCAATCTGAACCCATTCAGCACCAGCCTGACGCAGCTCACGCAGCACTTCCGTATAGACGGAGAGCAGGGAAGGCAGCAGGTCCAGCTTGTTGAAAGCCTTGCCGTGAGCCTTACCCAGCAGCAGGAAGCTTACCGGCCCCAGCAGGACAGGGCGTGTTTCAATACCCTGAGCCTTGGCTTCCTTATATTCGTCAATGATCTTGGTGGAGGAGAGGCTGAAGCTCTGCCCGGCTTTAAATTCCGGCACGAGGTAGTGATAGTTCGTGTCGAACCACTTCGTCATTTCCGCAGCGGGAACATCGGTGGCGTCATGGTGATGGCAGGAACAGTCTGCATGACCCTCGGCCACCTTACCACCGGCAACCTGACGGCCACGGGCAATAGCGAAATAGGTGGTGAGGTCCACCTTGCCACCCTTGTGGCCATAAATCTCCGGCACGGCCCCGACCAGTGCACTGGTATCCAGCACATGGTCATAGAGGGAGAAGTCGTTGGAAGGGATGATATCCGCTCCCTGTTCCTTCTGGCGGGTCCAGTTCTCCTTACGGAGGGTAGCGGCAGTCTGGAGCAGCTCGGCTTCGCTGCTGTTACCAGCCCAGAAGCTTTCCAGAGCCTTCTTTAACTCACGATGGCCACCAATACGGGGAAAGCCCAGTGTTGCGACGCGTACGGTCATGACAATGCCTCCTGGCGTTGGGTGGGGGCCGGTCCATTTGCCTTCCACCACCCTGCGGAAGATTCGCCGGGGGAGAAAGGCAAACGGGCGGGCAGTCTGTGCCCCACCGAATAAGATCAGGAAAAGCGTCCCTGCCTGCCCTCATGGTGTGATGATGAAGCGAGCCGGGATTGCTCCTCGGGGACAAGAAGTGGCAGGGCTTTTTAAATGTGTCAACACATATTGCATATATAATGAAGTCATTATATATATTGCGCATGGATCGTGCTCTTATAATTTTTCAGGCTCTTGCAGAGCCAACACGTTTGAGAATTTTGCGCTTGTTGCGTGAAATGGAGTTGTCAGTCGGTGAACTGGCTCAGGTTCTGGGCCAGAGCCAGCCGCGTGTCTCCCGGCATGTAAAGGTGCTGGCTGAGGCCGAACTGGTGGAGCGCCGCAAGGAAGGAAGCTGGGTTTTTCTCGCCCTTGGGGACGAGAATGATCTGGAGCCCATCTTTGCAGCGCTGGACCATTGGCGGCGTTATCACGAGGATGATGATGACGAGATGGGCCGGGCGGACCGGCAGCGCCTTCAGGCTGTGCGGAATGTCCGCATGGGTGAGGCTGAGGACTGGTTTGAAGTTCATGCTGCAGAATGGGATGCGATTCGCTCCCTGCATGTGTCTGAACAATCAGTCGAATCGGCCATCATGAAGCTGGTGGGTGAAGGACCGCTTGGCCGTGTTGTGGATATCGGGACAGGAACCGGGCGTATGCTCGAGCTTCTGGCTCCGAAATGTGAAAGTGCCATCGGGTTTGACCGCAGCCCCTCCATGTTGAGGCTGGCACGGGTCAAGCTGGAGGAGAATCGGACGGCAGATGGAGAGGAGATCAAGCTGCGGCAGGGTAATTTTTACGCCCTGCCATTGGCCGCTGGCTCAGCTGATCTGACCATCCTGCATCAGGCGCTGCGTTATGCGCAGCACCCGGCTGCCGTGATTGCCGAATCGGCCCGGATTCTCAGCCCGGGCGGACGCCTGCTGGTGGTGGATTTCGCCCTGCATGACCGTGAGGAGCTCCGCACACGGGATGCCCACATGTATCTCGGCTTCAGTGATGAACGCATGCAGCAATGGTTTGAGGCGGCAGGGTTGGAAGCAGACCCCCCTGTCTCTCTCGATGGAGAATTGACGGTAAAGCTCTGGATGGGCCGCTTGCCGTTGGATCAGCAATCAAGGGTTACGTAAAACCGTATGTAATAAGGAACTGGCATCATGCCTGAGGTCTCATTTGAATTTTTCCCGGCGAAGACGGACGAAAAAGCCGCCTCTCTCCTGCGGGTTGCTCAGCGGCTTACGGCCTATGAGCCTCGCTTCATGTCCGTCACCTATGGGGCTGGTGGGTCTTCACGGGACCGCACTCTTGAGACCTTACGGCAGATGTCGGATCGGGTATCTACACCGCTGGCGGGGCATCTCACCTGCGTGAATGCCTCTCGTGGAGAGGTGGATGATGTTGCCAGAGCCTATTGGGACATTGGGGTGAAGCATATTGTGGCACTGCGGGGGGATGCGCCAGTGGCCAAGGGAGCACCAGCTACCCCTTATGTGCCGCATCCGGAAGGATATTCTTATGCGGCGGATCTCGTTGCGGGGCTGAAAAAGATTGCTCCCTTTGAGATTTCCGTGGCGGCTTACCCGGAAACGCATCCTGAGGCCGAATCAGCTCAATCTGACATTGATCATCTGAAAGAGAAGTTTGATGCCGGGGCAGACCGGGCCATCACGCAGTTCTTTTTCGATCCGGAAAACTTCCTGCGTTTTCGGGACCGTGCCGTGAAGGCAGGTATTACGAAGCCGATCGTACCGGGAATTCTGCCGATCGGGCGGGCCTCACAGGCATGGCGCTTTGCTAAAATGTGTGGTGCTTCCGTGCCGGAGGAGCTGAAATCCCTGTTTGACGGTGTGGATGAACTGGCCCCGATCCGCTCCCGCCTGAGTGCCGTGGTGACAGACCGCATCTGCCAGCGCCTGAAGGCAGAAGGTGTGGATCATTTCCACTTTTACACACTCAATCAGAGTGCGCCGACATCAACCCTCTGCACGCTTCTGGGGCGGGAGCGGTCTCATGCTCTGGTAGAGAATGCCGCCTGAATATCTCATGCAGATATGATGCAGTTGTTATGAAAAAAACCCCGACCAATTATCAGGCCGGGGTTTTTTCATAAAGTATATTTCAAACCGTCTCCTGAAAGACGGCCAGAAAATTACTTGGTGTCCCGCTGTTTGCTGGGAGCCAGAATCATGATCATCTGACGGTTTTCCAGACGGGGCATCTGTTCTGCCTTGGCGATGTCGTCCACGGATTCGCGGATACGATGCATCATCTTGGCACCGAGGTCCTGATGGGCCACTTCACGACCCTTGAAGCGCAGGGAAACCTTGACCTTGTCGCCATCCTCCAGAAAGGAGCGCACAGCCTTGGCCTTGGTCTGGAAGTCATGCTCACCCGTACCGGGGCGCACCTTCACTTCCTTGATTTCAATGACCTTTTGCTTTTTGCGAGCTTCGTTACGCTTTTTCTGCTGTTCATATTTGAACTTGCCGTAATCGAGGATCTTCGCAACCGGAGGCTCCGCCGTCGGGCTGATTTCCAGAAGGTCCAGCCCCTCGGAAAACGCACGGGAGAGTGCTTCACGCGTTGGCATGATGCCGATCATCTCGCCTTCGGCATCAATAACACGTACCTGTGGCACCCGGATCTCTTCATTGACACGCGGCCCATCGCGGTTCGGGGCGGCGTGAAACGGCGGTCTAGCTATGGTCATCTCCTGTCGATACTACGGCCCCACCACATTATAGTGATGAAAGAGCGGCGGGACTCAAACTACCTGTTTAGATTCATACCCCCCGCACCGATGTGGTGCAAGGGGGCAGAAAGGGTGCAGATCAGGCAGTTTTCTCGGACATGGCTCGCAGGATGTCGGGCGGTGTTGCTTCCTTGGTCAGGCTTGTGATGATTTCATCGGCATTCATCACGTTCTGGGCCTGCTCACCGAGGCGGCGGACGCTTACGGTGCCTTCTTCTGCCTCACGGCGACCGACTACGAGCATGACTGGCACACGGGCCAGACTGTGCTCACGTACCTTAGCATTGATCTTCTCGTTGCGGGTGTCGGCTTCGGCATGGAGACCGGCCTTGCGCAGGCGCTCGGTGACCTCAAGGGCATAATCAGCAGCATCGGTGACGATACTGGCTACAACCACCTGTGTCGGTGCCAGCCAGAGTGGGAATTTACCTGCATATTGTTCGATCAGAATACCGAGGAACCGCTCGAAGCTGCCCAGAATGGCCCGGTGCAGCATGACAGGGCGGTGGCGGGCGCTGTCTTCCCCGATATAGGAAGCATCAAGCCGTTCTGGCAGGACATAATCCACTTGAAGCGTACCGCACTGCCAGTCACGTCCGATAGCGTCCGTCAGGACAAATTCCAGCTTCGGACCATAGAAGGCGCCTTCACCGGGATTCAGTTCATACTCCACGCCGACCATCTCGCAGGCCCGCTTGAGAGCCCCTTCTGCCCGGTCCCACACCTCGTCAGACCCGGCACGGGTTTCGGGGCGGTCGGAGAACTTCACACGGAAGCTTTTAAAGCCGAAATCTTTATAGACCTCGCCCAGCATGGTGACGAAACGGGCCGTTTCCTCGGCGATCTGGTCATCCGTGCAGAAGATGTGGGCATCATCCTGCGTGAAGCCACGCACCCGCATGATGCCATGCAGGGAACCAGATGGTTCATACCGATGGCAGGCCCCGAATTCAGCCATACGCAGCGGCAGCTCACGGTAGGAACGCAGACCATGACGGAAAATCTGCACATGGCAGGGGCAGTTCATCGGCTTGAGGGCGAGGGTCTTGTCCTCATCCTCCACTGTAGCGATGAACATATGTTCCCGGTACTTGTCCCAGTGGCCGGAGGCCTCCCAGAGGGTCCGGTCCACGAGCTGCGGCGTGCGGACTTCCTGATAGTCATTCCGGTTCTGGGCACGGCGCATATAGTCCTGCACCGCCGTGTAGAGACGCCAGCCCTTCTGATGCCAGAAAATCTGACCGACTGCTTCTTCCTGAATATGGAACAGGTCCATATCCCGGCCAATGCGGCGATGGTCCCGCTTTTCGGCTTCTTCCAGTCGCAGGAGGTAGGCTTTCAGCTCTTTTTTGTCCCGCCATGCCGTGCCGTAGATGCGGGTCAGCATGGGGTTGCGGTGGTCGCCACGCCAGTAAGCACCGGCGACACGCATCAGCTTGAAGGCATTGCCCACGTCTGCCGTGCTGCGGAGATGCGGCCCACGGCAGAGGTCCAGCCATTCACCCTGACGATAGATGGAGATATCTTCACTCTCCGGCAGGTCCCGGATCAGTTCGGCTTTGAACTTTTCACCACGTTCCTCGAAGAAGGCAATGGCTTCGTCACGGTCCCAGACCTCACGGGTGAAGGCATCACCCCGTGTGATGATCTCGGCCATCTTGGCTTCAATGGCTTCGAAGTCAGCCGGTGTGAAGGGTTTGTCCCGGAAGAAGTCGTAATAGAAACCGTCCTTGATGCTCGGCCCGATGGTGACCTGTGTGCCCGGCCAGAGTTCCTGCACGGCCTCGGCCATGACATGGGCGGCATCGTGACGGATCATCTCCAGCGCATCGTCATCTTTGCGGGTGATAAAGCGGACGGCGCTGTCCTTATCGATCGTAAAGCTGAGGTCAACGGCCTTGCCGTTTACTTCCATGGCCATGGCGGCACGGGCAAGACCCGGCCCGATGGCCTCGGCGATCGTTGTCCCGGTCACTGCCCCATCGAAGGTACGAATGCTTCCATCGGGTAGGGTAATGGCGGGCATGGAGGAACTCCTTGGTCATTGATCGAAAAGGATGCCGTGTTTCCTGTGCATATGGAACGGACGGCAGAAATAAGTATGGCAAAAATGGCCCGTTATGGCGCTTCTCTGCAAGCCCTAATTACAGGCTGGAGCGTGGAGAGTCATTTTCTCTTGTTTTCAGGGTGTTCTGCAAGCAGTCCCCCATACTGGATGAGCCTGATGACACGGTCGGGCGAGAGGGAGGAGAGGTCTGGGCAGTCCAGTATCTGGCTTTTTCCGGGGGTGATGCTGCGAGGGGCGCAGCGTCTGGGATCACTATCGGCGGAAAAGAGCGTCAGGGTGGGACAGTCCATCGTGGCGGCCATATGAAGCGGGCCGGTATCATTGCCAATGCAGAGCGCTGCCCGATAGAGTAGCCCGGCCAGAGAGGGAAGGTCTGTCTGGCCTGTCATGTCCAGAACCTGAGGCGCCTGAGAGCGGATGGTGTCCGCTAATGGGCGGTCTGCAGCACTGCCGATGATGACGGGCTGGTAGCCCCATGTACTGATGGCTTGGGCAAGTGCTGCAAAATGACGCGCAGGCCAGCGTTTGGCAGGGCGATGAGGGGCCGCACCGGGGACAAGCACGATATAGGGGCCGGGCAGTTCTGGTCCCCTGTCCTTCAGAAAGTCGGGAATGGTGCGGGGGAGTGAGGGGACACCGGCGGCACGGAGCTGGTCAACCTGCCGCATGAGTGTGTGCATCTGCCGGGCCTGCGGGTTGCGATGGGGCAGGCTGGCCCGTCTGTTCTGGCCGGACCAGAGTGTGCCGGGGCGGGCAAGATGGAAGTAGCGGGCTGTCCGACCAGAGTTCTGGAGGTCGAACACCATGTCCATTTCCCGCAGAAGGCGGCGGATTCCTAGCCAGTGTTTCAGATTCGTGATGGGAGGACGGTCATCCGTGGCGATGGTATCAAACCACGGGCAGCAGGACGCCAGAGCGTGATAGGGGCTGGCCGTCAGAAGGGTAATGTGAGCATCGGGGAAAGCGTGGCGGATGGAGGCGAAGGCTCCAAACGCCTGAAACAGGTCCCCCAGAGCGCCATGACGGATGATGAGAATCTTCTGTGGCATGGGTCTGGGGAGCCTGTGATCCAGAAGATCAGTCCTTCTTAGGGGCCTGACCTGTGGAGGAGGCGTTGGAGACGATCACCATGGCCGGTTTCAGCAGGCGGTCTTTCAGCATCCATGTGGGGGTCCATGCCTGCACGACATGGTTGGGCGGAAGATGATCGACTTCCTGCTCCTGCATGGCCTGATGCAGGTTGGCATCGAACGGCTCATGCGTGGGGTCCAGCTTGGTGATGCCGTGGCGCTCCAGAATGGAGAGGAAGGAGCGTTCCGTGCCCTCAAAGCCTTCACGCAGGCGGGTAATCAGGGCGTCTTCGCCGTCCTTATGTTCCGGGAGGGCGGAGAGACCACGGCGGAGATTCTCGGCAGCCTCCACCACATCACGGGCGAATTTCTGAACGGCGTAATGGCGTGTGTCTTCAATTTCCCGCTTGTGGCGTGAACGGAGGTTCTGATTATCCGCTTCAGAACGCTTCCAGCGGTCTTCCATCTCGGCCAGTTTTTCTTCAAGGGCAGCGATGCGCTCCTCAGCGCTGCCTGCCTCGGTGTGGCCTTCTTCAGTTTCATGATGAGCGGCCTGTGTGGCGGCCTCGTGCGGCTGGGCCTCATCCTGTGGAGCGTTGGTCTGTGGCGTTTCGGTATGAGACGTCTTGTCTGTCATGTCGTGACCCTGTTCTCGTCATACGGGGGAGGCGGCCCGTCATGGCGGGGAATCGCCTCCTTGGGCTGGTCCTCACGGGGCCGGGGCACTGCCCTTGCGGGCGTACGGCACCACGGCAGGAGACCTGCCCTTTACATAGCCCATAGGAGATAGTGCTGCATGTCATAAAAACAAGGGGGCAGCGCACTCTGGAAAGATTGCAAGTTAATGGTGAGTAAAACTGTAAAGATCGATATTTTACATAATGGGCTAGCGGATATTTATAAAATCAATGTATGATGTTGTCAGAATAGTGGCGGAAGTTGGTAGTCATATTTCTGTTAATATTTGTCGTAAAATACCATTAACTTTACGTTAATGGTTCTGCTTGTCCCGCAGCCTTACAAGAGACAGGAGTTTGCATGAAGAAGACCCCTTTCCCTCCCGTGGGTTCCGCTCACACGGAAGAGAAATACGGCTCGAAAGCACATCAGGTTCCCGTTATTGCCCTGGTGGATGATGACCGCAATATTCTGACGTCCGTTCAGATGACGTTGGAGGCCGAGGGTTTTACGGTTCATGCCTATACGGATGGGGAAAGTGCCTTGCAGGGCATTCTGTCCCGGTCCACGTCTCTGGCTGTGCTGGACGTCAAGATGCCCCGTATGGACGGGATGGAGCTTCTGCGCCGGTTGCGTATGCGCTCCAGCAGTCTTCCTGTCATTTTTCTGACCTCCAAGGATGAGGAGATGGATCAGCTCATGGGGCTGCGTCTGGGGGCGGACGATTATATCACCAAGCCATTTTCTGTCCGGCTTCTGGTGGAGCGGATTCGGGCTTTGCTGCGGCGTCATGAGGTGAGTCAGGCGGAGATCACGGGGGAAGCTGGGGCGAGTAGCAGCATTCTTGTTCGGGGCGCTCTGGCGCTGGATGAAGCCCGGCATCAGTGTCTCTGGAATAATCAGGAAGTGGCGCTGACGGTCACGGAGTTTCTGCTCGTCAAGGCACTGGTGGTGCGTCCGGGACTGGTGAAGTCCCGTGACCAGCTTATCGATGCTGCCTACGGGGACAGCATCTATGTGGATGACCGGACGATTGACAGTCACATCAAGCGGGTCCGCAAGAAGTTCCGCCGGGTGGATGACTGCTTCAACCATATCGAGACGCTCTATGGCGTTGGGTATCGGTACCGTGAATGAGCTGTGGGGTGTCTGACTGGACATGGCGTTTTTTACGGGTGGTCAAGTGAAGGAGCATGGGTATGACAGTCGGCGGGTATGACGGGTCGCAACAGCCTTTTTTATGTCCGTTGCGGCGTCTGCGTACCCTGAGACTGCGGAACTGGGTTTCTCCCCTGACAAGCCGCCTGATGATGGTCAATTTCCTTCCGCTGCTTTTCATGGGGGGGATGCTGCTTTCCATCAATGCCGTGCGGAACACGCTTCTGGCCGAGAGTGTGGAAGCCTTGCGGGAACAGGCTCGTATTTATGCGTCCGTTCTTCAGCAGGCGCAGCGTGTGGAGCCGGGCAAGGAGAGAATCAGCCTTGATACGGCGCAGGCACATGTCCTTCTAGAGGATATGATCCGGTTTAGCCGTAATGCGCAGGTCAGACTCTATGCGCCTAACGGGTCCGTGTTGACAGAAAGCCGTAAGGGGGACTTCGAGGTAGGGGGGGCCCGCTGGCAGCCAAATATCAATGTGGCAGATCGTGTTTATGGTTGGGTGCTGGCCATGATTCCCCTGCGGACGAGAGAAGGGCTCGTACCGCTTGATAACTCGACCATATCGCAGGATTTTGGGCATGAGACGGATGAAGACGTCCATATGAGCCCACAGGATGAGCTTCCTCCCTATATACGCTTAACAGCTGAGCATGAGCTGGTCATGACCGTTGTGGAGCCCGTGGTCGTAAAGGGGAAGACGCTCGGTGTGCTTCAGTTGACCCGGTATAATGCCGATATTGACCGTGCCATTATCAAGGTACGGTGGGTTATCATCATTATGCTGCTGTTGGGGATGGGGGCAGCCGTGCTGCTTTCATGGTATTTTGCCCTGACACTGGCCCGCCCTTTGCGGCGGCTCGTTGAGCGCTCCAGAGAAATGCGGGAGCCGGGAAAGGGACGGGTGGATGGCCTGCCTTATTCCCTTCTGAGTCGGCGGGATGAGATTGGTGAACTGGCCCGGACCTTGCGGGAGAGTGCTCTGGCTCTATGGGCTCGGATGGATGATGTGGAGCGGTTTGCCGCCGAGGTCAGTCATGAGCTGAAGAACCCGCTTTCTTCGATCCGGTCGGCATTGGATACTCTGCCACGCATTACGGATAGTCAGGCACGGGACAGGCTGCTCTGTATTCTGGGGGGAGATGTCAAGCGGCTTGAACGGCTGATTGCCGATATTTCCCTTGCCAGCCGGGTGGAAGGGGAACTCCAGCGGGGCGAGCGGGAAGCCGTGGATGTGATTGCTCTGCTGGGGCTGTTCGTGGAGGTTAATGAGGCGACCCGTCAGGAGCGAACCGTGGATCTGGTGCTCTCTACACCAGAGGGGGATGACGCTCTGTGCGTGTTTGTGGTGCGGGATCGTCTGGTACAGGTGCTGCATAATTTGATTGGCAATGCCACGTCTTTCTCGCCAGCCGGGGGAACAATCGGGTTGAAGGTTCGTCCTATACAGGGTCCGCCGCAGTTGCAGGAAGATGGGACAATCATGCCCGGTGGTCCGGCGATTGAGATCGCCGTGGAAGATGAAGGGCCGGGTGTCCCTCCGGCCCGGCTGGATAGTATTTTTGATCGGTTTTACTCAGAGCGCCCGGCAGGGGAGCATTTTGGGCAGCATTCTGGTTTAGGGCTGGCCATAAGCCGTCAGATCATTACGGCTTTTGAAGGCACCCTGCATGCCGAGAACCGGGAGGAGTTTGACCCACAGACTGGTGAAAAGCGGATATGTGGGGCTCGTTTTGTCATCCGTTTGCCCCGTTTCATGCCCTGCTGAGGTCCCGCCCGCTGGAAAAATGCCTCGAAGGTGGGCGGTTTCTTGCGGATTGGAGACTGTGTTATGCTGCCGCCATCATGAAGTCGTGCCAGCGTGGCGCAGGGAGACGGGAGCAGGGGCATGAAGGCGAAGGATCAGTCTTTGCGGAACATTGTGCTGGTGACAGGACTTTCGGGTGCTGGCAAAGCCTCTATCCTGCGGATGCTGGAAGACCTTGACTATGAAGTCGTGGATAATCCGCCGCTTGATCTGTTCGATGCGCTGATACCTCAGTCCGGCCGCCGTCTTGCCATTGGTGTGGATGTTCGCAGCCGGGGGTTTGATTCCGGTCGTATTGTAGATTTTCTGACCCGTGCCCGGAGAGAACCGGACTGTTCGGCGCAGCTCCTCTTTGCCACAGCGGATTATGATGTTCTGCTGCGCCGCTTCACGGCTACAAGGCGGCGGCATCCTCTGGCGGGAGAGGGTGGTGTCCTTCGTCCCGCATTGGAACAGGAGGCTGAGATGCTGGCCTCGCTGCGGGCGGTGGCTGACCTTGTGATTGATACCAGCGACCTGCCCCTGCCTGATCTACGCCAGATGATTGAGGCCCGCTTCAGTGCCGGTGCTGGGACCATGCTGTCCGTGGCACTGATGTCGTTTGCTTACCCGGATGGCCTTCCCCGAGAGGCAGACATTGTCTTTGATGCCCGTTTCCTCCGTAATCCTCACTATGATGAAGCCCTTCGCCCTCATACGGGTCTGGATGCCGATGTGGCGGATTACGTTACGGCTGATCCGTTTTTTGGAGGGTTCTATGGGCATGTTCTGGGGCTGGTGCAGATGGTTCTGCCCCGCTTTGCTCAGGAGGGAAAAAAATACGTCACGATTGCCGTGGGGTGCAGCGGGGGGCGGCATAGGTCGGTGACCGTTGTGGAGGCACTGGCACGGGACCTTGCAGGGAATCCTGAGATCATCAGCCTGCGTGCTCCGATCATGGTGCTTCATCGGGAGCTGGCCCGTAAGGGGCTTGCTGCTTGCCGCTGGGCCATACCGCCTGATGAGGCGTCATAAGCATGAGGAGCAAGGTAGCCAGTCGGGTAAAGACGGTGGATAAGGACAGGCCGGAAGCAGCCAGTGGGCCGGAGTTCAGCCGTGAGGTTTTGACTCGTCTGGAAGACGCAGCCCATTGGTGCCAGCATCGTGGGCAGAGGCTGACAGCGGTACGGCGCTTGGTTCTGGGGCTTGTTCTTTCAGAGGAGCGGCCTCTGGGGGCTTATGACATTCTTTCCCTTTTGCGGACCTATCAGCCGAGGGCCGTGCCGCCGACAGTCTATCGGGCGCTGGATTTTCTTTTGGAGCAGGGGCTGATCCACCGTATCGAGCGGCTCAGTGCTTTTGTGGGGTGTCACCATCGGCTGGATTGTGGGGAATGCTGTACGTCTCATAAGGCATGGGGCGTGCATAGAGCGCAGTTTCTCATTTGTCGGCATTGTGGGCAGGTGCAGGAGCTGGAACAGGATGTTGTGGCCGCCGTGCTGTTGCAGTCCGCACGAGGGCAAGGATTTCGGGCCGAAGCCGCCACTGTGGAAATTGAAGGACTCTGTGCCCGCTGTTCCAGTAGCCAAAAATTGTGCCCGGCAGAAAAATGACCATGCCAGTGTGGCAGGTCTTTTCCATTCTACAGGGCGCAGTTTAGCTAGGGTTTTTGTTCTTTCCCGGAACTGTGATCTGACGTGAAAATGTAACCTGTAGGTCGGGTCGTTTTTTGTGATAATGAACGATCTTATTCAGGGAGTCTCCCTGCCAATAAAAAGGTCGATGTTATGAACAGGACAACTGAGTCCCCTCGTCCCGCTGTCGATCCTGCAGCGAGAAGGCGGGTACTGCTCGTCTGTATTCTGGCCTCCCTTGCGGGGCTGATGTGCGGGATGGATATCGGTGTCATTTCTGGTGTGCTGCGCCCGTTTGGTCTCCAGTTTCATGCGTCCACGGTGGCGCTGGAATGGATTGTCGGGGGGATGCTTGTCGGTGCGACAATCGGTGCCCTGACAGGGGGACAGCTGACCCAGCATCTGGGGCGTAAATATACCCTGACGGTTGCTGCGGCAGCATTCTCTATCGGTGCTGCAGGCTGTGCGGCATCGCAGTCCATCGCCATGATGATCGTATGCCGTGTGCTGGTCGGTTTTGGTATGGGGCTGTCCGATTTCTCCACGCCGCTCTATCTTTCCGAGGTGGCCCGGACAGAACAGCGTGGGGCGATGGTGTCGCTCTATCAGCTGCTCAAGACGATTGGCATTTTTCTGGCCTTTTTCTCCAATAGCTGGTTTGCCGTCTCTGGTTCATGGCGCTCCATGCTGGTCGTGGAGGCTGTGCCGGCTGTCGTCTTCCTGCTGATCTTCCTGTTCCTGCCTCAGAGCCCCCGCTGGCTGATGATTAAGGGGCGTGAGGATGAAGCGCTGGAGACCATGACCCGTCTGCGTGATGCGCCTTCACAGGCCCGTCAGGAGCTGAAGGCGATTGGCGAACAGCTTCAGACGAAGGAGGAAGGATGGAAGCTGCTCCGGACCAACCATAATTATCGCCGTTCTGTAGGGCTGGGGATGCTTCTGCAGATCATGCAGCAGTTCGCTGGCATTAACATCATCATGTACTATGCTCCACGGATTCTGGAGACGGCCCATTTCAGTCTGGAAGCGCAGATGTGGTGCACCGCACTGATCGGGCTTGTCAACGTGCTGATGACGTTCGTTGCTGTTGGCTATTCCGACCGCTGGGGCCGTAAGCCTATCCTGTATGCTGGTTATGTCAGCATGGCAGCGAGTATGGCCATTCTGGCATTCCTGCTCTGGTCTGGAACCACGACACTGCCGCTACAGCTGCTGGCTCTGGCTATGATCATCATCTTTGTGGGTGGGTTTGCCATGTCTGCTGGTCCGCTCATGTGGGTCATCTGCTCGGAGATTCAGCCGGGTGCCGGGCGCAGTCTTGGGATTTCCATTTCCACCGGCACGAATATGCTGAGTAATCTTCTGATTGGGACAACCTTCCTGAGTGTTCTGGAGCTGATTGGCGGGCCAAATACTTTCTGGCTGTTTGCCATCTTCAATGCTCTTGGTGTCGTGTTACTCTATCTCTTTGTTCCGGAAACCAAGGACGTTTCTCTGGAGGATATTGAGAAACGCCTCATGAGTGGTGTAAGACTGCGTGACCTTGGCCGTTAACTGAAGATAAACTCTGTTCATTTGCCAACGGGCGGGAGCGGCAGGTTGTCTCTCCCGCCCGAAGCGTGTCTGGCGGGCAGAAATATCTCACAGTCGGGCCAGTCAGGTTGGTTTGTCAGCTTCAGAGAGGTGATGTTCTTCATATGGTAGATGAAGTCGATCCACGTACCGTTCCCTCCGGTATGGGCGATGATGGTGACGATACGTCATTCTTCGACCCAACAAAGTTCAAGATTCTGGTCATTGGGGTTGTAGCCGCTCTGGCGGGTCTGATGTCCGGTATTGATATTGGTGTGGTTTCCGGTGCGCTGGATTTTTTCTCTCGTGAGTTCCACCCTTCCACCATTGCACTTTCATGGGTTGTTAGCTCCATGATGGCTGGTGCGGCAGTTGGGTCTGCCAGTGCCAGTAAGCTCGCTCAGCGCATCGGCCGTAAACGGGCCTTGATCTGCGGGGCGGGGGTTTTCGTGGTTGGGGCGCTTGGCTGTGCGCTGAGCTGGTCTGTGGCGTCCATGATCACCTTTCGTGTGGTGATGGGGTACGCTGTTGGCTTGTCCGCTTTTACCGCACCGCTTTATCTCTCCGAGATTGCCAGTGAAGAATCCCGAGGGGCCATGATTTCCACCTATCAGCTGATGCTGACGGTAGGAATCTTTGTGGCTTTTCTGGCGGATACATATTTCTCCTATAGCGGTAGCTGGCGGGGTATGTTCGGTTTTGCGGCGGCACCGGCTGTTCTGTTCTTCATCGGGGTGCTTTTTCTGCCTTACAGCCCGCACTGGCTGGTGATGAAGGGCCGCCATAAAGAGGCAAGACGGATCTTGCTGGACCTGCGGAATGATCCGCTGGAAGCCGCAAAGGAAATTCAGGCCATCCGTGAACAGCTGGAGACAAAGCAGGAGGGCTGGGCGCTGCTGAAGCGGAACAGCAATTTCCGGCGTTCTGTCCTTCTGGGGATTGTCCTACAGGCCATGCAGCAGCTGGCGGGCATCAATATTGTGATGTTTTATGCCCCGAAGATTCTTCAGGCAGCGCATTTTGATACACATGCGCAGGTCTGGTGCACGGCCATCATCGGGCTTGTGAATATGCTGGCCACATTTGTGGCTGTCGGGCTGGTGGACCGTTGGGGGCGCAAGCCTATCCTCTATGTCGGTTTTGCTGTCATGGCGATGGCGATGGGTATTCTGGCCTATCTGCTGCATGAAGGTATGGCAGAACAGGCATCTCAGATGATTGCTGTCTTTGTGCTCATGGTTTTCTGTGCTGGTCATGCCATGTCGGCAGGGCCGTTGATGTGGGTGCTGTGTGCTGAGATTCAGCCTATACAGGGGCGTAATTTCGGCATGTCTATCTCTACCCTGATGAACTGGATGGCCAATATGGGCGTGAGCGTGAGCTTTCTGCCGCTTATGGAGACATTCGGGGCTTCGGGTACGTTCTGGCTTTTGGCTGTGTTGAACTTTCTCTTTATTGGTCTGACATATCTGTATGTGCCAGAAACCAAGGGTATGTCTCTGGCCAAGATTGAGGAACGTCTGATGAGCGGCGTGAAGCTGCGCAAGCTGGGCCGCTGAAGGTAGAAGGAACCATCACGGTCGAGGCGTTTGAGTGTCGCCGTGATGAACAAGCTGATTGATATGAAAAAGGCTCCCCACGATTTGGGGAGCCTTTTTCTTTGAAAGGGCAGGTCTCGTTAGAGAATGAAGGGTGCCAGAGCGCCCAGATGGCTGCTGAGTTCCTTATGCTGCACTTCATTCAGGTACAGGGCCAGCAGAGGGAGGAGCCATGCTGTGGTTTTGCGGTCCATTTCTGTCAGGGCGGCAATGGTCTTCAGTGAGAAGGCAGGAGACTGCAAAGCCATTTCTGCCAAACCGAAGGCAGGGAGTGTAAGCCATGACTCACCAGAGGGCATCATCTCCTGCGGGAGAGCGTAGAAGCATTCCCAGAGCGCCACTTTCATCCTGTTTGGCATTAGGGGCTCGTTGGGAGGAGAACACAGGAACTGCCCCCGGCAAGCAAAGCCACCCTGCTGCCTTAGGGCAATGGCGGTTTCCGCAATGACGGGGAGAATGTCATAGCGAGGCAGTCCGCTGAGCCGGCTGTCATGCAGCAGGAAGAAGTCCTTGATGGTGTGTGAGCCATCCAGACCGAAAAGGAAGGCTGCTCTCGGATATTTCTGGCTCTGCAACATGTAGAGCTGGAAATCATCATTAGGCTGGTTTGGATCGCCCGTGTCGCAGAGCAGATCATTTACAAGCCCAGGCCGCCGCGGGTCTTTGGGATAGAGGGCGAATATTTTGAAATGAGTTGGGTTATACCGTGGGCAGGGAGGTACAAGCCCGTGCTCTGGTGTGTGCTGCGTACGTATCTGTTCCAGTGCCACAAGAGTACCGGATGTGATGACAGGTTTGATCCAATGTAGGGCATCGACTGTCTTGTCACGGCGGGGTGATGTATCTTCGACTTCGTCCCACTGGGTCAGCTCATGTTTGTCCAGCAACAGCTGGATGTCCTTGCGGTTGCGGGCACGCCCAACGAACTGTTCCAGACTTCTGTTCTGGAAGTGCATCAGGTTTGCTACGGACCAGTCTGGCTGGTCTTCTGTAATCCCGCGGGTTGAAGACCAGTTAATGGGCTGGCCAGAGGAGGTTACGTATCTGCCTTTCTTTAGTGGGAAATAATGTACATTGACCCACTCATCCTTCTGCCAGAAGGAAGGGCGAATGAAGCTCTTGACGTGGCGGTTGATAGCCTCATCCTGTGTGCTATGGCGGCTGAAGCTGTGGAAGGGGGGCAGGTTGGGTGTTGTGATGTGCCCGTTATGACCATAAGTCTGCCAATGCAGCGCCACAGCCCCGACATCCGGTTCCATTGACCCCAGAAATTCGGTCAGGGTCTGGTGTACATGCAGCTTGGCATATTCATCCGTATCCAGAAAACCGATCCAGTCATATTGATCATGAATGGCATTCAGCGCATCCAGATAGACCTGTCTCTGCCGGTTCAGATGGCTCTGTTCTGTTAGGTCGAGGCTGTGTTCCTTGACGTGGAACAGGCGTATGTCCCAATGCAGGCTGGCGGCCTTGATGAGGTCTCTTGTGCCATCCTGTGAATCATCGTCAAACAGGATGAAACTATTGACGCCAAGCAAGGCATGCCATGCCAGCCAGTACAGGATGTCATGGGCTTCGTTCTTGATGATGCCGACCAGAGCAATTTTCATGAGATAATACCGGAATCCTGCGGTTCTATGGTTCAGCGGCGGAGAGCTGCAAGGCTACGGATGCCAGACCGGCTCATCTCCTGTAGCAGTTCCTGTTTCAGCCGTGTCAGCACTGCTGGGCCTTCATAAATGAAGGTGGTGTAGATTTGTACAAGGTCAGCACCCATTTTCAGGCGGTCGAGAATGTCTCGTCCGGTCTCAATACCTCCAGAGGAGATGAGACAGAGCTGTCGAGCATTCAGTTCGCTGACGAGGCCCAGAACATCACGGGCTCTTTCAGTGAGGGGGGCACCGGAGAGACCGCCTGTTTCCGCACGGTGCGGGCTGTGGAGGCTAGCCGGACGGGCGAGGGTTGTGTTGGTCAGGATGAGGCCGTTCACACCGCCATCAATAGCTGTCCGCAGAATGGGAGCATAGGCCCTGTCCTCAAGGTCAGGGGCCAGCTTTACCAGCAGGGGCGGGCGGTCAGGATGCGCTGTCTGGATGGCATCCAGAATACGGGCCAGCATGTCCGCCGCCTGAAGATCCCGAAGTCCCGGCGTGTTGGGTGAAGACAGATTTATGGTGATGTAGTCGGCATAGGCTTTGGTCCGCCCCACCAGAGCAGGATAATCAACAAGCGGGTCGGACCCTGTTTTGTTGATGCCGAGATTAATGCCAATCGGGGCGCTGGCGGGTTGTACCTGCCCATTTCGGTCCGGCCGGAAAAGCGGAGCCAGATTCTGGCAGAACTGGTCGATTCCGCAACTATTGAAGCCCATGCGGTTGATGATAGCCCGGTCTTCCGTCAGCCGGAAAAGACGGGGCCGGGGATTGCCGGGCTGGGGCCGGGGTGTGACCGTGCCTGTCTCCACAAAGCCAAAGCCCAGATTGGCCAGTCCCCGTACGGCACGGGCATTCTTGTCAAACCCGGCGGCCAGACCGATGGGGTTGGGGAAGGAGAGTCCCAGCGCCTCGGTCCGTAGGGCAGAGTGATCGGGTTTGCCATGACCGGCAAGCCCGTGGGCGATACTGTGGATAGCCAGTTCATGAGCCGTTTCAGGGTTGAGACGGCGCAGTAACCAGGTGGCTGTTTTTCCGATATCCAGCATTCACTCTCCCCTTACTGATGATTAAAAAATCTTTCAGAACGCATGACCTATCTTGTCAAGGAAATTCCTGTCAGCTCCCTTGCATGGAGCGTGCCAGATCAAGCGGATCATGGGCCAGCCTGTCCATGTCATGGCTCATCAGTTTCCCTGCAAAAGGCGTACCCATCGATATATTTTCAACGGTCTCTTTATCATAGACGTAACGGGCGTCATTGCCAGAGGCCTTGCGTAAGAAGTGTTTGGAACTTCAATTTCTAGGATGGCATCCCTGAATATCAAAGATGTGTTAATGAAAGGGAACAACGTCATGAAGGTGGCTTTGCTTGTGAGGCCGATCCGAGGAAACAGGGTGTGAAGGAGGACAGGAAAGCATGAGCTGGGATGAGCTGTATCTGGAGACCTGCTGCCGTTCGGCCCTGCACAGGCTGGTGCTGAGCGGCAAAGTGGGGCGCCCGGTTGGTCCCCCGCCAGAAGGGCGGATGCTCGACTTCCGGGCACCGCTCAAGGACCGTTCCTGCCTGATGAGGATGGAAGGCATGGGGTTGGCGCATCAAAGGGATGATGGTCGCTTTGAGGTCACGCAGGCTGGAGAGCAACGCCATGACCGGGAAATCCTTTCAATGAAGCGTGCCCGGCATCGCCGGAGGTGATGACGCAGATCGTTTGGGCCGTGTTTGCGCTTTGAAGGGGGGATCGGTAAAATCGTTGCCCGATCTGCTCCACGAAAACCTGACAGGTACCCTGCATCCATGCCGAAACCGATTTCTCTGCCTCCCATCACTCTGGGGCCGGGCTGCGTGATTGATGACCCCGTCATCCTTGCTCCCATGTCTGGCGTTACGGACCTGCCTTTCCGCCGGCTGACCAGAGAGTTGGGCGCCGGGCTTGTCATCTCAGAGATGATTGCCTCATGGGCTATGGTGCGTGAGAACGAGCGGACCCTGAGCATGGCCCGGAGCGCAGGGGCCGGTGGTGTCAATGCCGTCCAGCTGGCCGGGTGCGACCCGCAGGCCATGGGGGAGGCGGCAAAGATTGCCGTGGCAGGTGGTGCGGATGTCGTGGACATCAATTTCGGCTGTCCGGTCAAGAAGGTGGCGATCGGCCAGATGGCCGGGTCGTCCCTCATGAGGGATGAGCTGCTGGCGGCCCGCCTTCTGGAAGCCACCGTCAAGGCTGTGGATGTTCCCGTGACGCTGAAAATGCGTATGGGCTGGGATCACGATCATCTCAATGCGCCCACTCTGGCCCGTATTGCCGAGGATGTGGGCATCCGCATGATTACGGTCCACGGGCGTACACGCCAGATGTTCTATAATGGTCGTGCGGACTGGAAGTTTGTTCGCAAGGTCAAGGATGCTGTGAAGCTGCCGGTGATTGTGAATGGTGATATCGTCAGCATGGCCTCTGCCCGTCAGGCCCTAGCCGATTCCGGAGCCGATGGACTCATGGTGGGGCGGGGTTGTTATGGGCGCCCGTGGTTTCTTGCCCAGCTGGTCCAGTCCCTGCGGAGTGGCGTGGACGTACCGGACCCTGATCTCGCTACGGAGAAAGAGATCGTCCTGAAACATTATCACATGATGATGGATTATTTTGGCGAGCGGCCTGGGCTGCGCCTCGCCCGTAAGCATGTCTCATGGTATTCCGCTGGTCTTCCGGGGTCTGCGGCGTTCCGTGCAGAGGTGAACCGGCTGGATGAAGCACCGGCTGTTATTGCTCTGCTGGAGCGGTTTTATGATGAAGCCATTGCGGCCGGTATCGTGCGTGACCGTGAAGCGGCTCTTGCCCGGCATGCTGCGTAATGGGTGATCAGACCGCCCGAGAGGTCCGGGCCATGCGGCCCCTGTTTCTGTATGGGGCCAGCTCGCAGGAGCGTCTTGATGTCGCTCAGAGGATTCACACACATAGTCCCTGCTCTGGCGGGGCTTTTGTTGTCGCCGGGCTGACGGCTGTTCCTCGTGCTTTGCGGGAAGAACGGTTATTCGGCACGGCAGGGAATGGCTGGCTGGAACAGGCACGTGGTGGCACGCTTCTGCTGGATGAGCTGGATTGTCTCTGCCCTGCACTTCAAAAACGTTTTGCAGCCTTTCTGGCGCATAGGCCGCAGGCCGGGCGGGAGGAAACGGTGCGGATCGTGGTGGCCAGCCGCCACGATCAGGCCACTCTGCTGCGACATGGTGGGTTGGAAGACGGGCTGAAACACTGGCTGGCTTCCCTGCCAGCGGAGCAGTGCCTCGGACCGGAACGTCTGCGAGCTGTGCGGGCTTTGTCCAGCGACCGCAGCGGCGGGCTGGCGGCGATGTTCGAGCCTGTCATGCGCAGTTATGTTCGGGCCGGACTGGAGGCAGGAAGCTGTAATCTGCATGGCAGTGTGGTGGGTGCTGTGGAACGCCCCCTCATCACTATGGCGTTGCAGCATACGGGGGGTAATCAGCTTCGAGCGGCTTCTCTTTTAGGGCTGAACCGCAATACGCTGCGGAAGCGCATCAAGGAACTGCACATCACCGTGCCACGACCCGGTTCACGGTCAGGGGACCGCTGAAAAGAAAAGAGACAGTCATGATCCGAGCTCTTGCCGTAAAAGTGCGTTCGTCCATCGGGCGGCTGACCAGCCCTGATGGTGTGGTGCTGCTTACGGTCATTGCCCTGATCCTGACCTTCGTGACCTTCATCGTGCTGGCGGGTGGCGTGTCTCTGGCACGGGTGCCACGGGCACAGGCCCTGCTGTTTCTGATGGATTTTATTACCATCATGCTCATCGGGGCGGCGGCGGTACGGCAGATTGGGCGTATGCTGGCCGAACGGCGTATGGGGCAGGCAGGGGCACGGCTTCATAGCCAGCTTGTCATGTTGTTCGGTGTGGTAGCCGTGGCGCCTACCCTGATGGTCGGGGCTTTGTCGGCATTATTCTTCCATTATGGTGTGGAAATCTGGTTTTCCAATCGGGTCAACACGGCATTGAGTGAAGCCCGTTCCGTGGCGGCGGGGTATCTGCGGGAACATAACGAGAATACGAGGACAGAAGCCTTCGCTCTGGCCAATACGCTTCTGACTGTTCAAAATGACGAGATGTTCGCCCATGGGACGGATTTGTTCCATGACCAGTCCCGCCTTCAGGCCCTTCTGGAAGATGAAGTGACTGAGCGTGGATTGAATGATGCGATCATCTTCAACCCGATCACCTACAAGATCATTGCAACAGGGGGACTTCTGGCCATCAGGGCCGGAGACCCGGAGAAGGAACTGCCGCCTCGGTCTGTTGCGGCTATGGCCCGGACGGGTGAGGTCGTGTTGCTGGACCAGCCAGAGGCGCAGGTGGTGCGGGGTGTGGTCTCGCTGGGGGGTAATTCCGGTCTTATGCTGGTTATTACCCGCCCTGTGGATCCGGAAATTCTGCATCATATGACCCGCACGAACACGCTGGTGCAGGATTACCAGCGGATGCTGAACAACCGTGGAAAGACGCAGCTGACGCTTGTCGTTCTTCTGGCGTTGATGGGTTTGCTGGTTCTGGCTGTGGGGATGCTGAGTGGTCTCTCACAGGCCAATCGGATTACCCGCCCGCTCAGTCTGCTCATTCGGGCATCCTGCCGTATTTCCAGAGGCGACCTGACAGCCCGTGTCCCTGTGGAGAGCCGAGGGAATCGAGAGGATGAACTGGTTGCCCTGTCCCGGTCTTTCAACCTGATGGCCAGCCAGCTGGCGAGCCAGCGTTCTGAGCTGATGGTGGCCTATGACCAGATCAATGAGCGCCGCCGCTTTACGGAGACCGTTCTGGCGGGCGTGTCGGCTGGTGTGATCGGGCTGGATCATGAGCAGAATATTGAACTGCCTAATCGAGCAGCCTCTTTCATTCTTCAGCGTGATCTGGAGCAGGCGAAAGGATGTCCGCTGGTGGAGCATGTGCCGGAGTTTGCGGCATTGTTGCGTGCCGTGCGGGAACATCCTGAAAAGGAACATGGCGCCCAGATACAGATTGATACGGAAAGTGCTCGTGCACCGGGTGGGCCGGGTAGCGGTGGTGGCGCAGGCGCTGGGCGGACCCTGCTTGTCAGCGCTGTAGCGGATCAGAATGGCCATGAAGATAGAGGGGGCTATGTCGTCACTTTCGATGACATAACCCTGTTGCAGGTAGCGCAGCGTAAGGCGGCATGGGCGGATGTGGCCCGTCGCATTGCCCATGAGATCAAGAATCCGTTGACGCCCATCCAGCTGGCGGCAGAGCGCTTGAGACGGCGATTCCATAAGGAGATTACCAGCGATCCCGAGATTTATGACCAGCTTATCAGCACGATTGTGAGGCAGGTCGGGGATATTGGGCGCATGGTGGATGAGTTTTCATCATTCGCCCGGATGCCTCAGCCGGAGATGGCTGAGCATGATCTTGTTCGCCTGTGTCGTGATGCTCTGTTCCTTCAGCAGAATGCTCATCCAGAGATTGCCTATCGGCTGGATGTTCCCGCTGGCGGGCCAGTCATGGTACGGTGTGACCATCGCTTGATTGGTCAGTCTCTCATCAATCTGCTACAGAATGCTGCTGATGCCATCCTTATGACAGGACGTCCTGTTACTGAGGATCAGCCCGTGGTGGGCTGGATTGTCCTCAGCTTGACGCTTGAGGATGGAGCGGCAATCATTGGCGTAGCTGATAATGGTGTGGGTCTGCCTGCTGGGGAGCATCAGCGTCTGACCGAGCCTTATGTTACCCATAAGGAAAAGGGAACCGGGCTTGGGCTGGCTATTGTGCACCGGGCCATGGAGGCCCATAAGGGGCGGCTGCATTTGCGTTCCCTGACAGAGGAGGAACGCCGGGCACTTGCAGGTAGCGGGGATGAGGGGATAGCTGGCACGTTGGTTTCTTTGAATTTCCCGCTGGTGGACAGGAGCCCTGCAACAGAAGGCGTAGGCGGAGCATGAAGGTATCCCATGGAGCATGAGATTCTGATCGTTGATGACGAGCCGGATATCCGCTTCCTGCTGGCCGGGATTCTGGAAGATGACGGTTACGTTACACGAAGCGCTGCGGAGTCTGATGAGGCCATCCGTGCCTTTAGGGAGAGCCGTCCTTCACTGGTCATATTGGATATCTGGCTTCAGAACTCCCGGTTGGACGGCATGGCTCTGCTGCGCCTGTTCCGGGAAGAACAGCCAGATGTGCCTGTCATCATGATTTCTGGCCATGGAACGATCGAAACGGCGGTGTCCAGCCTTCATCAGGGAGCTTATGACTTTTTGGAGAAGCCGTTTCAGTCCGATCGTCTTCTGGTCATTGTACGCCGTGCGTTGGAAGCTGCACGCCTGCGGAAGGAAAATGCTGAGCTGCGCCTGCGTGCCGGAGAGCAGAGCACGCTTATGGGTAATAGTGCGCTCGTCAATGCGTTGCGGGGGCAGATCAGCCGGGTGGCACCTACAAATTCCCGTGTGCTGATTACAGGTCCTGCCGGTGCGGGTAAGGAAGTTGTTGCCCGGATGATCCATGCCGAGTCCAAGCGGGCGGAAGGGCCGTTTGTGGTGCTGAACTGCGCCGCTCTGGCACCTGACCATCTGGAAGAAGAACTGTTCGGTGTGGAAGGCACGGGAGACCAGCCGGGGCGTCCGGGCCTGCTGGAGCGGGCCCATAAGGGCACTCTCCTGCTGGATGAAGTAGCCGATATGCCGCTGGAAACACAGGGCAAGATCGTGCGGGCTTTGCAGGTCAATACGTTCGAGCGTCTGGGGGGCAGCCATAGCGTGAAGGTGGATGTCCGTGTGCTGGCCACAACCAGCCGGGACCTTCAGGCAGAAATTGCGAGACGCCGCTTTCGGGAAGACCTTTATTATCGTCTGGCAGTTGTACCGTTGCAGGTTCCGGCCCTTTCGGAGCGGCCGGAGGATATTCCGGTCATGGCACAGTATTTTCTGGAAAGCTGTGCCCGGTCTTCAGGCCTTCCCGTTCGGACTCTGGCCGTGGATGCGCTGGCCTGTCTTCAGACCTATGAATGGCCGGGCAATATTCGTGAGCTTCGGAACCTGATGGAGCGGATGCTCATTCTGGCCCCCAGTGGAGATGGTGAGGGGCAGAATGTCATCCGGGCGGACATGTTGCCGGAGGTCGTGCGGGAGGGGGCCCCTTCCATGACCTGCCTGACGCCTGATGCGGATGTGATGAGCCTGCCCTTGCGGGAGGCACGGGACCAGTTCGAGACACAATATTTACAGGTCCAGCTGATGCGCTTTGGTGGTAACATCAGCCGGACAGCTAATTTTGTCTGCATGGAGCGGAGTGCACTGCACCGCAAGCTCAAGCAGCTGGGTGTAACACAGGAAGATCGGTCTGCTGCTCTGTCAGGGCGTGACGGGCAGGATGGGAAGTGATGAAGGAAGCCATGTCAGAACAGATGAAGGATGATGTGCAGGAGCTGTTTCTCTCCCATGTGCAGCAGCGGGAGGAGCCGGTAACGGTGTTTCTGGTCAATGGGGTTAAGCTTCAGGGGGTCATTACACGGTTTGATGCCCGGACCGTGCTGCTCCGCCGGGATGGGCATGTGCAGCTTGTTTATAAACATGCTGTCAGCACCATCATGCCCGTGGCGGCTCTGTCAGACCTGCCCTGATCCGTTTTCCGTATTTGGGGATGCTTGTGTCCTGTCCGGTTCCGCCCCATATGAGGCGGGCCTGAAAACAGGCCATTATAGACTTTAAAGACAGGATATCCCGGATTTGAGACGCCAGCCCCAGGAAACCGCCCGTAAACCCACCCTTGCCGCTGTCATTCTTCCTGCCGAGAAGCAGGCCTTTACCGAGGGCCGTGCAGCAGAGGCACGGCTGGAGGAGGCGGTGGGGCTGGCAGCGTCCATCGGTCTGGAAATCGTTCATACGGCTATCTATCCCCTGCGGACGAAGCGGCCCGCCACCCTTCTCGGTGCGGGACAGTTGGAAGAACTGACGGAAATCGTTAAGGCGGAGTCGGTCGGGGTTGTGGTGATGGATGCCCGTTTGTCCCCTGCCCAGCAGCGCAATCTGGAAAAAGAGATGGGCTGCAAGGTGGTGGACCGTACCGGCCTGATTCTGGATATTTTCGGGGCCAGAGCTGCCACACGGGAAGGTGTGCTTCAGGTTGAGCTGGCGCATCTGGAATATCAGCGGTCCCGCCTTGTCCGGCTTTGGACGCACCTTGAACGTCAGCGTGGCGGGTTCGGCTTCCTTGGGGGGCCGGGTGAAACGCAGATTGAAGCGGACAGGCGGATGCTGGATGAGCGTCTGGTCAAGCTGCGGAAGGAGCTGGAGCAGGTCCGCCGGACCCGTGGTCTGCATCGTCATGCCCGCCGTAAGGTGCCGTTCCCGGTTGTGGCTCTGGTTGGCTATACCAATGCGGGGAAATCCACTTTGTTCAACCGGATTACCGGGGCGGGCGTTCATGCGCAGGATCAGCTCTTTGCCACGCTGGACCCGACCATGCGGAACCTGACCCTGCCATCAGGTCGCCGGGTGATTTTGTCTGATACGGTGGGCTTCATCAGTGATCTGCCGACTGAACTGATCGCTGCCTTTCGGGCTACGCTGGAAGAAGTGGCCGAGGCTGACATCATTCTGCATGTGCGTGATGCTGCTCATCCTGATAGTGCCTCCCAGCGGGAAGATGTGCTGTCTGTTCTAAGTGACATGACAGCAGATGGAATGCTGGATGAAGCATGGCCGGAACGGACGATTGAAGTTCTTAATAAGGCTGATCTTCTGGGGGGTACGGAGGCCGTGCCCAAGCGTGAGGGCAGCGTGGCGGTTTCCGCCCTGACAGGGGAAGGGCTGCCGGACCTCATGGAGGCCATAGATGCCTTCATGACACGCTCCATGAAGCATTTTTTGGTGCATGTACCTGTCACGGATGGAGCGGCACTGGCGTGGCTTTATGAACATGGCGAGGTGATGGAACGTCTGGATGAGGAGGAGATGCTGCATCTGCGGGTCCGTCTTTTCCCGGCAGACCAGCAGCGTTTTGCCCGACAGTTCCCGGCCCTGCCGCTCAGCCCGGAACAGGCGGCCTGATAAAGAAAAACCCCCGACAGGAAGCCTGCCGGGGGTTTTCTTCATCCGGAGATGATGTTTCAGATGGTGAAGGCGTCTTCGTTCGACTGTTCAGTCAGGATGCCATGCTGGGCATGATCCAGCCCGCAGACGGTGACTTCCTTGCCATGCTTGCGGAACTTCTCGACAATTTTCTCCAGTGTCTGCACGGCGGTAATGTCCCAGAAATGGGCATGGGAGAGGTCAAGCGTCACCCGATGGGCATGGGTGTTGTAGGCCATGGCTTCTGCCATCAGATCGGCCGAGGCAAAGAAGATCTGCCCCTGTATGTGGTGGGTCAGTATGTCATGGTCTTCTGTGGAGCGGACCTGCACCAGCCGGGAGGTGTGCCATGCGAAGAACAGGCCAGAGAGCAGGACACCAACCAGCACGCCAGCCGCCAGATTATGGGTGAGGACCACCACGCCGACAGTGACGAGCATCACGAGGCTGGTCAGTTTGGGCTGGTGGAACAGGTCTTTCAGGCTGCTCCATGCAAAGGTACTGATGGACACCATGATCATGATGGCCACGAGGGCAGCGACTGGCACACGGGCGACCCATGGGTGCAGTACGACCATCAGCAGCAGGAGGAAGGCCCCGGCCGTGAAGGTGGAAAGCCGTCCCCGCCCGCCATAGCGCAGGTTGCCGACTGTCTGGCCAATCATGCCACATCCGGCAATTCCGCCGAACAGCCCTACGAAAATGTTGGAAATGCCCAGCCCCGTGCATTCCCGCTGCGGGCGGCTGTGCGTGTCGGTCAGCTCATCCACAACGCTGGCGGTCATCAGGGATTCAAGTAGTCCGACAGCGGCCACGGCCAGTGCGTAAGGAAAGGTGATGGCCAGTGTTTCCGCATTCAGGGGGAGGTGCGGCAGGGTCAGTTCCGGCAGGCCGGTCGGTAGGGCACCGAGATCAGAGATAGTGCGCACGGGCATCGGATGAATGATGGTGATGGCCGTCAGGATGACGATGCAGATGAGCGGTGAGGGAATCGCCTTGGAAAGGCGTGGCAGGAGATAGATGATAACCAGCCCGATGATGATGAGCAGATGCGTCTGCCAGCTCACCCCCAGCATCTGCGGGACCTGTGCGGAAAAGATGAGAATGGCCAGCGCATTGACGAAGCCTGTGCGAACCTCGCTGGAGACGAAGCGCATCAGGGAATGAAGGCGCAGTAGTCCAAAAATGACCTGCAATCCCCCAGCCATCAATGTGGCCAGCAGCATATACTGTACGCCATGAGTATGAACCAGCGGTGCCAGTACCAGCGCTACCGATCCAGCCGCACCGGAAATCATGCCCGGTCTGCCGCCAAAAATGGCGATGGAAACGGAAATGACAAAAGAGGCAAACAGAGAGATAGCCGGAGAGACCCCAGCAATATAGGAGAAGGCGATGACCTCAGGAATGAGGGCGAAAGTGCCTACCATGCCTGCCAGTATTTCTCTTATGGGGCGTTGGGTCCATTGCTGGATATAGGAATCACTGGCCATAGATGTGGCGGGTCCTTCTCTCTGTTGCGGCTATGGGGGCAGGAACATGGCACTGCCTCGGGATCACCGTATTGGAGAGCCCGGTGCGGCTGGTCGTCCTACGACTATAGGATGCCCATGGAGGGCTGTGAAGCATTGTGGCCATGCCGTGCCCGGAGCCTGCCAAGGGGCTTGGTCTATGGTGCTGAATGGAAAAACTCTAAAAAAATATAACAAAAATGCGTTTGGGGGCTGGACGGAACAGGCAGGATTTAATAAACGTCAGGTCGCTGTGTGGCGGATGTAGCTCAGTTGGTAGAGCGCCGGTTTGTGGTACCGGTGGTCGCGGGTTCGAATCCCGTCATTCGCCCCAGCAGTTCCCCTTGAAAAACTGAACGCTCGCAGCAGGCTGAGCCCTGAGCCCTGAGCCCTGAGCCCTGAGCCCTGAGCCCTGAGCCCTGAGCCCTGAGCCCTGAGCCCTGAGCCCTGAGCCCTGAGCCCTGAGCCCTGAGCCCTGAGCCCTGAGCCCTGAGCCCTTTACTGTTCCTGTGTTACGACACTCAGCACATGCAGCCGGTCAAACCGGGCGTCATCGCTGTTGTCGGTTGAGATATGGGCAAGTTCTTCCAGAGAAAGCGGGCCGGTCTTAAAGGAGAGGGCACGCCGTTCCGGGCTGAGAAGGAAGTCCAGCACTGGAGCTAGAATGGGACGCTGGAGCGCCAGAGCGCTGAAGCGTGGCGTGATGACATAGCCCTGTGCGGTCATCGTGGGACCTTTGGTTGTCTCCGTGGCAGCGGTGGCATTTTCTGTACCTTCAGCAGGTTTGTTCTCGTCTGTTGAGGCGGCAGCAGGCTGGTGATTCAGGATGCCGTAATAAGAGAAAATATCCAGCCCCTGTACCGTCAGTTCTGTGCTGAGACACTGGCCCGCCTGAAGAAAGCGTGACGTGCTGTCGTCAGACATATGAAGCGGGTTGATATCAGGCAGGCTGAGTTCTGCCGTCAGGTTGGTGGGGCTATCCTTGCCGAATACAGTGTGCAGTTGGAGGGCCATGTGCCAGTCGCCCATCCTCTGCTGTGTTGTCGTGCTGATATGATAATCCGCAGGCATGCTGACAGGGGATGGTATCAGGGATGGCGGTGGTGACAGACGTGTCGTCAGTCCCTGAAGGTCCGCTTCTGTATGCATATTGTCTTTCTCGCCCCGGCGTTCGCCTGAGAGATGAGCCAGAATGAGGGTGCGGCGTAGGTCCTGCTGGTTGAACAGAAGGGACAGGCCGGAGATTTCCAGCTTGCCGGGTTTTTCCCATAGGGTGGCGGCAGGGTCCTGCCAGAAGCTTTCCGCCGGATTATCCGTATGCTGGAAAGGGCGTTTCAGCCACTGGATGTAGCCCTGCCGTGCCTCCAGATGGTCGAGTGCCAAATGCATTTCCATGGGGTCGGCAGACTGTGTTGTTGTGCTGTCGGAGGATGGAAGAAGTATCTGCTTCAGAACGGGCGGTATGGCGCTGGCTTTGCCTTCTGGCAGCTGCACCGAGAGAGATAATTCGTTCATGAGCGTATGGACACGCATCCCCTGTCCATAACCTTCCACGACCAGCGTGCCAGCAGAAAGAGCCTGAATGGTGAAGGGCCGGACAGGACCATGATCCGTTTTTTCAGGCGCAGTGTCCGTGCGGAGCACATGAAGCTGCGTGAGCTGCATATGTTCAAAGCGGAGGGCCGTTACGTCTTCCGGCTCAAAAGACATGATGGCGGCCAGAGACCTCATGCTGTCTGCTTCACCATGACCTTCATGCAGCGTTTCAGCGGATGAAGGAATCAGAAGGTGATGAAAGGCGGCCTCGGTAGCGGTGATCTGGTGGGTCCGGTTGGTATAGCTGGGGGCATCCAGCAACAGGCTAGCCAGACTCAACGTGCCGCTGGAGAGCATTTTGGGGTAGCCGAAGCGCACCCGCCGCGCATGAAAGCTCGTATCCTGATAGTGGAAGGATACATCATACAGGGTTACGCCACCGAGCAAGAACGCAGGCCGGACTTTCCCATAATGAAAGACGGCTCCAGCGGGTAGGGCGCTCTGGAAGCGCTCCAGCGCATGGGAAAGACGGACCCCAGCCTCCCGGTATATGCCGAGTCCTCCCATGATGAGGACAAGAATGGCCAGACCGAGGGGCAGCTGTAACCGTTTCATGCAGAAAAAACCTCATGTGGCACTCTGATTCAGGAGGGCACAATACCACCGGCAGGGCTATGGGCAAACAGAAGGAGATGTTTGGGTGGGAAAACAGGAAAAGTTGGGAAGAAAATTTTACGGTATAATAATACCACATAACGAAAAATGCTGGTTTTCTGCCATTTTTTGTTCCTCTGTTGAGAAACAACCCTCTTGACCTTTTGCTCTGCTCCCGCAATAAGGCCACATCCTGAATCTGTTTTCGGCTTTTGATGGTTCCGCCTTACGGGGTGAGCCTCTGCTGGGGACAGTCCTTTTCCTGGTGCTGCGATGTTGTGGCGCCTCAAACTGGAAATGATACGTCATGAAGACCACACTTTCGCTGAAACCCGCGGAGGTGACGAGAAACTGGATCCTGATCGATGCCGAAGGGCTGGTTCTGGGCCGTCTCGCCACCATCATTGCAAACCGTCTGCGCGGCAAGCACAAGCCGCAGTACACGCCGCACGTTGATTGCGGTGATGCGGTTGTTGTCATCAACGCTGAGAAGATCGCTCTGACAGGCAACAAGGTCGGTCAGAAGCTCTTTCACTACCACACGGGTCACCCGGGTGGGATCAAAGAGCGCACCATCACGCAGCGCCTTGAGGGCAAGAACCCCGGTCAGGTCGTGGAAAAGGCCGTTGAGCGTATGATCACACGTGGTCCGCTCCAGCGCGCCCAGATGAAGCACCTGTATGTCTATGCTGGCACGGAACACCCGCATGAGGGTCAGAAGCCTGTGAAGCTGGACGTTGCTTCTCTGAACCGCAAGAATACCCTGAACCGTCAGTCGTAAGGTCTGCCATTATGTCAGAAACTCAAGAGCGCCCCGCCGCCGAGCTTACCGGCACATTGCAGGACCTGGCCAATGCGGCTCCTGCTGTTGCCAATGCAGCACCTGTTTATGAAGCCAAGCGTGATGCGCAGGGCCGTTCCTATGCAACGGGCCGCCGTAAGGACGCCGTGGCTCGCGTGTGGATCAAGCCGGGTAAAGGCGAGATCACTGTGAACGGTCGCCCGGTCACGAACTACTTCGCCCGCCCTGTGCTGCGCATGCTGATCACTCAGCCTTTCCTGCTGACAGACCGTTACAACCAGTTTGACGTGTACTGCACGGTAACAGGTGGTGGTCTTTCCGGTCAGGCTGGTGCTGTCCGTCATGGTATTTCCCGCGCCCTGACTCACTATGAGCCGGAGCTGCGTGGCGTGCTGAAGATGGCTGGCTTCCTGACCCGCGACAGCCGTGTCGTTGAGCGTAAGAAGTACGGTAAGGCTAAGGCCCGCCGTTCCTTCCAGTTCTCCAAGCGCTGATTTTTCAGCCTTTTTGGGAAACTGGCAACGGCCAGAAAAACCCTCACCCTACCGGGTGGGGGTTTTTTTATGGCCGTATGAGAGGAGTAGGGAGTGTTTGAAATAAAGTTTCAAATTAATGTCATTAAAAGACATAGTATTTCACATAACACCCCCTTGACGGCATGGGCCATAATCCCGGAAATGGGGTAACTTTGGCTTTATCGGTAAGGCAGGAAAGCATCATGGCAGATTTCAGGATTGAACGGACCAAAACCCCCACATCAGCCGAGCAGCGACAGGCCCTGATGGTGGACCCGAAGTTTGGGCGTGTCTTTACGGATCATATGGCTGTTATCCGCTATACGGATGGCAAAGGCTGGCATGATGCCAAGATCATTCCTCGTCAGCCTTTGCAGATCGACCCGGCTTCTACGGTGCTGCATTACGGGCAGGAGATTTTCGAAGGGCTGAAAGCTTATCGTGGCAAGGGGGGAGCCGTCACTCTGTTCCGTCCGGAGGCCAATGCGGCTCGTTTTGCGGCCTCTGCTCGCCGTCTTTCCATGGCAGAGCTGCCGGAGGAGCTTTTCCTCGGTGCCATCAAGGAACTGCTGAAGGTGGATCGGGACTGGGTGCCGTCCAACCCGGAGCAGAGCCTCTATCTGCGCCCCTTCATGATTTCCAATGAGGTGTTTCTGGGCGTGAAGCGGGCCAATGAATATCTGTTCATTGTGCTGGCCAGCCCTGTGGGGGGGTATTTCAGCGGGAATGGCAGTATTCCGGTCTGGGTGTCCGAGACCTATACCCGTGCAGCACCCGGCGGTACGGGTGAAGCCAAATGTGGGGGTAATTACGCCTCCAGCCTGCTGCCTCAGCAGGAAGCAACAGACAATGGCTGTAGTCAGGTCCTGTTCCTTGATGCAAAAGAACGCCGCTTTATTGATGAAATGGGTGGCATGAATGTCATGTTCGTCCGCAAGGATGGTAGCGTGGTGACGCCGCCACTTGGTGGGACAATCCTGCGTGGCATCACGAGGGACAGCATCCTCAAGCTGGGCCGCAAGCTGGGCCTGACGATGGTGGAGGAGCCTCTGGCCATTGATGAGGTGTTCAAAGCTGCTGAAGCGGGTGAGATCACGGAAGCCTTTGCTTGCGGCACGGCGGCGGTCATTTCACCAATTGGCGAGTTCCGCCGGGAATCCGGTTCTGTGGCGTTCGGTGATGGCAAGACAGCAGGCCCCATCACCATGAAGTTGCGTAATGCCCTGTGCGGCCTTCAGCGTGGTGAAGAAGCTGATCCGTTCGGCTGGGTTCACACCGTATCCCTTTAACGGTGACATCGCCCGCCAGAGATTGTTAGTCGGTCTCTGGCAGGGCGGCTTTTAGACGTTCCTGAAGCGTTGCCATGAGCTCTGGGTCCTGTGGAGCGTTGGGCTCGCTGAGTTCCCTCTGCATGGCTTGAAGAATGTCTGGCGTAGCGTCTTTCACGGCCATGCGCCAGTAACGGAGGGCTTCATCAGGCTGGCCCATGCTGAGCAGGGCCGTGGCGTAGTTATGCTGCCCTCGATAGTCCCCGCCATCGGCAGAACGCTGATACCATTCCAGCGCTGCGATAGGGTTGGCTGGGGTTTCCCACCCTTCTTCAATGAAACGGGCCAGCAGGTTCATGGATTTTGCATGACCTCGCAGAGCCGCACGGCGGAACAGCAGAAAGGCTTTCCGCCGGTCCGGCTCCACGCCCAGTCCCCGCATGTGGCAGATACCCAGATTATAGATGCCCCACAGATCATCCAGCTGTGCAGCTCTGTCATAGTGGCGCACGGCGTCTTCAAGGCTCAGCGGGCAACCCCAGCCGAACTGGGAGCAGCGGCCCAGCATGTTATGGGCAGGCCCATAATTGGCGGACGCAGCAATGGTGAACCATTCCCGTGCCTTGTCTACGTCACGGGGGACGTACTGGCTATCCAGCAGGACCTTGCCCCACAGAACCTGCTCCAGCACATGGCCATTCCGTGCCTTTTGATAGATTTCAGCCAGATTGTCCGGCAGGTCTGGTCCTTCAATCGGGCGGGCTGATGAACGGCTGATGAACCGGCGGATTCGGGCGAAAACCATGGGGTTCCTTACTCTGCTGGACCGGGGGAAAAGGCTAGACCGGCATAGTATCAGCTGGTGGCGTTGAGGTCAGGTCAATAATCTTCGATCAGAAGACGGCGCTGTATCAAGATATATATCGGGGATACTCCCCCTTGGTGCGCGCTGCGGGACTTGAACCCGCACGTTCTAACCGAACTCGAGATTTTAAGTCTCGTGCGTCTACCATTCCGCCAAGCGCGCAGAGGGAGCGAGGGTTTCTATATCATAGCCAGCAGGTGAGCACCATTCTGTGTAAGCCATTTTTCAGCTTTTCTGCGTCCCTGTCCGCCACCCGGTGCATATTGGTCCACCAGAGCCCAGAAGTCCGGCCCATGGTTGAAATGGCTGAGATGGGCGAGCTCATGCACCATCACATAGGTGTAGATGTCCGATGGCGCCATGATGAGCCGCCAGCTGAGCATGATGCGCCCCTGCCGTGTGCAGCTTCCCCAGCGGCTTTTGACATCACGCAGGCTGAGCTTGGCAGGGTTGGCCTGCATCCGTGCACTTTGCTGTTGGAAAAGGGGTGGAAAAACGGTTTCAGCACGGCGCTTCAGGAAGGAATGAAGATAGCGGGAATGTTCTTCTGGCGGATGGCCGATATGCAGCCCTGCTTCTGTCAGGCGAGTGCGTCCGTCCATTTCTGTGGTGGGTAGGATGGGTGTAGGGGTTCCTTCCAGCCATATTTCGCCTTGTTCCATGGCAGAACGGGGCAGCTCCTCAAGGGCTTGTGCAACCCATTGGGACTGGCTCTGAAGAAAGCGCATCCCCTGCTGGCGGGTCACACCGGCAGGCAGGGTGATGACGATGGCACGTTTGTGGATGTCCAGTCGGAGGATGATCCGCCGTGCCCGTGATGAGGTGCGCCAGAGAACAGGCGGAGCCAGCATGAAAAATCAGCCGTTCTGGTCCCGGCGGGGGGCTATACAAGGTGGGGCGTTTTCCGGCCAGTTGCCGGGCCAGTCGGTGATGTGATCTTCCAGCATGCCTGCCCGCCTTTCACTGATGCAGCGTCCGCCAGCCGAGGCACCTGCCTGCACAACGGTTTCATGCGTGCCACTGCGGAGGGGGTGCCATTCTGGCAGGTCGAAGCCATCCCGCAGGAGGCGATAGGCGCAGCTGGGGGGTAACCAGTCCACATCTTCCAGAATGGCCGGCGTCAGGGAGATGCAGTCAGGAACTTTTTTCTGGCGCCGTTCATAGTCGGTGCAGCGGCATGTCTGTGTGTCGAGCAGGCGGCAGGACACGTCAGTCCAGACGATTTCATCCGTATCTTCATCCCGCAGCTTGTTCAGGCAGCAGCGACCACAGCCATCGCAGAGGGCCTCCCATTGGCTCGGCGTCATGTCCTGAAGGGAGGTGGTCTGCCAGAAGGGGGGCTGGTCTGTCATTGTTGAAACTGCTTTGCCTATGGGGCTGGAGGAGACAGATGAGCAAGCCACGTTTTGAAGCGTTCGCTCAGGAATAGTGCATGTGTTGCCCAGAAACTGTCACTGATTTCAAGTGATTCGGCAGGGAAAGGCGTTGGCAGGGTTGGAAGATGTGGCGGGTTGGTCAGCAGGATCGCCTTGGTCTCGCTGGTTTTTTCTGCCGAAAGTGTTGCCGGAATCCCCCAGACGGCAGGGCTGTAAAGAATGCTGTTTTCCTGCGCCTGGTAGGGACGGGCCAGTGTATGTCTTGTCTGGCCGGAAAAGATGATGGCGCTGGGTATGACGCCCATCAGAACAGCTTGTTCCCGCAGGATATGATAGGCCTCCGAGGGGGAACGCCACCAGATGATATAGGGAATGAGCTGGTTAAGCTTGCGAAAGGCCCGGTCGATCCCTTGGGGGGTGGAGAGTTCCTTATAGATCAGAGCCGGAGGGACGCCATCAGCCAGCAGGGCGATCTCCAGCGTCATGCGTGGCCCTTGAAAGAAAGCCCGCTGCCCCGGATAGCGGGCAACGTCCCAGAGTGTAGCCCAACGGGGCGGTGAGCTGATGCGTGAAGGGTCCCAGAACAGGATGTTGCGGAAGAAACCAGCTGGCATACCACAGGCACCGAGAGGGTGTATGGGTTGCAGCCATGCACGGGCGCAGGCAATGGCGGATTCCGTGCTGTCGAGCATGATGGCTTGTATGAATTGTGGATAGGCGAGAGTTTGCCGTTTGATTTCCTCCAGTCCGCCCCCGTTCCGGCTGATAAAATGGAGAGACAGGTTCCCCGGGCTGCTCAGTATCGTGCTGATGAGGCTTCGTTCTGGTATGGCCCAGTAATAGAGGGGAGACGGAGCTTCCTCCCCTGTCTGTCCAGCCTGTGATGATGAGGAGGTTGGTGGCGTATCAGGCGTAGCTGTGGCCGCAAGCACGGGTGAAGCCGGAACCATCATCATGGTGGCCAGCATTTTCCCCGGTGGCAGCAGGTGCCGTGCGGGACGGCAACGGTTCCGGACGTACCTCCCAGCATGGTGGATGACTACCGCAGCAGAGCGCAGTAGCTTGTGACTACGCAGGGAAGATGACGGGCACTGAAGGCTCCGAAGGTGGGTCATGCTCATGATGTTGCGATACCGTACAGACAGACATAAGGGACGAATGATTGTGGCTTCTGAGGAGGCCGGGTCTGGTGATGATCGGGATGGGCGGGAGACTACAGACTGTTTCTTGAAACTTCGTTACATGTGGCAGGAGAAAGTAGAAAAAGACATTTTTGTGCCATTTTTGAGGCATTACACTAAAGGAACTTGTAACCTTTGTCGTGCATGGGATGGCCATTCTGACAGAGTAACAAGAGAGTTTTGGTTTTCCCTTGCAGGGTGCTATATCGGCCCGATAGTCTGCGAAAAGAAACCGGCAAGGCCGGGTCTAGTGCGGGCCTGTGCATGTTTCATTGAATTTTGGAAGGGGCAGCGGTCATATCATGGGTGGTCTACTGGAAATTGGTCAGGCAGTTCTTGCTGCTCAGGGGAAAATCTTCAAAGCTTGTGCAAAGCGCCACGGGCTCCGGGTTGCATTCCTGATTATTGCGGTGGTTTTCCTCGCTTTTGCGGCCATTACCCTGCACGGGGTGCTATGGGCGTTCTTCCTTGATGTCTGCCACCTTGGGGCACTGGCTTCTGCGGCCTGTGTGCTGGGTGTGGATGTGTTGCTGGCTGTCATCTTCCTGCTGCTGGGCCTTCGGGCCGGGCGTGCTGGTCTGGCCGAAGCCCATGCACGGATGGAGCGGGACAGAAAGCTGAACGAGTTGAAGCAGGGTTTTGCCCTTTCCACGGTTCTTAGTGTCGCAAGCGGCCCTGTGGGTCGTTACGCTGGTGGGCAGGCATGGCGTCTTGTGCGGTCTGCCTTTACACGCCGGAAAAAGTGATTTTACGCCCTCATGACCATATGAGAGGAAAGAAGCGGCCTTCAGGGGCCGCTTCTGCTATGGGCCTTTTTTTCACGGGGCGTTCCTTTTCAGCTTCACGAGGTCTGTAACTGACGTTATGGGATGACAGAAGTCATTCCTGCCCCTGTGGCTGGACAGGAAGATGGGCAGGGTGGTTCTGGTACCATCTGCCCGGTAAAGGACTGGGGCCTTTGCAGGTGCGATGGGAAATAACGTGAGCAACGCATCAGAGATATTACCCGTGTTGCCCTGCTGGCAGGGGGGACATGGGGCATGATGCTCTCAGAAGTTAGTCTCTGTGGTGTTTTTGTCTCTCCGATAGCCGTCTATGCTGTCTGTGCCGTGCTGGTGACGCTGGTTTTGCGTCATATACTCTGGCGCCTTGGGGCGCTGAGCTGGTTCTGGCATGTCGCCCTGTTTGAGATCGCACTCTATGTTTGCGTTCTCTGTCTGCTGGTTATTTATGTCTGAAGTGGAGCGGGGGATATGAACTGGTTACGGCGCCTTATACGTCCATTACTGACACTGATCGTCATCGCTCTAGCTGTTGGTCTGGGGTATGTCGTCTGGGACCTGTATGTTCTCGACCCATGGACACGGGATGGTCGTGTTCGTGTCTATGTCGTGACAGCAACGCCTGAAGTTTCAGGAACGGTCGTATCTGTTCCTGTGGTGGATAACCAGTTCGTTCATCGGGGTGACCCGCTTTTCACGATTGACCCTCTACGGTTCCGCCTCAGGATTGATGAGGCCAAAGCCCGTCTTGCCGGGGTGACCGAGGATTACAAGCTGAGCGTTCTTAATGCACAGCGCCGTAAAGGGCTTGGGGGCGTTGTCTCTCGTGAAGAACAGGATGTTTTCGATTCAGAAATGGAAGTCCGCCGGGCCAGACTGGAAGAAGCCCGGTCCGCTCTGGATACAGCTTTGCTGAATCTTCAGCGTTCTACGGTCTATGCGGCGGTGGATGGGTATGTGACCAATCTTAATCTGCGGGTTGGGGATTACGTGACAGCAGGCCAGCCTCGCATGGCTGTTATTGATGCTAATAGTTACTGGGTCTATGGGTATTTTGAGGAAACCAAGATGCACGGTGTGCATATTGGGGATGAGGCCCGCATCAAGCTGATGGGGTACCGCCATATTCTCAAGGGGCATGTCGTGAGTATTGGTCGTGGTATCAATGATGCGAATGGCGTGTCCGACAGGCTCGGCCTGCCGGATGTGAATCCTATCTTCACATGGGTCAGGCTGGCACAGCGTATCCCTGTAAGGATTGAGATTGATGAAATGCCGCCAGAGGTCATTCTCTCTGCTGGTATGACGGCAACTGTGGCGGTTGGTAAAGAGAAAGCAGGCGGGCGAGGACTTCTGACCACATGGTTGCAGGATCACCTTTGAGATGGCCATACGGTTTTTCCCTCTGGTTGTTGGCAGCTGTTTGCTGCTGACCTCCTGTATGGTCGGGCCGGAATATAAGCCTGAGAAAATGGCTGTCCCCGATCATTTTGCAAGCCAGCCCCACCCGGCCACAAAAGAAGAAATTGCCGAGACAGAAGCCAATCTCAGGGACTGGTGGGCGCAGTTTAATGATCCTGTGCTGAACAGGCTGGTGGAACAGACCATCCGGGGGAATTACGACCTTCAGGTTGCTACCCAGCATATCATGGCAGAGCAGTCCATTCGCAGGCAGGCTCAGGCGAACTGGTATCCTCAGCTGGATGCCAATGCGGGCGGTGGGGATAACCGTTATTCCATCAATGTTGATAACTGGCCTTTGCGTCCGGGGAATCCGAATAATCATCCCAATGCGTCCGTTCTGACATATGGTGCTCGTGCCAGCTGGGAGATTGACGTGTTCGGGCATATTGCCCGGCAGGTGCAGGAACGTAAAAGACTGGTCGAGGTCAGCATAGAAGAACGCCGGGGGCTGCTGCTTTCTTTGTTGAGCCAGCTCGTGACGGATTATGTCGAGCTGCGCACGATTCAGGCACGGATGGGCGTTACGGAAGATTCTATCCGGACAGCTCGTGACAGTACGCATCTGGTGGAGAGGCTCTATAATAACGGGGTCGGCAATACGCTGGCCATCGCCCAGTCCCGGACCGAGGAACATGCCGAGCTGGCCCGTCTTCCGATGCTCCATGCCCGGCAGGAGCAGCTGATTCATTCCATTAATGTGCTGATGGGGGAAATGCCCGGCAAGGAACAGCCTGATCTGGAAGAACGGCGGCCTATCCCGACACTGCCGCCTTTTCCGGCTATGCTGCCTTCCACCGTTCTGACCAATCGGCCAGACATACGTTCAGCCGAGCGGCGTTATGCGGCGAGTGTGTCCCGTATCGGGATTACGATTTCCAATCTGTATCCCAATTTCAGCATTCCGCTGACGTTCAATCCGAATGCCTCGGCGGCCTATCAGGCGTTTCAGGTGGGCGGGATGAGCTGGAATGTCATGATGATGGCATCCCTGCCGGTTCTGCATGGTGGCAAATATAGCGCCCAGATTGCTCAGGCGCGCAGCGAGGCAGAAGCCAGCCGTCTGCAATATCGCCAGACTGTTCTGAATGCGTTTCGGGAAGTGGAAGACAGTCTGGATGACTGGCATCAGGATAATGTTCTGGTGAAGGAAGAGCGTGAGGCCGCAGCACAGGCCGGTCTGGCCCTGTCCCGTGCCCGTAAGCTCTATGCTGCGGGGCTGACGGGGTATCTTGATGTGCTGAACTCTCAGCAGACGTTCCTGTCCCGCCGGGTTGCCGCTGTGACGGCAACAGGCAAACGCATGAATGATGCTATTTCGCTCTATATCGCCTTCGGTGCTGGTTGGCAGGGGCGTGAGCTCTCCAGTACAACTCTGCCGGTGGAGCAGCATGAGGGAAAGAATATGATTCTGCGGGCGTTTAGCCGATAAGAGACACATCCGCAGAAGGTGTTACAGGAGGTTGTGGGTCTTCCGATAGGTATGCATCGTGCTGAAGCGCAGGTTGAGCGTATGGGTGCCACCTGTCAGGTCAGGGACATCCATCGTTACGGTCGGGTCCAGCCTCATGGCGTCATAACCAGCCAGATGGACAAGGCCGACAGGTTTGTGAGGAAATGTAGCCTCACAGAGCAGGCCTGTCTGTGGATCAATCTGCCATGGCCCCAGATAGTTGCAGCCAGCGGGCATGAGGGCAGTGGCATAGCCATCGTGATAGCTGGTCAGGGCAATAGCGAGCTGACCGGAGCTGAATATCTTGCCATGGCGTAGAGCCTGTCCTTGCCAGTATTGCAGGCGGGGCCAGTGCGATGCCGTACGGGACAGGGCGAATATGCCCGCATTGAGGGTCGGGCGTACGCCAATGCTGCGGCAGATGGCACGGGGCAACCGGGCCAGTCGGGCATTCTTGTACAGGATGGAACGGAGTTGCACGAGGCCGAGAGGCAGCCAGCGTAGCCGGAAAAGAGGCTTGTGCAGAAAGAGTTCCGGCGTGATGGCCAGAGGCTGCGCCGGTTGTTCTGCTGCCTGAAAGAGCAGCTCCACGGCCTGACAGTCTTGCACCCACGCATCTGCATCAATCCAGACGAGTGTGTCATGGTCTGGGAATAGCTGGTCCAGCCACATTTTGGAGAGTTCAATGGCTAGATTGGGTCGTCTGCGTAAAGCCCAGCGTGAGACATGGGGGAATGTCTTGGGAGAGCGGACTGTGATGCCGTTCTGTTCCAGCCATGTGATTTGTTTTCGTTTCAACCCGCCATCAATACAGCCGATCTCCAGCCCGGCCAGTGATGGAAACCGGCGGATGGAGGCAATCAGTTCCTGAAGCAGTGGAAAATAGCGGCTGTCGCTGCCCGTAATGATGAGACGGCGGGGGATGTTGTTACGGAAAGGGCTATCAGTATGCGGCATGAAGAACTGTCTTCTGATAAGGTCAGGGTATGAAACCGGAAAAGCGAGAGTAAAACTTTATTCTCTATTGACCTTATCTTACAGGCACACCACCTTTTTGGGAAAGAAAGGTTTTTTTCATGACAGACGCATCAACAGGGTCAGCAGCCGATTTTCTGCGTCCACGGGTGCAGACCCTCATCAAGGAAGCCGAGGCGGCCGGATATTCCAGAAGCCGGGTTCTGGCCGTGCTGATTAATCTGTTAGAAGATACGGATCTGGAGGATACAGGACAGTAATGGCGACTGACCCATATAAGGTTCTTGGTGTAAGCAACACAGCTTCGGATAAGGAAATCCGTAGCGCTTACCGCCGGCTGGTCAAACAGTATCACCCCGACCGTAATCCCGGTGATGCCAAGGCGGAGGAACGCTTCAAGGAGATTGGCAAGGCCTACGAGATCATTGGGGATGAGGAGAAGCGTGCGCAGTTTGACCGTGGCGAGATTGATGCTGACGGGCAGATGCGTGGCCCCTTTGGTGGTGGCTTTGGCGGCGGTGCTGGTGGCCCTGGCGGTGGGTTCGGCGGTTTTGGCGGGTTCTCCGGTGGAGGGTTTAACCCGGAAGATCTAGGCGACATTTTTGGCGGCGCCTTTGGTGGCGGGTTCCGTTCTGCCCGTCCTCGCCGTGGCGAGGATGTGCGTGGTGAGTTGCGCATCAGCATGGAAGAATGCGCCCTTGGTACACGCCGTGATGTTCGTCTTGGGGACGGGCGTGAGGTCTCTGTGACCATCCCGGCCGGTATCGAGGATGGCAAGACCTTACGGCTGAAAGGGAAAGGTCAGGCTGGTCCGCCCGGTATGGATGGCCGCCCCGGTCCCGCCGGTGATGTGCTGCTGAAGATTCATGTAGCGGAAGACCCCTATTATAAGCGCGATGGTCGTAATCTGCGTGTGACGCAGGACATTGACCTGCGAACGGCTGTTTTGGGCGGCAAGGTTCATGTGCGTACGCCAGCGGGTACGGTGGCCCTAAGGGTTAAGCCGCATTCTGACAGTGGGACGGTCCTGCGCCTGAGCGGGCGGGGTATTGCCGCTGACAGGAATCATGAGGCTGGAAACCTTCTGGTTACGCTTCGGGTCGTGCTGGGGACTGTGTCGCCAGAGCTGGAAGCGCTCATGCGGCGTGAAGCCGAGGCAGAAACCTCTGATTAAAGGTTAAAATATTATATAGGCCCTGCCTGTGTGGGGCTGGTATAAGAAAAGGAAGGCAGGTATTCAGCCCGATCTGGGTAGTGGAGACCTGCCTTTGTCATGTCGAGGCCATGCTGGGCCGGGGTAGGGAAGGAAAGGGCAGGGGCCATGGTCTGGGGAGTGTCTTTCTGGCAGCGTATTCGGCAGTCCAGTATTCTGGGGGCACTGGTGGCTGTTATGTTTGTCGGGGTGCTCTGCGTACTGGGTGTGCTTGGCATTGCCCATGTTGATGGGTTCCATCTCGCAGGCGGTTGATTTTTGCGCTAGGGAGGAAGGATCAGTTTCTTCCCCGTAACGGATGCGTGCCCTCATGACCGATCAACAGCACTCTGCGGTGCCTTTTCTTTCCGCACGGCGGCGGGCCTTTGCCGTTGTCATGGCCATCGAGCTGTGGGAGCGTTTCGGTTATTATGGAATGCAGGCCGTTCTCACGGTCTTTATGGTCGCTCAGCTGCATATGCAGGATCACGATGTGAATCTCATGCAGGGTGGGTTGGGTTTTCTCATTTACAGTCTGCCGGTTCTGGGAGGGATTCTGGGCGATCAGTGCGTTGGCACACGCCTGACCATGCTCATGGGGGCCTTTGGCCTGACGGCAGGTTATGGTCTGCTGGCCATGTCCCTTGGCCATCAGGCCGTATTCCTGCCTGCTCTGACGTTGATTGCCCTGTCCAACGGGTTGTTCAAGCCCAATGCGGGGACGCTGGTGCGGCGTATCTATGCGGGGGACGGCACGGCACTGGATGCTGCTTTTACGCTTTATTATATGGCCATCAATGTCGGTTCGACTGTTTCCATGCTTCTGATGCCGTGGCTCCAGCAGCGTTACGGGGCGGCTGTGGCGTTTCTGGCCTGTGTCGGGGGGCTGTTGGTTGGGCTGGGCTATTATGCGGTGCGAGGTGGGCGTATGCGCCGCTTTCTGGTGGGTCGGGCTGCTGAAGCAGTGCAGCACCATGGGCCGACCGTTATGCCTGTGCCGCTGATGGAGCGCCTGTCTAACCCTGTGCAGAAAGGGGGACTGGGAGCCGCCATTCTTCTGGCCATCCTGCTCGTCTGGGCTTTCTGCACATGGGTGCTTTACAGTCCGGCTCTTGTCCGGCTCTGCATCATTCTGGCTGGTTTGGGGCTGGTTCTGTTATGGGTCTGGTTATATGTGCGAGCAAAGGAGAGCGAAAGGCCGGGGTTGTTGCTGACATATATTCTCTGTGCGCAGACAATGGCCTATCAGATTTTCTATCAGCAGATGCAGACCTCTCTGACCCTGTTCGCCATGCGGGACGTTTCTGGCGTGTATCAGCTGGGTCCGTATCGGCTGTTTACTATGACAGCGGGGCAGTTTCAGGCACTTAATCCGATTGCTGTCATGCTGTTCAGCCCTGTGCTGGCATGGTTGTACCGGCGCAGCGCCCGTAAGGGGCATGATGCGCCACCGGCCGCAAAGATATTGTGTGGTTATGCTCTGGTCGGATTGGCCTTTCTCATCTGGTGGTTGGCAGCGGGACATAGCACGGGGCTGGTTTCGCCGTGGGTCATGGTGGCAGGCTATGGCACCATGTCCCTTGGGGAGCTTCTGACGATCGGCCTCGGTCTGGCAATCGTGGCCCGTTATGCTCCGGCCCGTGTGAGTGCGGTGCTGATGGGGGCGCTGTTCCTGCTCTGGGGCATTGGCATGTATCTGGGTAGTCTGGTCGCAGACCTCGCCAGTGTTCCCGCTGATGGTGGGGGCAGTCTGGCGGGCTATGTGGCGCTGTTCAGGGGGCTTTTTCTGGGATGTGTTGGCCTCTGTGTTGTGTTGGCACTGCTGCTGCCATGCACCCGCCGCCTTGGGCAACAGCATCGTAACCAGACGGTAAAAAAGCCGGCAACAGTCACATGAAATTGAGGGTAGGGGAGAGGGGGGACTCGGTACAGACAGATTTCACCACTGGAAGTTAGCGATAAAATTTATATAAGAGGGCAATATTGTCTATTGCCGCAGTGCTGTTTGTAGCCTGTCGGACATGGTGTGCTGGGGGCTTTCGTGGTGCGTTTTGCCTTCAGTCCTTCTCGGGTCAACGGCTATAAAGGCTAATATATGTGTAGAAAGTGGCAAAAGGCTTGTGCAGCAGTAATAGGTATTACCTTTATGCTGGGGAGCCATGCTACTTTTGCCCAGAGTGAGGTGTCCGGTACGGATGTGACAGCCGCACAGAGGCAGGAACTGCTGAAAGCCGGGAAGTATGGTGCCCCTGCCAAGGATGAGCAGCGTGCTTTCGGTTCTGTCCCTCTCCCGATTCCGGGTGATGTCTTCTCCCGTGGGGCTTCCGAACAGGCAGCACCGGAGCGGCAGAAAGGTCTTTTCCCTAATAGCTGGCGTGATTTTGCCAATCAGGATGGTTTTTTCGGTGACCCGTGGGGAACACGGAGCTGGCTGGCCGATCATGGTGTGACGGTTGGCGGGCGTTATTTTCAGGATACGGCGGGGAATCCGTTCGGTGGTAAGTCTCGTGCGGCCCGCTATGCGGATGAAGAAGCTCTCTCGCTGGATTTCGACCTGAAAAAGCTGACAGGTGTGGCCTTCAATGCCGGTGTGCTGCATTTTCTGACGCTGGCCCGTCAGGGAGCAGGATTGGGGAACACGCTGCCCGTCATTAACAGCCCGATGGAAATTTATGGTGCTGGTGAGACCATGCGCCTTGGCCGCCTGAGCTGGGAAATGCACTGGAACAACTATGTCCAGACTGAGGTTGGTGAGATCAATACGGAGAATGACTTCGAGCAGTCTTCTACCTATTGGGGCGCCAATCTGTACTGTCAGTTTCAGAATAACGGTATCTGCGGTATGCCGCAGTCCATTGCCATGAATTCAGGCTATGGTTTCTATCCGACTGCTCACCCCGGTGCGTGGATCAAGCTCTATCCGGCTGGGAACGATCATTATCTGGTGCAGTTCGGGGTCTATAGCGTGGACCCGACCATTTCCGGCGTTCGCAATGGCTGGAAGATGAATCTGCATGGGGCCACTGGTACATTTCTGCCCTTTCAGCTTGGCTGGCATCAGGGTGGAGACGATGATTATAGTGGCCCGCTACAGACGAACGTGAAAATCGGTGGGTATTGGGATACGTCCGAGGTCAAGAATGTCTATGGCCAGATGGGCACGTACAATATTCCTGCCGCTGCGGCGCAGGATGCGCCTGTCTCCAAGGTCAGGGGGCGGTTTGGCGGGTGGTTTCAGTTTGACCGCATGTTGCAGCGTGACGGCGCAGACCCGCATCGTGGTACGGCCTTCTTTGCGTCTTTCACATGGGGTGACCCCCGTACGGCTGTTGCCCCTTATTTCGTGACAGCCGGTATTACCCGAAAGGGCACCTTTGCCAGTCGGCCTGATGATACCATCAGTTTTGGTATGAAGTCCCTCTGGGCTAACCCGAAGATCACACATTGGATTCAGCATCTCCAGCGGTCTGGCCGGGGGGCCGGGCTGTATGCACCGCATTCAGAGGAGGCGATCGAGCTCAATTACGGCTATCGTCCCACACGCTGGCTCTTGTTGCGGCCCGGTTTGCAATATCTCTGGAATCCGGGAGCTGTGAAACGGTACAAGGATGCCATGTTGATTGATCTGGAATCAGCCATTTCTTTTTGAGGGAGCTGCCAGAGGCTGATTGTAAAGGGTCACACCATCATGTGGCCCTTTTTTTGTGTCTAGAAACGTCTTTTTTAGTCCTCCGTTACGTCTTTGATGTTGTCCCGTTTTTCAGAAGAAGGATATACTTACGGAACCGAAACAATAGGTGGGATGGTTCATGCGGCACTGGCGGTATCTTGTGATGATGGCGGGTTTATGTGGCGGGGTTGGCTCTGGGCTGGAAGGGGCACAGGCGGCTCCCAGCGAGCAGGGCGGGCCTGTTCAGGCTACGCTGGCCAGTTCGGCATCATCAGGCACAACAGCCCCGTCTCCTGCTCCGGTAGCAGCACCCAGTGCGGTACAGCCCGCCACTCCGAAAGAAGCCGGAAAAAGCTGGTTCTCCGATATTGATGTCGGTCTTCAGATAGAAGGCGGGGCCATGGCCAATACGGGGCACCCTGATAATGGGATGAACTTCGGCCAGCTTCTGCAATCCCATAGCGATACGGCGATGCTTAATCAGGTGGCCCTGACGATTACCAAACCTGTGGACCCGATTGGTGACGGTTATGGTCTGGGGGCCAATATCCAGATGCTCTATGGCTCTGATGCCAGAGCCTACATCATCACGGGGATTTCAGACCGCTGGCTGGATCATCATCGCTATCAGCTTACGCCCATTCAGGCCAATATTGCCCTGCATATGCCGTGGCTGACCAAGGACGGGCTGGACATGCAGGTCGGTATCCTGTCCTCTCCCATGGGGGTGGAAGTGCTGAATCCGGCAGGGCGTGCCTTCTATACCATGTCTTATACGGCGCAATATTCCAATCCGTTTGAGCATGTCGGTTTCTATGGGCAGTGGCATCTGAATTCGCATTACGCTGTCCTGTTCGGGATGGATGCGGGGAATCAGAAGTCCTTTGGTCGTGGGAACAATAATGGCGAGCCAGCGGGTTATGTGGGTTTCAATGCCAGCCAGCTGGCCGGTGGTGCCCTGTCCGTGACCTATCTGCTGCGTGTCGGGCCGGAGGACCCCCGCCGCCTATTGGGAAGCCGCCGAGCGCATGAGGCGCAGCGTTTCTGGAACGACCTTAACGCCACATGGCAGATCAATCCCAAATGGAGCCTGACAGCCGAGGCCACGCAGGTGCATGATGAAGGGCTGGATGCCAATACATGGAGTGGTGTTGTCTGGGGTGCTTATGCGGCGACCTCTACCCTGACCTTCAATGCTCGTGCGGAAGTCTATCGGGACAGCACGGGGCAGTTTATCGTTCAGTATCCGGAGGATGCCGGTTATGGCCGGGCCCTGCTGGGGCTGCCTACCCGGACTTATAGCGCTCCGGCAACGACTTACGGCGATCTATCCTTCAATGCCGTGTGGCGGCCGAATATTGGCCATCACGTCAAGCTGCTTCAGATCCGCCCGGAAATCCGGTTTGACCGTTCTCTGAACAACACACGTCCTTTTGCCGATTTCCGGCATCAGAACCGCATCCTGATCGGTGGGGATGTGACGCTCGGCTTCTGATGGGCAAAGGGGGCACGGAACAGACCGTGCCCCTTGTGGCTGTGTCAGCCACGGCCCCGATAGCCGGGCACATCCTGCGCTGGAATCCAGACATCAGCCGGGGCGGGGCCTGTCTGCCAAAAGACATCAATCGGCATCCCGCCGCGGGGGTACCAGTAAGCCCCGATACGCAGCCATTCCGGGTCCAGCAGCTCTACGAGACGTGTGGCGATGGTCACAGAGCAGTCTTCATGAAAGGCACCGTGATTGCGGAAACTGGTGAGATAGAGCTTGAGAGACTTGCTCTCCACGATCCAGTCTCGTGGGATGTAGTCGATGACGATATGGGCAAAATCCGGCTGTCCTGTGACTGGGCAGAGAGATGTGAACTCCGGGGCGGTGAAGCGGACAACATAACGTCGCCCTTTGTGGGGTGCCGGGACACGCTCCAGCTCGGCAACGTCAGGCGACTCCGGCTGAATGGTCTGCCGGCCAAGCTGGCTTAATGTTTCCGTTCCGGGTGCGGTGGGGCCCGTAGGGGTATGGCTGGTCATGCGGCTGCTCCTTTGTCGCTGAAATGGAAAAATGATGGCATGAAATATGATGCTGCACGGTTTAATACACGGTTCGGATTTGCAAAAAAATCAGTTTCGGTGCAGTAAGGGCACCATTCTGTCCCAATCTGTCACTTCCTGAAAGATCGTCCATGGACATCCGTAACATTGCCATTATTGCCCATGTCGATCATGGGAAAACGACACTCGTGGATCAGCTGCTTCAGCAGTCTGGTACATTCCGTGAGAATCAGGCCATCACCGAGCGTGCGATGGATAGCAATGATCTCGAGCGTGAGCGCGGGATCACCATTCTCGCCAAATGTACCTCTGTCGTGTGGAAGAACACCCGTATCAACATTATCGACACACCGGGCCACGCTGACTTCGGTGGTGAGGTGGAGCGCATCCTGAGCATGGTGGATGGCGCCGTGATTCTGGTGGATGCCGCCGAGGGTGCCCTGCCGCAGACGAAGTTCGTGCTGGGTAAGGCTCTGGCCCGTGGCCTGCGCCCGATGGTTGTGGTCAACAAGGTTGACCGTGGCGATGCCCGCCCCGATGAAGTGCATGACGAAGTGTTTGACCTGTTCGCTGCCCTTGGTGCCAATGATGAGCAGCTCGACTTCCCCATGCTCTATGCTTCTGGCCGTCAGGGCTGGGCGGATACGGAGCTGGAAGGGCCTCGTGAGAATCTGCATCCGCTGTTCGACCTCGTTCTGAAGCATGTGCCGAGCCCGGGTCTGGACAAGGACAAGCCGTTCGCCATGGTTTCCACCATTCTGGAGAGCGACAACTTCCTTGGCCGTATCCTGACGGGTCGTATCGAGCAGGGCCGTGCCAAGGTGAACATGCCGATCCGTGCCCTCCGTGCCGATGGCAGCGTGGTTGAGACAGGCCGTATCACCAAGCTGCTGTCCTTCCGTGGTCTGGACCGTGTGCCTGTCGAGGAAGCAGAAGCTGGTGACATTGTTGCCATTGCTGGTCTTTCCGAAGCCACCATTCCGGACACGCTGGCTGATCCGGCTGTTGAGGCGCCGCTGCCTTCCACACCGATTGATCCGCCAACCCTCTCCATGACCTTCCGCATTAATGATGGTCCGCTGGGTGGCCGTGAAGGCAAGAAGGTGACGTCCCGCCAGATTCGTGACCGTCTGTTCAAGGAGACAGAGGGTAACGTGGCCATTAAGGTGACGGAAAGCCCGGAAAGCGAGGCTTTTGAAGTTGCTGGTCGTGGTGAACTTCAGCTGGGCGTTCTGATCGAGAATATGCGCCGTGAAGGCTTCGAGCTGACCATCGGTCGTCCTCGTGTGCTGTTCCGTGAGAATCCGGAAACGGGTGAGCAGGAAGAACCGTTCGAGGAAGTCGTCATCGATGTGGACGAGCCTTATTCCGGCGTTGTCGTGGAGAAAATGTCCCTGCGTAAGGGCGTGATGCAGGATATGCGTCAGTCCGGTGGTGACAAGGTTCGCCTGACATTCATGATCCCGTCCCGTGGTCTGATTGGCTATCACGGCGAGTTCCTGACCGACACCCGTGGGTCCGGTCTGATGAACCGTCTTTTCCATTCCTACCAGCCGCACGCTGGTGCGATTGAAGGCCGCCGTAACGGCTCCCTGATCTCTGCTGAAGATGGTGCTACGACACCGTATGCACTGTTCTCCCTTCAGGATCGTGGGACGCTTTTTGTGGATGCAGGTGAGAAAATCTACACCGGCATGATCCTCGGTGAGCATTCCCGTGAGAATGATCTGGAAGTGAACGCTGTGCGTGAGAAGAAGCTCACAAACATGCGTGCTTCCGGTAAGGATGATGCTGTCGTGCTGGTTCCGCCTCGCAAGATGAGCCTTGAGCAGGCTATTGCCTACATCGAGGATGATGAGCTGGTGGAAGTCACGCCATCTGCCATCCGTCTTCGCAAGCGGTATCTGGACCCGCACGAGCGTAAACGTGCTGCCCGTGGTGCAAAGGGCTGAAGCTCAGCTAGCCATCAGGGTATTTAGAAAGAAGGCCGGGGCATTGCTCCGGCCTTTCTTTATTCCAGTCTATATCGAGACCGTTCCCTTATGGCATGATGATGCCTTATGAGAGAGGAAGGAAAAACGTCATGACCAAAAGTCTATACGCCACCATGAAAGCCCTGCCCGGCCATCGGGAGAAGGTTGCCAGCCTGTTGACAGCTCTTGCCGAGAATGTGCGGGCCGAGCCGGGCTGCGTGCGCTTTGTTGTCTATACGCTGGAGCACGAGCCGGACCTGTTCCATGTGGAAGAAAGCTATCGGGATGAGGCTGCCTTCAAGGCCCATATGGGGACGGAACATGGTCGTGTGTTCAACAAAGCGATTGAAACCCTTGTTGAAGGTGGGGCTTCAAAGGTCGTGTTCCTGAAAGAAGTCGCCTGAGCAGACGTACTGTCAGGTGGATAAAAGAAAAGCAGGTGTCTCATAGCGAGGCACCTGCTTTTTCATGAGTTATGAAAAGGGCCGTATCAGGGCGTGCCCGGCTGGCCCCGGCTTGTGGAATGTTCAAAGCGCAGAGCCTTGTCAGGATGGGCAACATGGTGGGCAGCATGGGCCGCTACGGCCCCCTCGGAGAAGCCCTGAAGGATCAGCTTCATTTTGCCGGGATACTGGGCCACGTCACCAATGGCGAAGATGCCTTCAAGGCTGGTCTGCATGGTGGCCGGGTTTACGGCGATGGTGCTGCGCTGCGTTTCCAGCCCCCATGAGGCCACCGGGCCGAGATCGGTCGAAAGACCATAGAAGGGGAGCAGTACGTCAGCTTCCAGAGAGCGGACCGTGTCATCCATGGCGATGAGGTCCACATGGGTCAGCTGGCCACTGTCGCCCTGCAGGCCATGAAGCTGGTAGGGTACGACTTTCTCAATGACTCCAGCGGTGATTTTTGCTTCAATCTGGGCCAGTGTTTCCGGTGCCCCACGGAAGCGGTCCCGCCGGTGGACGAGATAGACCTTTTCGGCAATGTCGGAGAGGGACAGAGCCCAGTCCAGCGCTGAATCGCCGCCACCTGCCACAACAATGCGCTTGCCGGTGAACTCGGCCCGCTTCTTCACATAATACTGTACGGCGCCGCTGCGTTCATAAGCTTCCAGCCCTTCCAATGGGGGGCGGTTCGGCCCGAAGGCTCCAGCACCAGCGGCGATGATGATGGCTTTGGCGTGGATGGTGTCGCCACGCTCATTCTTCAGGGTGAAGGCTCCAGCCTCACCTTCCAGATGGCTGACCCGGCTACCCAGAAGGCGGGGTACGTTGAAGGGAGCGATCTGCTCCTCAAGGGCGGCGATCAGGTCCCCGCCTGTGATGGAGGGATGGGCCGGAATGTCATAGATCGGCTTTTCCGGGTACAGGGCCGCACATTGCCCGCCCACACTGTCCAGAACATCCGTCAGGATGCAGTTCAGGCGTAACATCCGGCATTCAAAGGCGGCAAAAAGCGCCGTGGGGCCTGCGCCGATAATGGCGATATCTGTCGTGTGGGTAGAAGCTGCATGTGTCATACCAGTATTCATAAGCATTTTTTTGCCTGTCGAGTAGAGGTTTGTTCTTACGGGGGCTTCTGTTCATGGTGGTATGACAGAAATGGACGTAGGGTTGTGTCGGGCACTCTTGTATCTCGGGGAGGCTTCGGCAATGCTGTTGCCCGTTTTTGAGGGTCGTGATTACGGGGCAACTCTGTCGATGAAAATGCATCTTTCGTCTCCGCAGCAGACGGTTTTTCTGGCGTGGCATCTGGCAGGGATGCTGCATTACGGGGATTGCGTAGCGCTTCATGGCGAGATGGGCACAGGCAAGAGCACCTTTGCCCGTGCGCTCATCCGTAGTCTGGCCGGTGATGAAGCGCTGGAAGTCCCAAGCCCGACTTTTGCGCTGGTACAGCCCTATAACACCAGGATCGGTCTGGTGTTTCATTACGACCTCTGGCGGCTTTCCAGCCCGGATGAGCTGTATGAACTTTCATGGGATGATGCCTGTGAAAGTGTCATGGTGGTGGAATGGCCAGATCGTGCCGAGGAGCTTCTGCCAGCCGGTGCTCTGCATATTACGTTCAGGCACGGAGCAGGAGAGGATGAACGCACCGTGACCCTGCGGGGCTGGCCGACAGAACGGCTTGAAGCCTTGTTCGCTCTTGTTGAGGAAGGGCAGGACCAGTGATGCAGGGGCGTTCATTGAACATCGCTACGATTCCGGCTTCCCGCCCGTTTCTGGATATGGTGGTGCAGAACTGGCTGAATCGTGTGGGGGTAGAGGCTGGATCAGGGGATCGGAGCGGCGGCGATAGTGGCATGATTCTGGTGCCCGGCCGCCGTGTGGCCCGTGCTCTCATGGAGGCCTTTCTGCGGGTTCTTGATGGCCGCCCGGCTTTGCTTCCGGCCATTGTGTCGCTGGGGGATGTGGAGCAGCAAAGCCTGTTCCCCATGATGGTGGATGAGACTGTGCCGCCTGCCGTAGGGCCGGTCTTTCGGCTGGCTATTCTGGCACGACTGATTCTGGCGGCCCCTTTCTTTACGACCGTGTCGGGCCGGGAGGGTGGAACGATTGATCGGGTCTGGCCTCTGGCTCAGGCTCTGGCGGAGCTGATGGATGATGCCGAGCGGAACGGCGTGGACCTGCGAGAGGCTCTGCCCAAGGCCGTAGCGGATGATTTTGCCGGACATTGGCAGAAGACGTTAGAGTTTCTCCAGATCGTCACGGAGGCATGGCCTGCCATTCTTCAGGAAGAAGAACGCAGCAACATCATGGCTCGTCAGGTGGCGTTGATCGAGGCACAGGCCCGTCTTTGGGCACAGACTCCTCCAGACTATCCGCTCTGGGCCGTGGGATTCGTGGATGGTTCTGCTGGTGTGGCAACGGCACTGGAGGCCGTAGCAGCGCTGCCTCAGGGCGTGGTGGTGTTTCAGGGGCTGGATTGCAGCATGGATGATGAGCTGTGGAAGCAGCTTCCTCCAACTCATCCGCAGGCTCTGTTTCACGAGTTTCTGTCACGGGTGGGCGTAAGCCGTGCGGATATTGCCCAATGGGGAGAGCCTTTGCGCCCGGAACGGGAAAATCTTTTCCAGCATGTCATGTTGCCAGAAGCGGGTATTGCCCGTTGGGGACAGCCTGCGGGTGAGATTGCACCTTCAGGAATCAGTCTGTTATCGGCGGCTGATTCGCAGCAGGAGGCGCAGGCCATTGCGCTGATCCTGCGGGATGTTGCGAACCAGCCGGGACGCTCTGGGGCTCTGGTAACACCGGATCGTGGGTTGGCTGATCGTGTGAGGGCGGAGTTGCTGCGCTTTGGCATTCATGCGGATGACAGTGCCGGGGAACCGCTGGTCCGCACCCCCACGGCTGTCTTTCTCCGCCTGATCGTTCAGGCCGTGACGGCTCGGTTCAGCCCGGTGGCGCTGCTGTCCGTTCTCAAGCATCCGTTGGCGGCTTTGGGGATGAGTCCCGGTCGTGCCCGTGCCAGTGCCCGCTTGCTGGAGAGGCGGCTTCTGCGTGGTCCTGCGCCCCAGCCGGGGCTGGAAGGGCTGCACAGGGCTCTTGGTGCCTTGCAGGACGCACAGCGGACAGACAATGGTTATCAGGCAGATGCACCAGATAGCCCGGAAAGCCTCGAATCATTCCTGAATCAGGTGGAGGCTGCTTTCAGCCCTCTGCTGGCGCTTGAGGCAACAGCCCGTGTGCCGGAGCTTTTGACGGCCCTTCTGGAGACAGCCGAAAAGCTGGCCGCTGTGGATGATGAAGGCGATGAGGCCGATCAGTCTCGCCCCGGGTCCCGTCTTTGGCTGGGAGAGGATGGTGGTGCCCTGTCCCGGCATTTTGTGGAGCTGATGAGCCATACAGGGGATCTGCCGCCGCAGCCTCTGAGTGCTTTAGAGGGCCTGCTGACGGCCAGTATGGCCGGCAAGACGCTGACAGGCTTGCGAGGCTATCAGGGTGGTGTGGAACTCGCTCATCCTCGCATCTCCATCTATGGCGTGCTGGAAGCCCGGCTTCTGGCGTTTGATACGGTCATTCTGGGTGGGCTGAATGAAGGTATCTGGCCGCCCGTGGCGGAATCCGGCCCATGGATGAGCCGCCCGATGCGTCAGCGTGTCGGGCTGCCTTCACCAGAACGGCGAATCGGTGCACAGGCGCATGATTTTGTATCTGCTGCTTTGTCTTCGGAGCATGTCATTCTGTCCAATGCCCAAAGGCGGGAGGGGTCTCCTGCCGTTCCAGCCCGGTGGCTCATGCGTCTTTCAGCCTTTTTGGAAGGGCGAGGCATTACGCTTCCCGTTCATCCAGCACTGGCGTGGCAGACCATGTTGGACATGCCTGCCGGGGAGGCGAAGCCTGTCGCTCCGCCAGAGCCACGGCCTCCTCTGGCCCTACGCCCCCGGCGGTTGAGCATCACACAGCTTGATACGCTCAAGCTGGACCCGTACGCCATTTATGCCCGGTACATACTGGGCCTGAAAGCTCTGGCCCCGCTGGAAGAAGGGGCAGAACATGCCGATTACGGAAAGATTGTTCATACGGCTCTGGAACGCATGATCCGGCAGCATCCCGGTACATGGCCGGAGCGTTCTGCCCAGATTTTGCACCGTCATTTTGATGATGCTCTTGATGAAGCGTTAGTGAATCCGGCGTTGTCCAGTTGGTGGCGGCCCCGGCTGCATCGTATTGCTGATTGGGTGCTGGCGCAGGAACAGTGGCGTCAGGTGGGGCGGCTGAACTGTACGTCTCATACTGAGGTGTCGCTGGATTACACATTACGGGACCTGCCGGGTGGTGAGTTCCGTATTACAGGGCGGGCAGACCGTATTGACCTGTGGATGACACCGGGACAGGAGGCACCTACAGGGCGTATCCTGGATTACAAGACAGGTACTCCACCCAGCAGCAAGGATGTGGTTGAAGGCTGGTCATCCCAGCTGGTGCTGGAAGCTGCCTTATTGGCCAAGGGTGCCTTTGAGGGCTTGCCCGCTGCCGAAACGGAAGCCCTGACTTATTGGAAACTGAGTGGCGGGGAAGAACCCGGTAAGGAAGTCGCCATTCCGTCCGTCAGGGCCAAGGTGACGCTGGGCGAGCTTGTCGGCCCGGCCCTTGAGCAGTTGCGGACCCTTCTGGCGGATTATGATGATCCATCCCGGCCTTATCGGTCCCAACCATGGGCAGGAAAAGAGGCCCGTTATAGCGATTACACCCAGCTTGCCCGTGTGGCGGAGTGGCGTCTGGCAGGAGGCGATGAGGAATGACCCAGAACCAGCTTTCACCAAGGGAGCAGGCCAATCAGGCTCAGAAGAAGGCCTCGAACCCAATGGCCTCCGTGTTCGTGTCGGCGTCTGCGGGATCAGGGAAGACGAAGCTGCTGATCGACCGGCTACTTCGCCTCATGCTGCCGCTGGAACAGATAGGGGAGGATGGACAGCCCGTTCTGCTGGAAGGCTCCGAGCCCTCCCGTATATTGTGCCTGACCTATACGAAAGCGGCAGCTGCCGAAATGGCACATCGTCTGCAAAGCCATCTCGGCCATTGGGTCTCCCTCTCGGATGAGAAACTGGGTGAGGCACTGACAGCCTTGGACGTGCCCGATACGGCCACCACACGGGAGCGTGCCCGTGGCCTGTTTCTGAAAGTGCTGGATGCGCCGGGTGGTTTGCAGATTGAGACCATTCATGCCTTCTGTCAGTCCCTTCTGCGGCGTTTCCCGCTGGAGGCCGCACTGGACCCGCATTTTGTCCTGATGGAGGAAGCGGATGGCCAGATGGTTCTTCGCCGTGCGCTGGAGGATAGTCTGGCGCAGAATCAGGACCCTGTGCAGGTGCTGGCCGCTCTAACGGGGTTTGACAGGTTGATGGGCCTTCTGGGGCAGTTTAATGCCCAGTCCGGGCTGCTTCAGCCTCTGCTGCGGCTCTGGGAGATGTGGCCGGAGCGTGTGAAGGAAGCTTATCAAGGGCTGCTGGAGGCAGGGAGTGAATCTTCAGCGACCCTGAAGGCTGAAGCCTGCCGACTGCACGATGAAGCAGTGTGGCGGGCTGATATTCAGGAGGCTTTGCCGCATCTGGCGGATTCCAAAAGGGAGCAGTTTGAAACGTTCCTGAGATGGCTGGAGCGTGACAATCCGGCCGAACGGGATGATGCGTTCCTATTGTCGCTCTTATTCACGCAGAAGGGCGATATCAGGAATATGAGCCGCCATTTGGGGGCAAAAGCGCGTAATGCCGCTCCTGAGCTGGAGCAGCGTCTCCTTGATGAGGCCAGACGTCAGCAGGATATGCAGGAGCGCATCCGCACTCAGCGGCTTCTGGAGATCAACACGGCCTTTCTGTCCCTTGCGCTGCCGGTCATGGGGCGGTTTGCTGATGAGAAACGGAACCGTGGAGCGGTTGATTATAATGACCTGATCGCCCGGACCCGTGATGTCCTGCGGGAGCCGGGGGCGGCATGGGTGCTATATAAGTTGGATGGCGGTATCGACCATCTTCTGCTGGATGAGGTGCAGGATAATTCCGGCCTGCAATGGGAAATTGCCGGTGCTCTGACGGCTGATTTCTTTTCCGGTTCTGGTGTGCGGGAAGACATGCCACGCCCCCGTACCGTCTTTGCGGTGGGGGACTTTAAGCAGTCCATTTACAGCTTTCAGGGGGCGGAACCGGAGCAGTTCCATAAATGGCGGCAGGAATTTGCCCGCCGTGTGAAGAATGCCGGTCTTCTCTGGGAAGACCCGCAGTTGAATGTATCCTTCCGTTCTCTGCCGCCCGTGCTGGATTTTGTTGATGCCGTCTTTGAGGATGATGGTGAGGTTGGCGGCAATGAGGCTCTGAATGGCCTGCGGGAGCAGGGAGATGCGAGCCCACTCAGGCATCGGTCAGCCCGTTCAGGCGGCGGGGGGCGTGTGGAGCTGTGGCCTTCTGTCCCTTCGGATAAAGCGGTGGCAGAAAATGGAGCCGCAGATGGTTCCTCTGGTGAGGTGGCCAATCCGTGGCGTGCGCCAGAGAAGAATGAAGATCAGCGCAGTGCCCAGCAGCGTCTGGCTGATGAACTGGCCCGGTATCTCAGGGAGCAGATCGGTCAGCCCCTTCAGTCAGGTACGGCCCCGCTGAAGGCCGGAGAGGTGATGATCCTCGTGCCGAAACGTTCAGCCTTTCTGCGGGCGCTGATCCGGGCATTGAAGGCACGAAATGTGCCGGTGGCGAGTTTCATCAATAGCGGGCTGGTGGAACAGGCCGCCGTGCAGGACCTGATGACACTCTGCGATGCACTTCTGCTGCCACAGGATGATCTCAGCCTTGCCGGCGTGCTGACATCCCCCCTTGGCGGGTTAAGCGATAATTCCCTCATGGATCTGGTAACGGCCAATGGCAAGCGGCGTGAACTGGGGCGTGAGGGTACTCCTCTTTGGAGTCTTCTGGCCCGCAGGCATGAGGAACGGCCCGAATGGCGGGCAGCATGGGAGCGGTTACAGGCTCTCTACCGGCGTGTGGATTATGACACGCCGTATGACATTCTCATGCAGGCTCTGGGTGTGCAGGGGGGGCGTGCCCGCCTTCTGGCCCGTTTGGGCGCAGAAGCGGCTGAGCCGGTGGATGAACTCCTAACAGCCGCTCTGACATACGAAACTCAGCATCCTCCTTCCCTTCAGGGATTCCTGCACTGGCTGCGGGCCAGCACGGTGGAAAGTAAGAGGGAGGTGGAATCGGAGATTGATGCTGTACGCATCATGACGGTTCATCGGTCAAAAGGGTTGCAGGCCCGTCTTGTCATCCTACCCGATACGACCAGCACGAGGAGCCGTTCTGACAGTCTTCTTTGGGCAGAGCTGGATGCTGATCTGCCAGAAAGTGATCCTGCTGGTGATGCGCTGCATGGGCCGCTTTGGATACCGCAGGCCGCTATGGGGACAAAACGGACAGAAGACTTTCTGACCGATGAGCAGATTCGTCAGAAGGAGGAAAAGAATCGCCTGCTCTATGTGGCTCTGACTCGTGCCAGTGATGCGCTGCTTATCTGCGGGTGGGACCCGAAAAGCGGCAGTAAGGAATCAAGCTGGTACGCTTATTGCGAGGCGGGGATGGAGCGTCTGGAGGGTGTTCAGACACTGCCCTTTGAAGGTGAATGGGGTGGGGAGCGGCTCGTGTTGGAGGCCGCTGTGACGGAAGCTCGAACGCCTCGTGAAGCAGAGGAGCCTTTGGCCGTTGTTTCTGAAGTGCCGGACTGGATGGGACAGGCACCGGACTGGCAGGTGACGCCTGCGCCTCATGAAGATGCTCTGGCCCGCCCGCTGGCACCGAGTCGGCCAGAGGCGGCAGCTTATGGTCCTTTGCCTGCGGCTCGGTCCCCGTTGGAGATCATGCAGGGAGGGCTTGTCATTCCTCAGCCTGCTCGCCGCCGTCAGGATGCTATGGAACGAGGAACGCTGGTGCACAGGCTGCTCCAGTTCCTGCCGGACCTGCCTGCTGGGGACCGCCGGAAGAAAGCCGAAGCATGGCTGCGGCACACCATGCCGGGATTGGCGGAGAAGGATGTAGCGGAACTCGCCGGGCATGTTGTTTCTGTTGTGGAGATGGATGTTCTTGCCCCTCTATTTGGGCAGGGAAGCCGAGCCGAACAGGGAATCTCCGGTACGCTGGGCAATCCCGGTGATGGAACGGGGCGGGTTGTTCTGGGGCAGGTGGATCGTTTCTGTTTTGATGGGCAGACAGTCTGGCTTTGTGACTACAAGACGGGCCGGTCTCCGTCCCGGCCGGATCGTGTCCCGGCGGCCTATCTGGGGCAGATGGCCAGTTACAGGCGTGTCATGCAGAGGCTGTATCCGGGCTATCCCGTGCGTTGCTTCCTCGTCTGGGTGGATGGCCCTGCCGTGACAGAGCTGCCCGCCGCCCTGCTGGATGAGCAGAAGGTGATACCCGGATGAGCTGACCCGCTAACGGCCTGTTACTGTTTGTCTATTATAAAGAAAACATGTCACTCAGGACGATAATACCTGTTTCTCATTTGGGTCGATCGTCTGCAAAGGTTAACAGGACTGGATGGGTACACAATGGCAGAAGGCAGGGTAGAGTCCCTTATTTTGAGGGGCTGCACTGCTGGCCGGCTGGTGGCTACTGTTCGTGATGTATGGCAGAGACATCAGAGTGAGAGATCATATTTGTTGAGGGGAAGGACCACATCATGAGCGAACATACAGTAGCAGTGACAGATCAGGGTTTCGAAGCTGACGTTCTGAAGGCTGAGGGCTTTGTGCTGGTGGATTTCTGGGCAGAATGGTGCGGTCCTTGCCGCATGATTGCGCCTGCACTGGATGAAATCGGCAGGGATTATAAGGGGCGTGTTACGGTGGCGAAGGTGGACATTGATTCCAACCCGGAGACCCCGACCACATTCGGCGTGCGCAGCATTCCGACCATGATCCTTTTCAAGGATGGCAAGCCGGTTGCCCAGCAGATGGGTGCCCTGCCCAAGAGCCAGCTTAAGGCATGGCTGGATGCTCATCTCGGCTAAGGCCGTAACGGGTCATTTATTCTGATGGCTGGCAGCCCGATGGCGGAGGAACACTCTGCTGTCGGGCTGTTTTTTATGGGGTAATGCGGGGGAGATGGTCAGCGTCAGACAGACGGTGTAAGATGGCCGTCATGTCAAAACAGTCTGATTTTCCTGCGCCCGTCCTGATTACTACGTCTTCCGGGGTAGCTTCCCTGTGTGAGAAGCTGCGTCATGAGCCTTTCGTGACGGTTGATACAGAGTTTGTGCGGGAGAAGACCTACTGGCCCCGTCTGTGTCTCGTACAGCTTGGCGGTGTCGAAGATGTGGCTCTGATTGATACATGCGTGCCGGGCATCGATCTGTCCCCTCTGGCCGAATTGCTCGCCGAACCGAATTGTGTGAAGGTCTTTCACGCTGCCCGGCAGGACCTTGAGATTTTCCTTCATCTGTTCGACCAGCTGCCCGTCAATGTGTTCGATACACAGGTTGCTGCCATGGTGGCCGGGTTTGGTGAGCAGGTGGGGTATGACAGTCTCGTCTCGGCCATGACAGGCCAGAGCATCGACAAGTCGCATCGTTTCAGTGATTGGGCGGCCCGGCCCTTGTCTAAGGCGCAGATTGCCTATGCAAGCGCCGATGTAACGCATTTGCGGGTCATTTATGAGAAGCTGACTCGTCAGTTGGAAGAACAGGGGCGCCTGCCATGGGTGAAGGGTGAGCTGGCTGCTCTGGGTGAAGTGAGTCTGTTCCGGCCTGATCCCAGAGGGTTGTGGGTCAAGCTGAAGCCCCGGACGAATAACCGCAAGGTGCTGGCTGTGCTGCGGGAAGTCGCTGCATGGCGGGAGGAGGCTGCCCAGCAAGAGGATGTACCCCGCCAGCGCATCATCCGGGATGAGAGCCTTTTGGAGGTTGCTGTGGCTCGCCCTCACGATGGGGGAGCTCTGGCCCGGATTCGGGGCGTGACGGCTGATTTTGCCAGAAGCGCATTAGGACATGATCTGCTGGCTGCCGTGCAGCGTGGGGAGAAGTGTCCTGAAGATGAACGACCGGAACTGCCTAACAGGCGTAAGACGGAACGGTCCCGTGCGCCTTCGGGCGTGCTGGCCTTGCTCAAGGTTCTGCTGACGGCACGGAGTGAGGAAGGGCGTGTGGCAGCCCGGCTGATTGCCTCATCTGATGAGCTGGAACGTCTGGCTCAGGGTGAGACGGATCTGCCCGTTCTCAAAGGCTGGCGTGCCGAGCTTTTCGGGCGGGAGGCACAGGCCCTGCTCAGAGGGGAGAAAGTTCTGTTTGTCAGCAGGGGGCAGTTGCAGGTAGTGGACAGGGGATAATTCCTGCCTGATGTCCATAGGGGCCAGAAGGCTATAGGCTGGATGAAAGAAATGGGCCGGTTTTGGGCTGGTCCGGTTTCTGGTAAGCATGGTGCAGGATCGCTGCGATGGTGTGCCGTGGGAACGAGTGGAGAAACGTGGATGGCTATGGAATGGACAGACGAGCTGATCGCACGGCTCAAGGAGCTTTGGGAGCAGGGCCTCTCAACGGCGGAGATTGGCCGTCAGCTTTCTATTACAAAAAATGCGGTTGTTGGTAAGGCTCATCGTCTCGGTCTGCCGCCCCGTCCTTCGCCTATCCGCAATAAGAGCGCTGCGGAAAGTGCCAGCAAGCCTGCCCGCCCACGTACGACCCGTACGAAGAAGACTGATGCTGAGACACCTTCGGACGATGTGAAGGTCGAAAAGGCTAAGGCTATCGTAGAGGAAGCCGCTCCTGCAAAGCCTGTTGAGAAAAAGGCCAGTGCGGCGAAGGCTACCAAGGCAAAGGCCGAAAAGGTGGAGAAACCTGCCAAGGTAAAAGCCGACACTTCAGTAGCAGAGACACCGGCGAAAGTGGCAGTCCCCCGCAAGGAAGCGGCAGCTCCGGCTGTTGATGTTGAAGAAGCGGACGTACCGGCTCGTCCTGCTGCGCCTCAGCGCAAGGTGGCACCGCCCCGTCGTGTGCGGGATACGCTGGATCGTTCTGTTCGGCAGGGGCCGACATGCCAGTGGCCGATCGGCGACCCGGGCACGCCGGAGTTTCATTTCTGTGGGGCCACGCCTCTGTCCGGCAAGCCGTATTGTGCCGAACATGCCGCAATTGCGTATGTGAAGATTCGGGACCGCCGCCACTAACAGGTAAGGCCCGGCCATTAAAAAAAGCTGCCATCCCGTCCGGGGCGGCAGCTTTTTTTCTGACTGCATGAAAATGGGTCTACGAAAAGCCTGTCAGGCTGTCTGCCCGTTGGCGGAGCTTTCCGGCTCATGAGTATGGGCAGTCGTATTATGATCCTTGGCACCGGGCAGCGGTGAGGTAATCATGCCCAGTTTCCCCGTGACCTGCCCACCTTCCTCTACCTGAAGGCGGCGGCATTCTGCATCACCGATCAGCCGCCCGCTGGCACGGATGGTCAACGTGTTGCGCACGGTCAGCTCGCCTTCCAGTGTTCCGGCAATTTCGGCAGACCCTGTTTCGGCTACGCCACGGAAAAGCCCTTCCGGGGAGATCAGGATTTCCTTGGCGATGAGATGTTCTACCTCGACCGTTCCCTCGATGATTAGACGCTCGATATTTTCGATCGTCCCGCGGATGGTGATGCCACTATGGACAACAAGCGTACGCGCATTATCGGTGTAACCGCCATTATCCTGGCTGCTGAAGCGGCTGGATGAGGCACGCTGACGGGGAGCGGAACCGGGCATGGGGGAGGGAGGAGTAGGTAGAGACATGATTTCCTTTAGTCAGGCGATTAGGGTGGCGCTGAATGATGACACTGTGGCGCTCAGGACACTGTGCCGAATTCTGGTCTGTCAGAAGGTATGCCTCCCAGAATAGAGCCAGAAAGCGGCCTTGGCTAGGTGAACAGGTCTCACTAAGGAAGCTTTTCCATGGGCTGTCAATGCTACATGGGGTGAGAAGATTGATGCAGGGTGAATATTAAGGGCATCGTGAAGATGGATTGATCTGCACGGCACGGGCGCTATGGTAGCAGCCATTGTGCCAGAAATGAATGAGAGTGTGCCTTATCATGTCCTCTACCTCCCCAAAATATGATCTTCTCTGTGTTGGCAATGCCATCGTGGACGTGTTGGCGACTGTCAGTGCGGATGTACTGGCAGAGCTGGGGGCTGCTCCGGGGAGCATGACCCTGATTGATGCGCCAACGATGGCGCAGATTGAACGGCGCATTCATGTGGAGCAGGTTGCCGGTGGTGGTTCTGCTGCCAATAGTGCGGTTGTGGCGGCCCGCATGGGCGCAAAGACGGCCTATCTGGGCAAGGTGGCCGCTGATAAGGCTGGTGAAGATTTTACGGCGGACATGGCCAAACAGGGTATTGCCTTCCCTTCAGTGCCACTGAGCGGAGACGGCACTATTCCTACGGCCCGCTGCATCGTGCTGATTACACCGGATGGCCAGCGGACCATGTTCACCTATCTGGGGGCCTGCGTGGAGTTCACACCGCAGGACGTGGTAGCCGATGTGGTGGCTGAATCCGCCATTACCTATCTGGAGGGGTATCTGTTTGACCGCCCGCAGGCACAGGAGGCGTTCTACCGGGCGGCTAAGCTGGCGCACGAGGCTGGCCGCAAAGTGTCCTTGACGCTTTCTGACACATTCTGCATCCAGCGGCATCAGGCAGCTTTCCGATCTTTCGTGGCTGAATCGGTGGATATTCTGTTTGCGAATGAGGGTGAGATTCTGGCGCTCTATGAAACGGAAAATCTTGATGAGGCTCTGAAGGCGCTTTCCGGTGATGTTGCTCTTGGTGTGGTGACCCGTGGTGAGAAAGGTGCTGTCGTTCAGGCCGGTGAAACTCGTCATGACGTGCCAACGGCCCCGGTGAAGGTTGTGGACACGACAGGCGCTGGTGATGCGTTTGCAGCTGGATTCCTTGCTGGCTACAGCCGGAAGCGGCCGCTCGTAGACTGCGCTGCCTTGGGGAATCAGGCGGCTGGCCATGTCATTACCCGTCTTGGTGGGCGCCCGGATGATGGCTTTGCGCTGAAAGCCTGATGGTAGGCTTCTGAACGTAAAAAGGCCAGCCCCGGTATGAGAGGGCTGGCCTTTTTTATGCTGTTTTAGAGCGCATCCCACGTGGTGGTCTGGATGTTGTTGGCGGCAAGAAGGTCTTTGGTTGTAGGGCTAATCAGGCTGGCGAGCTCCTGATCCGGCTGGTAACCGGGCATGAGTTCCGCCATCTGCTGGCTCTGTCCCTTGGCGGGGTGAAAATAGATTTCGCTCACACCGGGAGGGAGCTGTGGGATGAGGCTGTGAATACGTTCGGGGGTCATATGGCCAGACCAGCGCAGACCGAAGCATGAATCATTGGTCTTCATGCCAGCGGCGTGAATCTGGGCACGAAGAACACGGGTCCACTGTTCCAGAGCACGATCCCCGAGAGAGGGAGTGCCGCCCAGAGGGGCGGCGGGCTCCATAGGGGTGCGGACTGCCTTCAGGCCGTATGTCTTGCCCGTATGGATCATCATATGCCCGATGGTTGGGTGCAGATGCATGTGCTTATGGGCGTTGGCATGGTCCAGCCGTAGCCCTGTGCGGGCAAACTGCTGGAACTGGGCATGAATCTCTTTCTTCAGGGCCGAGCGTGTAGTGGGAGAAAAGAAATATTGGAAACCCAGCTTGAGCTGGTCCCGCCCGAACCACCCTTGCTGATCTGTAATGATGGGGAGATGGAGCAGAGAATCTCCTTCAATGACGACCAGATGAAGTCCCAGCCGTAGATTGGGCATTTTCCGTGCCCGTTTCAGGGCGTCCTCAAAGGCCGGTGCGGCCACCATGAGGCTGGCCGTGCTGAGAAGCCCTTTGCGGTGAGCTTCCTCAATGGCTTCGTTGACTTCCACACTCATGCCGAAATCATCAGCGGAGAAAATGACACGGCGGGGCGAAGAAACTGTCATGGTCTGTCTCATGAAAGAAGGATCAGCAGGGAAGGCGCATCATGTCGCAACTCTGGCTGCATGGAAAGGTGCAGGCAGGGCATGAAAAAAGGCGGCCACATTGGGCCGCCTTTTTCTGTTCTGCCATGTCAGGCCGTCATCAGGAGGAATGACGCTGACGGAGGAACTGGAAGAACTCCACACCCTCACGCAGACGACGCTTGAGCATCTGCGGGTCTGTAGCCATTTCCTTGACGATGGCAAAAATTTTGGACGGACGGAAATAGAACTCCTTGTAGAACGTTTCCACGCTCTTGAAGATTTCCGTATGGGAGAGGTGCGGGTAATGCAGCGGAGCAATCTGCACGCCGTTCTCGTCAATCAGCTCAGCTTCATCTTCGTTCAGCCAGCCATTTTCAGAGGCCTGCTTGTGCAGGAACGTGCCCGGGTAGGGGGCCGCAAGGGAAACCTGCATGGTGTGTGGGTTGATTTCCTTGGCGTACTCGATGGTCTCGCGGATGGTTTCTTTTGTCTCACCCGGCAGGCCGACAATGAAGGTACCGTGGATTTTGATGCCCAGCTTGTGACAGTTCTTTGTGAACTCACGGGCTGTCTCGATGCGCATACCCTTCTTGATGTTATGAAGGATCTGCTGGTTACCGCTCTCATACCCAACGAGCAGCAGGCGCAGGCCGTTGTCACGCAGCACTTTCAGCGTGTCATAGGGGACGTTGGCCTTGGCGTTGCAGGACCATGTCACACCCAGCTTGCCCAGCTCACGGGCGATGGCCTCGGCACGGGGCAGGTCATCGGTGAAGGTATCGTCATCAAAGAAGAACTCTTTCACCTGCGGGAAGTATTTCAGAGCCAGCTTGATCTCGGCAGCCACGTGCTCAGGGCTGCGTGTGCGGTAGCGATGCCCCCCCACCGTCTGCGGCCACAGGCAGAAGGTGCAGCGGGACTTACAGCCACGGCCCGTATAAATGGAGATGTACGGGTGCTTCAGATAACCGATGAAGTAGTCTTCGATCTTCAGGTCGCGCTTGTACACTTCCGTCACGAAGGGGAGGCTGTCCATGTCCTCAATCATGGCGCGGTCTTTGTTGGTGATGATCTCACCCTTCTCATTGCGCCATGTAATGCCATCCACCTCGGCAAGAGGCTTGCCTTCGGCAATTTCCTTGATGGTGAAATCGAACTCGTTGCGGGCCACGAAGTCAATCGGGCTGCCCTGTGCAAGGCTTTCATCCGGCTGAACGGCAACCTTGGCCCCGACCATCCCGATCTTCAGCTTCGGGTTGGTTTCCTTTAGCATCTTGGCCACACGGACATCAGACGGGAAGGAGGGGGTGGATGTGTGCATGATCACCAGATCACGGTTCTTCACATCCTCAAGGATCGGCCCCATGCCCATCTTGGCCGGGGGGGCGTCAATCAGGCGTGAACCGGGCACCATTGCTGCAGGCTGTGCCAGCCACGTAGGATACCAGAAAGACCGGATTTCCCGCTTTGCCTGGTAACGTGAGCCAGCGCCACCATCAAAGCCATCGAAAGATGGGGGCTGCAGAAATAGTGTTCTCAACATGAACGGACACTCCTGATTATGTCGGGCCTGTCAACGCCGGTTTCGCTGAGCAGGGAAGAAGGGCACAAGGCTAGTTGGGATTGTTATAGGGGTTTCGGAAGTTTTTTGCCACGGGAGATATGCAGCGTCTGCCCCCGCCACGCTACCCGTGTGCCACAGGCGCTACCAAGCATGACAAGAATGGAAAGCCAGTCCCGAAAGATGAGAAAGGGGGAAATACCGGGCAGGGCACAGTTTGTCAGGCGGCCAATGCGTTTTGTCATGGTCATGCGGCATAGGAACCCGCCCCCAAGCACGGCCCATGAAAAAAGCCGAGCTGGTGCAAAAAGGACACAGAGGCTGCCCCAGAATAACGGGAGCTGAAGGGCAGAAAGGCCATAGCCCACAGGTTCCACACTGCGGACAGTCCGGCCCCAGCGCAGTTCATGGCTAAAGAGATCGCGCAGGGTCGTTTCTGCTACGGTTGTCTGGCAGATGGTGTCTGCCAGTGCGATCTGTCCACCATTACGGCGAATGAGCTGCCCCAGAACGGCATCATCCGCCACATGTTGGACCAGCGCTTCCAGCCCGCCAATTTCTGCGAGATGTTGCCGCCGTAGGGCCATGGTTGCGCCCAGACAGTCCTGTCGTCCCATTTGGCGGGACATCATGACACCGGGCAGGAAGTTGGCATTGATGCTGTAGGCACCCAGCTTGCGGACAAGGCTGTTACTGGCGGGCAGGCCTGCATAGAGGGTGGTGACAAGTTGCACCCCATTCCGCTGGAGTGCACTGATGATGCTGCTTATGTAGTCTGGACTGACATGAATGTCGGAGTCAGAAATGACGAGTATGTCATGTCGACAGGACGGATACATGTTGATGAGATTACCAACCTTACGGTTTGGTCCGTGTTGAGTCTCGTTAATAACGATGGACACGTCATGGTCGGGGTAGCGCTTCTGTAGGCGCTGGATGACTTTCAGCGCCGGGTCATGCTTATCCTGAAGCCCGAAAACGATCTGACAGGCTGGATAGTCCTGCCTGAAAAAACTTTCCAGCGCTTCTTCAAGCAGGGGTTCGTCCCCGTGTAGGGGCTTCATGATTGTTACGCCCGGCAGGGTGGTTGTCTGCCGTTTGGGGGCGGGAGCAGGCTCCGGGTCACCGGGGACCCGTACATTCCGGCGGAAGCGATCCAGCAGTACCGTCCCGATCACACCCTGTACGGCCCCGGCTAATGAGAAAGCGCCGCTTACGGCAGAGGCTATCGCAAGCAGTGGGGGCATCAGTCGCGGTACCTGTAGGAATGGTGGAAAGAATAGGAAGAATCAGTCCCCTTTCGGCATGGCAGACTGTGCTGGCAGGAGGTGCAGAAAGGGGAGGGGGTCAGCTTGGGACGTTATTCTGTAAGAAAATCGTCAGCTTTTTTGGTCAGTGTCCGTGCCAGACCGCTGGCACCACTCTGGCTGAAAATGGACTTGAAGTCAGAACGCTGAGCTGCAACCTGACTGATATGGCCATCAAGCAGGATGTCCACGATGCGCCAGCCATCAGGGCCCTGCACCATCACGTAATCAATGGGAGTCGCAGCGTTGGCAGGATCGTTCTTGTTGCCGATGGTCGTATGGACGATGGTGCGGCCATCTTCCACGCTGTTCTGTGCCACGGTGAAGGTGGCAGCCGTCCCCGGCTTGAAGGTGGAGGCATAGCGGGCCACGGTAAAGCGTTTGAAAGCAGCGATGAGGGAGCTGCGTTCATCCGGGGAGAGGTGGTCATAATGCAGCCCGACCGAACGCTTAAGGATAGCGTCCATATCGAAGGCACGGTCCACCACCGGGGCGATCATGGCACTGCGCTTGCCCACGCCAGCGCTGGAATGTTCGGACAGGTCCAGAGCCTTGTAGAGGGCCTGTATCGGTGCCTGAGGCGTTGCAGCGCCCGCAGCCGCAGATGCCCGGGCACGGTCAGCGGCCTGTGCAGGGTTCAGGCCGGTGGCGGTGAGGACCCCTGCCAGCAGGGCCATCATGCCAATGGAAGACATAAGACAACGTTTCATATGCATGCTCTTTCCTCCTATGTGCCTTTTTATGCAAGAGGCCATGAGGCTTTTTACAAGAGAGACCCCTGCAGGACGCCGTACAACTGTGATGAATATGTTACAGTCGATGAGGCACCATAACGCATTATCATTGAATGAACGAGTCCAGAGGGGGTATAGCAGTCCTGATGGCAATGAGGGCTGACAGTGAGGCGTAGGAATAGCCCGTCAAGCTTGCATTTCCATGCCGCTTCTGCAAAGGAACCGGGCAGGTTTCGTGGCGGTTTCTGGTTGTAGTGGGGTGTTCCCATACACCGGGCACGGGTGTTCTGGTACCGTGATGCAGCCCCGATGGAGAATTATCAGAGGATTATAATGGCCGTACCATTGATGCAGGCTGTCCGAGTTGGACGGTACGTTCTCAAGCAGCACCTTACCGGGCGCAAGCGCTATCCGCTGGTGCTGATGCTTGAGCCGCTGTTCCGCTGCAATCTGGCTTGCGCAGGTTGTGGCAAGATTGATTATCCAGCAAAGATCCTCAACCAGCGTATGAGCTACCAGGAATGTATGGATGCTGATACGGAGGCCGGGGCTCCCGTGATTGCCGTGGCTGGTGGTGAGCCGCTGCTGCACAAGGAGATGCCGCAGATTATTGAAGGGCTCGTAGCCCGCAAGAAATACGTCTATCTCTGCACGAATGCCCTGCTGCTGGAAAAGAAAATTGACGATTATAAGCCGTCACCTTTCTTCTCATGGGATGTCCATTTGGATGGCGACCAGCAGATGCACGATTCGTCTGTCTGTCAGGAAGGCGTGTATGAGCGTGCGGTCAAGGCTATCAAGCTGGCCAAGTCCAAAGGGTTCCGTGTTTCCATCAACTGCACGCTTTTCGATGGCGTAAAGCCGGAACGTGTTGCCGCTTTCTTTGATGAAGTCATGAAGCTGGGCGTTGATGGCGTGATGACGGCTCCGGGCTATGCCTATGAGCGTGCTCCGGATCAGGAGCACTTCCTGAACCGCCAGAAGACCAAGACGCTGTTCCGTGACATTTTCCGCCTTGGTAAAGGCCATAAGTGGCGTTTCACGCAGTCCCCGCTGTTCCTGAACTTCCTTGCCGGGAATGAGACCTATCACTGCACACCGTGGGGTAAGCCGCTGCGTACCGTGTTCGGTTGGCAGCGTCCCTGCTATCTGCTGGGTGAAGGCTATGCCAAGACCTTCAAGGAACTGATGGATGACACGGCATGGGATCAGTACGGTACGGGTGCTTATGAGAAATGCGCCGACTGTATGGTCCATTCCGGGTATGAATCCACGGCTGTGATGGATGCTGTGCGCCGTCCTCTCCATCTTCTCAAGGTCGCTCTGAAAGGCCCTGAGACGGAGAAGCCGATGGCACCGGAAATCTCTCTGGCCAATCAGCGCCCTGCTTCCTACGGCTATGATGATGAAGTGGCCCGCCAGCTGGAGCGCATTGAGGGTGAAGAAGCCAAGCGTGGTGGCAGTAAGCCAGCCCGTGGGCCGCGTGTGCGCATCAATGGCCGCACCGAGGCCGAGGGTTCCGCCACGGCTGCTGCGAAGTAATAAGGCAGCTTCTGCCATCTGTCCTGATCGGCTCCTTCTTGTGATGAGGCGCAGATCAGGGCAGGATGGACCTCATGATGATTTCTGTTTTAACAATCGTTCTGCTCATCTTTCTCAATGGTATTTTTGCCACGGGGGAGCTGGCGCTTATTTCAGCGAGGCGTGCCCGGCTTTCTCATCTGGCACAGAGTAAGGTTGCCGGAGCAGAGCGTGCGCTAAAACTCGCAGAAAATCCGCAGAACTTTCTGCCGACTGTACAGATCGGCATGACACTCGTCTCCATTCTGGAAGGTGCCTTTGGGGGCAGCCAGATAGAGGAGGCGGTACGGCATTCCATTGAGCATTGGGCGGTTTTACAGCCTTTTGCTGGTGAACTCTCCATCATCATCGTTGTGGCATTGATTACGTTCGCCATGCTCGTTTTTGGCGAATTGGTGCCGAAGCAGATTGCGCTGCATCGACCTGAAATTATTGCCATACGTTTGTCATCTGCCTTGCTGATGCTGGCATGGTGTACGAGGCCGGTCGTCTGGCTGCTGAGTAGAACGTCCGATTTTGTTCTGCGCCTTATAGGTATTGGCTCTCTGCCCCGTGCGACCGTGACGGAGGAGGAGCTGAAGGCCGTTCTGCAGGAAGGGATGCAGGCGGGAATTTTGGAGACGGGGGAGCGAGAGATTATCGAGCGTCTGCTCCGTCTGGCAGATCGTCCCGTTCGTGCCATCATGACCCCCCGGAATGAATTGTTCTGGATCGATCGTAATGCGGATGAGGAGACATTGGCACGGAAGCTTCGCCAGTCATCCTATGGGCGGATCGTGGTCTGTGACGGGGATGTGGACCATCCTGTCGGTGTCATGCTGGCCAAGGATGTGATGGATCGGCTCCTGCTGGGTTTGCCTCTGTCTATTGATGCCGTGTTGCGGACACCACCTGCCATTCCGGATAGCCTGACGGCGCAGGGTATGATTGAACGCCTCAAGGGCATTTCCTTGGGGATCGTGTTTGTCTTTGATGAATACGGGTCTTTTGAAGGGATCGTGACGCCTTCAGACGTGTTTGAGGCTATTATCGGCGATGAGGCGCTGGATGCGTCTACGCAGAAAGGTGAGGAGGCTGACGGCAAGGAGGAATATATCCTTGATGGTACCATGCCTGTTGATGAGGTCTGTGCCCGTCTGAATATCCCTGTTCCACCTGAAGATGGGCGTTACCATACGCTTGGTGGTGCTCTGATGGCTCTGTTGCGCCGTGTCCCTGCCAAGGGGGATAAGGTCGTGTTTTCTGGCTGGCTTTTCGAGGTTCTGGAGATGGAACGGCGCCGTGTTCTGCGGGTGCGTGTCAGCCGTTGGGCATTGGCAAAGAACTGAGACCGGGAATCTGTGCCGGGTGGGTAGTTGATTCTCAGTAAAGAAAGAGTAAGTTTTATATAAACTTACAGTTAAGTCATAAGTTTGTGATGGGCTTGTCTGTGTTTTTATAAAAAAAATTATAATATTTCTTTCTGATCAGGCAATGATTATCAAAAAAACTCCTTTGCCTGTCTTGGCGATGTCTGGTGGTGTCGATATAAACCGGGCAACCACTATCCCTAGTGTCGTGTCGTTGTGTAGCGGCGGAGTGGGGAGGTGCTACGAGAAGGAGTTGCGCATGATCACGCTTTCACCTGACTACCGTCCTTCCGCAGATGAGGAGTTCATGAATGAGCGGCAGCTGGCCTATTTCCGCCAGAAACTGCTGCACTGGCGGATGGACCTTCTCAAGGAAGCAGGGGAAACTCTGGCCAGTCTCTCTGAAGGTGGGATTCATGAAGCTGATCTGGCGGACCGTGCTACAGTGGAAACGGACCGTGCCTTCGAACTCAGAACCCGTGACCGTGCCCGTAAGCTGATTATCAAGATTGATATGGCTCTGGCCCGGATCGAAGATGGTTCATACGGCTATTGCGAAGAAACGGGTGAACCCATCGCTCTACAGCGTCTTGAGGCCCGTCCGATTGCTACATTGTCGCTTGAGGCGCAGGAACGGCATGAGCGGCACGAAAAGATTTATCGGGATGACTGATTAGAGGTTGCATGGCGGGGGCGAATAGGCTAGTTAACCCGCCATAGGACAGCAGGGCTGCTGTAGCTCAGTGGTAGAGCACTCCCTTGGTAAGGGAGAGGTCGCGAGTTCAATCCTCGCCAGCAGCACCACCGCCACGAGGCGCTTTTCTATCCTGTCTGTTTTTTCCCCTACATGAATCTTCTTATGTCCCTTGTGGGGCTGTGTGTTCCTCTTTCGTATTAGGGCATGTTTTCTATGGCTGATCCGGTTGTTCTTTATGGCATCAAGACCTGTTCTACCGTGAAGAAAGCCATGCACTGGCTGGAGGAGCAGAATATTGCCTTCCGCTATCATGATGTACGCAAGGATGGTCTGACAAATGCTCTCCTGAAAGAATGGAGTGCTAGCGTAGGGTGGGAGAAGCTTCTCAACCGTTCGAGCCTGACATTCCGCCGCCTTGATGAGGTGGCCAAGCAGGATATTGATGAAGCCAAGGCTATGGCTCTGATGCTTGAACATCCGACATTGGTTCGCCGTCCTGTTCTGACGGTTGGAGACACGGTGACGGTTGGTTTTAAAGCTGACAGTTATGAGGCTCTTTTCTCTCGAAAAGGCTGAAAGGTGGCGGGCATGCTCGTTGCCTCGTTCATAAGATGGTAATAAAGGCTCCACTCGTTGGAGCCTTTTGTTTTTTCAGATGAGGGAGAGGAATGATGGAAGTGTTTTCACGGCGTATTCCTGCTTCTTCATCCACACTGTCAGAGAAGGATTTTCCGGTGATGGCGCCGGAGCAGGTACAGATGCTGTTCCGGCGGCGTCTTTCGGAAATCTGTGCCCGTTTTGAGGACTGGCAGACTCCAGTGCAGGTTTGTGGTGTTGTGGGCGAAGTTCCCGTGGACCGCTGGCGCCGGCGTGAAGGGACGCCGTTAGTGGATCAACGGACCGGCGCCGCCATTCTGCTGGATATTTCTCCTTCCTTGCTGGAGGGAGAGGGCCTTCACGCTGGCGAGCGTGTGCGCGTGTTTGGTTTGGTGAGGGCGCATCTGCATCAGGGGCAGGTGGTTCCTCGTTTTGAAGTTCTGTCCATTGCGCGCGATGAGAAAGAGGAGGCAGCCCGACAGAGTGAGGCTGTCATGCAGACTTTGCGTGACCTGAGTCCGCAACGGCGTGTTTTTCCTGTTCAGGAAGGGGCAAGGATGCTCCTTCTGGGACTAGGTGTGGGTGTGGAACGGCTACGAGCTGTGCAGCAGGCCCTCGGTGGTTTCTGGACAGAGCGGACAGTTACGATACAGGCTATTCAGGAGGATGTGGTCAGTTCGGCTATCCAGAGTCTGCAGGCGCTTGAACAGGATATTGTTTTTCTGGTTGTCGCAGAGGATTGCTTATCAGCTCTTGAGAGGGCCGCTTTCACGAAGGCCCTTCTCCAATGTCCGGCATACAGAGTGCTTGCCTGTGATAGGGGGACAGATGGCGGCATAACCACGATAGTGCCGCATCTGGTGGAGTGTTTCTTTAGTACGCCTCTGGAGGCTGCCGGTTATATTAGGCAGCAGAGCGGTATGGTGCGTTTGCGTCAGGATGAAGAACGAGCCCAGCAGGAAGAATTAACAGCCCTGAGGGCAAGTCTGGCAGCGTTGACAGAACGGCCAGCCGAAGCGGGACAGAGGCCGTTATTCCTGCCGCTTCTGGTTGGGTTGATTGTGGGGGCCGGTATCATGTTAGCTGTGCTGGGAGCTTTCCGGTTTCTATGAAGCGAAAAAAGGGGAAGCCTGTTTTGATGGCTTCCCCTTTTTTGTCTTTCGGTCACTAAAGCGGCCGTTAAGGCATGAAGGCCGGTCTGGTCTGAAATTTGGGTAGGAACTCCTCCAGAGCCGGGGCTAGCATGTGCATCTGATGGGCGGAAGCTGGTGAAAGCAGGAGGAGTGCCCGCTGGAGGTCATGCGGCTTGACGTTGGGGTGCCCTGCCAACCACATGAGCAGGCCATGCACGCTTAGTCCACCCGGTTCATCGGCTGGTGGCAGGGGCACGAACAGAATGGTGGGCGGGACGGATGCTGGAATGATTTCCAGAGGAGTGCTGCTATGACCAGTTTCATAAGGGAGATGAACTTGCCGTTTTTCTGCATCAAACGTGATGCGCAGGCTGGTCATCCCGAAGGGACAGGGGGCATCCCCCAGAGTAAAAGGGGCCCGGTCCTGTGTATGAAGTGTCAGAATATGCGGGTTCGCTTCCTGCCAGAAGCCAATGAAGGGCTGCCGCTGTTCTGTCTGGTCACATTCCAGGAGGCGCCCTTCCGTGAAGCGGAGAAGGACGCTCTGACCTGTCACATAGGGCGGAGAGAACTGCAGGTTCAACAGTAATGTGCTGTCAGCCGGGGGCAGTATCCGGTCATAATGGAACGTGTCATGTTGGACATGGTCCGCTATGGCGATGTTCGCATCCTGTTCCCGCTGTTTTTTCCGGTATTCGTCAAGGCGCTGCGCTGCCAGTTTCTTCAGGCGGGAGAGACCAGCCTGAAGGGCGGCTTCCCGCATCTGGTTCGCGAGCTTTCGCATTTCCCGAAGCTGATGCGTTCCCTGAGCGGTCATCTGTTCATTACGGTCGTAATGGGCCCGCATGGGAGGAGGCAGCTCTTTCTTCCCGTGAGCCAGAGCGCAGATATAATGCTGGATACAGCCACCTTCCCACAGGGAAGTGAGCACGGTTCCATCATTTGGATGATAAGGCTGGCCGTTGATGCGGCGTATCTTTTCTGCTGGCAGACCGAACATAAGTGGGTCTGTCAGCTCCTCAGCGGCGGGTAGGCTGTCGAGTCGAGCTAGGAGGCGGACAAACTGATGATCCGGGAATGAAGGGAGGGCATGCCAGATATGGTTGGCAACGATATGCCCCGGTGGCGGAGATAGATGGCCCGCCGTCCCGTGGATACGCCAATGGACAGCAATGGCCGAAGTTTCATCGGGAATGCGATGAAAGAGCGTCTGGGCACCACGCTCGACTGTGAGATACTCATCAGCATCCAGAATGATGATCCAGTCATCGACAGGGTCATCATGACCGTTTTCTTCGCGGGAGAGCTGCTTCATCCCCTGCGTGATGTGACGGAGATGCGTTAAGGCACGGCGGGTCAGGGTGAGGCGTCTTGCTTCGGCTGTCAGATCATCGGGCAGCTCCACGGGGAGCCATGAGACAGGCCAGTCCGGCTGGAGGCTGCGAATGATCTGCCGGGCGCTGTCATCAATGCCGCCATCAATGACGGCAATATGCTCGATACCTAATGAAAGATGCCATGCCAGCCAGCCCGGTAATGTGTGATCGGCCTGTTTCAGAAGGAGGGCACAGGTAAGCCGGGGGCGCTTAGCGGACATAAATACGCACCATGTTGTTCTGGATAGTCGGGTCGGAGCTGGCCCGCATGTCGATCTGTATGGGGCGGGCGCCCGCAGCCAGAATATGGCTGGCAACCGGATTGACGAGTTCCTGAGTCAGACGATGCAGGGATTCCGCTTCGGCATCCGGCGTCTTCTGCATGGGAGCCATGCCCTGAACGATGAACAGAATGTTGCTCTTGCGGCTTAGGGCTAGCTTGGTAGCTTTTTCCACTTCCGGCCCGTAGGTCTGCTCAGGCGTACCACCAGTGATCTGGAGGAAGGCCGGCCTGCCCGGTGCTGCGGCGGGCAGGGCAGGAGCGGCCACCTGTGGCGGCCTGCCAGCCTGAGGGTCGAAGGTGCGCTGGTCAATAGGATTGCAGCCGCATAGGGAAGCTGTGAGCCCTGCCAGAACGACAGGCCAGACTCGTAGAACAGAACGGTGGACAGAAAGAGCCATCATAAAACAACTAGTTACAGGAAGCGGGGCATGACGCAAGAGGGAAGCAGGCCTGCTTTAAAAACTTCATTTTCCCCCTGTTGCTCTTTCGCAGTGGTGCTATGGATAAAAGAGTCCTTTAGCTACCAATCATGGAGGAAGCGACCAATGGCCGTTAAAATTGCAATCAACGGGTTCGGACGTATCGGACGTCTGGTTCTTCGTGGCATCATCGAAAGCGGACGCACTGACGTCGAGCCGGTTCTGATCAACGATCTCGGCTCCGTGGAGGCCAACGCTCACCTTCTGAAGTATGACACCGTTCACGGCCGCCTGCCGGCTGATGTTGAGGTTGTCAATGGTGACCTGCTCATCAAGACCCATCAGGGCCGTACAATCGGGCCGATCAAGGTGACAGCTCATCGCAACCCGGAAGAAATCCCGCTTCAGGGCGTTGACGTGGCCATGGAATGCACAGGCCTGTTCACGGCTCGTGACAAGGCTTCTGCCCTGCTGACAGCCGGTGCCAAGCACGTGCTGATCTCTGCTCCGGGTAAGGACGCTGACGCCACAATCGTGTACGGCGTGAACAATGATGCCCTGAAGCCGGGCATGACCATTGTTTCCAACGCTTCCTGCACGACCAACTGTCTCTCCCCGGTTGCTTCCGTTCTGGATGAGACATTCGGCATTGAGCGTGGTTATATGGTGACCGTTCACTCCTACACGGGTGACCAGCGCACCATCGACACACTGCACAAGGACCCGCGCCGTGCCCGTGCAGCTGCTGTCAACATCATTCCGACATCCACGGGTGCTGCTCGTGCTGTTGGTCTGGTTCTGCCGCACCTCAAGGGCAAGCTGGACGGTACGGCCATTCGCGTGCCGACACCGAACGTCTCCCTCGTCTCTCTGGACTTCGTGCCGAAGCGCAAGCCGTCCTCCGTTGAGGAAGTCAACGAAGCCATCCGTGAAGCTTCCGAAGGTCGCCTGAAGGGCATCCTCGGTTACAACACGGAGCCGCTGGTGAGCCACGACTTCAACCACGTTGCCTTCTCCTCCACCTTTGATGCCACACAGACAGCACTGGTTGATGGTGGTGAGCTGGTTCGTATCTGCGCATGGTACGACAATGAGTGGGGCTTCTCCAACCGCATGTCTGACACGGCTTCTCTGTTCGGGAAACTCTGATCATGGCTTTTCGCACGCTTGATAAGGCGGAGGTACGTGGCAAACGCGTACTTCTCCGCGCTGACCTGAATGTTCCCATGCATGAGGGTGCCATTACCGATACGACCCGTATCGAGCGTGTGCTGCCGACTATCCGTGAGCTGACTGAGAAGGGGGCCAAGGTCATCCTTCTCAGCCACTTCGACCGCCCCAAGGGCAAGGTCGTTCCTGAGATGTCGCTGGCACCGGTTGGCAAACGTCTGGGCGAGCTTCTGGGTAGCCCGGTCGCCTTCGCTGCGGACTGCATTGGCCCCAAGGCCAAGGAAGCCGTGGATGCGCTGAAGGATGGTGGTGTTCTCCTGCTGGAAAACACCCGCTTCCACGCTGAGGAAGAGAAGAACGATCCGGAGTTCTCCAAGGCACTGGCTGCCAATGGGGACATCTATGTGGATGATGCCTTCTCTGCCGCTCATCGTGCCCATGCCTCCACGGAGGGCGTGGCCCATCTGCTGCCCGCTTACGCTGGCCGCCTGATGGAAGCCGAGCTGAAGGCCCTTTCCGCTGCTCTGGAAAGCCCGAAGCGTCCTGTCGGTGCCGTGATCGGTGGGTCCAAGATTTCCACGAAGCTGGACCTGATCGGCAACGTGCTGGACAAGGTGGACGTTCTGTTCATCGGTGGGGCCATGGCCAACACATTCCTCGCTGCTGAGGGTGTGAAGGTCGGCAAGTCCCTCCAGGAATCCGACATGCATGAGACGGCTCGCAAGATCGCTGCTCACGCCAAGGAAAAAGGCTGCAAGCTGGTTCTGCCGGTTGATGCCGTTGTGGCTCGTGAGTTCAAGGCGGGTGCTGCCTCTGAGGTCGTGCCGGTGGATAAGGTGCCTGAAGACACCATGATCCTTGATGCCGGGCCGAAAACGGCTGAGCTGATCTCCAAACATCTGGCCGACCTGAAGACTCTGGTCTGGAACGGTCCGCTGGGTGCTTTCGAGATTGCTCCGTTCGACAAGGCAACGGTGGAAGTGGCTCGTGCTGCTGCCAAGTTGACCGAAGAAGGCAAGCTGCTGACGGTGGCTGGTGGTGGTGACACCGTTTCCGCTCTGCGTCACGCTGGCGTAGCCGACCGTATGAGCTATGTCTCCACGGCTGGCGGTGCCTTCCTCGAATGGCTGGAGGGTAAGACCCTTCCGGGTGTTGAGGTTCTGCGCGCCAAGTAAGATCAGTTCATACTGGTTTTGCAGGAAAGGCGGTTACCCTTCGGGGTGCCGCCTTTTCTGTGTGTGGAATGGTTGTCATAAAAAAACGCAGCGGGAACAGGGTCCGGCTGCGTTTTGTAAAGTCTCAAAGTTTGGAGGAGGGGTTACTCCTCGTCTTCTGAGAACCCCTGCTCCTTACGCCGTTCCTTAACGGCGGAGGCCATAGCCTTTTGTAATTTCTCCATGGCACGAGCCTCAATCTGGCGGATACGCTCACGAGAGACGCCGTAATGGTGAGACAGTTCTTCCAGCGTGGAAGGGTCTTCTTTCAGGCGGCGTTCTGTCAGGATGTGGCGCTCACGTTCATTCAGGGTCTGCATAGCTTCGGCAAGCAGGGCCTTGCGACCGCTCATATCCTCGCTCTCGGCCAGCAGGTCTTCCTGATTCTCGTTCTGGTCTACGAGCCAGTCCTGCCACTCCTGTTCACCATCCACTCGTAGCGGGGCATTCAGGCTGTGGTCAGGTGCCGTGAGACGGCGATTCATGGAAATGACGTCTTGTTCCGGCACGCCGAGCGTTTTGGCGATATGGTCGATCTGCTCCGGCTGAAGGTCGCCTTCGTCATAGGCCTGCATTTGGCCTTTGAGGCGGCGGAGATTGAAGAAAAGCTTCTTCTGGGCAGCGGTTGTGCCCATCTTCACCAGAGACCAGCTATGAAGGATGTATTCCTGAATGGCAGCACGGATCCACCACATGGCATAGGTTGCCAGACGGAAACCCCGCTCCGGGTCGAAACGGCGAACAGCCTGCATCATGCCAATATTGCCCTCGCTGATGAGCTCGCTGACGGGCAGGCCGTAGCCCCGGTAGCTCATGGCGATTTTGGCGACAAGACGGAGATGAGAGGTCACCAGCTCATGGGCAGCGCTGCTGTCATGCTGGTCACGCCAGCGGCGGGCAAGGGCCAGTTCCTGCTCGGATGTGAGAAGGGGGAACCGGCGGATTTCCTGAAGATATCGGGAAAGATTTGTCTCCGGGCCGATAGCGGGTAGAGTTGAGGGAGACTTCATGTAATTTCGACTCCTTGCACCCAGCTGGTGGAGAGACGGGTAAACCAGACCGGCTCATCCACCACAGGAACGATGGGACCAGCCTGCACATGCTACATCTGGTCTGCTGTCGCCTCCATCGCAAATAAGGCAAAGGAGGCATGTTCCAATTCATTATAGGACGCTTCTTGTCCTATAACTCTCTAATTGATTCCTTCGGGAAGTCAAACTTAATAAAAAGTTAGACCGTTTCATCGCCTGAGAGGGCCTTCATGAGCGTCTGAAAGTCTTCTGGTAGGGGGGCTTCAAAGCGGAGGGATTCCTTCGTTCTTGGGTGGATGAACCCCAGCGTGGCGGCATGAAGGGCCTGCCGTGGGAAGTCCAGCGCCTGATGGCGTATGGCAACGGGCAGTTTGCGGGCCGCAGCCGGGATACGGCGCAGATAGACCGGATCGCCAAGCAGAGGGTGGCCATTATGAGAGAGATGGACACGGATTTGATGGGTCCGTCCGGTTGCCAGTCGGCATTCCACGAGGGATACGCCAGCATGGAAGGTCTTTTTCGTTGTAAAGCGTGTCAAAGCGTGTTTGCCACCTTGTGAAACAACGGCCATGCGTTTGCGGTCTCGTTTGTCCCGCCCGATGGCACCTTCAAATTCACCAGAGGGTGGCAGAAGTCCCCATGCCAGAGCGAGATAGGCACGTTCCATAGTGCGAGTGGCGAAGGCTTCCGACAGGGCCTCATGGGCGAGGGGTGTCTTGGCCACGACCATCACGCCGGATGTATCCTTGTCCAGCCGATGAACGATGCCGGGTCGTTTCTCCCCACCAATGCCTTCAAAATCCGGCCCGCAATGGCCGAGGAGGGCATTGACGAGTGTTCCCGTCTCATTGCCGGGGGCGGGATGAACGACCAGCCCGGCCGGTTTGTCCAGAACGATCAGGTCCCTGTCCTCAAATAGAATGTCCAGAGGGATGCTTTCGGCCTGCGGGCGAGCGGGTTCTGGCGGGGGCAGGCGTAATTCCAGCTGCATTCCTTCGCGGAGGGAGAAAGCGGGGTCTCGCCGGGGCGTGCCGTTGCAGGTAAGGTGCCCCGTCTCGATCAGAGCTTTAACACGGGAGCGGGACAGGGTGCCGATGGTGTCGGCCAGCATACGGTCAGCCCGCTGCCCTGCCTGCTCGTGCGTGATGGTGAAAGAGTAGAGTGCGGGCGCATCCGCAGGGAGAGAATCGGAAATGAGTGAGTCGGACATGGCCCCTAATCTAGTTGAGTCTGGGCAAAACGGCGAGTCGAACCCGCCACGCACCCCTAAGGCTCTGGTAGCGGCTGTTATCATCATGGGGGTGATGATCGTACTGGGGACGGTTCTGCTGGTGGGGATCATCATTCATCGGATGATGAATCATGCTGCCACGCCGTCCACACCGGCATCTCCTGCGGCGATGCAGGCGGTAGCGGGGCCTTCGTCACTGGCGGGACCGGCCCTGCTGAAACTGCCCCGTCATGCGGATGAGCAGGTTATGGCTGTAACGGCCCGACCTGATGGTGCTCTGGCGGTTACGCTCAGGGATGGGCAGGGCGATGCCCGTATTCTGCTCTGGCAGCCGGAACAGGCCCGCCTTGTGGCGGAACTGACGTTAAGCGGCACGGCTGAGCACTAACCGTACGACCTGAAAAAGGAAGGCTGGCGGAGAGTGTCAGCCTTTTTCGGATAGGTTTGTTGGGCATTCCCGGAGGATGGAGGTCATCAGGCCGGGAAAGCGGTCTTCCAGTACATCAAGGCGGAGTGTATTGCGATGTTGTACGCCCTCTACCCGTGTCTGGAGAATGCCTGCTTCTCGCAGTACCTGAAAATGATGCGACATGCTGGACTTTGGCCTGCCACGCAGAAGGGTCGTGCAGTTAGCCTCGCCCAGACTGTGCAGATGGCAGATTATGCCTAGACGCACGGGGTCTGCTACGGCCCGCAGGAGGGGCAGGAGGGTAATGTCTTCTGGGGCGGGGTGGTGATACAGCACGGCCATGGGCATGTGTATCGGGAGTTCGGGGACATTTTGTCAAGGTTTTATAGTTTTATACATATGGAACTAATTTCATTGTTCTATGTTGATAGAACAAAAAGGAAGTGTTAGCCACAAAGACAGAGGGCAGGGTTTTGTCATTCTCTGTCTGGGTTATCTGGTCATGTTTTTGAGGAGAAAATCATGCCAACACTTTTTGATCCCATTTCCTTCGGGTCCATTAAGGCAGCTAATCGTGTCGTCATGGCCCCACTTACACGGGCACGGGCAGGTAAGGATGCCGTGCCAACGCTAATTATGGCGGAATATTATGGACAGCGGGCTACTGCCGGGCTGATCATTTCTGAGGCTGTGGGTATTTCCCGTCAGGGGCTTGGTTGGGCCTATGCCACGGGCATCTGGAATGAGGAACAGGTGGCGGGTTGGAAGACCGTTACTGATGCCGTGCATGAAAAGGGCGGCAAAATTGTCTGCCAGCTCTGGCATATGGGCCGGATGGTTCATTCCTCCACGACCGGGGAGCAGCCGGTGGCTCCGTCTGTTTCAACCGCACCGGGGCATATCCATACCTATGAGGGCAAGGCTCCTTATGAGGAAGCCCGTGCGCTGCGTCTGGATGAGATTCCGGGGATCGTGGAAAGTTACGCCAAGGCAGCACGCAATGCGATGAAGGCCGGTTTTGACGGTGTGCAGATTCACTCTGCCAACGGCTATCTGCTGGATGAGTTCCTGCGGGATGGTACCAACCATCGGACAGATGCGTATGGCGGGTCTGTCGAAAACCGCCTGCGTCTGCTGCGTGAAGTTACTGAGGCTGTCATTAAGGAAGTGGGGGCCGAGCATGTCGGTGTCCGTCTTTCCCCTAATGGAGAAGTACAGGGTACGGTGGACAGCAACCCGGCGGCTGTTTTCATCCCGGCAGCAAAGATGCTGAATGATCTGGGTGTGGCATGGCTGGAACTGCGTGAGTCCAACCCGTCCAGCACATTCACTTTTGGTGGTGCCACCGATCAGCCCAAGCTGTCCCCGGAAATCCGTAAGGTTTTCACCCGTCCGCTGGTGCTGAATCAGGAATATACACGGGATGAGGCCCTGAAAGCCGTAGAGGAAGGCAAGGCTGATGCCATCAGTTTTGGTCGTGCCTACATTGCCAATCCTGATCTGGTACGCCGCCTGAAGGATGATCTGTCGTTTCAGGATGATGACATGGCAACATGGTACGGTCCGATTGGAGCCAAGGGCTATACGGATTATTCGTTCGCCAAGTGATGGGCTGATAATATCGCCTGAAGGCGGGGTGGTGACTGGTATTTCCGGTCCCACCCCGTTTTCTGTAGGAGGGTATTAGTCCAGCGGGCGGGTCAGCTCGTACAGGGCTACGGCAGAAGCGTTGGAGACGTTCAGGCTCTCCATCGGGCCGGACATGTAGATCGAGGCGATTTCATCGCAGGTTTCCCGTGTCAGGCGGCGCAGACCGGCCCCTTCGGCACCCAGAACCAGAGCGACACGGCGTTCGCCAAGCTGGTTGCGGTCCAGTCTTGTCCCGCCTGCATCCAGCCCTACGACCCAGAAGCCGGCCTTCTGAAGCCCCTGCAACGCACGGGAAATATTGGTTTCCCGGATGATGGGTACAACATCCAGCCCGCCGGAAGCAGCCTTGGCCATGGTGCCGGTTTCATCAGGTGTGTGACGGTCCTGCACCAGAAGGGCAGCGGCCCCGAAGGCAGCGGCAGAGCGCAGGATGGCTCCGATATTGCGGGGGTCCGTCACCTGATCCAGCACCAGAATGGGGCCGGGACGGTCGATGACGTCCACGATTGCGGGGTTGTCCAGCGGTTCGACATTCAGGCAGACGCCCTGATGCACGGCGTCCTTGCCGCAGAGGGCATCCAGCTCTTCCCGGCTGACGATACGGGGCTGATGTGCTGTGTCGGGCAGGGAGTCAGCGGTTTCTTTTGTAGCCAGAAGGCTATAGATGATTCGTGCTGGATTCAGGAGGGCAGCCTCCACGGCATGCTGACCGTAGATCCAGTAGCCTTTGCCAGTGGCGGGGGCTCCGTGTTTGGTCGTGCTGCGGCGGGAGCGGTTGCGGGAGAGATTTTGCGCCTCGGGCAGGGCCACACGGCGGGAGGATGATTTTCTAGCCATAATCCTTTGTATAATCTTTCCTGATCGCATTGACATAGTAAGAAATGCATATTATCACACGCACATCCTGAGTTCGGAGGGGTGCCCGAGTGGCTAAAGGGGGCGGACTGTAAATCCGCTGGCGTACGCCTACGTTGGTTCGAATCCAACCCCCTCCACCAGGATGTTTTTCCCTGAAAAAATTTTTATGTTGTAGCCTTGTGAGGTAGTAGCTGTCTTTTTCTGTTATGGGGACAGGGACACGTGCCCGGTAGACCTTGATTTGTGCAGGGGACCGGGTACAGCCTTGGACTGCTGGTCCCTTCGACACTTCATATTTTACGATTGCGATGCGGCAGTGGTTTTGTCCGTAACAGGTTCAAACGAACGGACGATTGAGAGGAGGGTTTGAGTCTCCTCCTTGCCAAACAATCCACTGACGCCGTGCATGTTGATGTCTGTAAAAGGGCTTTCAAACAGAGTGGCAGGAGACAGGAAGCCATTTTCACAGAGACTGCTGATGACAAGTTCCAGGAACTCAATCTGATCGGCTGTCAGTGGCTGATGGCTCTGGATGAAACTGTCGAAAGCCTGACGGGCACAAACACGGTCCAGTCCCGTCAGAGCACGAAGAAAGCGTACGAGGCCGCCTTCTGCTTCTATATCTGCCCGTATAGTGTCATCCATGGCCAGGGCACCCTGTTGAAGGAGCTGTTCGAGGGCCTGAAGGTCCTGTTGTGTCAGAGGTTCGCCACGGCGGATTTTCAGGAGGCTTGCATGGTCAAGATGAGCATCAAGAAACTTCCGGACCTGCCGTTTGAAACGGTTTTTATCGACACTTGTATTAGTAAGTGTCAGAGATACTGCCTCTGATGGGCCGCGTTCATCCTGAAAAGATGTATATAATATGGGGTTGGTTTTTGTCTCAATGAGCTGGACGAGTGTCCGGAGACGGCAGCGCACATCTTCCAGCATGTCGACAGTGATACCTTCCCACCATGCAGCATTCTGTAGCTCACTGATCAGAGGCAGTTCGTGTTTGACGAGGGGGATGTTGGCAAGTCCCTCCAGAGCGGAGGCAACCTGACATATCTGTTTCTGGATACCGACAAAACTGGCTGCTTTTTGCAGTAAGGCCAGTTGTCCCCGTATTATGAGAAGATCGAACTGTTTGGCGGGCAGATTGTCTTCCGGTTCACGGAAGGCGGTGGGGAGAGCTGCCAGTTCATCCGCCAGAACTGTACGATCCTCGGCGCTCAGGGTGGCCCATGCATCGTCAGACTGGAAGCGCTCCAGAACACGAAGGTGGGGGCGTACAAGGACATTATTGGGATTCAGGGCTTGCACCTCGTTGCGCAGACGGGTTTTCAGGCTGTTTTGTAGGGTAGTGTGTTGGTCCTGTGCAGTTTCAAGGGCGGCAAGTAAATCCAGCCGTGAGCAGAACAGACGTTCATTCAGGGAAGGTTGTGGGGCGACTGCGGGGCGTTTCAGTTCCGTGTTGAATGTTTTCAGATTGTCGTAATAGTCAAAGATGCGGAAGCGGGTCTTGTCTTCACCGGGGCCAAAGAGATCGGGGCACAGTCGTGTTCCCCTTCCGATCATCTGCCAGAACTTCGTATGAGAGTAAACGGGGCGGAAGAACACCAGATTGACGATTTCCGGGATGTCGATCCCTGTATCCAGCATATCCACGGAGACTGCGATCTGAGGATCACTGTCGGATTTTGAGAAATCATCAATCAGGCTTTGAGCGTGGGAGATGGAGTAGTCAATCTGTTGGGCAAAATGGCCCTTTAGTTCCGGATAATTGATGTTGAAGCGGTCTATGATGGCTTGGGCGTGGCGACTGGAGCGGGCAAAGATGATGGTTTTGCCCAGTTTGTTGCCATTCTCTACATGGATGCCTTCTGTCATGAGCTGTTCGATGACGAGATCAATCGTATCGGCATTGAAGATGGATTTATTGAAATCACTGCCTTCCAGCTGAGTGGGCAGGTCGCCTTCATCACCCCATTCCAGAGCTGCCCATTGTTCTTTTTCTTCATCACTCAGCTCATCGTAACGTAGTCCATCCCGGGGGAGACGTAGCGAGGAGGCGATCCCTTCCGGCGGGACAAGCATCCCATCTGCAATGGCGTCTTCCAGATCATAGACATCTGTTGGCGTGCCCGTTTTCAGGTCAAAAAGCTGATAGGTGTCGCGGTCGATTTCATCGCGGGGTGTTGCGGTCAGGCCGATCAGAAGACTGTCAAAATAGGAAAAAAGAGCCTTATACTTGCGATAGATGGAGCGGTGTGCTTCATCGACAATGATGAGGTCGAAATGACCGGGGCCGAAGCGGCGGATATCACCGTCCATCTCCTCCAGTTTGCTGATCATGCTCTGGTAAGTGGAGAATATGACATGCGCCCCTGTAACCGTATCGGTAGAGCTGCGTGATACTTTGAGAAGATTGGCAAGAGGAGCCGTAGGCAGATGCTCTCTGAAGGCTCGTTCCGCCTGTTCAACAAGGGCAACACGGTCGGCCAGAAACAGGACATTCCGTATCCTGTTGGCACGCATGAGTTGATCAATCAGGGCAATTGTCGTGCGGGTCTTGCCCGTACCTGTTGCCATGACGAGCAGCGCCTTACGCCGGTGATCCTGCTCAAAACTTTCGCCAACGCGGCCGATGGCCCGTATCTGATAGAAGCGGTCCACGATTTTCGTGGAGACTGGAATTTCGGCGAGGGGACGGCAGGTCTGACGGCGCTGGATGATGCGCTCTATTTCATCTTTCTTGAAGAAGCCTTCCACCTGCCGCGGGGGATATGTGTGATCATCCCACAGCCAATGCTCATAACCGTTCGTGCAGAAGATGAGGGGGCGCTGGCCGTAGGTTTTTTCGAGGCAGTCAGCATACAGCTTCGCCTGATGCTGGCCTGCTTTTGCGTTTTTGCGGGTTGATTTGGCTTCCACGAGCGCGAGCGGTTTGCCGTCATCTCCCCAGAGGACGTAATCCACACGTCCCTGACCGCTGCTGCTGGGCATCCCTGTAACCGGGAACTCCTGATCGTCAGCTCCCTCCAGTGACCAGCCTGCTTCTTTTAGCAGAAGGTCAATGAGAAGGCTGCGGGTCGTCGCTTCGTCATAATTGTGCCGGTCTGGTATTTTCTGGCTGGCAAGGCGTAATGCTTCTACCTCTGCACGGACGGCAGCAAGTTCTTCTTCTGCTTTCCTGCGACCTTCTTCGGACTCAAACTGTTTTCTTTCTGCTTCTCGTCGGAGTTGTTCTTCCTTGTCCAGTTCCTTCCGCATTTCCTGTATCTGGCTGACAGTGGAAGCGGTGATGGTGAGCGTTTCTTCCAGTTTTGTGGGGTCGAACTGCAGGGTTTCGGTAGGTCTTGCTGAACGGTTATAGGTGCGGGCCAGCCAGTAGGCGATGTGAAAGAATTCGCTGACTGTCGATTTGGAATCATGCTGTGTAATGGGCCTATGGTCATGGGCTGCACGGTTCCCCTGATCCTTCACATAGCGTGCCTTGCAGGTCAGGGTGGGGCCGACAAGCTGGTAGAATGAATCGGTACCGAGTTTCTGGGCAAGGGTTGTTTCCCGAAGGATCAGGTTTTCCCGAGCAAGGAAAGGTTCGTTTGTGTAGAGCCAGTTGATGGCGGTCTCTAGTGCGAGACGTGTCCAGAAGCAGGCCCCTCGTGGGTCGGACAGGGCTGCCTGTTCTGCTTTTGTGGCATATTTGTAGATGATCGGGAAATCGGTCTTTAGAAATGTGAATTGATGCATGATTGTTTTTCCTGAGAAAAGGGATGGGCGTTGGGTGAGGAAGCAGGGCGGTTATAACTCTCCTCGAAAAGCCCGTTGCTGGAGAGACTGAAACAGCATTTCCTGCTTTGCCAGTGCCTGCCTGTGATGTTCCTGAAGTGCTTCAAGCTTTGCAATTCGGGCAGCAAAACGCTCCTGTTCTGCGAGGGGTGGGAGGGGGATGGGAATTTGTCTAGTATTTTTTTGATTTAGTTTGGGCACGGTAGTACCTGATATGAATGGTGTCAGGTCGGTCTTGTTAAGAAAAAATATTAGAAAGCTATCGATTATTTTTTTTCTATTGGGCTTGAGGACGTGTGCATGGTTATTTACCCATGTCTTTCCTGAGATGGGGTAAGCACTTTTTTCTAATTTCCCCCATTTAGCTCCATCTTCACCAAGTAAGACTAGGGGCTCATTAAAAATGTAGTTATCAACATAGTCAAGAATTCCAGTTGCTCCGTAATATGGGAAAATTCCGGGGGTGCGATCTTTTTTCGTTATGGGGCGGCGCATATTATCTAGTATGTCCACAATATTTTCTAATTTCGTAATATGTATATTTTTATTGTGTTGTTCAATATGTCCAAACATATCATGAAAAATAGCTTCTCCCAGTACATCCAGTTTCTTTAAGGCGTGTCTACGAAGCTGGCATAGGTCATATGCTTTATCCAGAATGGCAGCGATGCGTTTCTGTTCTGAAAGAGGTGGGAGAGGAATAGAAATACGTTGGATGGCAGATTTGGAAAGTTCTTTAAATGTTGCACCGCTTCCCATTGCCTGTAGGTGCGCCTTGTTATGATTCAGCCACCAATATAGAAAGTTGGCATCAAGTCGATTGGAAGGAAGGAAGCTTTTGAAGCCCTGATTGGTGGCCATTGGAACGCTGTTGATGGCGATATGGCCAATTGGAGCACGGGATGAAAATAAGACTGATCCAGCAGGTAATAATTCGGCGGAGCTATTCTGTATTCCGAGCTCCGTAAGTGTCCTTTCTGTTTTAGAAATATATTTCTCCTGCAAGTTACTGAGGTCTTTGGGCGTTGCCCATTTAATGTCACCACCCCAAAATTCTGACCGCGTACTCTTTGGGGTTCCACCGCTAATGATTTGTGTGACACTATCCAATTTCACCATTGGCCACGTCTGTGCGGTCATCCCAGCATCTCCTTCAGGGCGGCCATTTCAGCGGTGATGCTGGCATCCAGCTCATTCAGTTCGGCCAGAAGTTCGGTAGGAGTGGGATAATTGATTTCTTCCTGCTCGATCATTTTATATCGGCTCATGGAAAGATCATAATCTTTGGCCGCTATATCTTCCTTGGGGACAAGAAAGCTTTGAGCCGTGCGGGGGCGGTCAGCTTCTGCTGTCAGGGCGTTCCAGCGGGTGAGTATGTCAGGCAGGTTGTTTTTTTCGTGCCCGGTATCGCCCAGCGGGTGAGCGGGGGTAGGGCCAAGCTGCTCCGGGTCCAGAAGGGGCGTGCGTTTGTCGTCCAGAGAAAAGCCATCGGCCTGCATGTCGTAGAACCAGACATTGTCCGTCCCGCCAACGCCTGTTTTGGTAAAGAGGATGATCCCGCAGGATACACCAGCATAGGGGCGGAAAACGCCGGATGGCAGTTTGATGATGCCTTCCAGTTTGTGGGATTCGACCAGTGTCTTCCGTATTTTCTTGTGAGCGGCTGAACTGCCGAACAGGACGCCTTCCGGCACGATGACAGCTGCACGGCCACCCACTTTCAGGAGGCGGAGAAAAAGGGTCAGAAAGAGCAGCTCGGTTTTCTTCGTCTTGCTGAACTGAAGAAGATTTTTTGCGACTGTTGTTTCATCCAGTGACCCCTTGAAAGGGGGATTGGCGAGGATAAGAGAATAGAGGTCTTCATCCTTGCCATGACGTTCAGACAGGCTGTCCCGGTAGGAAACTTCAGCATTGTCCAGTCCGTGCAGAAGCATGTTCATGGAGCCGATGCGGAGCATCGTGGCATCAAAGTCGAACCCATGGAACATATGGTTCAGGAAATGGTCACGCTGTTCCGCATTACGCAGCATCTGGGGTTCGTGATGACGGAGATATTCCCCGGCTTCCATGAGAAAGCCGCATGTGCCAGCGGCAGGGTCACAGATGGTGTCTGCTGGAGTAGGCCGCCTTAGCGCGACCATGAGCTGTATGATGTGCCGGGGGGTGCGGAACTGGCCATTGGTACCAGCACTGGCCAGCTTGCCGAGCATGTACTCGTACACATCGCCTTTTGTGTCCCGGTTTCCCATTTCCAGCTTATCCAGCATGGCCACGGCTTTGGCCAGAAGGCTGGCACTGGAGAAGCCAAGCCGTGCATCCTTCATGTGCTGGCCGTAGGATGAGCCTTTCTCTCCCAGAGACCGCAGGAAGGGGAAGACGTGCTCATCCACAACCCGCATCATTTCACGGGATTCAAAATTTTTGAAACGGGACCAGCGGAGGTTGCTGTAAGGCTCTCCCTCCTCATCCGTCCCTGCGGGGAAGATGGGGTTCGTGATGGGCTCGCCAAGCGTTTCCGCTCTGGTTTCCATGGCCAGTTGCAGATCATCCAGACGCTTTATGAAGATCAGAAAGGTCAGCTGTTCAATGACGGACAGGGGATTGGAAACACCACCAGAGTGGAAAGCGTTCCATATCTGGTCAATCTGATTGCGGATCTGTCCTGTCAGCATGGGGCTTCCTTTCTGGCTGGCCGTGTTGTCTTTTTTAATCAGGGCGGCAGGAGAAAGTAAATGGAGGCGGTAGCGTAGGGCTGTTCAGCCAAATACTGGATAAAAGGGACGGTGCCAGTCTTCATGGGGATTGTACATCATGATGGTGATGAAGGTTGGAAGAAAGGTACCGAGTACCGTGGCGGCATGTTCGACAGGCTGGCGATTGAGGCTGCTCTGCCATGTAGCACCCCCGTAGAGAAGCTGACTGCGCAGGACATGCAGCCGGTCAAACAGGATGCTCAGCACATCAGTGGCGTTTTCTGCCCTGATGGCAGCTTCGTAATGACTGACAGAGAGATGAAAATGTTTTTCCCAACCTTCATGACTGTCATGTCCATGTTTATGGTGCCAGTATGATGCAAAAAGGTAGTGATCCTCACTAAGGCCACGAATGGCAGGGAGCAGTTTGTCCCATAAATGGGTTTGCAGGATTTGGTCTGTGTCATGCTCGATCAGTTTCTGAAGAAAGCTGTCACGGATGGCTTTCTGATCTTCATGGCTGGCAGAACTTTCCCGGTCATCGGTGTAAAGGGCGCTCATGGCAATCCAGAGTGATATGACCTTTCCATCGGTATCATTCTGAATGCTGTCTGCCCGTCCAACCCAGCTGATGGCACGGTAGGTCCGCAGGGCCAGAGTGGAGGGTAGGGTCCCTCTCAGGTTTTGGTAATCCAGCCGTAGCCTGTCTGTTTGGGATGGTTCAGCCTGACGGACAGGGCTGTTGATGAAGTGTGTGTTGCCCTCATGCCGCGAAGGCCCCTGATATGGCGGCGTAGCCGGGGTGTTTTCCGTGACTTCATAGCGGCAGTCATCATCCGACAGGAAAAGATCGTCCCGGTTCTGCCAGAGCCATTCATCGCAATAGAGGATGGTCCAGTCCGGGAGTTCAGATTTTAGGTTTTTTGCAATGGTCAGCCCGGTAGCTGTAAAACCTTTCAGGTCAAAAGGGGCTCGGTCTTTTTTGGGCAGGTAATATTCAAAATTATCGGTAAGGCGTATCCACTCATCCAGCCTTGTGCGGAGCTGGTTCGTTATGGGCAGGTCCTCCAGAAGAATGGGCTGGCCATCGCTTGTCCAGACAGATTCTGTCAGATCGCCTCCAAGAACAAGGCATTTATCATCGGGCAGGTCAGGTTCATCCGTTATCTGGTTCATGATCTGTTACGTTGTCGCCTGGTGTTGAAAATCAGGTAGAGAGGCGTGTGGGTCCCAACTGTTTTGCTGAGAGTAGGCATGTTAGTATTTTTTTCATGATAACGACCAGTTTTGACGATCATGTTTGGAGCTGGTCAGAAGGAGCGCACGGTCATGGTGTCATCGGATAATAAGCCTTCCCACCATTGGAAACCAGCAGACATGATCCGCATAGAAGGCGCGCAGGAGCATAACCTGAAGGATGTCTCGCTGGAGGTGCCACGGGGCTGTCTGGTGGTGTTTACCGGCGTGTCCGGGTCGGGGAAGTCCTCGCTGGCGTTCGGGACGCTCTATGCCGAGGCGCAGAGGCGGTATCTGGAGACAGTCGCTCCCTATGCACGGCGGCTGTTTCATCAGCTTCCACCACCGAAAATCCGTAATATTGAAGGTTTGCCGCCCGTTATTGCGCTTCAGCAGCAGGCGGGAACGAGTAGCCGGTCTTCCGTGGGGAGTGTAACGACTCTCTCCAATCTGCTGCGGATGCTCTATTCCCGTGCAGGAACCTATCCAGCCGGTGCGACCATGCTGGAAAGTGACGATTTCTCTGCCAATACGCCGCAGGGGGCCTGTCCACGCTGTCAGGGCACGGGATGGCTCTATGATGTCGTGGAAGAAAAAATGGTGCCCGATCCGGCCCTGACCCTGCGGGAAAAAGCCGTGGCGGCGTGGCCCGGTGCGTGGCAGGGGCAGAATCTGCGGGACATCCTCATGATGCGTGGGGTCGATTTGGACACACCCTGGAAGGACTTGCCCAAAGAAACACGGGACTGGATTCTGTACACGGATGAAACCCCGACAGAGCCGATCTATCGGGGGCTGGATTACGCCGAGAGTCAGGCGGCCATGAAGCGGGGAGAACCGGCGACCTATCAGGGTACTTTCGCCAGCGCACGCCGCCATGTCATGCAGAGTTTTCATGGCTCCAAAAGTGCGAAGATGCGTGCCCGTGCGGCGACCTTCATGCAGGCGACACGCTGCCCGGTCTGTCACGGTGCCCGCCTGAAACCCGAAGCTCTGGCCGTGCGTTTTGCAGGGCAGGATATTGCCACCCTGTCCCATCTGCCGCTGGAACAGCTTCATGCCGTGCTGAAAGACCAGCTGGCCGGGGAACAGAGGGCCGATGCGCAGGGGCGTGTGATTGAGGAAATCGGTACGGCCCTGCTCCGGCGGCTGGAGATTCTGCTGGAGCTGGGACTGGGTTATCTCCAGACGGATCGGACCGTGGATAGCCTGTCTCCCGGTGAATATCAGCGGCTCCGGCTGGGGACGCAGGTCCATTCTGCCCTGTTCGGTGTGGCCTACGTGCTGGATGAACCTGCTGCCGGACTCCATCCAGCGGATATTGAAGCTCTCTTGAACGTGCTGGGCCGTCTGCCCAAGGCCGGGAATTCCCTGCTGGTGGTGGAGCATGATCCCGTTGTCATGCGGCGGGCGGACTGGCTGGTGGATATCGGTCCCGGCGCAGGCAGTCATGGCGGGCAGGTGCTTTATAGCGGCCCGCCAGAAGGGCTGAAGCGGGTGGAAGCTTCCCGCACACGGCCTTACCTGTTTGCTCCGCCGCCGCTGGAACGCAACTCTGTCAGACAGGTGGAGCGGTGGCTTCAGATAGACGGCATCACATGGCGGAACATGCAGACTCTGTCCCTGAAGCTGCCGCTGGGTGTTCTGGTGAGCGTGACGGGTGTTTCAGGCTCTGGCAAATCCAGCCTTATCAGTCAGGCTCTGGTGAGTCTGGTGGGGCGTGCTCTGGGGCAGAAGATTGAAGAAGCGGATGAACCGCAGGATGATGAAGACACCACACCGCTGGCTGGTGAGGCGGTAGATGCGCAGCCGGAAGGGCGTATCGTGGCAGGGCTGGAACATGTCCGCCGTCTGTCCATCATCACGCAGAAGCCCATCGGGCGGACGTCACGCTCCAATCTGGCGACCTATACGGGCATTTTCGACCAGATACGCAAGCTCTTTGCCGCAACGGAAGCGGCCCGCACGGCAAAACTGGATGAAAGCTGCTTCAGCTTCAATGTTGCCAAAGGGCGGTGTCCGCATTGTGAGGGGCTGGGAACAGTCTCGGTCGGGTTGCTTTTCATGCCCGGTGTGGAGGCTCCCTGCCCGGTTTGTCACGGAGCACGCTATAAGGATGAGGTTCTGGACATCACGCTGCGGGAGAAAAATATCGCTGATGTACTGGCCATGACGGTGGAGGAGGCCTGCATTTTCTTTGCCGGGGAAGGTGCGCTGGCCCGTGGTTTGGAAACGCTGGAACAGTCTGGTCTGGGTTATCTCCGTCTTGGTCAGCCTGCGCCGGAACTTTCGGGCGGTGAGGCGCAGCGGCTTAAACTGGCAACAGAGCTACAGAAGCGCCGACCAGCCCCCATGCTCTATATTCTGGATGAACCTACGACTGGCTTGCATCCCTCCGATACAGACCGGCTGCTGGGGCAGCTTCAGACATTGGTAGAGCAGGGGCATAGCGTGGTCGTGACCGAACATAACATGCGTGTCGCAGCGGCGAGTGACTGGGTGATTGATATTGGCCCCGGCAGCGGGGAGAAAGGTGGGAAGATCATTGCCTCTGGTCCACCGGAAGACGTAGCTCGGAATAAGGCCAGCCGCACCGGGCCCTACCTGAAGGAAGTTCTGGCTGGAGAGTGACACCGGCCGCCCCACCATGTGAGGTGGGGCGGGGTGTTCTGAAAGCTTAGTCGGCTTTCAGCGTGCTCATGTCGATGACAAAGCGATAATGTGAATCACCTTTTTGCAGCTCAGCGAAGGCCGCATTGATGTCCTGCATGGCGATGGTTTTCGTGTCAGGCAGGATGTTCTTGCGGGCGCAGAAATCCAGCAGTTCCTGTGTCTCACGAATACCCCCGATGAGGGACCCGGCAATGCGGCGGCGGCCATAGACCAGCGGCAGGCTGGAGCTTGGCGGCAGTGGGCCAATCTGGCCGACCATGGCGATTGTTCCATCTATGTCCAGCAGGGGGAGATAGGGGGTGATGTCGTGTTCCACGGGCACAGTGTCGATGATGAGGTCGAAACTGTCTGCGGCCTCCTGCATGGCCTTTTCATTGCTGGATGCCAGAAGGCGATCGGCACCAAGGGCGAGGGCCTCCTGCTTTTTTTTGTCACTGCGGGAAATGACAGTGACCTCTGCCCCAAGGGCAACAGCCAGCTTGACGGCCATCTGGCCCAGCCCGCCGAGACCGATGACAGCAACATGCTTGCCCGGTCCGGCCTGCCATGTACGCAACGGTGACCATGTGGTGACACCGGCGCAGAGCAGGGGCGCAGCCTTGGCGATATCCAGTCCTTCCGGCACTTTCAGGGCGAATTCCTGACGGACAACCAGATGCTTGGAATAACCGCCCATGTTGGGGGTGTTGTCGAAGATATCAATGCCGCCATAGGTGCCATTCATGCCCAGAGGCTGCTTCTTGCCCTCACGGCAGTATTGTTCATCCCCTTTGCGGCACTGGTCGCATTCCAGACAGCTATCCACCATGCAGCCTACGGCCACGATGTCCCCGACCTTGTGACGGGTGACGTCCGGCCCCGCCTCGATGACACGACCTACGATTTCATGGCCCGGAACGGTGGGATAAGCTGTATGGCCCCAGTCATTGCGTGCCCAGTGGAGGTCGGAGTGACAGACACCACAATAGAGAATCTCCATCACCACATCATTGGCGCGAGGGTTGCGGCGGTCGAAATGGAAGGGGGTGAGGTCTTCCTCGGCGGAGGTGCAGGCAAAACCAATAGTACGCATGGAATCATCCTTCTCTGGAACAGTGGCGGGATATGAGCCGGGTACAAGCCTATGACCTGTTCACGTTCTGTTCAATAATACAGAGGTGATGACCGCTCTGTTTTAGAACCAGACATTTTCATGCTGCTGCTTGTAGGTCTCCACGCCCATGCTGCGAATATAGCGGAGGTCCGCCTGTGGTGGGCGACCAAAAGTCTTTTTGTAATCCCGGCTGAACTGGGAAGGGCTGTCATAGCCGACCTGAAAGCCCGCACTGGCGGCCTTCATGTCCTCATGCACCATGAGGCGGCGGGCCTCCTGCAAGCGTAGCTTCGTGCGGTACTGAACAGGCGTCATGCCGGTCAGCTCTCCAAAGCGTTTATAGAAGCTGGATTGTCCCATTCCAGCGATGTCCACCAAGGTGCCGATCTCGAATTGCTCCTGAAAATGATTGCGGAGATGGCTTATGGCTCGGTTGATGCGGGCAGTATCGCTTTTATCATGTGCAATTTCCCGAAGAACATGGCCTTGTTGGCCATGAAGAAACAGGTAGAGCAGCTCTTTTTTGTAAAGTTGAGCCAGAAATGTCTGGTCGCCTTCTTTGGCAAGTAGCCCGACTAGACGCAGAAGGGCATCAAGCAGTTCATCGGTAATCCGGCTTACCCCCATGGCAGAGATGGGAGAGCTGTTATTTTTCTGGAAGGCCATCTTCCGGGCCTGATGGCTGCTGGCAGACTGGCTTTCTCGCAGGAGCTGTTCCATCTCCGTAGGGGAAAAGCTGATGCACAGGGCCAGATAGGGCGCCTCGGCAGAGGCATGGGTGATCTGGCCAGAGACGGGAAGGTCCAGCGTGGAGATCAGGTACTGGCCTTCACCATAGGGCAGGGGATGGTCATGAAGATGGAGAACCTTCTGCCCTTGCACAACGATATAGATGCGGGGTTCATAAACGACCAGAACGGGATCAGTCACGGTTTCGGTGCGGTAGAGGGTCAGGAAGTCGAAAGCCGTGTGCGTCACTTTTTCCGGGCAGTGACGGCTAACGGCTTCCTGTAGGTCTGGCAGCAGGATATGTGACATCAGTCTATGGGGACAGGATGACCCGGTTGAGATGCTGCCGGTAGGCGTCCTTCAGCCTGTCCACATCCGGGTTCTTCATCACGTCTGTCGCCAGAAAGGTAGGCAGGCGTTCCATGCCGAGAAAGGCATGAGCCCGATAGAAGGGAAAGAGGACGGCATCAATGCCTCCACCATTGAAGAATTGAGCCTTGTCTTCAAAGGCTTCAAGCGGGGCGTTCCATGTGGTGGAGACCATGAAGCGTTTGCCGTGAAGCAGACCACCAGACCCGTAATGTTTTGAAGGGTCATGCCGGCTGCGGCCATCATTGGCGTAGAAAATACCATGGGCCTGTGTGAAGACCTCATCCATATATTTCTTCAGGGGCCAGGGTGTGCCCATCCACCAGCCGGGAAACTGGTAGATGACGATTTCTGCCTTCTGGATAGCCTGAATCTCTTGGTCCACATCATAGCCGTCATCAATGACGGTCTGGCTGACGGTGAGTCCGGCCTTTTCAAGATGAGCAGCCGCAAGGGTCTGGAGCGTGTGGTTCAGGCGTCCGGGGGAGTGGGCGAATGGCTTGGCACCATTGATGAGATGGCAGTGCGACATGAGAGAGAATCCTATAGCCAGTGTCTTGCTGTTTCCAGTTCATTAAGCGGAAGGGAAGACGTCAAGAGAAAAGATGTGAGGGGCTCATCGGCATAGCAGATCATGAAAATGACTTCATAAATCGGTTTTAGCTTTAAAAATGGTCTTAAATTAAAAGAATATTCTTATTGCATTCAAAACATATAAGGCTATTTTAATGTCGTATTAGCAATAAGCCTTGATAACGGAGAGGATAGGAAACGATGACAAAAAGGAAAACTGCCATGCGGTTGATTTGTGTCGGTGACAGCCCGAAGAATATGGACGGTCGCCCCTGCTCTACTCTCTCCGAAGCTGTGTCTGAGGGCGGCATCTTTTTGCGTATTTCAGGGCGGGAAGGCGTGCTCAGTGCCCTGCGGAACGATCAGTCAGACGTAGCGGTTATCCAGCAGACAAGCCCGGACCCGCTTCTTATTCGGACAATCCGCAATAATCGTTTCAGCCTGCCGATTCTTGTCATTGCTCGGAACCTGACCTCCCAGAACGTGGCTGATGCGCTTGCTGCTGGTGCGGATGACTGTGTGCCCATTACGGTTGGGCCGGTTGAGCTTCTGGCACGGCTGAAGGCTATTGTCCGGCGTGTCATGGATCATGGCGTGACGAGCCAGATCATCACGGTGGGCCGCCTGACGGTGAAGGAAGATACCCGTGAAGTGCTGGTGGATGATGAGCTCCTGCCGCTGACACAGGGTGAATATGACATCATGTCTCTCATGGTGCGGCGGCGTGGCAGCTTGCTGAACAAGGCCGCCATTCTCTCTACCCTGTATGCTGGGCGGGAGAAGCCCATCAGCAAGACTATTGATGTCATGGTCTGCCGTATCCGTCAGAAGCTGCGTGTCCGTGGTATTCAGAAGCCTTTCATTACAAGCTGGGGCATGGGCTATCGCCTGAATGAAGAAGCATTCCTGCCGCTGGGGGCCAGAGCAGAAGATGAATGCGGCCCTGTACAGCAGGCTCTGCGTGAGGCCAGCATGCCGGTTTCGGCAGGGTTTGGTGTCACGGCCATGGCAGGCGAGACCGAAGGACGCACTGGTACGGAGGCTGCTGCTACCAGACAGCCAGTTCCCCATAGCTGAGAACGGAGCAGTACCGTATGAGTGACGAGACAGCAGCCCCAGCTGCCGGAGAGGAAGGTAATGGCGCTCCGGCTGAGGGGCGGAAAGGACTGTCCAGAAAGAAGTTGATCCTGCTGTCTGCTGTGCCTCTACTTCTTGTAGGGGGAGGTATTGGCGCATGGCAGGCTCATCTCCTGCCTTTTGGCGGGAGTGGCAAGGCGGCTGCCCATAATGGGCAGCCAGCCAGCAGTGAGGCGGCATCTCAGCGTCTCCTGCTGTCTGTACCGTCTGCTACGGCCAATCTGGATAACGGGGCTGGCCGGACGATGTATGTCAAAATGACAGCCAGTGTTGAGGTGGAAGGTGCCCAGAATCTGACGGCTCTGCAAGCCCGTATCCCGGAGATACAGGACATCTTTCAGACCTACCTGCATGAGAGCCGCCCGCAGGACCTGCATGGCAGTGGCTTCTATCGTCTGCGAGAGGCCCTGCTGCGGCGCTTGCGTGTGGCCTTTGCTCCGCTGACGATCAGCAACATCTACATCACAGAACTTCTAACCCAGTAAGGTGGACCCAGACCCAATGGCGGATGAAGACGAGCAGGCCCGGGCCGAGCAGCCCGACCTGACAGAAGCGCCGGGCCCGATGGACCAGTCCGGCCCGGATGGAACAGAAACAGCTGACTGGAATGACGCCCCGGGAGAGGATGACCCCCCTCTTGCCGGGGCCGATGCGCATGAGGGCCCTGATGGTGGGGAGGATGGCCATGCGCTGGACCAGTCTGCCATTGATGCCATGCTGGGCAATGCGTTCTCCGCATCTGCCATGCGGGAAGAAAGTGGCATGGAACGCATCGTCAAGGCCGGTTTTGTGGCTTATGAGCGTATGCCCATGCTGGAGAACGTGTTCGACAGGCTCGTGCGTTTTCTGTCCTCGACATTGCGTGGTTTTACAAACGACAATGTCGATATCACCATGGAGAACATGCGGTCCCTGCGTTTTGGGGATTATATGGGAGAGGTGCCGTCATCATCCCTGTTCTCCGTTTTCCGTGCGGAACAGTGGAAGAATTATGGCCTCGTCGTTGTAGACTCGGCTCTGTCCTATTCCATTGTGGACATATTGATGGGCGGTGAGCGGGGTGCTGGCCCAAAGATCATTGAGAATCGCCCCCATACAGCCCTTGAGCGTGCCTTGATCGAGAAGCTGATCGTCATCACGCTGGCTGATCTCTCCGAGGCCTTTGCGCCGGTTGGTAAAGTTGATCTGTGCTTCGAGAGGCTGGAGATCAGTTCAAGCCTTGCCGTAATTGCCCGTCCCTCCAATGCGGCTATTGCGGCCCGTTTCCATATCGATATGGGAGACAGGAGTGGTGATCTGGATATCGTCATCCCCTATGCCACGATGGAGCCGGTGCGGGAGAAGCTGACCCAGCAGTTCATGGGGGAAAATTTCGGCAATGACTCCATCTGGGAAAGTCATCTTATTTCCGAAATCATGGAAACGAGCGTGACAGTCTCTACTGTGTTCGAGACGGCGGATTTCCCACTCTCCCAGATTCTTGACCTGAAAAAGGGGAGTGTCCTCCATCTGCCCAGCAAGGGGGAATCACCGCATCATGTGCGGATGGAATGTGACGGCATACCGATCTTTGAGGGCACGTTAGGGCGGCTGCATAAGATGCAGGCGGTTCGGATCGATCAGAGGCTGATCCCCCCCGAAGAAGAACTGACGCCGGAGCTTCTGGCGTCTCTGGGCGGGATGGTCGGTCATCATTCAGTAGAGCAGGAGGAGCATCATGCTTCTGAAAAATAGTCAGCTCATCATCGAGATCCTCCTGATGATCGTTCTGATAGCGGGAATTATCAGCTCCCGCCTTATTGTCCGGCGTCTGGGGGTGATCCGGGAATCTTACACGGCGCTGAACGAGATGGTGGCAACGCTCGATTCGTCAACCGAGCAGGTCAACAGTATGTTCGAGCGGGTTCGGCATGAGGTCAGTCAGGGTGACAGACGCCTTTCTGTCCTGCTGGATCGTGCCCGGAATGTGGAGGAAGACCTGCTGGACCAGAAGAAGATGACGCAGGAAACTGCCGATTCGCTGTCAGCCCTTCTGGAACGGGCTGAAAAGCAGGAAGCAGGGATGGGCACTGCTATGGAGGCAGCACAGGCCCTGCTGCGCCAGTTTGAGGAGCAGGTGGAAAAACAGCAGGAACTTCTTGAACAGGCCAGACATGCCGTTACCGAATCGGTGGAAAGTGCTGCTGGTGTGAAAGACGGGCAGGCCCCGCATTTTTCCGACCAGATCGCCGTACCTGTTCCGGGGCGTCTGCGGGGGCCACGGCCTTATCTGCGTCAGAAAGATGGTGAGGATCAGGCACGAACCATTTAAGCCTGTGTAATTTCAGGAAGGCCTTGTAAGAATCATGTAAAACTTCTGTGTTTCTATCCATCTGTCAACGCAATGCGTTGGTTCTTAAACAGATGCGCAAGGAGAGAAGACCATGAGTCTTTCCATCAATACCAACCAGTCCTCAATGGTTGCTCTGGAAACACTGAACACCACACAGAGCGATCTGGCCAAGACAGAAAACGCCGTCTCCACTGGTAAGAAGGTTGCTAATGCTTCCGACAACCCGGCTGCTTTCGGTATTTCTTCCCAGATCGGTGGTGACATTGCCGGTCAGAGCGCTGTCAATGATGGTCTGAGCTATGCATCCCAGATTGTCAGCTCCACAAACTCCGCTGCCAACAGCATCATCAACATCCTTCAGAACGTTCAGAACGCTGTGACGACTGTTGGTAACAATCTGGGCAACTCCTCATCTCTCGGTCAGCTCGACAAGGAGCTGACAGGTTACATGAAAAGTATCGACACCATTGCCCGTAACGCCACGACAAAGGGGATCAACCTGCTGTCCGGCGGTACATCTGGCGGTACGGCTGATGGTCTGGGCATCACCTCCAACAGCCTGACCTTCGTTACGGGTCTTCAGGGTGATACACAGACACTGACCGGCTATGGCAGCCTGATCTCCGCTACGACAGGTGCTTCAGGTGCTACCCTGACCGATGTTCTGGGCCTGACAAGCAGCGGCAAGGCTGGTTCTGACCCGACATCCAACGTCTTCCTGACAGCCAGCGCCACGGGTGCTTCCCTTGCTTTTGGCTCCAGCGATCCGAAGCAGGCCGTTGCTGATATGATCGGTCGTGTTCAGAAGGCTATCGTTGCCATGACGAACGTGACGTCTGATCTGGGTTCCAACCAGCAGACCATTGATTCCATGAGTGCCTACGGTCAGAAGTCCTCCGACTCCCTGACAGCGGCTTCTGGTGCCCTGACGGATGCTGATATGTCCGCTGAATCCGCCAAGCTGACATCTCTGCAGACCAAGCAGTCCCTCGGCATTAAGTCTCTGTCCATTGCAAATGGTCAGTCTCAGAACATTCTTTCCCTGTTCCAGTAAGGGGTATGGGCCGGTCCTTCGGGGCCGGTCGTCTCTGGGTGATGATTGTGCCAGACGCCACCGTGTTTTCACGGTGGCGTTTTTTAGTGGCTGCTGGTCATGATGTTCCATGAGGGGCCGCAGATAATCGGTGGTGCCACGAGGGCAATATCCTGCATGATTGCTTGACAGACCTTCCTGTAATCATTCCGATGTTCAGTGAAAGTAGTGGGATAGAGATTATCTCGGAACCATCCGGCATGGTGTTTGCTCCATGGTTTGGAAGGCCCAAGAAAATGGCACATTTTGATATGGCTACGACTGGTCTGTAGATCATCCCGGATAGTGGGATTGAACAGTGCCGGTGATTCAGCGATGATCATCATGGGGAAATTCCAGCGCAATGAGAAGAAATGTAGGGAATGCTGGAACACATGATTGAGGATGCTTTCCCCATATCCCGGCCAGTTCCGGGAGATGAGCTGTAGGCAGCGTCTGCCATCTTCGCTGGAAATAGCTCTCATGTTGAACAGGATGAGACCGGCATTGAAATAGTCACATATGGATTCAACTTCTACCAGTGCCGTTTCCTGATAGAGAGGGGATGTCGGGTTCTGGTTGTGTAGGTAATTGCGGAACAGGCAGCGGACAGCCCCTATCTTTTTATCCGGTGGCATGGCGCCAGTGAGTGAAAGGATGTCGTCCTTCATAAGTGTATCGGCATCCAGCCAGAAAACGTATCTGTGGTCCGTAAAGTGGACGGGGATCAGAATGGAGGCGAGCATTTCCATTTTGTCGGGTGGGTTCTGCCCATGAGCCATGAATATGTGGGTCATATTCAGGAAAGAGATACTGCCGCCATGGTGCGTCACGATTTTTTCCAGAATAGCGATCGTCTGGCTGTCCAATGCGCTGTGCAATATGACGAACTCAATGCGGTTCTTGTCTGATACTGTGTCCAGCACGGACTTCATGGCGGTGAGGGCCGGGATGATATAGTTGCTGTTGAGGGACAGAACGACAGGAATACGAGACATGATGACCTTCGTTTTATAGATGAGAATCTCAGATAGCGCTCATCGTGTCCCACATAGGGCCACACAGGGCTTGCGGAGCATAGTCCGCCATAGCGTGCATGATGGTTCGGGCGATGGCTTTATAGTCCTGAGCATGGTTGTTTGTCTGGTTCAGGCCGATGTCGATCCTGTTTGGATGCAGTGAGGATGAGAACTGGCAGATTTTCACGTCTTTTCTGCCTTCTGTGACGGCCTGTCGGGCAGAAGGAATGAAACTATCTTCAGGTTCGGTGAATAGTTCCATCGGGATATTCCATGATTGCGGAAAGAGATGGAGTTCCTGCTGAAACAGATGATTCAGGATGGCCTCATCACGGGCACGCCAGCCTTTATCAAGAAGCTGGATGCAGGTCTGTCCCTCCATGGTGGAAATGGCGTTTCGGTTGAACAGAAGAAGGTTCCGGCTGAAATAACGTTCTGGTTGTGTCAGTCCTATGTCTTGTTCTGCCTCGCGGGTGAGGCCATAAAAGGCATCATGCTGCTTGTGGGCGTGATAGAGGCAGCGAACGGCCCCCAGTTTTTTCTCGGTTGGGAATTGTTCCAATAATGTGGTGATGTCATCTCGTACCAGAGCTCCAGCACCGAGGCTGAGCACGAACGTCCGTGATGTAAAATATTGCGGAATGAGCAGGGGATAGAGCATCTCATCGCAGATGATGTCCTTATAGGCGAAGCCGGACAGGATGCGGGGCATGTCGATGAGCGTGAAGGCTGTACCACAGGAGGACAGGACGTGTTTGACCATGCTGGCCATGGGGCTGGCGATGCCATCATGAAAGAGGGCAATGGCTAGGTCATGAGGGTTTCGGGTCGTGGCGAGCAGCGATTTTATGGAGACAAGAACAGGGATCAGGTTGGTTTCACTCAGGCCCATGGCGATAGTCAGGTGAGGCATTGCAGGATCCCCGTTCGTGGTAACTCTTTGTCTCCCTTCTATGATGGATTAACCATCTCTCAACAAGTATCAGGCCAGGGCCTGAATGGTCTGTCAGGAAAGTTCAAACCCCAGATCAGTTAGGGCCTGTTCAGCGATGGTACGGTCTTGTTCATGCGTGCCACCAGAGACACCAAGCCCCCCAATGACCTGATGGTTTGCGATGATGGGATAACCCCCGCCAACAGCAACCATCCGTGACCTGCTGGCTATGGGGGCCATATGCGGGTCCTGCACGAGCTGGTTCCAGATATGGGTAGGCTTGCCGAAGGAACAGGCCGTCCATGCTTTGTCCAGCGCCATATCGACCGTCAGAAAGGCGGCGAGATCATGTCGTCCAAAAGCCTGCAGATGCCCGCCCGCATCGGTCACGGAGACAGACAGATGTAGCCCCTGTGTCTCTCCGGCCTTCAGAACGCTCTTGATGAGCGCATTGGCGGCATCCAGTGTGATCGTGGCCTTATTTTTGTAAGGGTCTCTGGTCATGTTTTTCATATCCCTGATCTGTTCTGAGGAAGGTGAGGGGCCGTCATGCGTGGGAGGCCATGGTCCTGCTCACGGCAGCGATGATCTGCTCAGCGCCGGGAATGTAGGCTTTCTCCAGAACAGGGGAGAATGGCACGGGTGTATGCGGTGCGCTGACCATCTGGGGAGCGGCCTTCAGGGATGTGAAGCACTGTTCCGTCACCTGTGCCACGATGTCGGTCGCTATGTTGCAGCGGGGATGAGCTTCATCGGCAGCCACAAGACGTCCGGTTTTCATGACGGATTTCAGCACGGTGGTACGGTCCAGCGGGGAGAGGGTCCGCAGGTCAATCACTTCCGCACTGATGCCTTTCTGTTCCAGCTGGCTGGCGGCTTCCAGTGCTCGTGGCACCATCGGCCCATAGGTGACGATGGAGACGTCACGTCCTTCTTTAGCGATCCGGGCCTGTCCGAAGGGGATGGTGTACGGGTCTGCGGGGACAGCACCTGATGTTTCGTAAAGAAACTTGGGTTCGCAGAAGATGACGGGGTCTTTGTCCCGGATGGCCTCAATCATCAGCCCCTTTGCGTCATGGGGTGTGCTGGGGCAGACGACCTTCAGGCCCGGAATATGGGTGAACATGGCTGTCAGCATCTGGGAATGCTGGGCGGCTCCATTGATTCCTGCCCCGACCATCGTGCGGATCACGAGGGGGATTTCTGCCGTACCGCCGAACATATAGCGTATCTTGGCAGCCTGATTGAGAAGCTGGTCGAAGCAGACTCCCATGAAATCGATGAAGGGCACTTCCGCCACCACGGGCACACCGGAAAGGGCAGCGCCAACGGCAGCACCGACATAGGCCATTTCTGTCGGTGGGGCATCAATCACCCGGTCGCCATATTTGGTATAGAGGCCCTTGGTGACACCCAGCACGCCGCCCCATGTGTCGGCCACGCCGCCTGCACCAACACCGCCAGCCGTATCCTGACCGAAAAGGAGCAGTTTCGGGTCTCTGGCCATTTCCTGATCCAGAGCTTCATTGATGGCGGATTTCAGAGTGATATGTCTTGTCATGACTGATGGTCCTTCAGAATGGTTTTTTTCAGTAGGAGACGTACACGCCGTCATGGAGTTCGCTGAGGGCGGGATGAGGGGCCTTGAGGGATTCCTGCACGGCCCGGTCGATCAGTTCCGCTACCTCATGGTCAATCCGGTCCAGCTCTGCCTGACTGATGCCCATGTTGCGGGCTGATTCTGCGAACAGCTTCAGGCAGTCGTGGTTTTTCCGGGCATCGTCCACTTCCCCGGCAGGGCGGTAAACCTGATCGTCCCCTTCAAAATGGCCATAGAAACGGACGGTCCGGCATTCCAGCAGGACAGGCCCATGCCCTTCACGCATCTTCTGGATGAGGGCGCCTGCCGTTTTGTACACGGCGAAGAAGTCCAGCCCGTCCACTGTTGCAGCAGGCATGCCGAAGCCTTTTGCACGGTCTTCGTAACTGCTGACGGATGTGGTTCTCTGCTGCGGTGTAGACTGGGCATAGCCATTCTGTTCCACCACGAACATCAGGGGCAGTTTCCAGACACTGGCGAGGTTCATGCTTTCCAGCACAGCCCCTTCATTCACGCCGCCATCCCCTCCAAAGACGATGGCGACATGGCCCTGTCCTGCCAGCTTGTCCGCAAGGGCTGCGCCGCAGGCCAGCGGTGCCCCAGCGCCCAGAATGCCATTGGCGCCCAGCATACCTTTCTTCAGGTCTGCAATATGCATGGAACCACCCTTGCCATTGCAGATGCCGCCCTGCCGCCCATAAATCTCTTTCATCATTGCCACGACACCCACACCCTTGGCGATGCAGTGGCCATGCCCACGGTGCGTACTGGCGATTTGATCCTGATCTGTCAGATGACTACAGATTCCGACAGCGGTGGCCTCCTGCCCGGCATAGAGATGGGCAAAGCCCGGTACATTTCCTGTCTTGAAATCCTCGTGTAGGCGGTCCTCGAACATACGGATCGTCTTCATGCGCCGGTAGGCAGAGAGCACCGTGTCGTGTGGAATGGATGCGTTATAGGCGTGTTGCTCTTTTTTATCGTGGCTCATGACTGCCTCCATAATAATTCTATTACGGGTAACACCTGTATTTCTAAGGTGTTTTCTGGATAGGACAGGCCGTTTCCGGTCTCCTTTCCGTTGTTAGACAGTCTTTTTCTATGGTTTTTTCTCTTATGGGCGGTAGAAAGATTCTCCGTAAAACTTGCCTTATTTTCCATAAATACAGAACGGGCCATTCACCCTTTTCATTCAGGTGAATGGCCCGTTTCTGTCATGTGGCCGTATGACAGGGGGGTCAGATATAATCGGCTAGAGACATGGTTTTCGTATCGGCAATGAGGGAGAAAGAGGCTTTCAACTGGAGGCTGAGATCAGAAGAACGGCTTGCTACATCTGCAAGATTGACGTTCAGATTGGTGGAAAGCTGTTCTTTGATTGTCAGCTGGAGGCTGGAGAAAATGCCTTGCTGGCGGGTCAGAGTATTCTGGGTTACGCCGATGCCGCTATTCATGTCGATGAGCTGATTGGTGGTCTGCCCCAGTGAATCGTGAAGCTGACGGACAAGGCTTGTAAAGCCTGGTGTTGTGTTGCTCATGCCTTTCATAGAGGACATGACCATCATATCTCGCATCAGGTCTCGGATGGGGGAGCCGGTGGATGTGCTGGAGGCGGCTTCACCCTCTGTTGCAACGATCCCTACGGTCATGTTGCCGTCATCCGGCCCTGTGATGGCCGAAGCTCTCATGCCCCGTGCCTGATCGGCAGGAAGGGAAAGAGTGGAGGAAAATACGCTCATGCCTGCACTATTGTCTGCACTGGCAGAGGTGGCCTGACTGAGGATTGTGCTGCTGTTGCTGTCTGTCAGCCCGGAGACAAGGCCGGAAATGGTGTGGGCAAGCTGGCTGTTATATAATGTAGACGGCGATGTGACGGGTGGGTTGGATGGGCTATGCCCTGCAAAGATGAAGCCATTGCCATCGGTTGTATTGAGGATGGTGCCAAGACTGGAGAGGCCGTTCTGGGCGCTGCCTGCTGCTGCATTCGTACTGGTGGTGCTGCTTCCCTCTGAAGACAGCATACCCAGAAGCTGCGTGTTGAGGGACTGTGCAAGGTCTGTGATCTGTTTGAGAGCTGTGGAGCTGAGGGACAGGCGGTTCTGTATGGATGACAGATTATCCTGATAGCTGTTGAGTGCAGCCAGTTTCGGACTGAGGGAAAGCGCTGTCTGTCCATCATCATCCAGCCCGGCAATACTGGATGATGATGTCCCTTGTGATGTCTGCCAGGCAATGAGACTCTGCTGTGATTGAATCTGCTTGATGCCTGCATTGAGGATCAGGTTAGCGCCTGCTGCACCATACTGGCCGACAGTCATGCTCATGGGGCTGGGTTCCTATGAATGATGAGAGATGAAGGACGGGATGGCGGACTGTCAGTGCACGGCATCCAGCAGGGTGTTGAACATGGTCTGCACCATGGAGACGACCTTGGCGTTAGCGGAATAGGAGTTCTTCAGTGCTACGACCGTGGCCATCTGGCTGTTGACATCCACGCCGGAGACATTGGCCACTTTCGTGGACAGGGATGTCTGGATGGATGTTGCCGTGGAGAGGTTGCTGCTGGCCGTGCTGATGACCCCGGCCTGACTTGTGGTCAGTGATGTGGCGAGCTGGACAAGGCTCTGTGTTCCTTCATAGCCGGTGCTCTGTGTACCATCCGGCCCCAGAGAGGTGGATGGAGCCGCTAGAGCGCCAGAAACGGCGGATAGGCTGCTGCCCATGACCTGATTCAGCACGGCATTGGGTGCGAAATTGACGTGACTGTTGTCAGCCCCGAATGCTGTCAGAAGATAAGGGGACTGCTGGTACGTTCCGGATACGGCGAGTTGGGAGGAAAGGCCAACCAGGCCAGCCGGTGATGTTTTTGTCGGGTCGGATGAGAGGGATGATGAGGTGCCATTGGTAAAGAGAGGCACTCCGGCCGCATTGAAGCGGTTGACGAGTGTGTAGGTGAAGGAATCAAGCTGAGCTTGCATCTGCGGGTATGTGTTGTCGCGCAGGGTGAGGGCTGCCCCGAGTGTTCCGTCTGTTAGATGAGACGTAATGTCCCGTCCTGCCAGCATGATGCCCGGTACGCCTTTGTCGCTGCCATCGGTGGCATGGTACATGCTGGGGGTCAGATTGGTGGCTTTTGTGGAGAGTGGCCAGCTGGCGTTAGGGGCTGTGAACTGGCCATCCGGGAGGCCAAGCTGGTCTGGCCGTGTGGGGAGGCGTGTGCCGTCCTGCGTGCTGACCAGCATGTCGCCATTGGGTTTCTCTGTGAAGGTAACACCCAGTTTGCTGGAAAGCCCCTGCATAACCTCCAGCCGTTTATTGGCCAGGTCTGTCGTATTGGCATGGGAGGTACGGGCCAGCATGATCTGTTGAGAAATCTGCCCGATGGTGGTCAGGTCGGTATTGATACCGGAGACCGTGTTGGTGACGGTATCCTGAGCGCCCTGTCGCTGGGCCTGATAGACGGAAGACAGCGTATGGATGTTGCTGACCAGAGTCTGCGCTGCGGAGATAACCCCCTGCTGCGAGGCGCTGTTCTGCGGTGTGTTGCTCAGGGAGATGAAGGCCGTGCTGACATTCTGCAGGTTGTTGGTCAGGGTGCCGATGGTATTGGCACCATCAGACCCTGTTGTCGTACCCTGCACAGAGGAAACGGCAGCAAGGGAGTTATCGGTGACTGTCAGGCCGGCAACATGGGCATTTTGCTGGTAGAGCGCATCCTGTAAAGGCTGTGAGATGTTGAGCCGGCTTGTACCAGAGGTTGTCCCGACCCCGATACCGGACACCACGGCAGATGACGTGACGGGGGAAGCCGCCACATAGCCCGGTGTGGAGGCATTGGTGACATTGTCGGAGGTCGTTGCCAGCTCATTCTCAATGGCCTTGAGGCCCGTTGAAGCAATGTTGAGGGACAGGCCAAGATCCATATTCTTTCTCCTGGAATGAGGAATTGGCCTGATGGCCATCATGATTCTGATGAAAGACAAAGAGCTCTCATCAGTGGCCAGATTACGGCTGGAATATTACAGGAAGTTAAACACAAGGCCTATATTTCAGTGTTATTTCTTGATCTATGTCAAATAGTCTTATGTCGTTACCTCTGTTGCTATTTTATCAATGGCATTCAGGCGGCGGGTAAATTCGGTCTGAAGAAGCTGGAAATTTAGGTCATATTCCCTCTGTGTTTTTATCATGGTCGTTGTTTCTTCCACGGCATTGACGTTGCTGGATTCCAGCATGCCCTGTCGTATTTCCTGTGTTGGAACAGGGCGTAGATCATTCTCATTGGCAGGGCTGAACAGGTGGTTGCCTTCGGCATGAAGTGTGTTGGGATTGTCCACCGTAGCGAGACCAAGGCGGGCAATATCCCCTTTTTCCGTGGAAATGATGCCATCAGAACCAATGCCGAGTGGCAGAACTTGATCGTCCGGTGTGAGGGTAATGGGGCGGCGCTGGTCATCCAGCAGGGCATTGCCAGACGAATCCACCAGTGTGCCATTCTCGCTGCGGTGGAACTGCCCGTTACGGGTCAGTCTGATTCCCTGCTGTGTGCGCACGGCGAAGTAGCCTGCTCCATTAATGGCAAGGTCCAGAGGGTTGCCTGTCTGGCGCAGCTCACCCTGCAATGTGTCCATATAGGTGGACCTGTCCTGATTATAGGTCAGGACTTTCTCGCCATTGACCAGATGGTCGCCGTGCTGGCGTGAGAGATAATCCGAGAAAAGGACACGCTGTTCCTTAAAGCCATCCGTGCTGCTGTTGGCCAGATTGTTGGCCGTAACCTCAAGCCCGCGTGTCAGTGCATCAATGCGTGAGAGGGCAAGATAGCCGGTTACATCCATGAAGAGTCTTCCTCAAGGCTATATTTATGTATGAATCACCATATCATGACCTGTTAAACATGAAATTGGAAGGTTTTTTGTCTTAATATAGTCTTTAAAAGTCAATATTTGCTAACAGCTCTTTATTTTGAAGGGCTGTTTATGGTCTGTTTTCAGAATTAACCTTGATAATGGTTTTTGTGTCGGTCTATGAGAAAGGCCAGTTAATGTATTTTCTGTGCCTGCCATGATCGTGATGGCCTTTCGTCCCTGAGGCGTGGATGGTGGCAGAGTCGTGAGGATGTTCATCTATGCTGAGATCACTTGATGTTGCTTCAACGGGGATGCAGGCCCAGTCCACCAATGTGGAGACCATATCTCACAACATCGCCAATATGACGACAACCGGCTACAAACGGCGCCGTGCTGAGTTTCAGGATCTGATCTATCAGGACCTCCGCCGGGTTGGGACAATGAGCTCCGATACAGGGTATCGTGTGCCAGCCGGGGCACAGGTGGGGCTGGGTGTGCGGACGGCAGCCATTTACCGTATCAACGAGCAGGGAACCCTCTCCCAGACCGGCAATGCGCTGGACCTCGCCGTGGAAGGGCGGGGCTATTTCCGTATTCTGCTGCCTAATGGGGAATATGCCTATACGAGAGACGGTACCTTTTCCCTGTCGCAGGATGGGACGATCGTGACGGCAGACGGGTACCCGCTGACACCTAACATCTCCATTCCGAATAATGCCGAGAACATTACGATCGATCAGACGGGGCAGGTGCAGTACACGCTTTCGGGCCAGCCTAATTCTCAGGTGGCCGGCCAGATTCAGCTGACGACCTTTCAGAACGAGAATGGTCTGGCGGCTATGGGGCAGAACCTCTTTACCGAGACCACATCATCGGGTGACCCCATCATCGGCAATCCTGAGACGACAGGTTTTGGAACAATCCGTCAGGGGTTTGTGGAGGAATCGGCCGTTAATGCGGTGACGGAAATTACCGACCTCATCACGGCTCAGCGTGCTTATGAAATGAACAGTAAAAGCATCACCGCCTCCGATGAGATGCTCCAGACATTGACCAACCTGCGTTGAGGCTGGGGAGCGGCTGTATGGTATCTCTCATCAGACACCAGAGGAATGGGCAGCGTGTTCTGTTGGTTTTGTCTCGGCTGGGGGCAGGGCTGGCACTGGCGGGCAGTCTGCTTTCAGGCGTGGTCGCAGCGGCGACTTTGCGGCCTTCTGGTGTGGTGCATGGACCGTCCGTTTATCTGTCAGACGTGTTCAGCGGTCTGGAGAGTGGGCAGGATCGTCTGCTTGGTCCAGCCCCCGCACCGGGAAAAACCATCACCATTGGCGGCGGACAACTCATTGCTCTGGCGGACCAGTATGGTGTGGATTGGGACGACCAGTCATCATCTACCAGCCTGTCACTGACCCGTGCCGGGCGTGTGCTGGGGCGGGATGATTATGCGTCCCTTGTGCGTAAGGCCATCTCCCAGGATGAAGGTGGCGTTGTGGTGGATGTGACCAGCTTCACGCCGCTGGTGACGGGTGAAAGCGAAAAGGACCCGGCCACACTCTCCAATCTGAATTGGGATCACAAGACAGGCCAGTTTTCGGCGACTGTACAGCCCGTTCATCCTGCGGGAGAGATGGCGGCGGACAGCTTCACGCTGCGGGGCAGCATCAGGCCGGTACAGCCCGTGATGGTGTATGACCATGCCCTGCCGTCCGGTCATATCATTCAGCCGGATGACATGCATATAGACCCCGCCTTCACGGGGACAGTGCCCCCTCTGGCTCGTACCCTGCCGGAACCTGACCATATGATTGGCATGGCACTTGTTCGTACGGTTGGGGCGGGGCAGCCTGTGCAGGGGACAGACCTGCGGCGGGCTGTGCTTGTGCATCGGGGAGACCCGGTTCTGTTGAGTTATGACAGCACGGGCATCCGGCTGACGGCAACAGGCCGTGCGCTGGAAGATGGTGGCAGCGGCCAGTTCATCCATGCGCTGAATCTGGGCAGCAAGATGGTTCTTATTGGGAAAGTCTCTGCCTCCGGAGAGGTGCGGGTTGATGCGTCCTCCACGGCCATTCCACCTGATTCGGAGGAAGTCAGGCGGTTGGGTATCAGCAGCCTGATGCTGGGGGACAGGAACAGGCCATGATGTATCCCGTACGCATGCTGTTTCGTGATCTCTCATGGCAGAGACTGTCCCGGCTCTGGCGGAAGGCCGTGCCAGTGGCTCTGGTGGGGCTTTCGGGCTGCATGGGGGCTGGAACCATGAGTGAGCTGGGGCATCTCCCCCGTATGACACGTACGGCCGATCCAACACAGGCACCGGATTATCGCCCTGTGACAATGCCTACGCCGCCGCTTCAGGCACCACCAACGGAGGCTGGTAGCCTCTGGCGGCCGGGTAGCCGTGCCTTCTTCAAGGACCAGCGGGCTGCACAGGCCGGTGACCTGCTGACGGTGAAGATACAGGTGGCGGATACGGCCAATGTGACCAACAACACGACAGCTTCTGGCAGCGGTGCAGAAGTGTTCGGGATTCCCAGTCTGTTCGGCTTCAAAGGGAAGACTCTGTCCCATCTGACCAGCGCAGACGCTCTCCAGACCAACAGTTCCAGCTCCAATAACGGCGCTGGGACGATCCGGCGGATTGATACGGTCACGCTGACATTGGCGGGGGTGATTACGCAGGTGTTGCCCAACGGGAATTTCGTGGTGGTTGCCCGGCAGGAAGTCCGTGTGAATGGCGAGCTGCGGCAGATTATGGTCAGTGGTGTCGTCCGTCCGCAGGACATCTCGGAGGATAACGTGGTGACGCATGACCGTATTGCGGAGGCTCGGATTTCATACGGGGGGCGGGGGCAGCTCTCGCAGTATCAGCAGCCCCGTTATGGCCAGAAGGTACTGGATAGTGTCCTGCCCTTCTGAGGGCTGGGAGGCTGTTCTTGTCTGATGTTGTGAAACTGTAAGCCATCATGATGGCATGGAAATGAGAGGCACATGAATGTCTGAGTCAAAACAGCTGGAAGGATTCATCCCCGGCGGACTTGTTGTGGAGAATCTGTACGGCACGCTGGAAGGCAGCCTGAGCATTGCCGGAGAGGTGGAGCATATTGAGCTTCAAGCTGGGCAGCTTCATCTTGCTGAGACAGGCGTGATGAAGGACGGACGGGTTGAGGCTGCTTCTGTCATGATTGATGGTTGTGTGTCTGGGGTGACGTTCACCACACCACGGCTTTCCGCGGGGGCTGGTGCCCGCATTTCGGACTGCGTGATTGAAATGGGAAACCCGACAGGTTGCGCCATTCATGAAGATGCCTGTTTTGAGGGCGATGTACGCATTTCCGTCTCCCGTAAGGGGGGTGGTGACACAGCCATCGGAAAAGCGGCAGCAGGAAAGCAGGATGCTTCCCTTATGAAGGCCGATACACTGGTTGGTGATGATGAGCCTGACCCGCATTGGCCCGCTCAGACACCTGATATCAGCGAGGCGGATAAAGACGCCGACATTCCGTTGGGGGGCTGATGCGCAGGGCGTGCTTTCATCCTGCAGGAGTGGGGGCAGGGGTCTGTCTGGCTCTGACCCTGACCCTGTGGCCTGTTGCGGCTGCCCAGTCTGCCGTACCCGAGGAAACCCTGCCTATGGATGGGGTGGAACAGCAGATGCAGGAGCAGCAGCGCATTCTGGGGTCAGCCCGCAAGGCGCTGGAAATGCGCTTTCATGTGTTGAATCAGTCCATGGCAGCGCTTTCCGAGCATGTGGATAATCACAAGCTCGTTCCGCAGGAGGCTGTGACCCGACTTGTTGGTATTTACGAGGCTATGCGCCCCCGTGAGGCCGCTACGGTCTTTAATGTGATGGACCCGCATGTGCTGATCGCCATTGCGACCGCCATGAACATTCGCCGGCTGTCGGGCATCATGGCGCATATGACGCCAGACCGTGTGAATCTGGTGTCCCAGTATCTGGTGGGTGTGCGGCATTTTCATCATGCCGTGCTGTCGGTGCCTGTCATGATGAACGGCTCTGATGCCTCTCTGCCAGCAGGGCAGGAAGCCAGTACGGAATCGGGTATGTTGGAGGCCCTACATTATGAAAGCATGGCACAGCATGGGCCGCTTCTGCCTTCACGGCAGTAAGGGGCGGCAATGGGAGACAGATAAGAGATGAAGCGTTCCTGTTCCATGCGTGCATCATGGAAGCGCATGATGATGTTTCTGCCCGTTCTTGTAGGGATGACGGCCTGTGCGCCGGATTACATAGCCAGCAAGCTGACAGGGCGGGAATGTCAGGCTGGCTATCTGGAAGAAGGGGAAGACTGGTGCAATCCGCCAGAACGGACACCACCCCCGCAGCCATACTGTACACAAAGCTGGAACGGTGTGGATTGCTGGGCCCGACCAGAACTGACGCCCAACATGGCGCATGAAGCCTATGAAGGCCCGCGAGGGCTTACGGCACAGCAAAATGCCAATCGCCTCATGATGCCGGAAGGTAAAGTTCCTCCTTCCAACCCTTACTATACGCCATAAAGGTTTAATGTAAGGGAAGTGTTTATAATTGGCCTTATATATTACTTTACACCTTGTCTTTTGCAAGGTTAATTGAGGCGCTCAGGTGTCCTCTCTCCAGTAGGGCAGATCATGGAAAGTCCGGGAACAACCTATGTTGTTTCTGGGGATAGAGAAGCAGGTAGATACCTTTCATATGAATTTCGATAAGCTCCGATTGCCGAAGATTATGGAAGGCCTGAAGTGTCTGGGCCGGATGAGGCTCATGGCTCTTGGGGTTGTTGGTGTGCTTCTGCTTCTGTCTCTGGGCGTGATTGCCTTTCATAATCGGGCAGCGCCCATGTCCCTGCTCTACGGGGATTTGGAGTTGAATGAAGCCGCCGAGATGGTGGATGACCTGACAAAAGCGCACATTCCCACAACAACCGGGCCGGATGGGCGCAGCCTGTATGTCCCGGCGAATGATGTGGCACAGGCTCGTTTGCTTCTGGCCAAGGCTGGTCTGCCCGGCGGTGGGGCCGTGGGGTACGAGCTGTTCGATAAGAGCGGGACCCTTACCAGTACGCAGTTTGAACAGGGCATTGATGAGACCCGTGCGTTGGAGGGTGAGCTGGAGCGGTCCATCCGGCTGATTCATGGTGTGCGTAATGTGCGTGTGCATCTTGTCCTGCCTCATCGTGATCTCTTTTCCACGGAGACAAACCCGTCCCAGGCCAGTGTTATTCTGGACGTAGGCCGGTCCGGTGCCGTGTCTGAGGATGCCATTGCGGCGATCCAGAATCTGGTATCAGCCGCCGTGCCGGGGCTGCGGATGCATGGTATTTCCATTGTCGATACACGGGGTGATGTGCTGGCCCGTCCGGGTGACCCGGACAGCCTTGCCGGGGAAGAGTCGTCACTGGAAAAGCAGCGTCATTCTGAAGAACAGCGTCTGGCGCAGGCTGTTGAAGATATTCTGACGCCCACGCTCGGTATGGGGCATGTGCGGGCTCGTGCTGCCGTGACCATGAACACGGATATCATCCACGAGACGGATGAATCTTATGACCCCAATCAGCAGGTTCTGCGTTCCCAGAGCACAAGTTCGGATAAGAGTGCCAATAGCGAGGCGAACCAGAATACCAGCGTAGGCAACAACCTGCCGAATGCTAATGCAGGGAATAACCGTACCGGCTCCAGCGAGGAGCGGACGGATGAAACCAATAATTACGAGATCGGCAAACGGACCCGTGTCATCAACCAGACACGGCCCCGTGTGTCCCGGATCAGCCTTGCTGTCATGGTCGATGGCACTGTCACGACAGATAAGGGTGGTAAGCCCTCATGGAAGCCGCTGGATGAAGCCGAGGTCAAGCGTCTGACCCAGCTCGTTCAGACAGCTATCGGCTATGACAAGAGCCGGGGTGATGAGGTCAATGTGGTGTCCATGCCGTTCCGTGTGGATGGCGGGGCTGACCTGCCGCATGAAGACACGCCGTTCTTTACACGGGACATGCTGATCTATCTGGCTGAGTGGATTGTTCCCATCCTGCTCATTCTGGGGGCTGCGGCCATGCTGCTGGGGCCGATCCTGCGGCGTGCCCGCAAGGGGAATGAGGAGGAAGGAGAAGCTGCCTCTGACATCTCCGCGGCAGAAACCGGCATGGGCATGGCTGGTGGAACGCCGGACCGTGTCAGTGTTGACGGGGTAGAAGGCGAGATGCGCCGTGAGGCTCTGGCCCGTGTGACGCAGCGTGTTGAGGAAAATCCTGACGATGCGGTCGCCGTTGTCCGTAACTGGCTGGCGGAGCCTGAACCTTCCAAAAAATCGGCAGAGAGCTGAGGAGGCGCAACCATGGCAGAACAGGGTATTGCTGTCGGAGCAGGTGAGGAGGGAGGACAGTCCGACACGGCATCTTCCAGCCTGACTACCGGAATGAGCGGCAGCCGTAAGGCCGCCATCCTGATGCTGGCGATCGGGCAGGAACGCTCGGCCCGTATCTTCCGTTCTTTGCAGGAAGATGAGGTCCGGGACATTTCACGGGCCATGTCATCGTTGGGGCTGGTCAAGGCGTCTGTTGTGGAAGCTGTCTGCAACGAGTTCTCTCAGAAATTCGCCAGTTCGGATGGTTTTGTCGGCAGTTATGAAACGACCGAGGATTATCTGAAGCGGGCCCTCCCTGCCGAAATGGTCGAGAAGATCATGGAGGATATTCGTGGTCCTTCAGGGCGGAGTGTCTGGGCGAAGATGGGGAATATGCCGGAGGCTGCTCTGGCCAACTATCTGCGCAATGAACAGCCGCAGACGGTTGCTGTTATCCTCAGCTACATTTCACCGGCGCATGTAGCCCGTGTTCTGTCGCTCTTTCCGGAAGATTTTGCCACGGATGTCATCATGCGCATCCTGCATATGAGTCCGGTCAGCAAGGATGTGCTGGAAAGTTTGGAAATGACGCTCCGCAAGGAGCTGATAACCGCCTTTGGCCGGTCCACGAAACGGGACAGCTATGCCTTTGTGGCCGAGGTGTACAACAATTTCGACCGCAAGACGGAGGCCAGCCTGACAGAACAGCTTGGTCGCCGCAGCGAGGAGGATATGGAAAAGGTGAACAAGCTGAAGTTCACCTTTGATGACATCAAGCGTCTGACACCGGATGACATGATGCGCGTCATGGCCGCCATCAACCGGGATGGCGAGGCCAAGAGCCGTCTGCCTCTGGCCCTCAAGGGCGCTAATGAGAGCATTCGCCAGCTGTTCTTCAACTGTGTTTCCAAACGTGCGGCGGGCCTCATGGAGGATGAAATTCGGGGGCTTGGGGCCGTGCGTTTGCGGGATGCTGAGGCCGCCCAGATGGAGCTCATCACGCTCATCAAGACCATGGCCAATGATGGGGAGATCGATATTTCGCCATCCTCGTCTGATGATGAGATTATCGAGTGACACCGATGGAGCAGGCCATGGCGCATCCACCGGAATCTTCTGATGGTCCTGTCGCTGGAAGTCCGACTTTCAGCGACACGCTGGAAGATTTTTCACGTCATGACATGTCCGGCATGGGTGCAGAGCCGGTGGAAGACGGGTCTGTTCCCGAGGATGAACAGCCCGAGCCGGAGCCCGTCATCAGCCTGCATCCTGACGAGCTGGAACGGCTGAAGGATGAAGCCCGTCAGGCGGGATATGAGGCTGGGGAGCGTGCGGCTGAGCAGGCCCTGTCCGGCCAGATGGCCGAAGCCGTGCAGCAGGTCTTTGCCTTCATGGCGGAGGAAGAAGCCCGGCGGACGGACAGCATGATGCATATGGCGGAGCTGTTCGTTCAGTCTGTCTGTCAGACGGTGGAGCAGCTCGTTTCCGGCGATCTCTCAGCTACTATGCTGGGTCGGCAACTGGCTGATGATGCGGTGGACATGGTGCGGCGCTGTGAAGGGCCGGTCAGCCTTTCCTGTTCCCTCCATGACGAACCGGCCTTGCGGGCAGCTCTGGAGGGCATGGAGGGCGTGACCCTGCATGTGGTGGAGGACAGGCCCGCAGGGCATCTCACGGTTTCGGCAGCAGATACACGGATGGTTCTGGATAAGGACAGATGGATGGAGATGGTCCGTCAGCGTGTGGCGGAGGCGATTCAGGCACTGGCCCGCTCATCGTCCACCGAGACGTCCTCTGACAGTCCAAGACCATCCGATGAACAGATAGCAGAGCATGAAGGAGACTGAACATGCCAGAAGGTAACAGCGCAGCGGAAGACATGCAGCAGACCCATACTCCAGAAGTCGATCTGTCCGACTTTGCTTCTGACGTGCGGGAGGGCGGTGATGTTCAGCCACCCGGCGGGCAGGAAAAGGAGTGGGAACGGGAAGCTATTCTGGACGTTCCGGTCAAGATCACGGCTGTCGTGGGGGATGTGAAGATGCCCGTGCGGGACCTTGTCCGTCTTGGTCGTGGCGCCGTTGTTCCGCTGAACCGCAAGTTGGGTGCGTCCATTGATATTTACGCCAATGACCGGCTGATCGCCCGTGGTGAAATCACCATCATTGAAGATGACAATATTGCGGTCACGATGACGGAGATCATGTCATCTTCCGCCAGCTCCTGATGTCGGATGGAGCGGGAGGACATGGTGGTGACGTCATGATGCAGGTCATTACGGGATTTCATGTGAATCCGCTGCTGGCACTGTTCCTTGTTGTAGGGCTGATCTTTGTGACGCCATGGTGCCTGAGGCGGCTGAAGCACCGTATGCCATCCCTGCTGAAAGAGGGAGATGGGCAGGGACGGGCCCTGAGCGTGCAGGACGCTATCCCACTGGGTGCGAAACGGACACTGTTTTCCGTAGCGGTGCGAGGAGCGGACGGTCAGCGGGCCACGGCTATCATCCTGACAGGGGGGCCGTCTGACCTGTGTGTTGGCTGGATGAAGGAAAACGGCCCTGCACGGCAGGAAATGCAGGAGACAAGCTGATGACGGACTATGGAAGGACAGGCTCTACGGATACTGACAGGATTATGGAAGATGTACCTGCCTGCCAGAAGCGGCTGTGGCGTGCCTTGCTTTTGGGTTGTGTGGGGCTGTGTGGTCTGGTTGTGGCCATCACCATGCTCTGTCTTCTGGCGCATCCGGCGGCGGCGCAGTCCATTACGCTTGATATGGGGAAAGGCGGTGGGATTGGTGAGGCCGGAACAACCAGCCGCCTCATCCAGCTGACGGCGATTGTGGCCTTCCTGTCCCTTGCGCCCAGCCTGTTGGTTATGATGACGGCCTTTACCCGCATCATCATCACGCTCTCCCTGTTACGGAGTGCCATCGGGGCACAGGGAACACCTCCCAACATGGTGCTGATTGCTCTGGCGCTGATTCTGACTCTGTTTGTCATGCAGCCTACGCTGGAACGCTCATGGCAGCAGGGTATCGAGCCACTGATGGATGGTCGTGTGGAAGAAGTGACTGGTCTTCAGGCGGCGGCGGAGCCGTTCCGGGACTTCATGATTCATAATGCCCGCCCGAATGATGTGGCCATTTTCTATCATCTGGCTGGGCTGAAGCCGCAGCCTGCTCCGGCTAATGGTGCCTCTCTAGCGATACCGTGGCGGGTCATCGTGCCGGCTTTCATGGTCGGTGAAATGAGCCGTGGGTTTGAGATGGGCTTCCTGCTCTATCTGCCGTTTTTGGTGATTGACCTTGTCACTTCCAGCGTCCTGATGAGTCTGGGCATGATGATGCTCCCCCCGCCGACCATCTCCCTTCCGTTCAAGCTGATCTTCTTCGTGCTGGTGGATGGGTTCCAGATGGTGTCCGGTGGGCTGGTACGGAGTTTCGGCGGGGGGTAGGCCCTCGCCACTCTCACCCCGGCAGCACCAGTAACCGCCGTGCCAGAATGGTCGGGGTAAGCTGGGTGAAGCCCTCATTGATGCTGCCGGAATAGCTGCCATAGGTCAGGGCCAGACCGCAGGCAGCGGCGGTGATGATGCTGCCAATACGGCCAGACTGTTCCATACGGCTGGCTATCATGGATTTTGCTCCGCATTGATGGAAAGCAGCTGCAATGTCCGTGCTTTCCTCCGGGTCCATCCCGGCCGGAATGACGAGGGAGAGGCTGGCCCTCGTGCGTTCCACCACCTCTTTCATTTCTGCCATGGCGGTGGGCGAATAGACGCAGAGACCCGGCAGGTCCACCAGAATGATGCGGTTATAGCCGTCAATCAGGTCCGGGCTCAGCCCGCCATAGGCTTTTATCAGGTCAATGTCACAGCCCCGTAGGATGGAGGCCAGTTTGATGTAACTGCCCGGCGTGCTGTCGCAGGCCAGCACGAGCGGCCGTCTTATCCTGCCGTTAGATTGCCGAGCCTGCCGTGCGTAGCGGGCGGCCAGCTTGGCCAGTGTAAGGGACTTGCCAGACCCTGATGCCCCGCCCAGAGCCATGGGAATACCGGGCAGGAGCGGAAAGGGTGAAAAGGTAATCATCCGCTCCAGCCCAGCCGCCAGACTGCTGCCTGCCATGGCATTGATGAGGTCCTGCGGGATGGAATGCCACGCCAGAATGTCCGGTATGCTTAGGGAGTTGGAGGGAAGGGCGACTTCTCCAGCCTCCGCTTGCGGGGTGGCGGGCTGTGGCGGCGGGCTGGCAGGCTGTGTTTTTGCCACGGTGGTGCTGGCAGGGTGGGGATAGTGTGTATGGTAGGAAAAAGAGCTGTTCATGTTTCTGGTCCAGTTCAGGAGACGATCAGTTCACCGTGGCAACGGTACGGATGCGGGTACGGGGATAGATTTCCGCCTGTGCCATGACGGCGACTGAAGGGCGGATGCGGTCCACGATCATCCGCACGGAGTCCCGTGTGGCGGAGGTCGTGACGATGACGGGCATTTCCCCAAGGGTGGCGGTTTGGTCGAACGCACGGCGTAGAGCCGTGACGAAACGGTCCAGCATGGCAGGTGGCATGGCCAGTGTGCGGTCATCACCCTGCCCGACCGTGTTGTTGAGGATGTTGCTTTCCCAGTCCGCCGAGAGGGTAATCATGGAAATGCAGCTGGAGGGGCCGACATAGCTGTTGCATATCTGCCGGGCGAGGCGGATGCGGACATGGGCTGTCAGGGCCTTGATGCCCTTGGCAGCGAGGGCGTGGCCCTCCTGTATGCTTTCCAGAATGGTGGGCAGGTCACGGATTGAAATGCGCTCCTGTAGCAGGGACTGGAGAACACGCTGGACCGTGCTGAGGGATACCTGCGAGGGGATGAGCTCGTTGACGAGCTTCTGCTCCTCGGCAGGCAGGTCATCCAGCAGGGACTGGGTGGCGGCATAGGTCAGCAGGTCTCCCAGATTCTGACTGATGGATTCCGTCAGATGGGTGATGATGACCGTGACAGGGTCCACGACCGTATAGCCGGCATCCGTGGCCTTTTTCTTCAGTTCAGGAGTGATCCATATGGCGGGCAGGTTGAAGGAAGGTTCGGTCGTCCTTTCACCCGGCAGGGTGGCTTCGTCAGTCCTGTGAGAGGGGCAGATGGCCAGAAGATGGTTCGGGCGTATCTCGCCTGAAGCGATGTCGATTTCCTTGAGCTTGATGACATAGCGTTCCGTAGGAAGCTGGATGTTATCCTGAATCCGCACGGAGGGCGTGATGAAGCCCATATCCGCCGCCATCTTCCGGCGGAGTGCTTTGATCTGTTTGGTGATCTGGGCATTGTCGCCACTGGCGAGCGGCAGCAGGCCATAGCCGATCTCCAGCCGTAGCAGGTCAATCTTCAGAAGGTCGGAAATGGGCTGCGTGGTGGGAGCTGCAGGCTGGGTCAGGTCCTGTTCTCCATCATCCTGACGGGGTGTCTTGTAGCGTATCCAGGCCCCGGTACCCGCCACGGCAGCAATCATGAGGAAGGGGAAGGCGGGCAGGCCGGGCATGACGGCAAAAATGGCCGACAGCATGGCGGCAATGGCCAGCGGCTTGGCGTTTCCACCGAGCTGGCGGAACAGCGTGACGTCTGCCGAGCCATCCGTGCCTCCTTTCGTCACCACGATACCGGCTGCCAGTGAGACCAGCAGAGCCGGAATCTGAGAGACCAGACCATCACCAATGGTCAGGGTCGTGAAGGTCTGTGCAGCTTCGCTGATGGGCATATCATGGCGCAGCACGCCAATGGCCAGCCCCCCCAGAATGTTGATGGCTGTGATGAGAATCCCCGCAATGGCATCATTACGGACGAACTTCGCAGCCCCATCCATGGCCCCGTAGAAGGAGCTTTCTTCTTCCAGCTCTTTGCGTTTGGAGCGGGCCACACGCTCGTTGATGGCGCCGGAGGCCAGATCAGCATCAATGGCCATCTGTTTTCCGGGCATGGCATCCAGAAAGAAGCGGGCGGAGACTTCAGCAATGCGTCCTGACCCTTTGGTAATGACCATGAAGTTCACCACAAGCAGGATGCAGAAGACGATTCCGCCAATCACCACATCATTGCCCATGAGGAAGCCGCCAAAGGAAGCCACGACATGCCCGGCTGCATAGGCGCCTTCATTACCATGGCTGAGGATGAGCCGTGTCGTGGCCACTTCCAGCGACAGGCGGAACATGGTCGTCAGCAGGAGCAGCGTGGGGAATGATGTGAAATCCAGTGGTCGTTCCAGAAACAGCGCCACCATGAGGATCAGCACGGATGAGGTGATGGAGAGCGACAGCCCGATATCCAGAATCAGCGTGGGCAGGGGCACGATGAGAATGGAGATGAGCAGAATCACACCCAGAGCGAGAAGAATATCCGTCCCCGGCAGGCGTGCCGTAAGGGGGGAGGCGATTCCATCTCTTTTGAACAGGCTGGTCGGGTTGTTCAGCAAGGTGCCCAGCCATCCGGTCAGCCCGTCAGCCCGCCCCGTGCCGGATTTTCTGGGCAGGGGAGCACCGGATGGCGGGGGAGCAGAAGGGGAAGCGGACATGGGTATCCTGACTGGTCATGTACAGCTCTACCTTCCAGTAAAGGGGGTGAAGGCAGAGTGTCTCAAGGTTTGTTAAGGCCTGTTATCTGTGGATTTGCAATTTAACCATTAAAACCTTGCCCATCAAGATTTGAAAGGACATGATATTTCAATGAAGTTATGGCCTGTCTGGTCATTTATAGAACAAACCATGCAGGGAGGTGGTGCCATGGCAGAAACAGAGCAAGGCGGAGGAGCGGAAGACCGCATGCAGGGCATGGATGAGCGGCCTATGACGCCACAGGCCCTTACTGCTTGCTGTCAGAAGCTTTTTTCCTGCGGGGAAGGCGAGCAGGCGATCGGTTTGGCGATACAGGCGGCGCAGGCGAGTCAGGATGCCTCGGTCCTGCTGGCAGCGGGCATGTTTCTGGCCCGGTGCAGTGCTCGGCATGAGGTGACGGTGGCTGTGTTCCGTAAGGCCCTGCTGCTTCTGCCGGAAGCTCGACCAGAAATGACCTCGGTACGGGGAGAGGTGAAGATTTTTCTGGCCGGTGCGCTCATGGCGGCTGGCCAGAATGATGAAGCCATGTCCCTGTTTATGGAAGTGGCCAGAACGTGCCCGCAGCATCGTGTTCTAGTGGGTGAACATCTTTCCATGGCTCTGCTGGAAGCAGGGCTGGCAAAGGAGGCCGAGCAGATTCTGGCTGTATGGCTGAGAGACGGGCCGCCATCTGTATCGCTGTACAATAATATGGGCTGTGCTCTGGAACGTCTGAATCGTTCACGGGAGGCCATGACCTATTATCGTAAGGGCATTGAGCTTTCATCACGGCACGAGATGGTATCATTTGGCTATGCCATCGCTCTGTTGAAGGCTGGCGATTATGAAGAAGGATTTGCACGCTACGCACGGCGTGTGCCCCGCATGCCCAGTCTGGACTGTTGGTTTTATCAGGACCTGCCACGGCTGACGAAGGATGTATCACTAAAGGGCCGTCATATCCTGTTTTATCAGGAGCAGGGACTTGGGGACACCATTCAGTTCATCCGTTTCCTGCCGGAGATTGTCCGCCGGGGAGGGCGTGTCACGCTGGCCGTTCTGCCGTCATTGCTGCGGTTGCTGCGGGAAAGTTACCCCATGGTGCAGGTCAGTCTCATTACGGATATTCTGGAACAGCCGGAGCAGGCTGCGGATTATGATTTCTCCTGCCCGATCCCGGACCTGCCTTATATTTGCGATCTGAAAGGACCGGAGGAGATTCCGTCTTTCAGTCCTTATCTGGAAGTTCCAGCCCAACGGCAGGAGCGTTTTGCCCGACTTGTGAATGAAGCTGTGGCACGGGAGAGACCATCTTCAGGGCGCCGCCTGCGGGTGGGGCTAGTGTGGGCGGGAGATGCCCGTTCCAGTGCAGAGGATGTCGCTGCGGATCGGCGGCGTTCGACTAGCCTGACGGAGATGCTGGAGGCACTTGGTCCTGTGGATGCCGATTTGTTCAGCCTTCAGTATGGCAGAAGACGGGGTGAGCTGGTCCATGCAGCCGGGCAGTCGGTTCATGACCTGATGGAGTCCGTGCAGGATATGGCAGATACGGCGGCCCTTATGGAAAGTCTGGACCTTGTGATTTCCGTGGATACAGCACCGCTGCATCTGGCGGGGGCTCTGGGGAAGGAGGTCTGGCTGGTCAGCCGCTGGGACGCCTGTTGGCGCTGGGGCGATCAAGGAGAGCGGACGCCGTGGTATCCGACCATGCGCATCTTCCGGGCGCAGGAGCTTTCTCTTGTGCCGGTCATGCGTGAGGTGGGGCTGTGTCTGAAACGGCGGATTGCGGAGGGTTAAGTCATGTCACCCTATAAAGTGGCTGTCCTGCTGCGGACAAAGAACCGTCCGATCTTTTTGCGCCGGGCTCTGGAAAGTCTGCACCGCCAGAGTTTTCAGGATTTCCGTATTCACGTCATTAATGACGGGGGAGACCTCACGGAGTTGCGGCATTGTGTGGAGGCACATGGCGCCGTATGGGGAGACCGTCTTTCCTGCGTGGACTTGCCTCGGTCGGTAGGGCGCAGCAAGGCGCTGGCGCTCGCTCTGGCCGTATCTGAGGAGCCCTATATTCTCATTCATGATGATGATGACACGCTGGAGCCTGCCTTTCTGGCCGAGACCGTGGCCTATCTGGAGCGTGATGAGGTGGGTTTTTATGCAGGTGTCACGACCAGCAATTATGACGTGTATGAGCATCTTGAGGATGATTGCATCATCACGGACAGGAAGACGGATCAGTATGGCCTGAAGACAGGTACGATCATGGATTACGGCCTGTATCTGTCCCATATATGCGTTGTCATGCCGATCACGTTTCTGTTCCGCCGGTCAGCTCTGGCTGTTGCGGGAGAGGTGGAGACACGGCTGGATTATGTTGAGGATCATGATCTGTTCCTACGCATCATGATGGCGGGGGAGATCGGGATCATCGGGGCGTTTCTCTGTTCCTATCATCACCGCCGCCAGACAGGGGATGATAACGACACTAGTAAGCATGAAGTGCAGCATGATTATGCGCTGGCTTACAAAAACAGCATCATCCGCAAGGCTATACAGGGCGGAGATGCGCTGAAACAGTTGCAGGCCGGGTTTATTCAGAGCCACCATCTGGGGCGTGCCCAGTTGGGGCAGCTATCGCAACAGGTTGTTCAGCTACAGGAAGGTTTTGCCAGTATGTCGCAGGTGCTGGTCCAGCTGCTGGAGCATATCAGGCGTTGAACTCTGCCATTTCAGTAAGCCGGAGCATAGGGCATGGTCTGGATGGTATGGACAGGCATGGCCCGGTAAGCGGCAAGGCTGCGTCCGTTCTGCGTGCTTTTCATCCTCTGATGGGGTGGCGGAGGTAGAACGGGCCGGAACATGCCACGGAATGGCCGAAACTGACGGTGGTTATATGGGCCACTTCCTGCCTGTGCTGAAGGCGTGGTGGGAACGGGCTGGCGGACCGTGCTCGTTTCCTGATGATGCAGCGCTGCCAGAAAGGCGGCTGATCCCGTTTCAGCATGGTTGATGCCGGTCTCGGAAGGGGATGATGTGGCTGGCCGGATGATGAAAGGCCGGTATGGCATGGGGGCGTGTGGCGCAGTGGTTCGTGCAGGGGGAACAGCCCTGCCCGTGATGCCATGTGGCGGCATGGGCAGGGCCGAGGAATGGTCTGAATGAGCATCCTGCGGTGTTGCCCATTGCTGGAGAACCTGTTGCAGATAGGCCGTGCCGTTGCTGGCTGTTTGGGAGTGGTAGGCAGCGGCGGCACGAGGCCAGCTCCCTGTCTGTTCTTTCATTTTCTGCAGGAACATCCCGGCATAGCGGGCATTGCTGTAGGGGTCGAAGGCACTGTCCAGTGAGGGAAACGCCGTGGGGTGGTGAAGAAGATTGACCTGCATGCAGCCTACATCAATGGAGGTCACACCCTGTTGCTGAAAGGCTCTGACGGCATCAATCGCTTCCTGCCGTGTGGCGTAATAATAGCCTTTTCCTGCGGCATTGATGCTCCATGGCCATGGTAGAAGCGTGCCATTTTCATCAGGTCTGCCAGTTTCCACGCGGCTGATGGCGGCAAGGAAGCCATCTGGCAGGCGAAGGGCCCGCTCGACCTGTGCCGTCGCCTCCCGGCAGAGGCGGGATGCTGTGTGGTCGGCAGGCATGTCCGGTGTTTGCGCCATGGCCGGAACGCTCAGGCTCATGCTGAACAGGCAGCTCAGAAGGACATGGCGATAATTGGATAATAAAGCCTTTATCATGGTCATTTTATACGTTAACCAAAGACAGTTTGTGAAATTATTTCCTTGTGTATTCCATATATAAGGTTAAGTTTGGGCGTAGGAGACTATGCTTGATGTTTTTGAGACGCTGTTGCGTGAGGCTGTTCCGGGGCGTGGATGGCACCCGGCCTGCCTGTCGTTATGTCCTGTTGGCGACCCTCGGATGTGTGCTGTCTGGCATTTTCTGGGATGGTTCGGCTCGTGCTTCTGCGGTGCGGATCAAGGATATTGTGGATTATGAAGGCGTGCGGGATAACCAGCTTGTAGGATACGGGCTGGTTGTCGGGCTGAATGGTACCGGAGACAGGCTGACCAATACGCTTTTCACGCGTGAGACGCTGGTTGGTATGCTCAACCGTCTCGGTGTGAATATCCGGGACAAGGCTATCCAGCTTCAGACACACAACACGGCCGCCGTTATGGTCACAGCAACCTTGCCGCCTTTCTCCCATGGGGGCAGCCGCATTGACGTGACGGTTTCCGCCGTTGGGGATGCGCAGAGCCTGACAGGCGGTACGCTGGTCGTCACGCCATTGCAGGCGGCGGATGGTGAGGTCTATGCCGTTGCGCAGGGCTCACTCGTGACCAACGCCTTCACGGCACGAGGGCCGGGGGCCACGGCAACACGCAATGTCCCCACCAGTGGCCATATTGCCAACGGCGCCGTTGTGGAACGGGAAGTGCCTGTCATGCTCGGTGCTGGGGGTATCATTCATCTTTCCTTAAAGAATTCTAATTATACAACGGCTGTTCGCATAGCGGAGGTTATCAACCGGCATATGGGGCGGGGGACGGCACGCGTGAATGACCCGAGAACAGTGGCCGTCAATCTTGCTGGGCGTAATGTATCTGAGGCGCTTTATGAGATCGGCGATCTGACCGTCACGCCTGATACGATGGCAAAGGTGATTGTTGATGAGGCAGCCGGGACGATTGTCATCGGCGATAATGTCCGCATCACGACCGTGGCGATCGCACAGGGGAACCTGACCATACAGGTGACGAACAGCCCGGAAGTTGTTCAACCTAATGCGTTTGGGGCAGGGCAGACGGCAGTTGTGCCGAGAACGCAGATCAATGCCACGACCGATCGCGATCACAAGATGGGTATCCTGTCGGACGGACCATCTCTGGCGAATCTCGTAACAGGGTTGAATGCGCTCGGCGTAGGGCCACGGGACATGATCAGCATCCTTCAGGCCATCAAGGCGGATGGTGCATTACAGGCCGAGCTGGAAGTCCGCTGAGTGTGATGAGGGGGCAGTCTGATGAATCTGTCACCCAGAAGAAGGAATGTTGTCTGATGAGTGCTGTATCATCACTCTCTGCCATATCCGTACGGAATACGGGTCATGCTGGCAGCCACCCTGCGGCACCGTCACAGAAGGATGACGGTAAGATACGCAAGACGGCGCAGGACTTCGAGGCCATGGCGCTGGGTGAGATGCTTCAGCCCATGTTTGATACTGTGGATAATTCTGCGGCTCCCTTTGGGGGAGGCAATGCGGAGAAGCAGTTTCGCTCCATGCAGGTGTTGGAATTGGGCAAGGAAGTAGCCCGTAACGGGGGCGTGGGGATCGCCCATCAGGTCTATGGCCGGATGAAGGAGATGCAGGAGAAAGCATCACGGTCCGGGAAAGAAACGGAAGGGCGCAGACCATGAAAATGCTGCATCTGGGTAAAGTTGTCCGCCGTCTGTCAGGGCGTTTTTCTAGTCGAAATGAGGAGGAGATGGATGATTTCTCCCTCTCACGGCTGACTGACGCCTTTACCAGAGCCACGGACATTATGGCGCAGGAAAATCATTTCCTGATGGAAAAAGATGTTGCCGGGGCGGCTGCTCTCCTGCCGGAAAAGACGGTGCTCATTGAGGAGCTGGGAGCGCTGGTTACCCATGCCCGCAAGACAGGTGTGCGGGCTGAGAATCTGCCTGCGAGCTTCAGGCAGGTACAAGGGCGCTTTATGGATATTGCAACCCAGAACCGTGAGCTTCTTCAGGAAGCGATGACAACGCAAGAAGCCGTGATGAAGCTGCTTATTGATAGTGCTGTGGAAGAAAATCGTCATGGGTATGGTCGAACGGGCGAAGTGGGGTCTGATACATCATCCCGTGGCGTGTTCTCCCTGAATGACCGGGCCTGAAGGGAGATAGCCAGCCAGTCAGGCTGGCTTTTTTTCTGCTTACCAGTAATCGCCAATCATGTGGCGGGGCTGGTTGTTGCCTGGGTCGGCGGCAGGGCTCCAGATCGTCCAGTCCCATGGGGTCGTGTCCCGGTAATTTTCTGCCGTCATGGCAGGCAGGGGCGGGTCCTGTGGCGGGTGATGGGCATGTTTACGCTGCCCTATAGCCTGCATATGTGCCTGCAGGGTTCTGTAGGCTGTTTCATCCCCCATATAGACACAACCGCAGGCGAGAGGATCAGCATAGAGGTAGATGGGCTGGCCGTCTGGTGCCATGCGGTAGGTCAGGCTGCCGGGGGGCAGGCTGTTCATCAGCCCATACCGGGCTGTTGTATTGGCGGGATGTGCTACAAAGCCAGCATGGCTGAGCAGGCTGCCTTTTTCCAGATAGGGCGTAGCAGGGCGTGTGCAGCCTGTCAGGCAGAATAGTGCGGCTGCGGCAATGGATGTGATGAGGGACAGAGGGTGCTTCATGGCTGTTTCAGTCCCTGTTGAGGCTCTGGCTGGTCAGATTGTCCGTCAGGACGAGAGGGGGCACGCAGCAATAGGCTTTCATGTCCACATAATGGCGGTTCATGATATGGTCGATGCTGGTGCTGATGAGCGTTCGCCCGCCCAGTGAAGGGTAATGGATGGGCAGGGAAACCATCGGCAGGCAGCGCTGCATCAAAGAGAGGGCGCCACGTGGCGAGAGGGCATAGCCACAGATTCCGAAGGTCTGGCGGAGGCGGAAAGGGAGTGTCTCGACCTGCTGGTGACGGAAATTTTCAATTCCCCGGCGGACATCATCCTGGCTGAATTGGGCGAAACAGTCCGTCTGCCCTGGCAGAACTTCGTAATGCAGCGGTGCATCCGAGTTTTGCCCCCACAGGATAATTTCCCAGTCTTCTGGAAGCTGGTTGATGATCTGGCGGCTTTTTTCTTCAAAGTTGGCGCAGAGGAAGGCGTCATCCTCAAAGATGTTGGCTGGTTCTCCACTCTGGGCAATGCTGCCCCATAGGGCGACATGGGTCAGGCCGGAGCCTACTGCTCCAGCGGTGAACTGGCAGTCTGCTGCGAGAAGGCCGGCCTTGATGGTCTCTTGCCTATCCAGAGTTTGGCCATCAATGCCGGGAGCATGGATGATGCCGGGAATATGATGATTGACCCGTTGGAAGCGTTCCAGCCGCTCCGGTGTACGGGCAAGGCTGATGACATAATGTTTCACGTAAGACCTTTTCCATCATGATGGTATATGGCATGAAATATACTGAAAACATGACGTGTTTTCATGGAATAATAAATTTATACATGGTTAAATTATGAAAAATGCAGCATTCTGTTAATGGTTGATGGTTTAATCTGTGCCTTCCGGATGCTGGCAGGAGTGTGACTGTGCCAGTTGAAAGCTGTATGAGGGAGGTGGCTTATGGGACTGAGTGGTATCTCACCAGTGGCCCAGTTTCTGATCGCTCGCAAGAATGAGGCACAGACGGCCGCAGAGAGTGTGAAGGGTGACGGCGAAGCGAAGCGCATGGTGGCTGATTTCCAGCAGAAGGCCCCTTCCATCCGCTCTGCGGACCAGCTTATGAAGAATTATTCCGTCAATCAGGTGGTTCTGGGGGCTTATAACCTTAGTTCTTTAGGGTCACAGCAGGCCGTGGAACGGGCGTTGCTGACGCAGGACCCCACATCATCGTCATCTCTGGCCCAGACATCCCATAATGCCAGCTGGCTGGCCTTTGCAGATGCCTTTGCCAGTATGGGCGCCGGGAAAGGGACGGCATCAGCCTCGCCTTTTACGTCAGACATGATTGCTTCCACGCTCAGCTCCTATGAGCAGCGTCATTATGAGACGAGCGATGCCCAGCAGAAAAGCGGGGTGGGGGATGCGCTCTATTTCACCCGGAAGATGCAGTCTGGTAGCGTGAAGACCCTCAATGATCTCATGTCCGATGCGACATTGCTGCGTGTGGCGGAAGTGGTCAGCGGGTATGACCCGGACCAGTTCGGGGCTCTCGATTTCAGCCAGCAGCAGCGCATCTTGAGCAAAAAAGTGGATATGAAGGCATTCTCTGATCCTGATCGTGTGCAGCGTTACGCCGAGCAGTATCTGACACAGATTCAGATGCATCCTAACTATAATGATGATGACAAGCCCGCCAGCATGATGGACCTGTTCGGTGGGGATGATGGAGGGGATGGCATTCTGTCCCTGTTCGGGGGCAGTGGTGACGGATCATCTTCCTCTGGTCTGTTCTGATGGCTGTATCGCTTGGTCTGCCAGATGGTGAGGAAGCGTTTCAGGCAGTAAGGGCACGGCGGGAGGCCCTGTCTGGGTCTTGGGTTCGGCAGGAGAGGATGATGGCAGCCCTGCCGGGTGTGAGTCACCCTGCGGCGGCGACCGTGCCTATTGGGGAGCTCTCTGGCCGTGTCGTGGATGTTTCCGGCCTGTGTGTTACCGTGGCGGGTCTGACCTCCTTTACGGCTGTGGGGGATCATGTGCGGGTCCAGACTTTGGATGGTCGTGACGTTCTGGCAGAGATTGTTGCGTTCCGTCAGGGACAGGCATTGGCCATGACGTATGAGTCCATTGAGGGCATAGGGGCAGGCTGTCCTGTCTTCTTTGCCCTTTATGGGCAGGAACAGCGGATGAATGCCGTGTCCGGTGGTCTGGCTGTCAATGAATCATGGATCGGGCGTGTTGTGGACCCTATGGGGCAGCCGTTGGATGGAAAAGGGCCATTGCTGCCTTCCAGCAACAGGCAGAAGCGCCATGCTGTTCCGCCCGCAGCGGCAGATCGTGCTCGGTTGGGGCCTCGGATTGACCTTGGCGTCAAGGCGCTGAATCTGTTTGCAACCTGTCGTCAGGGGCAGCGTCTGGGCCTGTTTGCCGGGTCAGGCGTGGGAAAATCGACCCTGATGGGAATGCTGGCCCGGGAAACTGCCTGTGATGTGGCTGTCATTTCCCTTGTGGGGGAACGGGGGCGTGAGGTCCGGGAGTTCATAGAGGATGATCTGGGGCCGGAAGGTTTGGCACGGTCCGTTCTGGTCGTGGCAACGTCCGACAGTTCCGCTCTGATGCGGCGGGAGGCAGCCTATGGTGCCATGGCCGTTGCCGAATATTTCCGGGATCAGGGGAAGTCTGTCCTGCTGCTGATGGATAGCGTGACTCGCTTCTGTCAGGCATTGCGGGAGATTGGTCTTTCTGCGGGTGAAGTCCCGGCAACTCGTGGGTATCCTCCCAGTGTTTTTGCTGCTTTGCCTCGCCTGTTGGAGCGTGCCGGACCGGGTCGCCGGAATGGGCAGGAGCAGGCAGGGCAGATGACAGCCCTGTTCTCCGTTCTTGTGGAGGGGGATGACCAGAACGAGCCTGTTACTGACACGGTACGGGGGATTCTGGATGGTCATGTGGTGCTGGACCGTGCGATTGCCGAGGCGGGCCGTTATCCAGCCATCAATGTCCTGCAATCTCTGTCCCGTTCTGTGCCGGGCTGCAACAGTGAGGCAGAGAATGAGCTGACGGTTCGGGCACGCCGCCTCCTTGCTCAATGGGAGGACATGCGGGACCTCGTACGCTTGGGCGCCTACAAGGCGGGCAATGATGCCGAGGCCGATCAGGCTGTTCAGCTTGGCCCGCAGCTTGAAACTTATCTGATGCAGAAGAAAACGGAACATGTCCCGCTTGAGGACGCTTTTGCCGGTCTGGCGCAGCTTCTTGGCCCCGGTGAGGCAGGAGAATCAGCTGCGATCACCGGGACGCAGGCGGTGGAATGACAGGATGCAGAAGCACCTCATACGGGAATAGGCCGTTCAGGGAGAGACGATTATGAAACCAGCACGTCACAAGGCGCTGACATCATTGGTTACGCTTCAGAAGCGGAGCAGTACCATAGCAAGAACGCAGCTTGCCCGCTGTCTGGCTGAAGAAAAACGCATCGAGGCGCAGATTATCGAGCTGAAAACCCAGATGCAGGAGAACAGGATTCTCGTCAGTGCAGCACGAGAGGAGCAGGCGCAGGACCTGACCTTATGGAACGGGTACCGTTACTGGTTGCCCGTTGCACAGGAGGAGCTGGAACGGCTGGAGCAAAAACGGGCCGAGGCTGAGCAGCGGAGTGACTCTGTTCGACAGACTGTGATGGAATCGGTCCGTCAGCATGAGGCGACATCTGGCCTTCTGCGAAAAGACAGGGAGACCCGGATGCAGCAGAGGCAGCGCCAGGAACAGGCCGTGCTGGATGAGAGAGCGCAATATTGCGTTATGGCGGAGATGTAGCGGGTAGAATAGTAAGGCGAATATTGCATCATCATGACGTGGTCGTCACAATATGATGTATAGGACATTAAAATAGTACAATTTTGATATGTAGTTAATAACTAGCCTTATAAAAACCTTGAGAAGCATGAATTATGTGAGGTAATTTAAGGCCACAACAAGTTTTGGTCATGTCTTTGTTGTGGTATCTTTTTTACAGAGGGGTTGCATTGATGCAGATGGGTAATTCACCTTCGGGGAAGATCATGCTGGCGACGCCCTGTTTCGGTGGGATGGTGACGACAGGCTATATGCTGTCCGTCATCGGCTATGCCTCCAGCGGTCAGAGCATTCCCATGACCGTCATGCATGTTGGTGATGATGCGCTGGTGACACGGGCACGGAACACGCTTCTCTCCAATTTCTATTTTCGGTCGGACTGCTCTCATATTCTTTTTGTGGATGCTGACATCAGCTTCCCAGCTAATGCGCCGACACGTCTTTTTCAGGCTGGCAAGGATGTGATTGCCGGGATGTACCCCTTGCGGGACCGTTACTGGGATGATCAGACAAAGCGTAATATTCTGGCCGGTGAACGCCAGCAGACAGCCTCCCTGCGTTATGTCGGGGAAACGGCTGCCATGCATGAGACATACGAGCACGGCCCGCTATTGCAGACAGCCTATGCGGGTACGGGCTTCATGATGATAAGCCGGAATGCTGTCAGCCGCATGATAAAGGCTTATCCAGAACTGGAATATAAACGCATTGATGCCCCTGCTGGTGAGGATGGACGCCGCTTTGCTTTGTTCGAGGGCAGTGTGGATGCGGAAAGCGGCACTTACCTCAGCGAGGATTATACGTTCTGTAAACGGTGGCGTGAGATTGGCGGCGAAGTCTGGCTGGATACTGCCATCGAGCTGACCCATACGGGTACGGCGTCTTTTGCGGGTATGCCTTCCGTACGTGTGGGCATTGCTCATAACAGAGGTCGCTGATGGTCTCTGTTTCTGTCATCCAGATGCTGACATGGTGGTATGACCATGGCTGAGCGCAAGAACACGCCCCCCATCATCATAAAGCGGGAGGAGGTGGTGGAGGCCGGTCACCATGGTGGTGCATGGAAAGTAGCTTATGCTGATTTCATGACGGCCATGATGGCGTTCTTCCTGCTCATGTGGCTGCTCAACATCACCACGGATGAGCAGAAACGGGGGATTGCCCTGTTCTTTAATCCCATGGCGGATAAGACAGGTAAGGCGACATCCAACCAGGCCCTTCTGGAAACATCGCCCCTTTCGGCACCGTCTTCCCTGCGGACAATTCATAATTCTGACCATGAACCACCACCGAAACCGGATGCCTCACAGACTCATCCAGAGGATCAGGGGCGTGATGGTCAGAAAGCCGGGCAGGCTGATGATGGAATCCTGACCAGCAGTGGCGTCAGCATTCTTCCCCCCGGAATGCAGGATCATCCTGATGAGGATGAAGCCCGTATAGGGCGTGCAGAGATTATTCCTCTGGGCGGGCCGAAAACGGGGGCGGCAGAAAATGTCGGTCAGGTTGGTGAAGGCAATGTTGCAGATGATGGGAGTGCCGGAACGGGCACAACGGTCGCTGGAGCCCCGCCAGCTGATGAAGGACCGCATGACGCCACGGCTGCATCGGGGCACGGTGCGGAAACGCTCCGTCAGGCAGCACAGGAGGACGCCCATCTCCAGCAGACGATGAAGGAGCTGAAAGGCAGCCTCGCTCATGAAGCCGGACTGAGTGGGTTGAAAGATAATCTCGGGTTCGAGATGGGCACGGATGAGATCCGTATTGAAGTGCAGGATACGGCGCATAGGCCCATGTTCGATAATGGCGAGACCATGCCCAACAAGGATGGCCGGGTGCTGTTGGGGCAGATCGGGGCATGGCTGGGAACATTGCCAGAAGACATCTCCATCATCGGGGAGACGGATGGCGTGCCGTATCATCTGCGGCAGGTGGGCAGCCATGGCCTTTCCAACTGGACTCTTTCGGAAATGCGGGCAGACCGTGTGCGGGAAATTCTGGTCCGATCTGGTTACCCGGACCGGCGTATCAGAAGTGTGGAAGGGCGGGCGGATCGCAGTCTTGCCGACCCGGCCCATCCTGAAGCGCCTGAGAACCGGCGCATCGTTCTGCTGATTCACCGTCTCCATCCGTTGCCAGCGTCTTTTCAGACAGCAGAGCCGTCAGCGCATTCAGCACCGGAACAGGGGAAGGCACGATGAAACAGTCAGGGAACAGGGCCGTTTTGAGAGAGGAACGATAAGATGCTGTATATCGGTGGGCTGATTTTTGCACTTCTATGCGTATTTGGCTCCTTTGCGGCTTCCGGCGGTGCGCTGGCGCCGCTTCTGGCCTCCATGCCCTTTGAGCTCCTGACTATTCTGGGGGCAGCCGTTGGCGTGTTTGTCATGAGTAACAGCATGTCGGCACTGAAATCCGTTTTTGGATATCTGATGCTGGTTGTGAAAGGCCCCCGGCACAGCCAACAGAGTTATATGGACCTTCTGGCCCTGCTGTACCGCCTGCTGAGGCAGGCCAATATGAAGGGTATTGCCTCTCTGGAAAATGACTTTGAGGAGCCGCAGGAGAGCAGCATTTTCGCCACGTCACCCCGGATCAAGCAGGACGCCAAGACACGGGACATGATCTGCGACTATCTGCGGCTCATCAGCATGAATCTTGATGAGAGCCACCAGCTTGATGAGATCATGGGGCGTGAGCTGAAAAAGAACCTGCATGAGGACCTGCACATTGCTGAATCCCTCTCTGGTATCTCCGATGCTTTGCCAGCGCTGGGGATCGTGGCGGCCGTTCTCGGTGTGGTGAAGACCATGGCCGCCATCAGCAAGCCGCCTGCCGTTCTGGGTGAGATGATTGCCGGGGCGCTTGTGGGGACCTTTCTGGGCGTGCTGCTGGCCTATGGGGTTGTTGGCCCTCTGGCCTCCCGGATGCAGGCCATCGTGAAGATGGACAACCGTTATTATGACACCATCCGTACCGTGCTTGTGGCGTTCCTTCAGGGGCAGCCTCCGCAGGTTTGTATTGAGATCGGGCGTAAGGACATTCCTGAGGAGTTCATGCCCGATTTTGCGGCTGTCGACAGCATGCTGAATGAACTGACATGACCGGCACCGCCGGTGCCCGTACTGAAATTGTGAGACGTTTATGGTGATGCCTCGTCCTTCTCTTTCCAGCCCGGTCATGCCTGATCTGGGAAAGACCCAGCCTGTAGCCTCTGCCCCTTCCGGCAGGAAGGTGGCCCTGCCAGTGACGGCGAAGCGTGCGGGTTTTGCCCGTGTTCTGGCAAAGCAGGAATCAGCCTCACAACTGCCTCAGACGCAGGATACAGGGGAGCCCGTAGACCAGCAGCCGTCTCAGGAGCCGCCACAGAAACAGGGTGGAACAGAGCAGGACAAAGGGAAAGAGACCCAGCCTTCTGCTCCGTCCACCATGGTGGCTGATGTGACGCCGCCGCCCGCGCCTCAGGCAGTCTCGGATACGGGGCAGAGTGAGTCCGGCAGCCCTCCATCTGCACAGGCCGCCTCTCATGATGAGCCGCAGAAGACTGACGATCAGGACAGGAAAACAGATACAGGGAACGATAGTCTTACCATGCAGGAACAATCTCTGGCGGCTCTGATGGCCGCATCATCACAGCCTATGCAGGATACAGGGCCAGCGGCAGCCTATGCGGTCTCCCAGTCTGATAGAACAGCCAGTACGGTGATCGCATCGACTTCGTCTTCGGTCGGGGCGGTACGTATCAAGGCTGATGATTTGTTTGTCATTACGCCAGCGGCTGCCAGTGTTCATGGGGTATCACGGGCTGATGTCAGAACAGGGACAGCTGGTAGCGTGGTGGGGCAACCTTCATCATCTATGCAGTCTGTTCTGCAGCAGCGTGCCGGGAATGGTCCGGCTGGGCTTGTCTCTGCCATGGCGGAACCAGCACAGGCCGCCGCCGTGCAGCCCCGGGTCCTTCTGCCACGGGGGAAGGATTACGCCATTAAGGATGAAACGACTCTCCGGGCAGCGGATGGTGGCGGGAAAACCATATTCCAGACACCGGATATACGTCATGCTTCGGTGGTACCGTCACAGGGGATTCAAGGGAGTGGAAGCTGGCCTGCATCTTCTGTGAAGATGGTGGGGTTTCTGGCAAGTGCGGCCAGCATATCGGGAACATCCATGACGGATAGGGCTGTGGCGGCCTCTCGTTCAGTGGATACGGTGCCGGGTGCTGGCGGCCAGTCTGACTCTCTGTTCGGCCTTATGGTGAAGACCTCATCAGGCGGAGCCGAAGCGTCTTTTTCAGAGTCCGGCAAACAGCAGGGAGGGTCTGGGGACGGGCAGGCCATGGCAGGTCACGATAGTGAGTCTGTGGCCTCTGCCAGTGAGTCAGATGTGAAGACACAGACCGCTGGGGAACCGTCATCTTTTGCCGGACTCGCCACGGTTCTTCATGGGAGTGAGGCGGCTCCTCTGACGGAAACACATTCTGTCCCTGCCAGCAGTAGCCCCCATGACATGATGAAGCCTGATACGGCAGAGGTTACATCTCTGCATGGCTCTGCCCTGCCCGGGTTGGCGGGTAAGGAATCTGGCGGTCCGGCAGGGACCCTGAGCATGACCGTCATGACGTCTGATGAGGCTCCCGTACATGTTCAGATCAACCGTTCCGCTGAAGGGCTTTCAGCTCTTTCCCTTCAGGGGCGGGATGATGGCACGACTGAGGTGTTGCAGAAGACTCATCATGTTCTGGCTAAGCAGTTGGATGAAGCTGGACTGCATGGCAGCACAATGAAGATTGATGTCCTGCCAGCCGATTCAGGTCAGATGGCAGGCGGGCAGGAGCAGAACATGCCGCAGCATCAGCGTCAGGCACCGGATCAGACCATGGGGCAGGGTGCTGGCGATCCATCGTCTTTCCAGATGGGCGGGTCCTTTGCTGGAGGTGATGGAAGCGCACGGCAAGGGCCGCAGACCCGTCAGACAGCGGCTTTTTCTGGTGTGTCACAGCAGGACACAGCATCATGGCCGGATGAGCAGGATGGCGGATCGGCAGAGGGATCATCAGGTCGGACAGGACGCCTGAATATTTCAGTCTGAAGTAAGTTGCGGAGAAGGAGACGATCATGGCTAATTCACTTTCCACCAATATTCTGGCCTTGCAGCAGGCTACGGATAGTGCAGCCCGTAGCGGGGCGGCTTCTCTGGGGAAGGCGGGGCAGAGCGGGTCTTCTGCCGGGAGCACGGCCGGGGCTTTTGCCTCTATGGCGAATAATGAAAACAACTTCCTGACATTGCTGACGGCCCAGCTGAAGCATCAGGACCCCAGCAGCCCGATGAATACGGAGAATATGGCGGCACAGCTTGCCCAGTTCTCCACTGTGGAGCAGCAGGTTCAGACCAACAGCAATCTCAACACGTTGATCTCCCTGAACGAAACAGCCCAGCTGACGCAGGATAAGGGGCTGGTCGGGCGTCAGGTCAGCGTGTCCGGTACAACGCTGCCTCTCCAGTCTGGGTCTGCGGGGCTGTCCTTTCAGGCAGGTGCCGGGCAGACGGTGGGGATTTCTGTTGCCAACAGTGCTGGGCAGGTGGTTCGTCATGATGTGCTGCGGGCTGGTACGGGCCAGACATCATGGACATGGGATGGCAAGGATGACAGCGGCACGAGCTTGTCTGATGGTGCGTACAGTGTCGCCGTGAAGACGGTGGATAGTCAGGGCAATACGTCTGATGTGCCCTTCACTATCAAGGGGACTGTCACGGGTATGAAGAAAAGCAGCACGGGCATGAATGTGCTGATGGGCGATGCGGAGATTCCGATGTCCAGCGTACAGGCCACGAGCTGACAGCATATCAGCCGGACGGTCGTTGAGACTGCGGGGTAGGGTGGCTTCATCGGGAGAGAGAGTCACCCGCCAGAAGAAAGGAGGCGGGAGGGTGTATGTATCAGAATAATGCCATGAATGTTTATCGTCTGGCTGCCAGCACATCGCTGACAGACCGGGAAGCAGACGCTGAATGTTTTCGCCGTCTGATTGCTGTGCTGGAAAGTGTGGTGCATGGCCGGGATGTCGTGCAGCGCAATCAGGCCATTGCCACGCACCAGCGCCTCTGGTCTTTGATCCAGAGAGCCAATGCAGTGGAAACGGGTGTCGTGGAAACGGAGGATCGGCTGCTCTTTGCCCGTATGGCGGATCAGGCGCAGAGATATGGCATACGGGCCATGCTGGACCCAGATCTCAGCCTTGTTCCTTTGATTGAGACTGCCCGTAATGTGCTGGAAGGACTGGAACAGGCCGGAGACGATTGAACGCTCTTTTTTAATCCGGAGATGTGAAGAAAACCGGCAGAGGTTTTTGCTGGGCGATATAGTCATCCATGATGCGGCAGGCATCAAGCGCTTCGGCAATGGTGGTGTCCATGTCCAGATAGCGGTATGTGCCCAGCCGCCCCAGAAAAGAGACGTTCTCTGTAACCATGGCCGTACGGATGTACTGGCTGAGCATAGCTGTTTCTGTTGCGAGACGGATGGGATAATAGGGTGTGTCCTTTGGCCCAGCCAGACGGCTATATTCCCGGAAACAGACTGTCTTTGTGAAGTGTGATGCCTCCCACGGGGCGAAGTGTTTATGTTCGCTTATGCGGGTATAGGGCACGTCCTCATCGCAGTAATTCATGACGGCCGTTCCCTGATAGTCGCCTTCTGCGTCAATACGCTCAAAATCCAGTGTACGATAGCCGAGGCGGCCATGACAGAACTGGAAGTAGCGATCCAGCGGCCCTGTATAGAACGTATGATCCATGCTGTCCCGGTGTGGGAAGGTTTCAAAGGCTGTGTTGAGATGCACGGTGATGCGGGGATGTGTCAGGATCGTTTCAATCAGTGCTGTATAGCCTTCAACAGGAATGCCCTGATGGGGATGACTGAAATAGTTGTCATCGTAGTTAAAACGAACAGGAAGTCTTTTCAGGATTGATGCGGGTAGGGAAGAAGGGGCCATTCCCCATTGTTTTGTCGTGTAGCCTTTAAAGAAGGCGTCATATAGCGCCGGGCCGACCATATGGAGGGCCTGTTCTTCAAAATTGCGGGGGGACGTGATGTGTCGGGCCGCCTGCTGCCTGATGAACTCTCTGGCCTCTGTGGGGTGCAGGGCCTTATTGAAAAACTGATTGATGGTCAGAAGCGTGATGGGCAGCGTATAGACCCGTCCCCGGCTGATGGCCTTTACCCTATTGATGTAGGGGGCAAAGTGACCAAAACGCTGCACGTACCGCCAGACATGGTCATGTGCCGTATGGAAGATATGCGGCCCATAGTGATGGAGCATAATGCCTGTTTGCGGGTCTCGTGCCGTATGGCAGTTGCCCCCAAGGTGTGAGCGTTCATCAATCAAGGTGATGTGATGGCCCCGCTCGGCGAGATGGCGCGCCGTGACAGCCCCGCTGAATCCCGCCCCAACGATACAGAACTTCATGGCCGTTTTTGTCTCAGGGGCCTGTGCAGCTTTGATCTATGCAGCTGCGACTAGGGGGTGCCGGAGGATAAGGGAGACCGGGATAAGGCGCCTGAGAGGGGACATAAGTCCCCCATGGGAGGAAATCCGGTGCATTCCAGCCATTCTGGGGTGAAACGGTAGGGTTCTGATAGGTACCCCATAGGGGGGCTGCCCATGGTGCTGGCAGGGATTTGGGGCGATAGCCGTCACGCTGCCATGTTCCTGCCAGTGAGGATGGAGGAGGTGGTGGCGGAGGGAGATGTGTGAACTCCCTGACGGGAGGCGGCGGCGGTGATGGTGGGCTGAGCAGATATTCATTACCGCCATAGAAGCCCTGAGCCATGGCGGATACAGGGAGGAGGCAAAGAAGCCCCAGATACAATGAATGATGCGCTGGCATGCGCCTGAATGTGATCATATCATGGTCCTTGCAGTGCAGGTCCGGGGTAAGTCGCCATCATATGGCCTTGTGGCCTATAATAGGATGTCATTATTAAATGATGGAAAATTGCGCCGCTTTTTTTGTGTTTTACTTGTTTATGGCTCATTGATTTTGTTTGGCTAAAATTTGGCTATTTAATAGATATTTAATACTATTATAGTATATGAATGTTCGTGTTTTGATCTTGTTTAAGTCTTTGGGTGGCTTCCATGTCTTGTGTTTTTATGATCCTGTATACCAGGGTCATGGTGACATGATATGGGCATGATGGTCGGCCATGGCGAAGTTTTGGAAGAAGGATTACCCGATGCCTCGTATAGCTGGTTCTCCCTATCCTATGGAAATGGAAGACCGGATAGAAGATTTCCTTGCGGATATGCGTGAAATTGCCACGGGAGGACTTGCGGAAAGCGTAGAGGAGAAACCGGCTGATGTGCATTCTTCAGCACAGCTGTGCCTTACGATCCGTGAACAGGACAGACGTCTGTACGAGTACGCTCTTGCGGTGGGGATGAGGGCTGCCGGGATGGTGGCGTTCAGTGTGGATAGCGTCATGGAGTGATGCTGATCTTGGTTCCGTCATGGTGAGCATGACCTGTTCTAGGGGAGGTAGGCGTTTTTTGCAGGCCTGCCGGGAGATTTCCCGGCGGGTCTTTCTGTTTTTGAAAGGCTATTTTTCCATAAAATTATGGCTATGCCATTTTTTTGGCTTTTTCAGGGGGTATGACTTCGCCTGCTCAGATTGGTGTGTCTTGTCTGTTTGATATGGGAGCCTGTTGTTCCTATATAGTACTCTGGCCTTATGAAAGGTCTTGTAGGCAAGACGACAACAATCATTTAATATGGTGCAAAGAACAGGCCGGAGAAGGGAGTGGGATATGACATCACAACCAGCCAGTACGTTTATCGAAAAAGGAATAGGGCGTCTTCTGTCACGGTTCCAGCAGGATTTTCTGCCATCCCAGACATTAAGTGATATTGTTGGGCAGGCAGAACGTCTGCGTAACATGACAGAAACATTGCTGGAACTATCCCGGCAGTATCCTGAACGGGCAGGGACGGTCCTGAATGTCCTTTCCGGTCTTGCTGATGTCGGTGTCATTCATGATATGGCCAGTGCTGCAGAGGAAGTCTCCAGCCTTGCCCGAAAGATGATGGGCAGCCTTCCTTCTGGTACGAAAGGAACAGGTGATACGTTTGCTGGTCTTCCAGCCTTGGCAGGGCAGCATGACGGCATGACGTCCAGCGCTCTGGGCAGTCATTTCGTTCAGGGCATGTCACCGGAAGTCAAAGAAAAGCCGGGCCAGTGGATCGCCAGCCGTGATGAACCCTACTGTGCCCCCGAGGATTCCGTTTTCAGTGATGAGATCATCTGTCTGCATTGCGGCGGAGCATTCAGCATGCTGAAACGTCACATTGAGCGTCAGCACAGGCAGAGCCCGGACGGGTATCGTGTCTATTGGGGGCTGGCACCAGATTATCCCATGGCTTGCGAAAGCTATTCGACCATGAAGAAGCTGGAAGCGTCCAGAACTGGTCTCGGTCATTATGATCGGAAAAAGAAGGGCCGCTCCCGCATCAAGGCCTGAAATCCAGAGTGACCGTACGTTCTGCCGATACGGGTTTTCTGGTGTATGTGAAGATAATGCAGAAAAGGGCGCAGGAGGATAACTTCTGCGCCCTTTTCATATGGCCTGTTCGTGCAGTTTTACTGCTTCATGGCAATGGTCTGCTGGAGCAGATTGTCGGCTGTTGTGACTGTTTTCGTGTTGGCACTATAGGCTTCCTGCGCCACGATGAGGGCAGAAAGATCGCCTGTCAGGTTTGTGGTGGAGGACTCAACATACCCGACAGCAAGGGACCCTGTACCATTCTCACCAACAAGGCCTGTTTTTGGCGTGCCAGAGCGGGCTGTGGCCAGATAGGCCTGACCATCTACGGCCTGAAGCCCGTTGACGTTGTTGAAGTTCGTCAGGGCAACCTTGCCGATAAGCTGGCTGTAACCATTGTCGAACTGCGCCATGACAGAGCCATCACTTTCGATTTCTGCGCCTTTGTAGGTGCCGGATGTGATGCTGTCATTGGTCAGGGCTGTCGTGTCGGCCCCGGTGGATGTGCCGGTTGTCAGCGAGGCATTGGAGAGATCAAGGCTGTAATTGGTGCCATTGACTGTCAGGCTGGCAGAAACAGGGCTACCTTTGCTGACAGCCTGCCCATCAAAGCTTTTCATGCTGCCATCTTTATTGAAGACGACAGAATGAACCTTGTCCGCCTGCACGGGAGAGGTGGCGGAACTGTCATAAGGGTCAACAGCCTGTACGGACCATGTTGGCGGGGAGGCTGCTGTCTGGGTCCATTTTACGGCAACGGGTGTGGTCGTTGTCGTACCGTTCTTGTCCGTGCTGCTGATGGGGAGTGGAGAGCTCATGTAGCTCTGCATGCTGTCTGTTGTCGTACCGATGGTGGTCGGGCTCATGGCCAGACTGGTACCGGATAGGGTAAGTGGATTGGCCTGATTGGCCGCTGTCGTGTTGTTGGAGGACACCATGGTCGTCCCGCTGGTACCACCGATGGTACCCAGAGAGAGGGTCATGGTCTGTTCTTCATTATTGCCATAATGGGCTGTAACGGGGATTTCCGCTGCCGAGCCAGAGGTTGATGACCCGACTTCCTTGCCTGTCTGAAGATCAGTGATGGAAGAAAGAGCCCCGGAATGGTCGAATGCGACCTGATAGCTGTTAGGGGCAATGGTGCCGTTACCATCCGCATCATAGGCGGAGACATTCCAGATCAGCGGATTGGTATCACTTTGCTGCCATTGCACGGCAATTTTGTGCGGGTTGGAGCTGGAATCATAAGTCGTGGTGGGGGCTGTGGTGTAGTTCTGCGGTGTGTAGTTTGTGGAATCCGTGGGGAGCTTCCCAATGGCGGCATTCAGCGTCATGGTCGTTGTGGCTGTCGGCTTGAAGCCGATATTGCTGACATTGATGGGCGTCAGCTTGTTGGTCAGCGTGCCTGTCTGGTCAGCCATGTAACCATCCAGATAATAGCCGGATGTGTTGACGAGATAGCCCTTCTTGTCCTGCTGAAAATCACCGTTTCTTGTGTAGAACTTCTGGTCGGAGAAGTTGGTCACCCCTGCATTGGCCGTGCCTGCCCCTGTCGGCTTGGAGGTGACGAACATGCCGCTGCCAGAGATGTCCATGGCAAGGCCGTTAGTGCTGCTGGTGGCTGTACCGGAATTATCAACATGCTGGACCGTGATGGCCTGAACGGTGTTGGATTCTGCCTGCGAGGCTGAATTACCCGTGATGTTGCCTGCCACGAAGTCTGCAAAGGAGGTCGTGTTAGCCTTGTAGCCGACCGTCTGACTGTTGGCGATGTTGTTACTGAGGTTGGTGAAGGCGTCTGACTGGGCATTGATGCCACTGACAGCCGTCGTAAGTGCATTGAATACACCGGACATAGTTTTATCCTTGATCTTTACCTGATATTTAAGGCTATTCCTTCATCAAGCCTATGAAACGGCATTTTTAAAATCAAATATAACATCATTTTTTCCTGAACAGGCGATTAAAGCCCGGACATATCCGTTCCTTGTGGCAGAACAGCACGGGAGCCGGGCGTTTTCAGCCGGACGACATAGGCGATGATGGTGGCGACTGGCTTCCAGAATTCTTCAGGGATTTCAGTATCAAGTGGCAGGCTATGCAGGGCACGGGCTAGCGGCGGGTTGGAAATGACGGGAATTTTTTCCTCTCGTGCGACTTCACGGATGCGGAAGGCGAGCTCATCCATCCCTTTGGCCACGACCGTGGGAGCAGAGCCGCTGGCCTGATCGTACCGGATGGCAACGGCATAGTGAGTCGGGTTGACCACAATGACCGTAGCATCCTTCACGGCTTTCTTCATGTGACGGCGGGAACGACTCAGGCGGAGCTGTTTGAGGCGGGCCTTCATCTGCGGGTCGCCCTCGCTCTGCTTCATCTCATCCTTGATGTCCTGAAGGCTCATTTTCAGCTTGGAGAAGCGATGATAGCGGGACCAGACTTCATCCAGCCCGGTGATGACGCATTGTATGGCCAGCACCATGAAGCCCGCATAGATGAACCATGACTTCATGGCGGCAATGAGCTGATAGGGTGTCCAGCGTTCCGTCTGTGGGGCGAGGGCGATGGTCTGGAGAGCCACCTTATAGAGAATCAGCCCGAACACGGCGAACTTGGCCAGAGTCTTGAGCATTTCGATCAGATTATTGAGGCTGATGATCCGCTTGATTCCCTTCAGGGGGGATAGGCGCCCGATATCGGGTTTCAGCGCTTCTGGCCGAAAGAGAAAGCCCGTCTGTAAAAGCCCACCGATCAGGATGGCGCAGGCTCCTGCTCCCATGAGTGGGCCTATCAGATGCAGTCCGATCATGAAGGCGTTAAGGCTGAATCGATACAGGGCAGTCGGGTCATTTGGTACGAGGCCGAAATTGATGAAAATTCCGCTCATATCGTGAGTAAACTGCCGGGCAGAGGCCGGGATGCTCAGGGCAAAGACAAGCAGGAAGGTGCCTAGTGCCACAAGAATCAGCAGTTCTTTGGATTGCGCAACATTGCCTTCTTCACGGGCTTTCTGGAGGCGTTTTTCTGTTGGGGCCTGCGACTTCTCGCCGCCTCCGCTGCCATTTTCCTCAGCCATGCGGCATCAGGCCGGGAAGGGCCGAGAGATAGAGCTGCATTTTCTCGGCCCATGTGCCCGTCAGAATCTGGATCAGCAGGGCCATGAGCAGGATGCCTCCCAGAATCTGGGCCGGAATGGCGAGGGAATAGACCTGTATGGAGGGCATGAGACGGTTTAGCACGCCCAACATGGCAGGCCAGAGCGTGCCAAGCAGCAGATAGGGAGCTGCCAGCTGCATGGCGATGAGGAAACTGGTGCTGACGGCCCGGACCATGTCCGTGGTCATGTCCCCGATCAGCATGGTGGTGACATGGCCTGCGGGAAAGAGCGTATAGGAGCCGGACAGGGCCATGAGGGGCAGGGCATACAGCCCGGTGGAAAAGAGAATGATGGGCCCCAGCGCACTGGCCATATGGCTGATGGCTGTGCTGGAAGCCCCAAGCTGGCTGTCCGTCTGTATGACGCTGGCCATACCCGTGAAAACGGCGATGATCTGCCCGGCAATGGCGAGGGACATGGCGAGGAGACGGGCCAGCATCCCCAGAAAGAATCCGCAGAGCAGCTCACCAGCGATTAGTTTGAGCACCATGGCGGGCATACGCAGGGCCTCACCAGACACGGCGACCAGCCGCTGCTGAAGAACGGGTAGGAGGGTGAGGGTGATCATCAGGCAAAGTCCTGCCCGCACCCGTGCTGGGGCTCCGCTTTCCCCCAGCCCCGGCGCCACCATGACAACGGCACTGACACGGCAGAGAATAATAACGAACATACCCGTCAGCACGGCGAGCGACCCATGAGGGGTGGCAAGGTCCGGTGAACCAAAGAAGTCGGACAGGGAGAGCATTCAGACGCCCCCAGCTTTGATGAGTTGATCGAAGATCATTTCAGCATAAGCGTGGATGGTGGCATGCATGAAGGAGGCTGTCAGAATCAGCGTGGCCGTGGCAGCTATGAATTTCGGCACGAAGGACAGCGTAGCTTCGCTGACCTGCGTCATGGCCTGAAACAGGGAGACACACAGCCCTGCCAGCAGGGAGGCCAGTAGGGACGGCGCTCCCAGCTTGACGGCAACAATGAGCGTCTGGCGCAGGATTTCCTGAACATCAACAGCATGCCCCATGAGTGTCCTCCTGTTTCCGGCCTTATCGGTCAGACAGACATCCGCATGACATCCTGATAAGCGCTGACAAAACGGTCCCGCAGGGTCGTTACGGTCTGGAGGGTCAGCTTGGCTTCTTCAACAGAGGCCACAACGTCCGACATATTGCCTTTGCCGGAAAGCGCCTGTGCTGTCTGGCTCTCGGCCACCTTTCCGGTATTGATGGCCCCTTTGATGGCGCTGCTCAGAACAGTGCTGAAGCTGGAGACGGCGTCAGATGTTTCCGTCTCCCCCATCAGGTCACCATTGGCGGGGAGGTTGGTCTGGCTGAGCTGCTGCGCACGCCCATAGGCCTGCCCGGCATCAAAGCTCTGGGCGGAGGAACTGGCAATGCTGGAGATGGACATGAGGTGATCTGGCCTCCTTTGCATTCAGGAAAATGATGTGTCGTGTGTTTGATACGCTATACAGCTTTACTTGTAATGACTATTTTTAAAATATTCCATGTTTTTTCTTTTAATAGAAGGTTTATGTAAGTCTGTTTTCATCTATAGGCATGTAAATAGCTTTGTTTTTTCCTTGTATGTTCGGTATCAGGAACTGCCATCAGAATGAATGGATGGCTCATGAAGGAGAGAAAATCATGTCAGCACCATCAGTAGCGTCCGAGCTGGCTTCTGCCATGCGTCTCAAGACGTCTCAGCAGGCAAATGAAATGCGTAAGGCCGCTATGTCGGAGAAGGCCGCTCGTGTGCAGCTTTCTTCCAGTCGTACCAAAGGGGGCGAGGCAACCATGCAGTTTGATGCCACAGGGCAGGTTGTTCCCAGTGCCAAGGGTGTGCGGAAGAACTCTGCCACGAGCAGTTTCGTCAACCTGCTGGCCTGAGGCCAGTCATGTCGGGTGGGCTGGTTTCTGGCCCGTCTGGGTAAAGGGATGAAGGAACGGATTTGAGGATCATGAGGGATCGCAGCATCATGCCATGCATTGTCCATAAGGCTGACTCCGGGTTTCCGGCAGGAGACGGACCCTGGCGTAGAGTCGGCTATGGTGTTGCCGGTCTCATCATGTTGGGCCTGACAGCTGGAGGCGGGCAGGGCTGGCTGTGTGGTACGGCTCTGGCAGCGCAGACTCCAGCTCGTGCTTCGTTCTTTATGGATGCAGTACCGTCTGCTTCGGCCCAGACACGGCCAGATGAAGCGGAGCAGAAGCGGTCTCCTGTACATCTTCATCACGGCCATCCTCATCATGCTCCCGCAGCTGGTACTCAGCCCGTACCGGCAGCAGAGCCGGTGCAGAACCATGTAAAGCCGGGTGACCCTCTCCTTCAGGGTGTTCCCTCTGGTTGGGGGGCGCATGTTCTGGGTGTTGGTAAGGCGCAGGGCGAGATGCCTGCTGCGGCCCAGAAACAGGCCCCTGCCACCCCAGAGAAGAAGGATCAGTCTCTCAGTCAGTTTCTGGAAGCTGCCGGGAAAGATCAGGCCGTGCTGCGGTTGGGAGTAGGCAGGATAGACCATGCGCCTTCATCCCGTAGAACAGGGAATGAAGCACCTGTTACGGCTCCGTCACGAAACCGGATTTTGATCCCCGTGCCGGGGCAGATGGGCATTGCCGCCTATCAGAGTGGTGACCGTTTCATCATTCTGGTGGATGCCAGTCAACCTATGGATGTATCGGCTCTGCATGGTGATGGCATTTTCTCTCGCCTGAATGTCACGACCCTGCCAGAGCTGACGATGATAAGCCTGCCCGTGCCGGATACCCGCCAGCTTTATCTGTCGCAGCAGAGTGACGGCTGGGTGCTGGGCGATCAGCCACCTCCGGGCATGGATTATATGGACAGGCCAGATATTACCCCCGAATTGCGGGGAAATGGGCTTTTGTTCCCCATGCGGCGGCCGGGGCGGGTCTTCTCCATCAAGGACCCTGTTTCTGGCACGCCCCTGATTGTGGGGACTTCAGCGCTGGATGATGGCGGGATGCTCTCCCTGCGTAAGGGTAAGGATTACGATGTCTGGCCATCTCTGGAAGGTGTGGTGATTGCCCAGCATGAACCGCCACAGGTGGTTATGCGGGCCACCATGCAGGGGGACCTGCTTCAGAGGGCTGATGATCGCCCGCTGGCGGATATGGACAGGGCTGTCTATGCCAGTGATGTGGATTTGAACTGGCTGGGGCTGAAACAGCTTACGGCTCCACAGGCGCAGGAGCGCTATCGAAAGGCCCTTGTGGCAGCGGCAGATTCATCACCAAAGGATCGTTTTCAGAAGCGTCTGGAAGCTGCACAGGCAGCACTGGGTGCCGGTGCTTTCCCCGATGCACGGGCCATCATGGACGTGGCTCTGGAGGATGATCCGGAAGAAGCCTTCCGTCCGGATGTACGTTTCTTTCTGGCAGCGGTGGATCTGCTGACAGGCCGCATGAAGGGGGCTGCCCAGCTGATGCAGGAATGGCCGGAAGAAGCCATGCGGGCCACGAAACTCTGGCAGGGGCTGTACGAGGCCAAGGCTGGCGGCAAGGATGCGGAAGCGACCCGTCTGCTGGCACGGGACATGCCCCGCCTGCTGAACTACCCTGCTTCTCTGCGTGCTTCCCTGCTGCCTGTGGCGGCGGAGGTCATTGCCCGCCGGGGGACGCCATCTGACAGGCAGGCCCTGAATCATCTTCCCGCAGGAAGTGATACCCGTTTCGTTCAGGCTGTCCGTGCGCTGCGTGATGGTGATGAAAAAGAGGCCACCCATCTGCTGGAAGCACTGTCCATCGACCATGACCCCATCATTGCTGAAAAAGCGATGGAGGAGGGTGTAGCCTTAAGCCTGCGTGATGGGCACCTGACATCAGAAAAAGCCGCTCGGCAATATGCATCCCTTCTGCCCGATGCCTGCCTTTCTGGTCGGGATGGCATCGTGAATATGTTGAGAGCCGGGGCGCATATAAGGGCGCATCAGTGGGAGTCTGCCTTGCAGGCTCTGGATCAGGCCCAGCAGGCACCAGCACCCCATGATGAGGCCCGGATGCAGGCTCTGACATCTGCCGCACTGGCCGGTGTCGTTCAGGGGTTTTCGGGAGCAGATGGGGCGCTTGTATCATCGCAGGATCAGGCGGCTCTGCTGCATGGGGCTGCCTTGTTGCGGGCGCATCTGCCGGACCTGCCTGCCAGCGACCAGAAGGGAAGCCTTCTGCTGGATTATGGGCGGGTTCTGGGTAGGTTGGGGCTGGAGAAAAGAGCCGGAGAGGCTATGAGCACGGCCATCCCCATGATGACGGACCCGCAGCACAGGGCTGCTGCCGGGGATGAACTGGCAGAGAATGAAATCCGGCGGGGTTTGTTCGATAAGGCTTCTGAGACCCTGTCGAGCACGGGCGGAGCACATCTACCCCCGCAGGAGGCGGCCCGGAGAAACCGCATCATGGCCAGTATGGCTGCTGCTTCCGGCAAGCCGGAAGTTGCCCTGTATCTTCTGGGAGCGGATCAGGACCCGCAGGCGGCGGACATGCGGGCGCATATTCATGAGAACCGGGAGGAATGGTCTCCCGCCGTCACAGACCTGCGCAGCATGGTGGAGCAGCTTCTCCCACCCAAAGGAACGCTGACTGTCTCTCAACAGCTTCTGGCGCTTCGTCTGGCATCTGATGCCTCTCGTGCTGGTGATGCAGGAACATTGGACTGGATACGCAACCGCATAGGGGACCGCCCCTTTGAGGGAGACGCCGGGCAGATGTTCCGTCTGTTGGTGTCCGCACAACAGACGGGCCAGTGAGGAAAGGGAATAAAAGACAATGAGCATGACGCAGACAGGCGGGACAGACCTTTTGAATCTGGCGGAGCGGCGGATGAGCTGGCTTCAAAACCGTGAGTCCGTTCTTGCAGGGAATGTCGCTAATGCGAATACGCCCCATTACAGCCCGAAGGATGTATCGCCTTTTCAGGGGGTGTTGAATGCGGCTCATGGCGTGGCTCTGAAGCGCACCAATCCGGCCCATATGCTGGGGCCAGCAGGGGAGACCCATGCCCACAAACAGGGCGGTCGTGCCTCGCTGGATGGCAATCGTGTCGTGCTGGAGGATGAGCTGGGCAAGATTGCCCAGACGAGCGATCAACAGCGTTTCGCCACGACTGTTTATGGCCGGTACATGGGGCTTTACGGCATGGCCCTCGGGGGAGGCGGGCAGTGATGCCCTGCCCGTGATGCAAGAGCGGTAAGAAGAGAGGAGAACAGGATGGATTTTTCGGATACGATTGGCGTTTCAGCCGCTGGGATGCGGGCCCAGACAGCCCGTTTGCGGGTTGCGGCTGAAAATCTGGCAAATGCGGAGACAACGGGGTCATCACCTGGCGCAGACCCGTATCGCCGTAAGATCGTGACGTTTCGGGAGGCGCTGGACCGTGCCAGTGGTGTCTCCAGCGTGACGGTGCGCTCTGTTGGGGAGGATCAGTCTGACTTTCAGATGCGTTACGACCCGGCTCATCCTGCTGCCAATGAGCAGGGCTATGTGAAGATGCCTAATGTCAGCTCCATCGTGGAAATCATGGATAGCCACGATGCCCAGCATTCTTATGAGGCCAATCTCAACACCATGCAGGTTACCCGGTCCATGCTGGCACGGGCCATCAATCTGATGAAGGATTGAGGAGTAACGCCATGAGAGGGAATGTCAGACCCATGAGAAAACCCGGATTCTCCCTGAGCAAGATCACCAATCTCGCCTCTTGCCTGATGACGGTGCTGCTGGCGTTGAATCTTCATTCTCTTGCGGCGCAGATCAGCAGTCCCTCCGCACAGAATGAAACGCCTCCAGAGACTCCCCCCAAGCCCGAACCGCACGGCACGGGTGCCAGTGTCGTACCTGCCGGTGTGAAGGCGCCTGAAAGTGTGAAGCCCAGCAGCCAGCGTATCCTGATGAACCGTCTTCAGGGATGGACGCCAGCCAATGGGCTGGCTGAGGATGACCCCGCTACCGGGCAGGCTGATGAGGAACTGCCGGACTCCCGTGTCCGTCTGGCCGAGCAGGGGTTGAGCGGGGAGTTGGCGAGCCATCGGCAGGCCATGCAGGGGCAGGCGGAAAGCCTTCAACACCAGCAGAAGGCCCTTGAACAGGAACAGAAGGAACTGGACGAAAAGTTACAGGCTCTTGGGCGCAATGCCTCCGAACTTTCTGCCCAGCAGGAGAAGCGCCGTCAGGATGTGGAGCAGAGCATTGCCCGTCTGGCGCACATCTATGAGCAGATGCCGCCCCGTGATGCAGCGGCGATGTTTAATATTCTGGATATGCGGGTGCTGGTGCCCGTGGCCCAGCATATGATTCCCCGCCGGATTTCCGATGTCATCGGCAACATGCAGCCGGATCGGGCGAATATTCTGTCCCAGTATTTGGCAGGCATCCGCAAGCTCAGCCCTGATACGATTAACCGGCTGAACAGCCCGGTTGATACCAATATCGCACCGTGAGTCAGCCGTGTTTCACTGGCCCTGCATACATCCATCCGGTGATGTCGTACCGGGTGGCAGAGGCTGGTTGAGGAAAGTGGTAAGGGCGACAGTACTGTTGCAGTAACTGCCAACCGGCAGGGTGGCGATTTCTGCGAAGTAATTATTTTCCGGCATGGCCGCATCCGGCGCCTGTGGAGCCAGCTTGAACAAACTGACATGGGCGGTTGTTGCCGTTTTGGAGTAAGCTGAATCGCCTGATGAGCGTTCCATACGGATCATGAACAGATTCCAGCGGCCTTGAGCGCTCTGGACGGTATAGAAGCCGACCGTGGTGAGGGCATCTTCATCGGCATGCAGAGCATCTTGCAGGCTGTATGCATTGTTCTGTGCATCCAGAAAAGGCACGGCGCAGAGGGTGTTGTTGTCACGGGGGCAGGGCTCGAAGGCGATATACTCATTCCACGACCATGCATTGCCACTGTCGTGGTAGAGCCTGAGAAGATGAAGTGTCTCCCCCTTCTTGATGGGCACCTTGGCCTCTGCATCCAGTTTTATGGGAATGACCCGGACAGTATCACGGACATCCCGGATAGTGGGAGCCGCATGGCCTGCATTGGGCAGGCATGTCAGTGCAAGAGCAAGCGCCGCCCCGAAGGTTTTCTGCTTTGTCATGGTGATTCCGGAAAAATGACTTAATTGAAGAAATAGGCCGGTACCGTAACGGGGCGGCATGTCCAGTAACGGTTGTTGGGGCCGTTCAGTTGGTTGGCTATGTTCCAGCAGACATTTGCGCTTTTTATATATGGGCGCCAGACCGCCATCTTTGTTGCACAATACCCATCCGGGGACGAGTTGTTCTGCCGCCTGTGTAATGATGGGGGTGGCGAAGCCTAATAAACATATCAGTTGTAAAATACGCCGCATGTGAAGGTGCCTCATTTCAGGGTCTGATCCGAGATGGATGAACGGACATGATTTTAGGTTGAAACGGCATCAATGCCAGCCTGTTGTTTCAGGTACATGACCGTTTCTGTCGTGTTAACCTACGTCCGAAAATGACGTAGCTATATTGTAAGGAAAGATTAATGAATGGACTTGCCAATATTTTGGGGTAGGTCTAGCGTGTTTTCGTTTTGTTAACTTACCCAGCGTTGGAAGTGCAATCTGATGATTGATGTGTCTTTGGTTTATGACCCATTTTCCCCGGAAAATCGTTCTATTACGGTGAATGGCAAAACACTGGAGAAGTCATTGCCACTGGCGGATATGAGCCGGAGGATGCTCCAGAGCTGGATTCATAAATTGCCAGATGAGCTGGAAAAACAGTTTCACGGGGAAAAGATCATCAACCTGACGTTTTCTGGCACGAAGTCCGATCAGGAAGATGTCGAGACAATGGTCCGTGATGCCAATCGCAGGGGCTTTAAAATTACCGTCAAGCGGTATGTAACGATGGAGTCCCCTGAAGAGAAGTTCAGGGCTTTTACAGGCTGGCTGAATGCGCAGTATGAGAAACCATTTTTTAAAAAGCTACTGAAAGAGCATCCGGATAAGCAGGCCAAAATTAATGAGGCACTGGGGGATCGTTTTGACATTTACGTCATTGCGACCATGTCTTCTGGTAAGTCAACCCTGATTAATGCTTTCCTTCATAAGGAACTGATGCCGGCTGCTAATGAGGCAACAACGGCCGTCATAACAGAAATTAAAAATGAAGCGACTCCTTCATATGCAGGGATTGCTTATGAAGGGGTACCCGGAGCTAAAGATTCTCGGGAGATTGATCGCTCTGGTAATGTCACTCTTGATATGATGCAGGAGTGGAATCGTGATGAGCGTGTTCAGACAATTACGATAGAAGGGCCTCTTCCTTTTGTGTTGGGAGAACAGGATCTCAATGTTGTCCTGACAGACACTCCTGGCCCGAATAATAGCCGTGATGATCGTCATCGTGTTATTACTATGAATAAGATTTCTGATAATAAAAGGAAGCCTCTTATTCTATATGTGCTTAATGCCCAGCAGCTGGGCATTAATGATGACAAGAATCTGCTGGAAACTATTGGGAGAGAAATAAAAGAAGACCCACAGGCACGGGATCGCTTTCTTTTTGTCCTGAACAAGGCAGACACGTTTGATCCGGAGAGAGAGAATATTGATGCTGTTCTCGGTAGGTGCCGCTCTTATTTAGATGATGTAGGTATTAAAAATCCCTTTATCTATCCAGTATCAGCCCGTCTGGCACTGCTGTCCCGGAAGTCTGCCAGTAATTTTACGCGGGCGGATAAAGGGGATTTACCAAGGCTTGAGATGGCTTTTCTGCCAGAGCCATCGGAGAATTGGGCAGGCATTGATCTTAGCGCCAAGGCACCTACTACATTTTCCATGTCGGTTGATAAGAAAAATGAGCTTGCCTATCGCTCCGGTATGGCGGCTCTGGAGGCAGCCATCAAGGGGTATGCCCGCAAATATAACTACCCATTCCGTCTGCATCGTGTAGCGTCTGTTGCGAAAGAGGTGCTGGATATTGGTAGAGGTGAAGAACAGTTTCAGAAGCTGATTGCTGAAAATGAGGAGCAAATCCAGAAGATCCGGAAGGTTTGTGATCAGTTACGGAATGAGTCTGCAAAAGTATGGGAGAGCCAGTCTTTTTTGGATGAACTGAGGGGAGTGGAAACACTCCCTCGTGAATTCGTGGAGCAGATACAGAAGAAGCGGACCGAGCGGGAGATGTTTCTGGCAGCGACCGGGAATAGGCTGCCAGATGGGCTTGTTGAGCCTTCCAAGGTTGAGTCAGTCTTAAACAAGGCCAAGACTGAGTTTGAAGGTTATTTTGAACAATATCTGGCATTTTTGAATACTCTGATGGAAGAGTCTAATGAGCAGATTGGAAAAGAGCTTGAGTCCTTCTACGCAAATAAGGTGAAGGACATGTTCAAGGGCCTGGATGATGGCACGATGAGCCGCCCTTTGTGGAGTGCATTGGGGGATGTGGCCTTCAACATGGATACGGAGCTTGATTCAAGTGAAATTGTAAAAGAAGCTCGGCAGGTTTCAGTGTCGAGATGGTGGAATCCATTCACGTGGGGGGATGAAAAGACGGTCTATGACAGGAAGGCCAATGTTAGGGCTATCTGGCGTAAAAGGCAGCAGTCAATTGAACTGAATTTTGAAGACGCTACCAGAATAGCTGAAGATAAAATTATCACATATCGCAAGGACTATGTGGAGCTGTTCAAGAAACGTGTGAAGACGCTGCTGCCCAAGAAGCTGGATGAGCTGTCAGAGAGTATTCAGAGGCAGGAAGATAATGTGAAGGCCAGGGCTGTGGCGCAAGCAGAAGCGGAGGAGCGGCTTGAAGAAATTGGTGAAGTAAAAGCCCGTCTGGACGAGATCCTCAGTAATAAGGCCTGATGAGTTTTATGAGAGAGGAAGGAAGGTAAGAAAATGGCAGATACACAAAAATCGCTGTATGAATTCTTTAAGGAGTTTGAAGACCCCTCGGTCGAATCAATTTTCCTTCAAAAAAAATGGTGTCTCGCCTCTCCGGAAGGAGAGGTGAGGATGTCGGCCAAGAATCTCAACCCAGAGATGCTAAGTGTTGAGACGTGGCAGTCTTATAAAAAATATTGTGCTGAGCCTAAATCTCTCTTGCCCGAGAACGAGGTGATGATGTTGCTCGGTAAGCGGGAAGCGATTCTGGCAGTTATTCAGAAGCAGGAAAAAACGGCATCTGTGGAGAAAACGTCAGAGTCTACTTCAGCTGGACGGTCTGGTGGGGAGCAGTCGATTAAGACTGCTCAGCCCTCGCCGTTGTCCGGTGGAAGCTCCGAACCACAACAGAAGGATGCCCCTTTGCCTGTAAAGGAGGCTGTGCAGCCGAAGTTGTTAGAAAACCGTGATCGTTCTCAGGTTTCGGCAGGTGCTGCAAGCAAAGAGCAGGGGCAGATTCCCGCAGACTTTGAAGATCTCTTTGGCCGTAAGACCGAACCTGTGACTGGTGCACGCCTTGCGATGCTCTCGATCCTGAATGATCCTGCTATCAGCACGGCGGATCTGTATACGACATTGGACTGGTGCAAAGAGCAGCGTCCTCATGACCTGTTTGAGACTTATGCCGTCACCATGTTGGCGGAACCGTTGCCAGAGCCTGAAAAAGAGCCGCTTGTAGAAAGAGATTTATATGAGCAGACGGCATGGACACGAGATAATTTCTCGGAGGAACGCTATAGAGCCCTGATTGCATTGAGGCATCGCCTACGGAAGGCAGGGTTACTTCCTGTTAGTGAAAGGGCTCAGCCATCCCATGCCACACAGGGAGGGGAGAATAACAGTGGCCCTTTCGTGGGGAAAAAGGGAGGGGGCAGCTCCTCCGCAAGGGAGGACTGCGCCGTAAAAAAGGTTCTGCAAGTGGGGGGGATGATTCTCCTCATTCTCGGTGGTAGCGTTGTTGCGTATTTGTACACGCATTCTGCACCACAGGCGGGGGTACAGCCTGCATCTAGTGGAAAACAGTAATGTTACAGAAAGAAGGTGGCCAGATGCTGGCGCCGGAGCAGGTTAAGGCAGAACGTAGTCTTACACTGGCACAGTCCGTTATTTCGCAGGATTATCTGTCACAGCTGGGACGTTGCGAGGTTTTGCTGCCCCAGTTGAGGGATGAGGAAGGATTCACTCTAGAGGGAGATGTGCGCATCTTCCGGCTTGCACGCCTTGTGCAGGAAAACCGTGAGGCTGTTCTTGAGAGTGCAATAGCAGCCTATTCTGCTCTTGGTGCTGCGAAAAGCTCCGTATTCTTCTATCTCCATTCTTCAGGTAATGAGACGACCTTTTACATTGGTGTACGTGGTCAATCCGGGACCGTTACGGGTGAGCAGAAGGGGCAGCTCCTGCAGGAAGTGTTTCGTGGGCACTTTCCCGGTAGCAGATTAGAGGCTCAGAATAGGGAAGGTATCGAGGCTATATCGGGCTCGCTGCGTGGCACGATGGCGATGGACGCACAGGGGAGCGTTACAGCAGTCACGGGTGTTCCGGACCTTTCCAGCAATGAACGATCAATGTTCATTCAGGGGCTGGAACGCTTTATTGATGCTGCAGAAGGCAAACGCTACCAGGCATTAATTCTGGCTGATCCTGTCCTGCCAGAAGAACTGAAGGCTATGAGGCTAGGCTGTGAGCGCCTTGCGACCATGATCTCACCCTTGGCTAAGACAACAACAGCTTACAACCAGTCAGAAAGTCATTCTGTTGCGGAAAGCCTGACAAATGCAATCAATGAGGGCTTTTCTGAAACAGAGACGGAAGGTACGAATTCCAGCCGGAATTGGGGAGGGAGTGAAAGTACAACTTCTGAGAGTGCAGGACGTAGTGCTGCCCGAGGTGTCCTGAAGTTTGCAGGAGCAGGAATAGGTCTGGCGGCTACGGCGTTGTCGGGGGGTGGATTACTGGCTGATATTGTGGGTGGTATTGGCCTAGGGTCTTTAGGTGACTCATTGGTTCCGCAGAAAACTAAGACGGAAGGTGAAAGTTGGGGTGAAACTGAAGGAACCAGTTTCTCTACCTCCAAGGCTACAAATAAGGGGACTTCCAGAAGTGAGGGAGAAACTACAACAGATGGTACCAGTCAGGGCATAACCCATACAATTGAACGGCATAACAAGACTGTTGAGCAGTTTCTGAAGACAATTGATTATCGTCTTGAACGGATTGATGAAGCGCACTCCTATGGAGGATGGAACGCAGCAGCCTATTTCATAGCCGATACTCCTGCTGTTTCGGAAGCATTGGCCAGCACCTACATGGGGTTGATGCGTGGGGCGGCTTCTGGGAAAGACACACATGCCATCACTACATGGAGTGGTGAAGATGTTGAAATGCCACGGAGATGGCTCGCCAGTTTCCAGCACCCTCGCCTGAATGCACAGGCCCTTATTGGGGAGGGGCAGCATACGAGTGGCTGGCTTTCTCCGGCTGTTATGGTCAGTACCCGTGAGGCTGCCATGCTGCTTAATCTTCCGAGGCGTTCAGCATCTACCTTGCCCGTATTGAAGGCTGAGCCATTTGGCAGGTCAATTCAGTATGTGGATGGCACGGCCTATCAGGGAGGGATGTCCTTTCTGAACAGAAAAGCCCTTAGGCTCGGTTGTATCCGTCATTTGTGGGAGGACATGCCACAGAAGATCAGGCTTGATCGTGAGCAGTTGAGGACCCATGCGTTTGTGACGGGCACCACGGGCTCCGGAAAAAGTAACACGCTGTATCTCATGCTGCATCAGTTGCTTGAAGCAGAGATTCCCTTTCTGGTGGTGGAACCAGCTAAGGGAGAGTATGCCCAGGTCTTTGGAGGACATGAGAAGGTAAACTGTTTTGATGCGGGAACAGGGAAGGCTAACAGGCTAAAATTAAATCCATTCCGTTGCCCGAAAGAGCTTTCTTTACTGGAGCATATAGATCGTCTGACAGGAATATTCTGTGTCTGCTGGCCGCTTTACAATGCAATGCCCGCTCTGTTGAAAGATGCGGTTATTGTTTCTTATGAGCGAGCCGGATGGGATATTGATACATCGGCTTATTTGGGGGAAGGCGAGCCGGTTTATCCCGATTTTACGATGCTGCTCGGTGCGCTGGAGGATGTGATTGCCTCTGCGGGCTACGGAGAACGTTTGCAGGCTGAATATACGGGGGCTCTCTGCACACGGGTAAGGTCGTTGACCACAGGGTTCAGTGGTCGGATTTTTGTAACTGATGAGACAGGCGATGATGTTCTGTTCGATAAAACAGCGCTTGTTGATTTAAGCCGTGTCGGGTCGGCTGAAACCAGATCGCTGATTATGGGCATCCTGGTCATGCGTCTGGTGGAATATCGGCAGGCGCAGGGGGAAATGAATGCGCCGTTGCGTCATGTCACTGTACTGGAAGAAGCTCATAATCTCTTGAGAGCTGATACAGCGCAGGGCGGAGATGAGCAGGGCGGCATGATCGGGAAATCCGTTGAAATGTTGACGGATGCTATTGCCGAAATGCGGACTTATGGTGAAGGCTTTGTTATTGTTGACCAGTCTCCACGGGCGGTGCATCGTGCTGCTATCCGTAATACGGGTACGAAGATTGCCCTTCGTCTGCCAGATGAAGAAGATCGCCACGTCCTGGGGACATCAATTGGCCTGAATGATGAGCAGATCAAGGAAATGGCCCGACTGGAAAATGGCGTTGCTGTCATAAGGCAGCCAGGATGGTTGGAAGCTGTTTTATGTCATATGGACCGCTTTAATGAGGAAACCATGGCTATGCCTATGGTCCCTCGTGGCGGGGCCAGGCTGACGGGTATTGATGTTAAGGCATTCCGTTCAGCAGCTATCCGGTTTCTGATGTGGCCGTGGACAGACATGGCAGGTAAGCCGGATATTGCTGGTCTAAAGTGGCAGGTAAATAGATGGCCTGATGATATAATAAGGGCAAAACTTCTAACGTATATTGAGTATTATGAAAAAGGGTCTTTTTCCATAAGCTCACAATTAGAAGATGATGGAGGCTATCGTTTTTCACGTTTTGTGACAGACCTTATTGGCTTGCGTCGTCAGGTTGCTCTGGTTGCTGCAAAGGATCAAGCACCACGTGAACTGGATATGGCGTTAGGCAGGTTGATTCAGAGGAGCTGCAGACTTTCTGGAGAAATGCAGAGACAGTTGACGGCCTTTCTTCTGATGGATTGGGCAGGAAGCGATCATGTAAAGCGTAATGAGGTTCTAGCCCGGTGGCGACATTATATTAAACAGGATGGAGAAATAACATGATGAACCATAGTAGTATTGAGGAGACTGTAGAAGCCGATAAGCCTAAGGCTTCAGAAAGCGCTAGCGGTCGTCATAGCGGTATGCTGATAGGAGGACTGCTGGGCACAATGGTCGGCGGCCCCGAAGGTGGCATTATAGGTGGTCTTGCTGGGGGAGTTACTGGTGGTACCCTACTGCGTGTTCTTGGCGGTGAGGCAATTCCAGACGCTCTAAAAGCTGAAATTGAGGCTGTTAAGCACGATATTAAAGTGACAACACAGGAAGCTGCAGCCATTGTTAAGGTGTTAGGTCTGGATAACACAACAATTGGCAAGATTATTACGTCTCTTTCCGGCATAGGTGAGGCGAGTGTTTATGCTGAGGAAGGACTTAAAGGGGCCAAGGTTGGTAATGAGGTCGCCTTGATTCGACCTGATATTGATATGAATCAGGTTGATCCTGTGAGAAACTGGACAAATGCTGAACGTATGGAGCGTGGTTTGCCTCCGTTAACCCCAACGGGGGAAATTGTGGAGCTACATCAGATTGGTCAGAAGCCAGGAGCACCATATGCGGAAATAACTGGTGCCATTATAGGCAACATTAATACTGCGGTACATCTTTTCCAGAAGGCGAGTGGTATGGTGGAGGATGTTAAAGATTTTGGAGTGAGCACGTATAATTATTGGCGTGATAGAGTAGATACATTTCAAAATTCTAAGTGATTACGTGATATAGGGAGGATGGTTGTGGAACAACTCAAAGAATACCTTATCGAGAGAGGTGCCATTTTTACGCCGTCAGATGAAGATGGAGTGAAAAATGTGGAGAATATTGTAGGGATGGCACTGCCAGAAGATTATAGGGTCTATCTACGTGAGATGGGCACTATTTTCTTAGCTGGAAAAGAATTCTACGGTGCTGGTGTACCGGAGGGTTATTATCTGAATGCAGGAACTGCGTTGAAGAAGCTACGCACATTTCCCGATTACCCTGCATTTATGTTACCTTTGGTAAGTAGTGGAGATGGTGCCTGGTTTCTGTATGATTGCCAAAGAGAAAGCGTATTCTCGTGGCAAGTAGCAGGCGATGTTGATGATCAGAAAAAGAGCCTGGAAGCTTTCATTAGAGAGTTTTTCCAGGCTTGATCAGGGTTATTGAGGTGTGTTGGCTGTTAAAACATTCTGGCACATCTCAAGCAGAAGTGCCCTAAGCTCGGTCGGGGCGAGGATGGTGACTTCTTTGCCCCATGTAAAAAGGTGGTAGGCCATTTCGTGTAGGCCGCTGGCGGTGAAGGTAACGTGCAGGCTGCCATCGTCTTCATCTGTCATGGTCTGGCTGGGGTGAAAGAGAAAACGGCGGGCATCCATGGCAGCAGCAGGCGAAAAGCGGAGAGCAACGTCATATTGCTTGTTCTGCCATACCCCGAAAGAGCGGCTGGCAAAGTCCTGTAAGGACCAGTCTTCTGGGGGAGGGGTAGCCGGCCCAACCTCAGTCACATCATGCAAGCGGTCCAGCCTCCAGAGTACTGGGGTTGCTACGCCCTGCATGGGGCCAACCAGATAATAGGCCTTGCCGTACAGAAGCCCCCACGGTGAGACAGTACGTTCCTTCGCTGCTGTGGCGGATTTATAGGTGAAATGCAGGGCATGGCCTGCCTTGAGGGCATGACGGATTGTGCTTAGAAGGGCTGCATCAGCCGTAGGGCGGGGGCCGGCCTGCATGGCATCACCTTCGGCTAGCACCAGCGCATTGATATCCGGGTCAAGGCGGGCTCGGGCTGGTCGGCGCAATATGCTCTCAATCTTCTGGTAAAGGCTGGAAAGCAGGAGCGCGCGTCCCGTTGCCTGCTGCTGCTCCAGAGAGACTTGTGCATGACGTAGTGCCGCCATTTCATCGGCAGTGGGTTCGTTGATGAAATGGTCTTTCACGCTGAGGGGCAGACGGAAGCGGTGTTTTTGTTCGTCCGTGAGGACTTCCATACCGGGAAAGGCATCCTGAAGGACATCACGGACACGTTCTGCTGTGCGGCGACTGACCTGCATGTAGCTGGCAATGTCATCCAAAGTCATACCCTCGGCTGAGATAGAAAGCCTGCGGGCAAGTTTTATGATATCCGCTAGTTTTTCCTTTCTCATGGTACGTCTTCCTTCCTTATGTAACTTTGTTAAGTTAATGTTAATTATCTTGCCATGTCATCTGGATAAGGGGGCACATTTCTTTGCATGGCAGCACGGCGGTACCAGTCTAGTTCTTTTTCCAGCTCTTGGATCCTGCGTTTGCGTCCGTTGTAACTACGGATCAGCGTCACTAATGCAAATATCATTAAGCTAACGATTAATAGTTCTGTCAGTAATGCGGCCATGGGGGGGCCCTCCCGTTTGTTGTAAGGTGGTGAAAGAAACGGGACAGAACGTAAACGAAGCCTACGTCAGAAACGGCCATATGGCGCAGGGAGAGTGCTTTTTCAGCTGGAACCTGCCGGATAGGTGTGATTAGGCTTGGTCATGGCGAGGGAATGCGCATGACAGGTCATGCGGTTCGTGCGGGTAACGTCATATTGCCGATAGGAAGGTCATTCTGCTGGATTTCCTTTTGTCGGTTTCTTTTTACACGACAGACAAGGAGCGACCTTAAATGGTACGTACATCCATCTCAGAAATCATGACAGTTGCCCGGCAGGGTGTAGGGGTAAAGATTTCAGCCGCTGCTTATAGTGCGTCTGAGATATTGTCTTTGGCTACATGCATCAAGCCCGGTTGTTATCTTATCATCACGGATGCATCGTCAGCCTCATCGGCTGCGCTTCTTAGCCTTAGTACGAAGATCAAGGGAAAAGTCATTTTTGATTATATGTAATCTAGCCATGGTATCAGCCTTAGCCTTGAAAGGCGTTAGCCGTGGTGGCTGGTGCTTCTGTCAGCTCATGATGTTGGCTCTGGTCGTATGGAGTGCACCAATACGATCAGCGGAGGCAAGAGGGTTGCCTTTAAGAGGTTTTTTCAGGCTGTTCATTCATGTCCACATGCCAGAAGCTGGTGTGAGAGTGCGGGAAGGTGTGGAGGCTGAGCCGTCAGCTCTTACGGAACGCTCATCAGAGACGGGAAAGCCTGTAATAACAGGCAAGCCGGGGCGTGTTACGGCCCCCTTTCCATCTTCTGGCACTTTAAGGTGCCAACAGGATAAAACAAAGCAGCAGCCCTGCACCGCAGAACAGGGATAGAGCATGCAGGTGGCGGAGAAGCGTCACCTGCCTTATTCCGTGCTTTAATGATCAGCAAATAAATATCCCTATTTGTTTACAGCTCATCGATCATGAATAGATGATGAAGTTTGTATTGAATAATAGCTACTTTAAAGGCTTATTATCCAATCTCTCCTAAAAATGTCTTTTCTTCTGTTAAAAACTTTATCATATTTCTGTCTTAAACATAGATCATGTCATGTATATATCATGGCTTTTAAAAGATTATGTCTTGAGTCTCTGTTGTCGTAAAGGCCTTCTCTGGCTGATGACGGAAGGAATGAATTTTCTGGAGGGATGGGACGTTTTTCATGTTCAACTGGTTGTATAAAACAGCATCATTCCGTGTGCAGGTGCGTGTGGCGATGCTGGCCATCGAGCTCTATCTGGCCGTACAGCTTCTCGTGGAGGGCATAGGGTACCTTCAGAGCGGCACATTCGGGCATATCTCTGTCATCAACATGGCGACCCTCATGTTTGGGATGTTCCTCGTCTGGGCCGTCTGGTTCTTTCTGACCAAAGCCCTGACAGAGCCGATTGAAGAACTGACCGCCATGGGGGCCGCCCTCAGCCGTGGTGAGACGCCCGACCTCAGCCTGTATGAACATAGGACAAACTGCGTTGGCCGTGTCGGCAGGATGCTGGCCTCGTTTGCCCTAAGCCTTCAGGAACAGAAAGCGGCAGAAAAAGCGCATAATGAGGCAACCAGCAAGGCCATGAAGGCTACGGAAGTGCTCAAGGAGCGTGAAGCCCGCACACATGCCGTTGTGGAGGAGCTGAACCGTGTCATGCAGATGCTGGCACAGGGCAATCTTTCCGTTCGCATCACCAGTGCCCTGTTCGATGGTGAATTTGGCCCGGTGCGTGAGGCCTTTAATGAATCCCTCGCCGGGTTGGGTGGTGCGCTGTCTGTCGTGGCAGAGAGCTCTAACATGATCGCCAATGGCGCCAGCGAGATTTCCACCGCTTCGGACGATCTGGCAAAGCGCACGGAGCGTCAGGCTGCCAGCCTTGGGCAGGTGACGGCATCCGTCAAATCCATTGCGTCCGGCTTCAAGGTGACAGCCAGCAACTGTTCCCATGCCAGTAACGAAACGAGAGCAACGCTGGAGAAGGTCAAGACAGCCTCTGGCGGGATGGAACAGACCAGCGTGGCGATGAACTCCATCAAGACATCGTCTGATGACATTGTGCAGATCACCCGCTCCGTCAGCGATATTGCCTTCAAGACCAATGTTCTGGCTCTCAATGCCAGTGTGGAGGCTGCCCGTGCTGGTGAAGCTGGCCGTGGCTTTGCCGTGGTGGCTAAGGAAGTCCAGTCTCTGGCGGAGCAGTCTGCCAAGGCAGCGGATATGATCCGTGACGTGCTGGAGACAGCAACGGCCCATGTGCAGGAAGGTGTGCGCCTCGTGGCCCGTACTAGTGGTCTGCTCAAGGATGTGGAAGAAGGTACGGAAGCCCTTGCGGATCGTGTTGAAGTGGTTTCCAAGGCAACGGAGGAGCAGGCTCGCAGTCTGGCCGAAGTCTCCGATGCCGTGGGCAGCATGGACGGCATGACCCAGCAGAATGCGGCCATGGTTGAGGAATCCACAGCGGCCAGCCACAACCTGACCACGCAGACAGTCAAGCTGCGGCAGACATTGGCAACATTCACCATTGGCTCCGCTCATAATCTGAAGGCCGTGCAGGGTGGACAGGCTGCTGTCACGCATGAAGGCACTTCCCGACCACAGATTGCCTCACAGAAAAGCCGGACCCCGATGCTGACAAGCCAGCATGGGGCGATCCAGCAGGATGGCAAGATTCTGCCGACCCACTCTGATGATGAAGCAGGCTGGGATCATTTCTAATGGCGGAAGCAGAACAGGAAGACATGGCCATGATTACCCTTCCGCAGCGGCTGGATACGAGCGCTGCGGACAGCCTGAAAACCCTCCTTCTGGAAGGAACGGAACAGGGTGCCAGAGCGCCCTTACTGGATGCCGCCGGTGTCGATTATGTCGGGGGGCTGTGCCTTCAGCTCCTTCTGGCCAGCGGGCTGAAAGTGGGACCGTGCTCCGAGAAGGCAGAGGAGGCCTTTGGGCTGTTTGGTGTCCGGCAGCGGCTTCTGGAACGGATGGACGAAAAGGAGGCCAGTCATGGCGGATGAACAGAAGGTGAGAGTCCTGACAGTGGATGACTCCCGTACCATGCAGGGCGTTCTGCGTAAGGCGCTGAGCGAGGCTGGGTATGATGTCATTCAGGGTGGTGATGGTGTCGAAGGGCTGGAAGTGCTGGAGCAGGCTGATCCAGCTCCGCAGGCCATCATCACGGATATAAACATGCCACGGATGGATGGTTTTCAGTTCATTGAAGCGGTGCGGAGCCGGGAGGCTTTTGCCCGCATTCCCATCATCTGCCTGACGACTGAAACGGATGAGGAGAAGAAAAGTCGTGCCCGGTCTCTTGGGGCCACGGGATGGATAGCCAAACCCTTCAATGCCGAGAAGCTCGTATGGGCCATCCGGCGGGTCACAGCGTAAGGGAGCGTGGATATGGGCGATGTGATGGATGATATTCTCAAGATCTTCTTTGAAGAATGCGATGAGCTCCTCCCAGAGCTGGAAAGAGGTCTGGGAGAAATCTCTGAAGATGAATCCAGTCAGGAAACCATCAATGCCATTTTCCGGGCAGTGCATTCCATCAAGGGCGGTGCGGCCTCTTTTGGGCTGGATCGTCTTGTTCGCTTTGCCCATGTTTATGAAAGTGCACTGGATGGCCTACGGTCCGGGCAGGTAGAGCCGGACCCGGCCATCATCAAGACGTTCTATCTTGCTATGGATGTGCTTAGCGACTTGGTAGCAGAGGCTAAGCATACGGGCGATGCGGTTGAGGACAGCCGGATCGAGGAGAATGTCCAGAAGCTGGAAGCCATCATTGGCCGGGAAGGGGATGCTCCTGCTACGGCTGAGGTAGGGGAAACTCCTGTACCGGAAGATTTTACGCCGGTGGCGGTGGATTTTGGCGGTTTCGATTTTGATGAGCCTGCCGCAGAACCACCGGCCAGCATGTTGACGGTGAAGTTCCGTCCCCATAGCGAGCTATATGTTCGTGGGGATGATGCCCGTAATCTTCTGCTGGGGTTGAAGGAGCTCCTGCCAGAAGGGGGAGCGGAGGCCATGCAGGTCGTCTGTGAGACGCAGACCCTGCCTTCTTTGGTCGAGCTTCCGGTGGATGAAGCGCATCTTGGCTGGACGGTCCGTCTGCCAGAAGGGCCGGGCGGTACGACTGAAGATGACGTGCAGGCTGTTTTTGACTGGGTCGGGGATGTCTGCGATCTTGAGATTGTGCGTGATGATGCCGTTGAACCGGCCACTGCTGATGAAAATCATGCTGTAGAAGACGAGGCTGCCCCTCAGGAAGCAGTATCGGCAGATGTGTCAGATAGCCTACCCGTTCCGCAGGATGAAGCTTCATCCGGCGTTGTGGAGGCTGATGCGCAGGCGGCATCCCGTCCGGCAGCAGCGCCACCTGCCAAGGCGGGCCGCAAGAGGGAGCAGAATGCGTCCATCCGTGTGGATATTGGCCGGATTGGTATGCTGATGGATATGGTCGGTGAGATGGTCATCGGTCAGGCCTCTCTGGAATCAGCTCTGACACGGGAAGGGGCCCTGCACGATCAGGAACTGGTGAAGCGTCTGGCTGTCATCAAGACACTGACACGGGACATTCAGGAGGCCGTCATGGCCATCCGTGCCCAGCCTGTCCGCCATGTGTTTCAGCGTATGCAGCGTGTGGTGCGGGAGGCCAGTGCGCTGGCGGGCAAGGATGTCGCTCTCGTTCTTGAAGGTGAAGAAACGGAAGTTGACCGTACCCTGATCGAGAATCTGACAGACCCGCTGACGCATATGCTGCGTAATGCCGTGGACCATGGGATTGAAAGCCCGGAGGTTCGGCAGGCTGCGGGCAAACCGGCGCAGGGCACTATTCTTCTATCAGCTCGCCATCGGTCCGGTCGTATCCTGATTGAAATTCGGGATGATGGGGGTGGCATCAATAGCAAGCGTGTCCTTCAGACAGCCATAAAGAGGGGAATCGTCCCGCCGGGTGTGTCTTTGGGAGAAAATGAGATCAATGAGCTCATTTTTGCCCCCGGTTTCTCCACGGCCGAGACTGTATCGGACCTGTCCGGCCGGGGTGTGGGCATGGATGTGGTGAAACAGGCCATCCAGAATCTCGGTGGCCGTGTGACCATCAAGAGCAGGCCAGGCCGTGGGACACTCTTTACCCTCAGCCTGCCTCTGACTCTCGCCGTGCTGGATGGCATGCTGATTGAATGTCGTGGCTCTACCATGGTCGTGCCGGTTTCCTCCGTTGTGGAACTCGTCACGGTGAAGATGGGGGAGGATGTCTATACCATCCCCGATGGGAGCCACGTTGTTTCTGTAAGAGGGCGGTGCATTCCGCTGATTTACCTTGGAGACGAGCTGACCCTGCCAAAAGATATGATCGGGGAGGAAGAACCTCATCATATGGGTCGTGCCGGTGAAGACGGGCAGATGATCGTCCTCGTGGTGGAGAATGAAGCGGGAGCACGGGCGGCTCTGGTGGTGGATGGTGTTCGGGATCAGGCGCAGGTCGTCATCAAGAGCATCGAGAAGAATTATCGCCAGATCAAAGGCGTGTCTGCTGCAACTATTCTCGGAGATGGCAGCGTATCGCTGATCCTTGATGTATCAACGCTTATTGTTTCTGCAACGAAACGTATCGATACCCGTGCGCTCGAGGCTATTGCCGAGCGTGCGGCGTAATCGGGCGGGTCAGAAAAGAAAGTCGTGGAACTCATGTCACTGAACGAAAACAAACAGACAGGTCGACAGATGAACGGGGACACTGCCATCCCTGCCGGAGGGCGGGAGCAGATGATCATTTTCACCGTGGGGGATCAGCGTTACTGCATTCCCATCCTGAGCATCAAGGAGATCAGGGAGTTTGAAGACCCGACCTATCTGCCACACTGCCCGGCCTATGTGGAAGGGGCAATCAACATCCGTGGCAACATCGTGACGGTCGTCAATCTTGCCAACTATCTTGGTACGAAACTGGAAGCCGATAATGAGCGGCGTGTCGTCATCATCATTGAGGATGGCGTAAGTCGTGCCACATGCGGGCTGCTCGTGGATAGCGTGATTGGCATCACGGAGATTGTTCTGGATGAGATTCAGCCGATCTCTGTTGATGGCGGCGCAGCCGAGCTGAGCGGCCTTGTGAGCATTGATGAGCGTGTCATCCGTATCTTGCGGCTGGATACTGTTCTGGCCCGTCTGCTGGGGGATGATGCCATTAGCGCCGCAGTTGGATGAGGTCAGGCCGATGATGAACATGGAGCCTCAGGGCGGTTTTTCTTACTCGGAAGATGATTTCCGCCGTGTACAGGAAATTGCCCGGCAGGAGGCCGGAATCAGTCTGCCTCTTTCCAAACGCAGTCTGGTGTTCTCGCGTGTTTCCCGGCGCATCCGGGCGACTGGCCGGGCGTCTTTCCGGGATTATCTGGATTATGTCACGGCGAGGGAAGGGCATGAGGAGCTGCGGGAGCTTATCTGTGTCCTGACGACCAATGTGACCCAGTTCTTCCGTGAGAAAAGTCATTTCGATCATCTGGAGGAACATGTTCTGCCCCAGCTGGGGCAAAAGCTGCGGGCCGGGGGGCGGGGGCGGCTCTGGTCGGCGGCCTGTTCGACCGGGCAGGAGCCGTGGAGCATGGCCATGTCTGTCATGGCTGAGCTCCCGGATGCGCTGCGGCTGGACCTGAAGATTCTGGCCACGGACATCAATCATGCTGTGGTCGAGACCGGGCGTATTGGCCAGTACCCTGCCGAGGAAATTCGTAGCGTGCCGGAACGCTGGCGGGATGCCTATATGCAGGCCATGGATATGGGACAGTTCAGCATGGCTCGGGAGATACGGCGCCTTGTCACGTTCCGGTCTCTCAATCTCAATCGTGCGTGGCCTTTCCGCGGGCAGTTTGATGTCATCTTCTGCCGGAACGTGGTGATCTATTTTGATGACGATACCCGTAATGCCCTGTGGAAGCGGTTGGCCGAGCGGCTTGTGCCGGGTGGGTTCCTCTATGTTGGTCACTCGGAGCGGGTGGACTGCATTGGGGAGTGCCATCTGGAAGCCGTGGCACCGACAATCTACATGAAAAGGAGCTGATGCCATGAAAGAACGGGTCAAGGTTCTTGTCGTAGATGATTCAAGAACCGCCAGAGAGCTCATCAGGCGTTCCTTTCTCAAATATCCCGAGATTGACGTCATTGGGATGGCGTCCAACCCGATAGAGGCAAGAGACCTCATCATTGCGGATCAGCCGGACGTCATCACGCTGGATATTGAGATGCCGGGGATGAATGGGCTCCAGTTTCTGGAGAAGATCATGCGGCTTCGGCCGATCCCCGTGGTCATGGTGTCCAGCATGACGACACGGGGCGCCAATACGGCGATCACGGCGCTTCAGATGGGAGCGTTTGAATGTTTCCCGAAGCAGGGAGGCGCTGGCGAGGCTTTTGCCGGTTTGGGGCAGATCGTGCTGGAGGCTGCCCGCTATCAGCCCGGCCCACGGCAGGAGATGGCGGGCCGCTCCCGGCCTGTACGGACAGGGCCTGTCATAAGCAGTAACAGTACCGTGTGGCGGACAGCGTTTGATGTGGTGGGTATTGGGTCTTCCACGGGGGGAGTGGAAGCGGTTGAGGAGGTCATAAAGGACTTTCCGGCCAGCAGCCCGCCTATCGTCATTTGTCAGCATATGCCGTCTCTTTACACATCCAGCTTTGCGGCACGATTGGACAGTCTCATTCCGCAGCTTTCGGTAGCGGAAGCAAAGGATGGTGAAGTTCTGACGCCGGGCATGGTGCGGATTGCGCCGGGTGGCGAAAGACATCTCGTGCTGGAAGGCCATGCGCCACGCCTGTTCACACGGCTCAGGGCCGGGGAGCCTGTTGGTGGGCACCGGCCATCGGTGGACAGGCTGTTCCATTCCATTGCCCAGACGGCAGGGGGCACGGCGCTCGGTATCATCCTGACAGGCATGGGGCAGGATGGCGCCGAGGGGCTGCTGGCCATGCGGCAGGCAGGAGCAAGGACAATCGGGCAGGATAAGGCATCCTCTGTCGTGTACGGGATGCCGCGGGTCGCTGCGGAGCTGGGAGCTGTGGAAAAGGTGGCGTCCCTGCTGGAAATACCCGGCCTTGCGATGGGCCTGCACTGACAGGAAAACGCTGCCACGCTCTCGTGGCATTTCAGATGTCAGGTGATCCTGACGAGTGATTATCAGAAGGCAGAAAGGTTCATACATGCCATCCGCATCTCAGATTCGAGCTTTAATTGTAGATGATCAGGCTTCCATTCGGCAGGTTCTGGCCAGCCATATGGCGGCTCTTGGGTTTAAGGGGGTTGTGCAGCGCAAGGACGGAAAAGAGGCGCTGGAATATCTGGAAACCAACCCCATCCATCTTGTGATTTCGGATTTCAACATGCCGGGGATGGATGGTCTGGCCTTGCTGGAGGCTGTGCGGTCCAATTCCAAAACGGCGAAGCTGGCTTTCATCATTCTGACAGGTGAGGCGAATGCCGGACTGGTGCAGAAGGCCGTTGCGGCAGGGGTCAATAATTTTCTGGCCAAGCCTTATACGGTCGCCAAGCTGAAAGAAACTCTGGAGAAAGTTTTCGGGCCCATCAGGTGACGACACAGCTGGAGATCACGACTGTTATACAGGGGGAAATTGCAATTTCGGATGATCCCGGCGTGGTGTTCGGTACGCTGCTCGGGTCATGTATATCGGTCTGCATGTATGATCTTCAGGCGCGTGTAGGGGGGATGAACCATTTCCTGTTGCCGGGGGAGGACTGCATGGGCACCATGGATGCAGCAGCCTATCTATATGGCATTAATGCCATGAAGGGGCTGACAGAAGGGCTGATAAAGGCGGGATGCGTGCGGGAGCGCCTCCAGTGCAAGGCCTTTGGTGGGGCAGCGGTACTGTCCATTGCCAGTGATATTGGGCAGGAGAATGTGGATTTCCTGAAAGGATATTTCCGTCAGGAGGAAATCCGCTGTGTGTCTTACAGTTTTGGAGGGAACAGGGTGCGGCGCATCCGTTTCTGGCCGACAACAGGGAAGGTCCTTCAGAATCTGTGCTGATTTTACATCTGTTTTCTCAGCAGTCCGGTCCTGAAGCTGAAATTGGAGGTCACGGTATGGAGGAAGAAAGAATATGTCCAACAAGACAGGGGCGTTGCCTGTAACGGAGCCAGAGACCGTTAAGGCTTCCGTATTGATGATGAGGCTGGGGGTGGTGCTGGATGATGTGTGTCGCCGCCTTTCGGATGTGCAGGGTGTCGTGTCGGATTATGTCGGGACGGGGCATCTGGACCAGAACCAGATGGAACGGCTCCAGGGGCTTGATGCGTTGACGCAGGAGGTAGAAGCTGTCCGGGCTGTTCTGGAAAAAGTGGAGCAGGTCACCCCAGTAGTGGGTGAGATACAGTATGCTGTTGGAAATGTTCTTGCTGGTGTGCGTTTATCCCAGATAAGAGACATGTTGCGTTATGGTAAAACGCCAGACAGGCAGGAAAGCCATGGTGATTTTACATTGTTCTGACCCTGACCTATGCTTTATGTCTTAGTTCAGGCAATGTTGCCGGATAAAGGCCATATGAGGCGGCCTGATTACTGGCAGTTTATGTCAGTAATGAGGTGGCAGGCAGGGAACAGAGAACGGATGTGATTGGTGTCATCACTGAAACCACCCACGGGGCTGTTTTCCAGCAACAGGGTTACATCGGAGAGCAGGCTACCCGTTTTCTGGCAGGATATCACGAGGCTGCCGGGCTCGTAGGGCTGGGGGTGAAGGTATTGCCTGTCATCCTGACAGGACAGTGGCCGTTTCCCGGTACGGGAACGCCCGGAAATGAGAAACGCTGCCTCGTGGGCTTGGGAGATGGCAGCGGTAATGACGGGATTTATGATTCAGTCTTGCGTTTCTATCCGGCCCTGACGCGTGATGCCGATGAAGTCGTTATTTCATTCATTCCATCAGACAGTATTCAGTCCAGCTCAAAAGGTGAAATACTTGATATAGGGCGGTTTTCAGCCTGTTTTGATCTTGCCGCATGGTTTGTAGACGCCCTGCCAGACCGGGCAAGCCGGGGAGCTCATGACCTGACAAAATGGGAGGTCAAGGCTCTATCTCTGGGTGTATGGGTTAATATCCTGATTACATGGCTTTATGGGATGGATGTTATTTCCCATAGAACGCTGGAAAAAATGCGGTTGGCCATTTGCGGGATTGTAATGGAAAAGCTGGCCTTGCTGGCGGCTAGCCGGCGCCCGTGTGTTCGGGCCTGTTCTGCGTCTCCTCTGTCTGTTCAGTGCCTTGTGGAAACATATATAGAGCTTTATCCGGGGATGATGGGGCGGATTTCCGCCATGCTGACATGTTGTTCGGAGGATTATATCCTTCAGTCTTCCACCAGCCCGGAGGAGCTATGCCACACGATTTTGGCGCGTTCTCTCCATTTTTTTCAGAGTGGCTAACAAAATATAAATTTGGTATTTGCAGGGGAATGGAGCAGGATATCCCCTTTTTTTAATTGGTACTTCTCTATATAAGCGGCAGGATCATCCTTAAATATCGCGCTGGTAGTAGCCGAAAACTGGTTTTGTAAGGGAGCCTGGAATATGGCAGCGTTTTCCATGCTGGATATTCTGCGAAATTTTAGAAGAAAGGCCTGTGGAACAGCGCTGACTGGTGCGGGGTCCGCCCTTGCCGTCATGTGCCTGGGGGCTCCTTCTCTTTGGGCAGCAGGAGAAGGGTCTTCATCCGGTCAGCCATTGCTGTATTCGGCGCATGGGGCATTGTCTCATGCCATGCAGGCTCCCGGTGTTGTGGCGCAGACGCAGCATAGCCCGGATAGGCAGGCTTTGTTTACACGTGATGGCCAGAAGGTGCCTCCTTCTTCCGCTGTCAGGAAGGATACGGCGGCAGATGCCAAGCAGGCCGCCTCTACATTCATCCGTAATATGGGGATGCAGCCACATCCTTACTCCAACTACCCGTCAGAACAGTTCGGCGTTTATGGTGAGAACGGACGTGAACTTCTGGAGCGTGTGAATATTCCCCTTCATGAAGGGGACCCGATCACCAATGATGGCCCGCCACTGCCCCGGCCGGAAGCGCTTTTTCAGAAGATGCGTTGGAATGAATGGCTGCGTGAGCGTGGCGTGGCGTTCATGCTGGATAATACCAACGAATTCGCCGGTGCTATTACCTCCCCCACGAAGGGGCTGGGGCTGAAGCAGGGGGCATCCAACTCGGGTCAGTACAGTTTTGAAAACGATATTGACTGGAACAAGCTGGCCGGAATCCGGGGGTTCCAGACCCATATCATCGGTGTTGGCCGTTATGGTATTTCTGCCAGTAAGATGTTTGGCGATAATGTGAACCCCAGTCAGGAAATTTATGGCGGTGGTGGTAACGTTGTCTTCCATCTCATTCATTTCTATGGGGAAGAAACACTCTGGGGTGGACGGCTGAATATTGCTGCGGGCCGCATGTCCACCAATACGGACTTTGCCAACAGTCCGATCTACTGTAACTTTATGAACAACGCCTTCTGTGGAAATCCCAAGGCGGTTACGGATTCATATACACGGTCTTCCTATCCGGGGACGAGCTGGGGGGCCCGTGTTCGTGGCCGTCCTACAAACAGCACCTACATTCAGGTCGGTATCTATTTTCCTGAGCGTGGCATCTATGGCGTGCAGGAGAACCGTACGGGCTTCAAGTTCAACGGGGCTACCATCAGTGGTGTGGTGACTCCTATTGAAGCGGGCTGGGAGCCGGAATTTGGCAAGCAGCATCTGCCGGGTCATTATAAGGTTGGTTTCGCCCCCGATACGTCCGATCACTATCTAGGCGTGTATAACCCGCCGAACCGCCGCAATGGTTGGCGTACACTCATGACCATTCCTAATTGTCCAACCTGTCAGGGTGTGGGTGATGAGGTGCCGGGCACGGGCAAACGGCGTAACTTCAACTGGAGTCTCTGGTTCCTGGCAGATCAGATGATTATGCGGAACAAGACACAGGATACGCCTGAAGGTGGTCTGGTGGCCTTCTTTGATGCGTATTGGAACAAGGCAGCTACCGCCATGCGTGGCAAGCTCTATGCGTTTGGTCTTGTCGATACGGGGTTCTGGCCTGCGCGTCCGCTGGATACAGTGGGTGTTTCGTTCTCTTACACCGGGTCCAGCCGTTATACGCGGGATGCACAGCGCTTTCAGATTGAGCATGGCATGGCTCCTGCACCGGGGAGCGCCTATTATGAAAGTGGTGGTGCGCCGCTTATGTGGGGGTCTTACGGTGTGCAGCGTTGGGGCAGCACTCTGGAAGCCACATATCGCATCCATGTCATGCGGGGTGTGACATTTGCGCCGGACTTCCAGTACTATTTCAATCCGGGTATGCAACGTGTCTTGAAGGATGCTGCCATGCTGGGCTTCAAGTCCCACGTGCAGTTCTTCTGAGGGGAACGCTTTCTTCCTGACAGGGAAGATGCAGAAGTTCATGACCCCTTTCCGACTCTGGGTCGGGAAGGGGTTTTTTTTAGTGGGATGATTTTACTGGTTGGCTGACGGTGTCTGGGGCATGGGTTCCGTGCGTACCATGGCTTTGCCACGCACCAGCCAGTAAGCAGCAGAGAGAGACAGGACCGCTGCGGAAAGAGCCAGCAGCTCACTGACATTCACGCCATTCAGGTCCAGTACGATGAATTTCCGCACGGCAGCCATCATGCCAATGAGCAGAACGGAACGCATACGAATCATTCCCTGTGATTCTGACCCGGGCAGAACGAGAATGGAATGACGGAATTCCAGAGCAATCAGAACCGTGAAGAACAGTCCAAAGACTTCCTGCAACACGGCTGGCTCCGTAGGGCTGAGACCGGCATGGATGATGAGCCTTGCAACAGCTACCACGACATGCAGCAGTCCCAGACAGGCAACCAGTGTGATGCATATGGACAGGATAAGCATGGCCGCCCCTTCGAAAAAATCGAACAGGCGGGCCAGCCCGATGAAGCCGGGTAGAGTGTTTTTCATGGAATAGTAAGGGCCTTTGTCATGAAGTGTTACAAGCTGGGCCGCTTCTACTGTATTCTGGCGCGATAGGGGAGGTGGGTATCTCCGGTCCAAAATGGCAGGCGATAGACCTGCTTGTGCAGCGCTTGGGAAGTCTGCACCGACAAAGGGCCACTTTTAAGGTATGCGTGACATCAATTAGTGTAACGCGCTGTAAAACGGCATATTTTCAGGGAAATCATGGTGCCGGATGAGAGATTCGAACTCCCGGCCTTCGGTTTACAAAACCGCTGCACTACCACTGTGCTAATCCGGCGACGGAGGCGTACATCTCATTTTTTCTGTTCTGAATCAAGTGGAAAATGCAGAATAAGGGCAGAAAATATCCCGACACGTCACCGTATCGGGACTAGCTAGCGAGAAAACCCGCAGAAAACCTCAGCGCTGGGGTGTAGCGGGGGCCTGGTGCTGCATCAGATGTTCCGGCGGGGCCAGAACAGGACCGTCTTTTACAAAGCCATAGCCATCAGAGGACAGGCCGGGATGGTGGCTGCCGGTATCAGAGCAGGCCGTCATGCCAAGCAGGGAGAGGGTCAGTCCGGCAAAAGCGGCTAGGCGTAGGGAAACGGGACGGAACATGACTGTTTTCCAATAGATAGAAAGGGAATAAGAACCGGCTTACGCTTTGCTGTCAGATAGTTTTGCCATGAGCGTGCGGGCAATGGCCATATAGGCTTTGGCAGCAGGGTGCTCCGGGTCACGCAGAACGAGAGGCGTGCCTTCATCGGCACTGCATCTTATCTCACGCAGCAGGGGGATTTCGCCCAGAAAAGGAATATCAAGGGCAGCCGCTTCTTTCCGGGCACCGCCATGGCCGAACAGATCGGTCCGTTCCTGACAGTGCGGGCAGCAGAAATAGGACATGTTTTCAATCAGCCCCAGAATGGGCGTCTCTGTTTTTTCAAACAGCGTGACACCCCGGCGGGCATCCAGCAAGGCGATATCCTGCGGCGTGGAAACAATGACAGCCCCACCCGCCTGAAGCTTGTCCGAGAGCTTGCGGGTCAGAGTCAGCTGGGCATCACCTGTTCCGGGGGGGAGATCGACCACCAGAACATCCAGTGCCCCCCATGAGACGTCACTCATGAGCTGGGTCAGGGCCCCCATGACCATCGGGCCACGCCAGATCATGGCCTGTTTCTTATCGACCAGATAGCCAATCGACATGGTTTCCATGCCCCAGCGTTCCAGAGGACGGAGTTTTCCGTTTTCGACAGTGGGTTTCTGGTCTTCGCCCAGCATGTGCGGCAGGGAAGGGCCGTAGATGTCGGCATCCAGCAGGCCGGTTTTGAGACCGAGACGGGCCAGACTACAGGCCAGATTGACCGCTGTGGTGGATTTCCCAACTCCGCCTTTGCCAGAGGCAACGGCAATGACAGCTTTGACATCAGGCAGGCAGGCTTCTGGTGGAGCAGACCGGCCGGAAGGGCGCTTCCCCAGTGCCAGAGGGCGGTGACCGCCTGTGCCTTTGCTCTGTCCAGCCTGTGCAGAAGCGGGACGATGGGCTGTCAGGGACAGGGTGAGGCTATGCACGGAAGGGTGCTGCTTTATCTGTTCCTCAAGCGCCGCATGGGCTGACTGGAGAAAGGCAGCACCTTCTGCCGTGGTCCGTAGAATGAGGTGGGCGTGGCCTTCATCCAGCGTGAGAGCCTCTATGCTGGTTTGCCCGGAAGGGCCTTTTTCAGCCAGAAAATGGGAGATGCTGTCTTTCAGGGAGGAGATGTCGGAAGCTGTCATGGGGCAATAACTCTCATGCAACGCCCCTCATGAGGCAAAAAAACGTAAACTTGCAGGCTGGAAGGATGACGTCCGGTCTGCGGTGGAGTAGATTCTACAGCATGAGCCGATTCATGTCTTCTTCTCTTATATCCCTCCCCTGTATGCGGGCTGCACGTCTGTTCTCCGGTATGGTCTTGTCTGGCCTTCTGGGAGCGTCTGGTGCTGCTCTGGCGCAGGATGCAGCTCCTGTTCCGACATTGCCTGCTGGGGGGGCTCAGCAGGAAGGGACCGTGACAACTCGTGCCGAGCATGAGGCCGCCATGATGCCCGGTTTTGCGGCGCTGGTGGAAAGGCTCCTTCCGGCGGTGGTGAATATATCCGTCTCCAGTGTGATTCACCCTGATGAGTCCCAGCCGGAGGGGCCTGATGGCAGTGCGCCATCTGGTCCGCAGTCATCGCCTTTCCCGCCGGGATCGCCGCTGGAAAAGTTCTTTCATGATTATCTCCACCGCCGCCATGAGGATGGCAAGCCGGGGCGGCAGGTGCAGGCTCTGGGGTCCGGCTTTATCATCGACCCTTCCGGTGTGGTGGTGACGAACAATCACGTCATCGACAATGCCCAGCAGGTGAGCGTGACCCTGTCGGACGGCACGGAGTATCCGGCCCGCATCGTGGGGCGGGACAGCAAGGAAGACTTGGCCGTTTTACAGGTAAAGGCGGATCGTCCCCTGCCATCCGTACCGCTGGGGCATAGTGATGATGCTCGTATCGGTGACTGGGTGCTGGCGATCGGTAACCCGTTCGGGCTGAGCGGTACGGTGACGGCGGGTATTATTTCCTCCCGTAAGCGTAATGTGGAACATGGTCTGTATGATGATTTCATCCAGACGGATGCGGCCATCAATCATGGTAACTCGGGGGGACCGCTTTTCAATCTCAAGGGTGAGGTCATCGGGATCAACACGTTGATCTATGGTGGCTCTGGCGGGGATTCCATCGGGATCGGCTTTGCCATTCCTTCCGATGATGCACGGGGCATCATCAGTCAGCTGCGGCAGAACGGGTATGTCCGGCGGGGTTGGCTGGGTGTGCGCTATCAGGATGTTACCCGGAACATGGCCGAGGACCTCGACTTCCATAAGGCTGATGCCAGTAAGGAACGGGGTACGGGCGCCATCATAGCGGAGGTCAGTAAGGACGGTCCGGCTCAGAAGGCGGGTTTGCAGGTTGGTGATATTCTGACGGTTCTGAATGGCCAGCCCGTGACGGGCCAGACACTGCCCCGCCTTGTGGCGGGATACCAGCCGGGGGAGACGGTGCATTTCACGCTCTGGCGGCGTGGCAGCTATCAGAAGCTGGATATGACCCTTGGGAAGAACCCGGAAGAAAAAGACCCGCTCCCTTCAGACACGCATCCACCGGAACATCCGGTCAAGACCCTGCGGGACTTGGGGCTTAGTCTGGGGGTAATCGATCAGGCGGCCCGCACGCAGTATGAACTGACGGACAGCCAGCGGGGCGTACTCGTAAAGCGTGTTTTTGATGGTAGTCCGGCGGCCAGTCGTGGCCTGATGGAGGGTAATCTGATCCTTCAGGTTGGCCAACAGGAGGTCAATACGCCGGATGCTTTACAGGCTGCACTGGACCGTGCCCGTGAACTCAAGAGAACGGATATCCTGCTTCTGGTGCAGGACAAGGACGGGCTGCGCTGGGTAGCGGTGCCGCTGGGTGATCCGCACCAGCCATGATGGGGTGGAGGGCCTGTTTTACAGGCCCCTATCCCGCTTGATCTGGTCCCATGCCGCATTGATGCGGGCGACACGCTCTTGTGCTGCTTGTCGCTGGGCGTCTGTCATGGGCTTCTGGGCGAGGCGGTCAGGGTGGTGTTCACGGATCAGGACACGCCAGCGGGCACGGACCTCGCCATCGCTGGCGGAGGCGCTGATACCCAGAACACGGTAACATTCTGCCGCTGATGATGTGGACGCCGCACGGGGCTGCCCGCTTTCTGCCCGCTCCCATGCTCGTTCTGAAAGGCGGAAGGCTTTGTGTGTGCGGCGGAGAAAGTCCGTCTCTAATGGATGTAGCGGAGCACCTGTGGGCAGGTCTGCTTTAGCGATGCGGAACAGGACGCTGAGGAGGGTTTCCAGAGGTTCCGGTTTGTCGCTGAAGGCACGCCCAAGCTCCCGCGCATACATTTCGAAATCATCCGTCCGTTCTCTGGCTCGGTCGAACAGCAGGGCGATCTCTTTCTGATTGTCTTCGGGAAAGCGGAAGGAGCCCTTGAAGGCATTGATCTCGGCCCGGTTCACGGGGCCGTCAATCTTGGCCAGTTTGGCAGAGAGCGTGACAACGCCCAGACCATAGAGCTGATCTGTTTTGCCGAGCAGGGCAGAGAGCTTTGCAGCCGTGAAGAAGGCGGCATTATGCGGGTCTGGCTGTCCCCGTGCGGGGAAACGGTCCCCCCATGTGCCGGATAGCGGGGTCAGAAGTTTGTTCGTATCGGACATATGGCCGAGAATGACACCCAGAAGCCCCCCAACAGGCCCTCCGGCTGCAAAACCGGCCACACCACCAAACATTTTCCCCCAGAAAGCCATCACCGCCCTCCCTGTTTATATGGGCGGCAGCTTATCACGGGGAGAGGAGAGGCGGGAATAGGCTTATCATTTTTTGCTCTCTGCGGGGGCGTGCAGGGCAAAGCGGAGGGCTGTCAGGCGGAGGAGTGAGGCTAGCGCCTGCTCTGGGGGACGATGCCTGTCCAGCCGGGCGATAAAGGCGGCAAGGGCAAGATTCTCCCGCTCCGCCATGTGGTCCAGAACCTGCCAGAATTCGCTTTCAAGAGCGATGGATGTTCTGTGTCCATATAGGCTGAGACTGCGTTTCTGTAACCGTGAAGGCGCCGGACTGTCATGCATGCGGGGAATTGTGACAGCAGACCTTTCGTGAGGAAAGGGATTTTCTTGTCAGTGACGGAAGGGGCCGCCATTATGAGGCATGATGTTCTTTCGTCTCTGTGCCCTGCTGTCCGTCTGTTTTCTGGCTCTGTCGGCAGAGCCTGTCTCTGCTGAGCCTCTGCCTCCTGCGGCAGAAAGCATGTCCTCCGTGGCGGCCCTGTTCGACCGGGTGAAATCTGATCCTGTCCGGCTGGAACTGTTCCTGCGGGCTTTCCCCAAGGGGGCGGACCTGCACAATCATCTGTCCGGTGCGGTTTATGCGGAGAGTTTTCTCCGCTGGGCCGCAGAAGACGGGCTCTGCGTGTCGCTGAAGAATCACGCTATCCTGTCCGCTCACTGTCCGAAACCGGCCGAGGGGCAGGCTCTGGCCGAGACACTGCCCAGCCGTGAAGATGACTGGAATGAGATGGTGAATGCGCTTTCCATGCGGAATTTCATTCCGACTGAACATGATCGGTCAGGGCACGATCATTTCTTTTCCACCTTTCTCCGCTTCACGGCTGTGGAACAGCGTCATCAGGGGGACATGCTGGCTGAGGCTGCCGAACGTGCTGCACGGGACAACGTGCAGTATCTTGAGCTTCAGATTGCGCCCATCAGTTTCGATGCTCTGGCTGAGATGATGAAATCGGCAGCCCTGCCACCGCTGAAAAGTGAGGCCGATCTGGACCATGCCTATGAGGCTCTGAAGCCCGTTCTGGGCAGGATGGCGGCGTTATCCCGTGCCTCCATGGATGAGATGGAAGTTAGAGCCCGAGAGGTCATGCGTTGTGGCACGGCGCAGGCATCAGCCGGGTGTCGTGTGACGATACGGTACCAGTATTCTGCCTTGCGGGTGTTTCCGGCAGCATTCGTCTGGATGCAGCTTGTCGCCGCTTATGAGAGTGTGAAGCGTGATCCCCGTCTCGTGGGCGTCAACATCGTGGCACCGGAAGATGATCCGGTGGCGCTGCGGGATTATGACCTGCATATGCAGATGTTCCGCTATCTGAACCGGGTCTATCCGGGGACGCAGCTCAGCCTTCATGCCGGGGAGGTGACGCCGTCTCTCGTGCCGCTGGCTGATCTCGACCATCATATCCGGGCAGCGATTGATGTGGCAGGGGCCAGACGCATTGGCCATGGGGTTGATGTGCTCTGGGAGCATGACCCGGTATCCCTGCTGAAGGATATGGCCCGCCGTTCCATTCTGGTGGAGATCAATCTGACCAGTAATGATGAGATTCTGGGGGTGAAAGGCAGCCGTCATCCTTTCTCGCTCTATAGGCAGGCGGGTGTGCCTGTGGCCCTGTCCACTGATGATGAAGGGGTCTCCCGCAGTGATCTGACGCAGGAATATGTCCGGGCCGTGACATCCTATCATCTGGATTATCCGTCTCTCGTGCAGCTCTCCCGCACGGGGCTGGAATATGGCTTCATGCAGGGGGAAAGCCTATGGGTGGGGCATCATCTGGGGCAGGTGGTTCCGGCCTGTGCGGGAGGGACACCGGGGCATGAGGATGGTATGTCTCGTCCCTGTCATGACTTTCTCCAGAAGAATTTGAAGGCTCGCCTGCAATGGCAGCTGGAAGGTGCTTTTCATACTTTCGGGCAGGACGTGCTGAACAATCCATTACTGATACCGCCACAATGAACAGACCAGATGGGACAGGAAGATCATGATGAAACGAAGGACAGGAAGACTGAACTGGACATGCCGCCTTGGAATGGTTGCCGGGCTGGTGGCCGGATTATGGGGTGGACAGGCTCGTGCGGCCCAGACCCCCCCACTTGATGTACATGTTGTTGTGGTGACGACCTTCGAGCTGGGGCAGGATCAGGGTGACATGCCGGGCGAGTTCCAGCACTGGGTAGAACAGTACCCGTTGGACCAGACATTTCCCGCACCGGGCACGGAGCACGGCGTGCTGCGCTATAACGCAAAAGACCATGTGCTGGGGCTGGTGAGTGGTGAAGGGCCGAGCCATATGGCCGCTGCCATTACGGCGCTGGCACTGGACCCTCGGTTTGACCTGCGACATGCCTATTTCGTGCTGGCAGGTATTGCGGGTGTGAATCCCAATAAGGGCACCATCGGTTCTGCCGCATGGGCGCTGCATGTTGTGAATGGCGGTGCAGCCCATCTGATTGATGCCCGTGAGATTCCGGCAGACTGGCCGGATGGTTTTACACCTCTACAGGGCCATGTGCCGAATGAGCAGCCACGGCCACCGCTGCATTCCATTGCGGGCGACATGGCCTATACGCTGCGGCCTTCCCTCGTGCAGTGGGCCTATGAAAAGACACGGCATATTGCCCTGCCGGATAATGATGGTCTGCGGACCCATCGCCGGGCCTATCAGGGCTTCCCGGAAGCGCTGAAGTCGCCCCATGTGATGATGGGCGATACGATTTCTGGTGAAACCTACTGGTTGGGGGCCCGGATGAACCAGTGGGCAGAACGCTGGGTCGCTTACTGGACAGATCATCAGGGTGAGATGGTCACGACAGCGGAAGAAGATATAGGTCTCTGTCAGGCTCTGGCGTTGCAGGCCAGAGCGGGCCGTGTGGATGACCAGCGCCTTCTGGTCCTGCGGACGACCAGCAATTTCGACATGCCCCCCAATGGCGTGACACCGGCGGCGATGCTGGCCAATGCGGCTCATGAGGAGACCCTGCCGGGGCTTCAGGCCTCCACGAGTGCGGCCTATCAGGTGGCCAGTCCGATCGTGAAGGAGCTGGCCACGCACTGGGATCGCTATGAAACGCAGGTCCCCTGATTGAGATGATGGCTCAGCCCTGCTGATAGCGGGGCATGGGCCATTCATCTTCACTCCAGTCGCCTTTGGCCCAGTTCTGGCGGAGTTCAGCGGCGGTCTGTTCCAGTGTTCCGGCCACGATGGCGGCTCGAATCTGGCGCATGAGCCGCTGATAATAGGCGAGATTATGGAGGGTCAGGAGCATCGGCCCCAGCATCTCATTGGCCCGGAAAAGATGATGCAGATAGGCACGGCTGTAACGGCCTGCCATCGGGCTGTCATCTTCGGGGGAGATGGGCCGTGTGTCTTCGGCAAAGCGGGCATTGCGGAGATTCAGCGTGCCCCGTTCAGTGTAGGCACGGGCGGTACGGCCTGCACGGGACGGCATGACGCAGTCGAACATGTCACAGCCACGCATGACGGCGCCCAGCAGGTCATCCGGCGTGCCGACACCCATCAGATAGCGGGGCTGGTCTTCGGGCAGCATGGGGGTTGTGTAATCCAGCGTGGAGAACATCAGCTCCTGACCTTCTCCCACGGCCAGACCACCAATGGCGTAGCCCTCAAAGCCGATCTTTCGCAGGGCAAGAGCGGAGCGTTCCCGCAGGTCCTGTTCCGTCCCGCCTTGTACGATGCCGAACTGCCCATAGCCGGGGCGGGCAATGAAGGCCTCGCGGGAGCGGGCAGCCCACCGCATGGAGCGTTCCATGGAGGCTTCCAGAACCTCCTTGGTGGCCGGGAGGGCGGGACATTCATCAAAGGCCATGGTGATGGTGGCATCCAGCTTGTACTGGATATCCGTTGAGCTTTCCGGTGTCAGACGGTGGGAGCTGCCATCAATATGGGAGCGGAAGGTCACCCCATCCTCATCCATTTTCCGTAGAGGCCCCAGAGACATGACCTGAAAGCCGCCGGAATCTGTCAGGATGGGGCCGGGCCAGTCCATCATGCGGTGCAGACCGCCGAGACGCTGGACACGTTCAGCCGTGGGGCGGAGCATGAGATGGTAGGTATTGCCCAGCACGATGCCCGCCCCGGTGGCCCGCACGCTATCCATCGTGATGCCTTTGACGGTTCCGACCGTCCCAACCGGCATGAAGGTCGGTGTTGGGACGCTGCCATGGCGGGTATGCAGCCAGCCAGCACGGGCCTGACCACATTGGGCGTCTTTCTGCCAGTGCATACGGTCGGATGGGGTGAGGGTGGGGCGGATGGACTCGGTCGTCATGGGGCACGTTCCAGAAGGCAGGCATCACCGTAGGAATAGAAGCGCAGCCCTTCGGTAATGGCGTGATGATAGGCATGGCGCATGGTTTGTGTTCCAGCGAAGGCACAGACCAGCATGAATAAGGTAGAGCGGGGCAGATGGAAGTTTGTCAGCAGCGCATCCACAGCCCGGAAGCGGTAGCCGGGCTTGATGAAAATGGAGGTTTCGCCTGTCCATGGATGGACAATGCCTTGCTCATCAGCCGCACTTTCCAGCAGGCGCAGGCTGGTCGTGCCCACGGCAACGACACGCCCCCCATTGGCACGGGTCTCGTTGATGAGACGGGCTGTTTCCTCATCAATATGACCCCACTCCGCATGCATTTTATGCTCGGCAATGGTGCTGCGGACGGGCAGGAAGGTACCAGCCCCTACATGGAGGGTCAGGGTCTGCTTCTTGATCCCTTTGGCAGCCAGAGCGTTTAGCAGGTCTTCTGTAAAGTGCAGTCCTGCCGTGGGGGCAGCTACAGCGCCACGGAAGCGTGAGAAAATGGTGCGGTAATCGCTGTTATCGGCTTCGGTCGGGCCATTGGGGCGGGCAATGTAGGGCGGGAGAGCCAGAGCGGCTCTACGCTCCAGAAACGCATCAAACGCATCACCTTCGACCGAGAAACGGATGGTCACGGCCCCATCGTCCTCATTGGTCAGGACTTCGGCGGTGACGGGATCATCCTCAAAGCGGAGCTGATCGCCGGGGCGGAGCTTACGGGCATTGCGGGCCAGAGCGTGCCATTGCCCTTCTGGCAGGATGCGATCCAGCGTGATGCCGATTTTTGCCTCACCTCGCCGAGCTTCCATTTTCGCCCGGATGACCTCCGTATCATTGGCAATAAGGAGGTCACCTTTTTTCAGCAGGTCCGGCAGATTGCGGATACGGTGGAGGGACAGAGCGGCTTCGTCAGTCCCGGTAAGGGCAGGCGGGACGACATGCAGCAGCCGGGCCATATCCCGAGGGCGGGCGGGTTCCGTAGCGATGTGGTCACGGGGGAGGGTGAAGTCGAAAAGGGAGAGGTCGTCAGTCATTCAGGGTAATGGCGCTGGGAGAAACAGGCCAGCTAGCGAAAAGGGGGCCGATGCCCCCTTCAAGCTGCTGGTTCAATGGGAATAGGGAGCGATCAGTCACGGCCCAGCTGATGCTTGAGCGCATCAATCAGTGTCTGCACCTGCCCACCGTGGCGGGTGAGGAAGGTGGTATAGTCACTGCGCTGTGTCATGCGCATGCTGGCTCCTTCACCATAGAGATCGATCACCTTGGGCGGTTCCCCGGCGATGACGGCTGTCATCAGCACGTCAGGCTGATGTGGGCGGGAAATCTGGAGGGTGACCTTCTGGCCAGCCGGAGAGGGAACGCTCTCCACAAGGCGGAAGGAGATGTTCTGATATTCACCCATCCGTGCGGTGACGGCATTCAGCAGAACATCCTGAAACAGCTCAAGATAGAGTTTCTGCTGCTCTGGTGTGGCAATCCGCCAGAAGCGGCCAAGGCAGTAGCGACCGATTCCCGGTACGTCCACATTGGCACGCAGGAGCGGCAGCAGGGCATCACGCTTTTTATCCAGAGGGGCGCTGCTATTCAGGACGGTGACCAGTTTCCCGCCAAAATCATTGACGAAGGCATTCGCCTCATCGCTGGAGGGCGCAGCGAAGGCCAGAGTCGGGATGAGAGCGAACAGGCTGGCAGCTCCCAGAATGGTGCGGCGTGTAAGCTGACGGAGCATCATGTTGAGGGATCCTTCCAATAAAGGCTGTCCTAGCGAGGACGGGATGGTCAGTACCAGTCTGGTGTCGTAGCGCGATGGTCAGCCTTGAGGGCATCAATCTGGCTCTGGCGCTGCTGCTGCCATGCACTCCGCATGAAAGCGTAGGGGTCGAGGCTCTGATGTTCCAGCTGGTCAAGCTGGTCCGTGCTGTCTGCAAAGTTGTTGAAGGTTCCGAGAATGTTATAGCCCCAGTTGAAGCTGATAAGAGCATAGCCGCTCGGAACGTAATTGATCGGTGTCAGCCCCTGACTGATGGCATAGCCGGTCGCATCACGGAAGTTGCTGGGACCAAGACCCGGCAGGAAGATATAGGGACCAGACTTTACCCCCCAGAGCGCCAGAACCATGCCGGGGTCTGTCTCATGCTGCTTATAGCCAAGATGCTGGGCAACATCGTAGAAGCCTGCTGTTGTCATGTTCAGCAGGAAGCGCATGAAGGCATCACCAGCTCTGCGGGACTTTCCGGCACCAACATCGGAGAAGAACACGGCAGGCTCACGCCATGTCTCGTTCAGCGTGGCGATGGAGGTCCGGATAGGCTGGGGGATGTTGTTCTTCCAGAAACGGCCAACCGGGCGCAGAGCCTTGTGATAGACCCACATATTGAGGTTGAACATCTTGCGGTTGAACGGCTCGTAGGGGTCGTCAACAGCCTTGTAGTCTGCCAGGTCATCCGGGTCTGTCGGCGGTTTGGCGTGCATGGAGCCACACCCGCTGAGTGATAGCAGAGCCAGGCAGCCGACCAGTGTAAAGATGGCAGAAAACCTGCCTCGGTGATGCTGCGTTGTGCTGCCTGTGCACGCCATGTTGCTGCCGCTCCTGCTTCTTCAAGGCCCGGCTATGGCAGGCAGCACCCCATCATCATGGAGAGGCGCGCCTAAACGGGAACGGGCCGGGACTGTGTAACATACTCTGTTTCTATACCGTGCAAAGGCCGCAAGGCCAGTGCCCGCCAAGCATATGGCACTTGCTTCATGCTGCCTACCCCTTTCGCATATCAGTATTGTATAAGGCAAAAGAAGTATTGCATTTTTGCATCGTTAAGCTCTTTCATGGAAGTCTGCCCCGAGGTGGATGGCCTGTTCCGGTTCGCCTTTTCAGGGGCAGCGGCCCGCTTTACAGGCGGGGTCTGTCTTTTGTGAAAGGGAGGATCATATGTCCCGTTTTCTGAAAAGCCGTAGCTGGCTCCTGTCTGCCAGTGCACTTGTTGCCAGTGTCGCCCTGTCTGGAGTGGCGGCTGCACATCCAACAGTTCATGAAAAAGACTGGGGGCATCTTTCCAATGGTCATCATGTCAAGGCTATTACCCTGACCAATGATGATGGTGTGAAGGTGACGGTCCTGACCTATGGCGCCATCATTCATGAGGTGGTCGTGCCGGATCGTAACGGCACTCCGGGTAATGTGGCGCTGGGTTTTCCTGATATTGCCGGGTACGAGAAGAATAATGCAGACCCGCATTTCGGGGCTGTTCTGGGGCGTGTTGCCAACCGTATCACAAATGGCAGCTTCATTCTGGAAGGCAAGACGTATCATACGGCTGCCAATGAAGGCCCCAATACGCTTCATGGCGGGCCGGACAGCTTCGACCGCAAGCTCTGGACCGTGGAGAGCAAAGGCGTGGACGCTCAGGGTGCCTATGTGGAGCTGAAGCTGGTCAGCCCTGATGGGGATCAGGGCTTCCCCGGTGAGCTGACAACGCATGTTACCTACCGTTTGACGGATCAGGATACGTTGAGCCTCAACTTCCGTGCTACGACAGATGCCCCGACAGTCGTCAACCTGTCCACGCATAACTACTGGAACCTCAATGGTGAGGGGTCAGGTTCAGTTGATTCCGAGGTTGTGCAGATTTTTGCCGATCATTTCCTGAAGACAGACGAACATTCCATTCCGACTGGGGAGCTGGCCTCTGTGGCAGGCACACCGTTTGACTTCCGTCAGCCTCGTACGGTGGCAGAAGGCCTGCGGAGCCATGATCAGCAGATGCTGCTTGCAACTGGCTATGATAAATGTCTGGTACTGAATGGTTCATCCAAGCCGGGCGATGCGGAGCGTGTTGTTGCCCGTGTAACGGACCCGCATTCTGGTCGTGTCATGGAGGTGTCCACGAACATGCCGGGGATGCAGTTCTATTCGGCTAATCATATTTATGGCTCTTATTATGGGCCTTCCGGGCGGACATACCGTCAGGGTGATGCTCTGGCATTCGAGCCGGAATTCTTCCCCAACAGCCCGAATACGCCGAGCTTCCCCAGCATCGAGCTGAAGCCGGGTCAGACCTATGATTACGGGATGAGCTTTCACTTCTCCCATCAGTAAGAAGGGATGAGGCCCTTGGGTCTCTGATCTGAAAGAAAGGTCGGGCTGGCGCAGGGCGCTGGTCCGGCCTTTTTTTATGAGGGAGGGTAGAAAATGACTCATCAACAGCCGGATATGGCGGACTTTCAGGAGTCGCCTGACTCTATCCACATTTCTCCCGGCTCAGCGCACAGGATGATGCCCCAACCTGTCCCCTGAACTGGGGATAAGTGGGGCATTTCTCATATCTGATAGTTCGTGAAGTCCTGATCCATATCGCCAAAGCGGACGATGCGGGCGGGGTTGCCGACAGCTGTTGCACGGGGCGGCACATTGCCCAGAACGACCGAGGCTGCGCCGACACGGGCATGGGCCCCGATTTCCAGATGCCCCAATATTTTGGCTCCGGCCCCAATCAGGCAGCCCTGACGGATGACAGGATGGCGCTGCCCGCTATTTTTGCCGGTACCGCCTAGGGTGACGCTCTGAAAGAGAGACACATCATCTTCAATGATGGTGGTTTCCCCGATGACGATCCCTGTTCCATGGTCAATGGTGATGCGTTGGCCGATCTGTGCGGCAGGGTGAATGTCGATCCCGAATTTCTCATTCACACGGCTCTGGAAGTGATAGGCCAGTGGTCTGCGGTTGGCTTTCCAGAGATGATGGGCAATGCGGTATGCCTGCAGTGCCTGAAACCCTTTGAAGAACAGGAAAGGCGTGGCGAGGTCTGGGCAGGCTGGGTCCCGCTGGAAGGTCGCCACGATATCCGAGGCCGCAGCCCGTATGATGGTGGGGTCATCCTCCAATATGGAGGTGATGAGGCGCATCAATGTAGGCTCTGTCATGGCCCGGTCTGTCAGCTTCGTGCTGAGCAGGGAGGACAGAGCAGAGGCAAAATCAGCATGATTGCAGATATTGACGGCAAAAAGGTCCTGAATCAGCGCATCAGAACAGCAGCAGGCCTGTGCCTGCATAATGGCCCAGAATTCTTCCAGAAATCTGGGAGATGATGAGGAATGCGGAAAGTCGTCAAGAAGGTCTGCCATAATGCTTAACCTTTACAGCCCCATGGCTCTCTGGACAAATCCTTGTCGTAGAGTCGGAAGGCGCTTCAGGGCCATGAGTCCGGCATGGCGTGCATGGCGTATGAGCGGCATATTGGTGCTGAATAGCCGTTCCATCATGTCGCATCCGGCCAGCATGGCCAGATTGCCCGGGCGGCTGAGCCGTTGATAGCGTTGAAGAAGGGCGGGAGCCCCAAGGTCTTGTCCCTGTGCGTGGGCTTCACCCAGAATCTGGTCGAGCGTGCGGACATCCCGGAAGCCGAGATTCATGCCTTGTCCAGCAACAGGGTGCAGCCCATGGGCGGCATCGCCTGCCAGAAGGAGGCGTGTGGCGTAATAGCGGTGGGCATATTGAGAGGCGAGCGGGTATGTCCAGTGCTTGCCGATCAGCTCAATGGCACCGAGGTCTTCCCCGCAGAGGCGGTCTTTCACCAGCCGGGTGAAGCTGGCTGCATCAAGGCTTCTGAAATGGGCGATACGCTCGGGACGGTCTGTCCAGACAATGGCAGAACGGTGGGGATGTGTGTCCGTACCGGGGAGGGGCAGGCGGGCAAAAGGCCCTTGCGGCAGAAAGTTCTCAAGTGCACTGCCATGATGGGGATGTTCATGGGCCAGAACGCTCACAAGGGCGAGCTTGTTATAGGGGATACGGGTCAGCCCGATTCCAGCCTGTTGGCGGAGGAGGGACTGCCGTCCATCTGCCGCAATGACCAGTGAAGCCGTAACGGTCTCGCCTGCGTTGAGTGTGATCCGGGCTTCATCAGGGGTGAAGGTGAAGTTCCCCGTGGCTGGAGCACGAACATCCAGCCCCGGCTGGCTGGTGAGGGTGCGGGCAATGGCGGCCAGAAGATTGTGGGCTTCCACCATCCAGCCAAAGGGGCGGTCTTCCGGGGCGTCATCGTTGGTGAAGCTCAGCCCGTCCATGATGGTGCTGCGGGATGCAGCCGGAACACGGCCCTGACTGTCTGTGACGTGGATGATGTTGATGGGTTGCGGTGGCAGGGGCAGGGCCTGCCAGATTCCGGCATCTTCCAGTAGGGGGCGGATGCCTTCGGCGAGGGCATAGGCCCGACCATCGGGATTCTGGGCTGGTGTGCTGGAGAGGGGGGAACGCTCCAGCAGCAGGATGCGCAGCCCTTTGCGGGCCAGCAGGCAGGCCAGTGTTGCCCCTATGGGGCCACCACCATTTATGCAGAGGTCATAATCTGTGCCCATGGTCGGGATGCTCCTTTCCGGCCTGATGAATGGCAGGATGCTCCCGCCGTGGTGGCTATCTTTGGCCGAGGGAGCAGGTTTATCGTGTCTAGCCCTATCTTTGGTGAAAAGAAAGTCTTGCAGAAATCGTTATGAAGGTGGCACGATTTTAGTCTGGATCAGCAAAGGACCAACGGGAGAAGGGCCAGAGGGGATGAAACTTGTAACGGCGATCATAAAGCCATTCAAACTGGATGACGTGCGTGAGGCCCTCGCAGGGCTCGGCGTGCATGGTCTGACCGTGACGGAGGTCCGTGGGTTCGGGCGTCAGAAGGGGCAGACAGAGATTTACCGTGGTGCGGAATATACGATCAATTTCATCGCCAAGATCAAGGTCGAGACGGTCGTGCCGGATGAGCGTGTGCCCGATATTATTGAGGCCATTACCGAAACGGCCCGGACAGGCCGCATTGGTGATGGCAAGATCATGGTTACAGATGTGGAACAGATGGTTCGCATCCGTACCGGCGAGACCGGCGAGGGAGCTCTCTGATGCGTGCGATTGATACGGGTGATACCGCATGGATGTTGATGAGCACGGGGCTGGTGCTGCTGATGACTGTCCCCGGTCTTGCTCTGTTCTATGCGGGTATGGTGCGGCGGAAGAATGTGCTGTCCACCATGATCCAGTCTTTTGGCATCTGCTGCATTGTCAGCATTGTCTGGATGGTGCTGGGATATAGTCTGGCCTTTTCGACCGGCACGGCGTGGATTGGGGATCTCTCCCGCTTCTTCCTGCGGGGGATTGCGGATCACATCCATCAGGGAGTTGATGGTGCCTTCACGCTGGGGGCAGGCACCCCCGCTGAGACACCCATGACCATCCCGGAGAGTGTCTATCTGATGTATCAGATGACGTTCGCCATCATTACGCCTGCCCTGCTGACGGGCGCCTTCGCCGGGCGCATCCGTTTCTCCGGGCTGTGCGTGTTCACCATTCTCTGGTCCTTGCTGGTCTATTCCCCTATCGCCCATTGGGTCTGGAGTCCGCTGGGCTGGGTGGCTGGTCTTGGTGCTGTGGATTTTGCCGGCGGTACGGTCGTTCACATCAATTCCGGTGTGGCCGGTCTGGTCTGTGCTATCATGATCGGGCAGCGTTACGGGCTGAAGCGTGATGACATGTCCCCGCATAATCTGGCCTATGCCATCATTGGGGCGTCCCTGCTCTGGGTGGGCTGGTTCGGTTTTAATGCTGGGTCGGCACTGGGGGCAAATGGTCGTGCCGGTATGGCCATGCTGACGACACAGGTGGCTGCCGCCGGTGGCGGCATGGGCTGGATGCTGGTGGAATGGTGGCGCCATGGCAAGCCGACAGCACTGGGCATCATTTCCGGTGTTGTCGCTGGTCTGGTAGCGGTGACACCAGCTGCCGGTTTCGTGCTTCCCGGTGGGGCTCTGGCCATTGGGCTGATCGCCGGTGGTATCTGCTTCTATAGTGCTGCCGTTCTGAAGAACAAGCTCGGCTATGATGACAGTCTGGATGCCTTTGGCGTGCATGGCGTAGGCGGCATTGTTGGTGCTTTGCTGACGGGTGTGTTCGCTTATGGGCCGCTTTCGGCAACGGCCTCCAGCCCGGCAGGCATCAGCGGAAGCTGGGCGCAGCTCCTCCGTCAGGCTGAGGCGGTAGGTGTCACGATCGTCTGGTGTGTCGTGGTGACAGCCGTGATTTTCTGGGTTGTGGACAAGCTGATCGGTATGCGTGTCTCGGCGGAAGAAGAACAGATCGGTCTGGACCTGACCCAGCATGGCGAACGTCTGAACTGATCTTTAAGGGACTGTTCTGCCTTCTGTTGAGGGCAGAACAGTTTTATGACTGAACAGGGTCGTATTACATACGGCCTGATGGAAAAGATGCGGGCCTTTTCCATTCATGTTTACTATAATCGCCGTGTCATCATGAAAGATAAGGATTGAACCTATGAAGCTGGCACGTCTGTGTCTGTCTGCTGTGGCCTGTTCTATGTTGAGCGCTACCGCTGCAATGGCAGAAACTCCTGCTGCACCCACACCTGCCCCGTCTGCCCCCGCACCGGCAGCTGCCCCTGCGCCGACAACGGGCCCGATGTCTCTTTATGCCTGTCATCGTGCGTTCAATGCTGCCAAACGGGCTGGTAAGCTGAATGGACAGCAATATGCTGATTTCCGTCAGAGCCACTGTAAGGGCAGTGATGCCGCGGCGCAGTCTTCAGCCTCTGCACCGGCTGAGGCAGGCAACTCCTCACCTGCTACTGCTCAGGCAGCGGCTGGTAATGCTGTGTTTCCGTCCCAGATTGCACCGGAGTTTGCGTCTCTGACACCGGGGAAGGCTCGGATGCAGACCTGTCTGGCACAGTATAATGCCAATAAAACGGCAGGTCACAATGGTGGCCTGAGATGGATTCAGAAGGGCGGCGGATATTATTCCGAATGCAACATGCGACTGAAAGAAACGGCCAAGTAAGTTGCTTGTCTGTAGAATAAAAAAGGCCTGCCTGTAAGAGCGGGCCTTTTTTATATCTGTCTGTTCAGGGCGTCCCAGATCAGGGCAGAACAGGCCCAGCCCATTGCCACCAGCTTCGTGAGGCGTCCTGTTGGGCAAGATGTTGTGCTGCTTCAATAGCGTGTTCGGCACTGTCGAACAGGGCGAAACATGTTGCTCCGGACCCGCTCATGCGGCTGAAACGGACCTTCGGAAGGGTTGAAAGCTGTTCCAGAACGGCAGCGATGACAGGCTCCTGCGCAATGGCGTGGGGCTGGAGGTCATTATGCGTGGTGCGGAGGAAGGCGATGAGGGCATCCAGCGTAGGCCAGCCTTCAGCCGGGAAGGAAAGAGGCGGGCGGGGCGTGATGCCGCCGGTAGCGGCCAGTCTTTTGAAAATGCTGGGGGTCGAAACGCTGACGCCGGGATTAACCAGTATCATGCCCATTTCTGGCAGTGCTGGGGCCGGGGTCAGTATCTCGCCGATGCCTTCCATCCGGGTGGCTTTCTGCATGAGGCAGACAGGAACATCAGCCCCAAGTGAAGGGGCCACCGTGATGGCCGTTTCCTGTGGAAGATTCCAGAAACGGGTGAGCAGGCGCAGGGCGCAGGCGGCATCTGCTGATCCGCCTCCAATGCCGGAGGCGACAGGAAGGTGCTTTTCCAGCTTCAGAGAAGCGGCAGGGAGTGTTTGGTTTGTTTTGTTCTGTGCGTGGCGCAGGGCCCTTGCGGCCTTCAGAACAAGATTGCTGCTATCCGCTTCCAGCCCTTTCGAGAAGGGGCCTGTTATACTGAGCGTGTCTTCCGTGTTCGATCCTGTGGAGGACAGGCTGACCTGATCCCCTGCCCCGGCAAATACGGCCAGACTGTCCAGCAGGTGATAGCCGTCTTCACGGCGGCCCGTCACATGAAGGAACAGATTGATTTTGGCGTGAGCCATATCCTGATGCAGCGCCATGGCAGGGCATCCTTGCGTAAAAGCCGGACAGAAGGCGGTGATGGCCCGGTCTGGTGTCCGGTTGAGGGGTGTTCATTTCTGGTCAGGCTATGTAACAAATCAGGAGGTCAAAGACCATGAGGGAGCTGAAACCGCTCTCTTGATCCTCGGAACCGTGCAGAAAAGTTTTCATCCATCATGGCATCTTTCCCGGCATATCCTGTTCAGGACGCACTTGCGGCCCTTCGTCTGCATCAGGAATGGGGCATTGATGGTGTCATGGAGGATATGCCGTGGGATGTGTGGGAAGATAGCCCTGCCCTGCCGGAACGTCTTAAGACACGGCCTGCTCCTGCCGCTGTAGCCGGGCAGGGGCGGGCTCGTCCGGTTTCGCCGCAGCGGACGGCGAGGAGCATGGATGATGTTCTGGCGGCTCTTGCCAGTGCACAGGATCGTGACGCTCTGGTGAAGGCCAGTCAGCAGATTCCCGGTGTGAGTCTGGAGAGAACGGCCAAACATCATCTGGCGCCTGTTTTTGTGAAGGATGCTCCTTTTCTTCTGGTGGGCGAAGTGCCCAATGAGGATGAAGACCGTTACGGTACGCTGTTTGCTGGTGATGCCGGGCAAATGCTGGAGCGGGTGCTGGCCTCGATAGGGTTACAGCGGAGTATGCTTTCCATGGCACCGGCCATTCCATGGCGGCCACCGGGGGGGCAGCGTGTTTCCCAGAGAGAGCTGGAAGCCTGCCTGCCGATTCTGCACAGGACCATCGTTCTGGCCAGACCGCAGCGTATCGTGACGATGGGTCCCACACCGGCATGGATGCTGTTGCAGAAAACAGCTCGCCTGAGCCAGTTGAGGGGGCGCTGGCATGAGGTGCGAATACCGGGGCTGGAAGGCCCTGTGCCTTTGTTGCCTCTCTGGCATCCTGCCCAGCTTGGGGAGAATGCCGGGCGGCGGAAGGCTCTCTGGGCAGACCTGCTTTGCCTTGATGAAACCCTTTTTCCAGAGAAAGGCTGAAAGCCTCGATTCGCCTCTCGAAAAGAGGGGGTGCTCCCCCCGGAACAGGATGAAAATGGCCATTTTGTAATCATGTTGTAGGGAATGGACGAAAAAATTGCTAATGGCGTGTAAAATCAGAAGAATAGTCTGGATTATCCCCTAGGGAAGCGGTATTCATTTATCTATGCTGGGAGAGTTTGGTTCAACTTCAAGGGTTGCCAGTGGCGTAAAAGCAGGATACGTCCCCCTGCATTATGCGATGGATACTTCCATGTGGGTCTCCCGCAGCTTTGTGTGGCGTTGTGCTCAGCGCTGCCATGCTGATGGGGCACACTGTTTTTCCGGCGCAGGGGCAGGCTATTCCTTTTCCGTCCCATACGCCGGAGCATCATGACGGTGAGGGCCACGCTGCACCACCTTCTTCCAGAACAGGGCTTTCCCTGCCTCGTCCGCTTTCTGCGGCTGTTGCCGGGCATTATCGGGCTCTGTTTGCGGCTGTCCGGGAAGGGAATGCCGCACGTCTGGCAGAACTAACCCACGGAACGGCCGGTAGTACTGATGGAACAGCCGGGCGTCTCCTTCTGTCGGACTATCTGGCAGAGCGTTATCTGAGTACGGCTTTCCATTCTTCGGAGGCTGAACTCGCAGACTGGCTTCATCATTATTCCGCATTGCCGGATGCACCGCTCCTTCAGCAGAAGCTGGAGCAGATGCGGACAGGGAAGGCCACAGCGGACCTTCCTGCATCCTTTGGCTATGAAAATGTGGCTGACCTGCATCAGGTCGAAAAAGCAGTCCCTTTCTCTCAGACACTCACTCATAACAGCCCGTTGGAACGTGACCTGATGGACAGGGCGGCACAGGGCGAGGACGGAATACGGAAAGCGCTTGCCCAGCTGCACCGTACGCCGGGTGTTACGCCAGCCTATGCTGCGCAGTTGCATGGTGAGATCGCCATGCAGGCGCTTAGTCAGGGTGATACACGTGCCGCCTTGCGGGTCGGTTCAGCCGGGCTGGAGGTCGGGCAGTATAGGGTAGGGCTTCCTGCCTTTGTGGCGGGTCTTGCTGCGTGGCGTGAGGGGCAGTTAGACGCTGCCTATAGCTTGTTCGAGACAGCCGCCAATGCTGAGCAGACGGATGGAGATGTTCAGGCAGCGGCTTCATTCTGGGCGGGGCGTGTGGCCGAGCGCCACGGAGACAGGCCCTTGTATCGGACATGGTTGCACCGGGCTTCTGTTCAGAGTGAAAGTTTTTACGGTCTGCTGGCTGGGCGGATGCTTCATACCGAGCACCCGCAGGAAGCCGCGTTGGCTGGGGTGCTGTCTGACATAGGGCTGACAGGCGCAAAGAGGGACGTGCTGAGCGAGGTGGACATCAATGTCGTGTCCTCTATGGAAGAAGGAGCCCATCTGTTCGCCCTGTTACAGATTGGCGAGCAGGGGCGGGCTGAAATGCTGGCCCGCCAGATGTGGCAGGGGGCTCTAGTAGACCCGGTCCGGGCTCATTCCCTTCAGCTGGTCGTCCGAAAGGCGGGCATGGTGGCGCTGGCAGACCAGATGCAGCACGCTCTGGAGCGGGTGGATCATAAGGAACTGAAAGAAGTCCTTGGCCCCTTGCCGGAGCTGCATCCCTATCACGGGTTCCGTCTTTCTTCAGCTCTGGTCTATGCCGTGGCCCGGATGGAATCTAATTTTGATGCCGCAGCGTCTTCATCGGCTGGGGCCTATGGGATGATGCAGGTACGTCCGACCACAGCCAGTTTTGTGAGTGAGCAGTATCATCTGCCTCAGACTGTTTCGGCATCCTCTGAGGATGATTTCAATCAGGCGATGGAACAGCGCCTTCTGGAACCGGGCTATAATCTGGAGGTCGGGCAGCTTTACATGCTCTATCTCGCCCGGAGCATCGCCCAGAGCGAGCAGAGTGAGGAGGCGTCTTTGTTGAAGGTTCTGGCCTCCTATAATGCAGGGCCACAGGCCATCATTCGCTGGGAGAGCGGGCAGAAGGACCTTCAGGACCCGCTGATGTTCATTGAATGTCTGCCCAGCCCGGAAACCCGGCAATATGTCCGGAATGTCCTGACGAATGACTGGGTTTATGGTCGGCGCCTTCATGTAGCTACGCCGTCCCTCGTGGCCTTGGCTGGAGGGCATTGGCCGAGCTTCCGGGATGAGGAACAGGGGCGTGACTCGCCCAGCTGATGCCTGACCCGGTATGTCGAGAGGCTCATTTCGTAAAGCCCAGACTGGAGTTTCATGCATGGCAGCATGGGGTTCCGTCTGGGTTTTTGCCTGAAAAACCCTTAAGAAATGCCCCTTTTTAGGCGCCGCCTTGTATAGGGCGAGAGGGTGATGACTGAGATGTGCATGGGTGGCCCGCTTGCCCGGTAGGGCGTCTTTCCTTACAAAAGGCGGTGCGTGCTTTCCTTACAAGACTGGAAAGCGAGCGGATGATAATATGATGCCGTGTCTCTCAGGGGGAATTATCCGTCTGTCTGTGGGGTGTCCAGCCGAACAGCGAGTGCTTCAATGTCTCTGAATTCCGTTGTTGAGAGTGTAACGTCCAGAATTATTGAGCGGTCCAAGACGTCCCGCCGTCGTTACCTCACTCTTATGGAGCGTAATCGTGAAAAAGGTGCAGACAGGTCCCGGCTGACCTGTGGTAACCTTGCTCACGCCGTTGCTGCCTCCAGTGCTGCTGATAAGCAGGAACTGGTGTTCGAGCAGCGGCCCAATCTGGGGATCATTACGACCTATAACGACATGCTCTCCGCACACGAGCCTTATGGCCGTTACCCGGAGCAGATGAAGGTTTTTGCTCGTGAGGTTGGCGCAACAGCACAGGTTGCTGGTGGGGCTCCGGCCATGTGTGATGGTGTCACGCAGGGGCAGGAAGGGATGGACCTTTCCCTGTTCTCCCGTGATGTGATCGCCCAGTCCACCGCTGTGGGCCTTAGCCATGCCATGTATGACGGTGTGGCTCTGCTGGGTATCTGCGACAAGATCGTTCCCGGCCTGCTGATGGGTGCGCTGCGCTTTGGCCATCTGCCGGGCCTTCTGATCCCGTCCGGTCCGATGACATCTGGCCTGCCGAACAAAGAGAAGGTCCGTGTCCGTCAGCTCTATGTGCAGGGCAAGATTGGCAAGGACGAGCTGATGAAGGCCGAAATGGCCTCTTATCACAGTGAAGGTACCTGTACCTTCTACGGTACGGCCAACACCAACCAGATGATGGCAGAGTTCCTCGGCCTGATGATGCCGGATTCCTCCTTCATCCCGGTTGATACACCTCTGCGTCAGGCCATGACCCGTGCCAGCGTGCACCGTCTGGTCGAGATCAGCACGAAGGGCAAAGACCCCCGCCCAATGGCTGAGGTGGTCAATGAGAAGGCCATCGTCAATGCGATCGTTGGTCTGATGGCAACGGGTGGCTCCACCAACCACACCATCCATATCCCGGCTGTGGCCCGTGCCGCCGGTATCATCGTGAATTGGGAAGACTTCGCTGAACTGTCCGCCGTTGTGCCGACACTCTGCAAGGTCTATCCGAGCGGGCCTTCCGATGTGAACAAGTTCAACGAGGTTGGTGGTCTGCCGACAGTCATTTCCGAGCTGTCCAGCGCTGGCCTTCTGCATCGTGATGCACCGACCATCTCTGAGAATGGTCTGGATGACTACGCTAAGCGTGCCCTGATGGGCAACGACAAGAATGTCGTTTACACACCGGCCAAGCCTTCCAGCGATGTTGAAATCCTGCGTGGTGCGAAAGAGCCTTTCCACCCGGTTGGTGGTATCCAGCTGCTTCAGGGCAATCTGGGTCGTGGCGTGTACAAGTCCAGCGCTGTGGCAGATAACCTGCTGACCATCGAGGCACCTGCCCGTGTCTTCCAGTCCCAGTCCGCTGTGAAGGAAGCTCAGAAGGCTGGTGAGCTGCATCGTGACGTTGTCGTTGTCGTCATCGGTCAGGGCCCTCGTGGCAATGGTATGCCGGAGCTGCACAATCTGATCCCGTCCCTCGGTGTCGAGCTGGATCAGGGCTTCAAGATTGCACTGGTGACCGATGGCCGTCTCTCCGGTGCCAGCGGTAAGGTTCCAGCTGTGGTCCATGTGGGTCCGGAAGCACAGGTGGGCGGTCCGCTTGCCAAGGTGCGTGATGGCGATGTCATCCGTGTCTGTGCCCGCACCGGCAAGCTGGAAGCGCTGGTGGATGAGAAGGAATGGGCAGCCCGCACGCCGACCAAGCCGCACCGTGCAACAGCCGGTACGGGGCGTGAGCTTTTCGCCCTCATGCGCGAGGCGGCTCCGTCCGCTGAGGAGGGTGCTTCACCGATGCAGTTCATGATGGATCGTGAGCTTGAAGAAATCGGTGATGATGTTGAGAAAGGAACCGAGGTATGAGCTACATCGAGAGACTGGATGCGGTGATGGACCGCAGCCCGATTATGCCTGTTCTGGTTGTTGAGGATGTGGCCAAGGCCCGTCCGATCGCCGAGGCTCTGGTCGCTGGTGGTATCTCCACTCTGGAAGTGACACTGCGTACACCGGCTGCTCTGGATGTCATCTCTGAGATGTCCAAGGTGGAAGGCGCTCTGGTCGGTGCCGGTACGGTGCTGAACACCGAGCAGATGGACAAGGCCATGAAGGCCGGTGCCAAGTTCATCGTTAGCCCCGGTATTACGCCGGCTCTGGCCAAGGGTGCTCTGGAGCGTGATGTTCCATTCCTGCCCGGTACGGCTAATGCCAGCGACATCATGATGGGTCTGGACCTTGGGCTTCGCCGTTTCAAGTTCTTCCCGGCCATGACAAATGGTGGCATTCCGGCCCTCAAGGGTCTGTCCGCCGTGTTCGGTAACCTTGGCGTGCGTTTCTGCCCGACAGGTGGCATCACTGAAGCCACCTACAAGGACTGGCTGGCTCTGCCGACCGTTGGCTGTGTCGGTGGTTCTTGGCTGACATCTGGCGATGCTTCCCCTGAGGAAGTCGCCAAGCGGACCAAGGCTCTGGGCCTGCGCTAAGAATAGCGTTTTATGAGGGTGGGAGGTTGTTGAGACCTTCCAGCTTCGGGATGGCGGGACATGTGGCAGTGCTATGTGTCCCGCCATTTTTTTATGTCCTTCGTATGCGGAATGAGCGGCTGTTGTTTTCATGTAACAGACTGGTCGAATAAAGAAGAAAGCGTGATCTTTTGGTTAAACTGAGCCCTGTTCCCTGATACAGCTCTGACCACCCAGTCAGGAGGAGCTGTTGAAAACTGTTCGTGCTCACATGACATCCATTGCCGGTCTGGCAGGTGTGTTGCTGACGGCTGTCATGACGACATTGAATGAACAGGTCTCGGCGCAGGGGCTGGGTGACATCATGGGGGGAATGGGCATAAGTCATGACCCGTCCCGCTGGTTTGTCAGTCTTTATACGTCTGCACAGGTTATTGGAGCAGGGCTTTCGCCGTGGATGGCCATTACCTTCAGCCTGCGGCGTTGGGCCTTTTTCGTGCTGACATTGGCTGTATGCAGCATCGTCCCCACAGCATTCTGTCAGACACCTCTACTGCTTTATATTTTGCGGAGTTTTCAAGGGCTGGCGGGTGGCTTTGCCATTCCGTTGTTGATGTTCTCGATCCTCAAGATACTGCCCTTCAATCTGCGGGCCTATGGGCTGGTGGCTTATACACTTGTTTCCACCTGCTTCCCTTATCTTGGGACGATGCTCGCCGGATTATGGACAGACTTGTTGAGCTGGCAGTTCATTTTCCTTCAGGCCATACCAATGGGAGCACTGGCGGGGCTGCTGATCTGGTACGGTATGCCCGTGATGGAGCCACAGCATCACCGGCTTCAGATTTTCAATAGTTATGGCCTGCTATTTTTCGCCACGGCGGCTTGGTGTCTGACGACAGTCCTGTCTCTTGGGGATTGGCTGGACTGGTTCAATTCACCATTGATCTGCGTTCTGGGCGCTATCGGGCTGATGGCCGTGCCGCTGCTGATCTGGAATGAATGGAAGCATCCGTTACCTTTCTTTCGTTTCCAGCTGCTTAGCCGAAATAATTATATTTACGGGGTGGGGGGCATCAGCCTGTTTGTGGTGGTGTCGCTTTCCGCCTCATCCGTGCCCTTGCAGTTTCTGACGAAGGTTGTGGGGTATCGGCCAGAGCAGAGTTACCTTGTGACGTTGGAAGTCGCCGCTGTGGAGATCGCTATCGCTCCATTTGTGGGCTATCTGCTCAACCGGCGTGATGTGGATTGCCGGATTGTCGGATTTTTCGGCATGGTCTGTATGTTCATCGCCTGTTGTGGGGATTCACTGGTCACATCTGTGTGGCAGAGGCCGGAGTTCTATATCTGGCAGTTCCTTCAGGGGATTGGTGGGGTGATGGTGCTATCCTCCCTGCTGCTGATGTCCACCAATGCCGTGGTAGCAGAAGAATCCCCCTTCGCCGTGGCTCTGGTGAATATGCCCCGTGCCTTCATGATGGTTGGTGGAAACTGGCTGATGGAGCTGGTTGGTCGTTGGCGGGGTGGCCTGCATTCAGACCGTCTGGCGGATCATCTGGGTCAGTACCGTTATGCGCTGGTGCAGGGGAGCAGCCCACTCATCCAGAGTCCGACACCATTGCTGCCAGATGGCAGGCCCCGTTATCGGGGGAGTATGAGTTTTCTCAAGCAGCAGTTTCATCATCAGGCTGCCGTGTTGACCTTGTCAGACCTGTTCTGCGTTCTGGCGGCCCTTCTGGTGGTGCTGATGTTCTTCATTCTGCTTGTGCCTGTGCGCACCTATCCGCCATGGGTCGTTTTTGCCCCTCGTGGAGCCGCATCTCCCGATCACCCGGTGGCTCATCATAAGGAGAGCATCAAGGCATGAGGAAAAAAGTACGGGAATGCGGGGTGATGGCCAGAATAGAGCGGGAGATGGGGACATGACACAGAAGGCAGGAGAGCAGGTCAGTGCTGCCAGCCCGCAGGTCAGCATAACGACCACGGTGCCCGCTGATAACGCTGCACTGGTTCATAAAAGACGGCAACGCTGGCCGTTTTTTCTGGCTGGGGGAATCATTCTGGCCTTCATCATCAGTGTGCTGGTCATCGTTTTCGTCCCGGCAGCGCATGTATGGACGAATGACGCTTATGTAACAGCGCATTACAGCGTCATTGCCCCTCGTGTGCCCGGTCAGGTCGTGTCTGTTCCGGTGGATGACAACCAGACCGTTCATGCCGGGGACATTCTCGTGCAGCTGGACCCACGGGACTATCAGACGGCACTGGATCAGGCCCGGGCGGTGGAAGCACATGACCGTGCCCTTGTGATGGATGCCGCTGCCAGCGTGGCGCGTCAGCCTTCCATCATCGCCGAGGCAAAGGCCCGTGTGGCCCAGCTTTCCGCTCAGCTTCTTTTTGCGAAACAGAATGCCAGCCGTTACGCCCATCTGGCCCTTAATGGTGCAGGAAGCCGGGAAGAAGGTGAACGGACCCGTGCCAGTCTGGATGATCTGACAGCCTCCCTTCAGGCGGCAGAGGCGCAGAGAGATGCGGCAGAAGCGCAGCTCCGTGTACTGGAGGCACGACAGGATTCCAGCCGCCGTCAGGTGGATGTGGATCAGGCACGGGTGCATCAGGCCGAGCTGAATCTGTCCTATACATCCATCCGTGCTCCCTTTGATGGCATGGTCGGGGAACGTACGGTGCAGAGCGGCAATTATGTGCCGGATGGTGCTGCCCTCATGGTGGTGGTCCCGATGGACCAGCTCTGGATTGAAGCGAACTATCGGGAGCTTGCTCTCCAGCATATGCGCCCCGGTCAGAAAGCCCGTATCCACGTGGATGCCTATGATATTGATCTGGATGGTGTCGTGGACAGCGTTCCGCCTGCGTCTGGCGCAGCCTTTGCGCCGTTGGCCCCTGAAAATGCCACGGGCAATTTCACCAAGATCGTCCAGCGTCTGCCCGTCAAGATCACGCTGGTGCCGGGCCAGCCTCATGCCCGCCTGCTGCGGATGGGTTTTTCCGTTGAGACGACCGTGGATACAGGGCTGAGTTCCGTGGTGCGGGACCAGACACGGACAGACCGTGCGGTGACAGACAAATGAGTGTGAGAAATCTGTCTGTCCGTAGTGTGAAGGGAACGGTGGGGCTGGTTCTGCTGGCCTTGGGCGGATGTGTGCGGATGGGGCCGGATTATCAGGTTCCCAAGGAGGCCGATCAGCCCGCCTCATGGCAGAAGGCCGCCGATGCACGGGAGAAGCGGAACAGGGGTTTTACAAGCCCTGCAACAGTGGATGTCAGCTGGTGGCAGCAATGGCACGACCCTGTCCTGAACAGGCTGGTGGATCGGCTTTCCCGGGAGAATCTGGATATCCGGCAGGCGGCGACCCGTGTGCTTCAGGCTCGTGGGCAACTGAAGGTCGTGGCCGCAGAAGGGGTGCCAAGTCTCAACTGGGCTGGGTCTTATACATGGACACAGCAGAGCCGGAAGGGTTTTCTGACACTGGCCGAGCCTGCACCGGGGTCCAATCTGCAATATGAGCAGTATGCCAATATTGGCTCGGCTTCGTGGGACATGGATGTTTTTGGTCGCATCCGCCGCCTTGTGGAAGCCGGAAAGGCCCGTGTGGATGAGCAGCAGGCCTATGCCCGTGGCATTGCACTGGCCCGCCTTGCTGATTTCGTTGAGGCCTACCTGAGATTGCGGGCCGTTCAGGCACAGATCAGCCTGACGGAACGACATCAGGCGCTTGTGCGGCATGATCTGGCTCTCGTTCTGGCTCGCCAGAAGGAAGGGGCGGCGAATGATCTGGAGGTGGCGCAGGCCCGTGGGCAGGTCGAACAGACGGACAGTGCCCTGCCTCCCTTGAGGGACATGCAGGCCGCCCTGATCAACACGATGGGCGTCATGCTGGACCTGCCGCCTCGTGCGTTGGAGGAGGAGCTTCTGCCGGTCAAGCCGCAGCTGGATGTGCCTGTTTCGGTCGGGGTGGATGTACCTTCCAGCCTGGCACAGCGCAGGCCGGACATCATGGTGGCGGATGCCCGCCTGCATGCAGCTACGGCTGAGGTAGGGGCAGCGAAGGCGGCTTTCTATCCGGATATCAATCTGGCGGGCAATCTGGGAACGCAGAGCCTCTCGGCAGGGGATTTCTTCATGCCTGCCGCCAAATATTTCACCCTTGGCCCGACCGTGAATGTCCCGATCTTTGAAGGGGGACGGCTGCGGGGTACGTTGGCTCTGAAGAAAGCTGAGCAGAAGGAAGCGGCTCTCGCCTATCGTCAGACGGTCCTGAATGCGTGGCGGGATGTGGATGACGCCATCACAAGGCTGGCCCAGCTTCAGCTCCGCTATCAGCATGTTTCGGAGTTGGTGCAGCAGAACCGCAAGGCCTACAAGGCCGCCCGCCTGCAATATGCGGATGGCGCCGTGCCGTTTCTGGAAGTGGATAGGGCGGAATCCATGCTGCTTTCCAGTCAGGTAACGCTGGCGGATTTGCGGATGGAGACGACCCTAGCCGCTGTCAGCCTCTATCGGGCGTTGGGCGGGGGCTGGCAGCCCGTGCTTGCCGCCACTGAACAGCGTATGGTGGCCGATGCCCAGCATAAGAATGGGGAAAGCACGACCCAGTAAGGAGGAGAGGCGGAAAGGTGGCTTTTTTGCGAGTCATTAATGTGAATCTGTCTTGCGCCGCTGGAAGGTGGGGGATATGCCACAATCATGACTGATACACGTTTTTCCCCCCGTCGTGCCCTTCTGTCTGTCTCCGACAAGACAGGGCTGGTTGATCTGGCCCGTGCCCTCGTGGCCCGGAATGTTGAAATCCTTTCCACAGGTGGCTCTGCCCGTACGCTGCGTGAAGCTGGCCTGCCCGTGAAGGAAGTCTCCGAGCATACAGGCTTCCCCGAGATTCTGGATGGCCGGGTCAAGACACTGGTGCCGTGGATTCATGGCGGTATTCTTGGTCGGCGGGACAAGGAAGAACACAAGGCGCAGATGCAGGAACATGGCATTGCGCCGATTGATCTGGTCTGCGTCAATCTCTACCCCTTTGCGGCTACTGTGGCTTCCGGTGCCGATGCTGAACAGTGTGTCGAGAATATTGATATTGGTGGTCCGGCCATGGTGCGGGCTGCTGCCAAGAACTTCGCTTCTGTCGCTATTCTGACAAGCCCTGCCCAGTATGCGGGTTTCCTTGCGGCTCTGGAGCAGGGTGGTACGACACTGGCAGAACGCCGGGAATGGGCTGCGGCTGCCTACACACATACGGCAGCCTATGACGGGATGATTTCTGCATGGTTCACCCAGCAGGGTGATGAACCGGGCAAGGTCGTTCTGCCGCCGGTCCTGACACTATCCGGCCAGCGTGACGAGCTGCTGCGCTATGGTGAGAACCCCCATCAGGCAGCTGCCTTCTATCGTGATGGCAGCGCACGGCCCGGTCTGGCCACGGCGAAGCAGATTCAGGGTAAGGCCCTGAGCTATAACAACCTCAATGATACGGATGCCGCCTTTGAGGCTGTGGCTGAGTTTGATGAGCCGACCGTAGTGATCGTCAAACATGCCAATCCGTGCGGTGTGGCTTCTGCGGCTACGCTGGTAGAGGCATGGAAGGCTGCTCTGCGCTGTGACCCGGTCTCTGCCTTTGGTGGCATCGTGGCTCTGAACCGCACGCTGGATGAAGCCACGGCTGAACAGATCAGTGCGATCTTCACCGAGGTGATCGTGGCTCCTGATGCTGATGAAGGGGCGAAGGCCATTCTGGCGAAGAAGAAGAATCTGCGCCTGCTGCTGACGGGCGGCGTACCGGATGCTCAGGCACCGGGCCTGTCGTTCCGCTCCGTTTCCGGTGGTTTCCTTGCCCAGAGCCGGGATAACGGGCATGTGACGGAAGACATGCTGAAGGTCGTGACCAAGCGCAAGCCAACGGCGCAGGAAATGGCTGATCTTCTGTTCTCCTTCCGTGTTGCCAAACATGTGAAATCCAATGCCGTGATCTATGTGAAGAATCAGGCTACGGTGGGTATCGGTGCGGGGCAGATGTCCCGTGTGGATAGTGCACGCATTGCAGCCCGCAAGAGTGAAGATGCAGCGCAGGCTGCCGGTGAAGCCGAGGCCCTGACCAAAGGGTCCGTTGCGGCTTCTGATGCGTTCTTCCCCTTTGCTGATGGGTTGGAGAGCGTGGTCGCTGCAGGGGCAACGGCTGTTATTCAGCCCGGTGGGTCCATCCGGGATCAGGAAGTGATTGACGCTGCTGATGCCGCAGGTATTGCTATGGTCTTTACGGGGATGCGCCACTTCAGACATTGAGGTTTATGATGATCACCCGATTTTCTGCTCTTTTCGTGCTGGCATGTGGCCTGCTTGGTATGGTGCCTCTGGCAGCTCAGGCCGCAGATTGTCAGTACGATGTGAAGCCCGTGCCCGTTTTTACGGGTACGGTTAGTCGGATTACGGGTGATGGCGTTCTGTTTTCAGACGGGCGGGATGTTGTCATGCCGGAGTCTCTGTTGCCGTTCGTGCGTCTGGCCAATGAGGTGAAGGTTCACGGGCTGCTCAGCCTTGACGGGAAGAAAATCTGGGTGCTGGCCCTGTATGACAAGGACAGGCTGGTCTGCCCTTCGGCTCTGGATGTGCGGAAGGGCGCCTATCCCGGTTCGGCTGCCTATGATGTGATCGAGCATCAGGGCGGCGGGTCTCCCTGAGACGCCCTATGAATATCGCCTTCGTTGCCGCTTCGACCGAGGCGGCACAGAATGCCCTGAAGCGTTTTACCGAGCGCTATGGCAATGTCCCCTTGGAGCAGGCTGAAGTGCTTGTGTGTCTGGGGGGGGACGGCTTCATGCTGGAGACGTTGCTGCATATTGTGGGCCGCAATATTCCCGTTTTTGGTATGAATTATGGGACAATCGGTTTTCTCATGAACAGCCCTGAGGAAGATCATCTTCCTCAGCGTCTGGCCTATGCCCAGCATACGGAGATTGCCCCCCTGCATATGTGGGCCAAAACCACAGGCGGGGAGGTGCATGAAGGCATCGGTTTTAATGATGTCTTTTTGTACCGGGAAACACGGCAGACGGTTCATATAGGCATTGAGGTTGATGGCCGGTCTCGTATGTCCCGTCTGACCTGTGACGGGATTATTCTGGCAACGCCGGCAGGGTCTACGGCCTATAATCGTTCGGCTCACGGGCCGATTATTCCTCTGGGGGCAGAGCTTCTGTCTCTGACACCCATATCGCCTTTTCAGCCCCGGCATTGGCGGGGAGCCTTGTTACCGGCAGATGTAACGGTGCGTTTTACCCTGTCTGATACGGCAAAGCGGCCTGCTTCTGCGGTGGCCGGGCCGGAAGAAATCCGGGATGTGGCAGAAGTGATTGTTCGGCTGGATCAGGAAAAGAAAGTGACCCTTCTGTTTGATCCTGACCATAGTCTGTCCGAACGGATCATAGCGGAACAGTTTGCCGAATAATCCCGTCATCCTGCTCGTCTGATGGGCATGCAGGGCCCCGGAAAGTGCATGTAATGGAGAATGGTAATGCGTGGTGTAGTGCTCAGCTACGACTCTCAGAAGCATGAGGGGCTGATTAGTGGAAATGATGAGAAACGCTACCATTTCAGTGGGAGCAGCATTGAGTCTGATCCTAACCTGATGAGGGGTGGCGCTGCGGTCGATTTTGAATCACGGAATGGCGAAGCTGTTTCAATTTTTGTGATCGTGGAACAGAGGGATGCAACGAGTATGAGTCTGAACGGAATAGATGGAAAATCCAGAATGATTGCAGCATTGCTGGCGATCATTTGCGGTGGTTTTGGAATCCACAAATTCTATCTTGGCTATAAGCGTGCTGGCCTGATCATGCTGTTGATAACGCTGGTCGGGTTCTTCCTGTTTGGCATCCCAAGTGCGATTGTCGGGCTCATCGCTTTCATTGAGGGGGCCATTTACATCATGAAGTCAGATGAAGATTTTTATCTGACTTATGTGAAAAATCGTAAGGAATGGTTCTGACATTCTCCTGATACCAGCCTGAACCGTCCTGATTGGCGGGAGGTTTCAGGCTGGTATGGACCTTGTCAGCAGGCTGGGGTCAGCAGGGGCTTGCCGCTGAAATGGGCAAGCAGATTGTCGATGATGTTTTGCCCCATGGCCAGCCGTGTCTCCACGGTGGCAGATGCCTGATGAGGCTGAAGCACGACATTCTCCAGAGCGAAGAAGGCCGGGTTGATGGTTGGTTCGTTCTGGAAGACATCCAGTCCGGCCCCGGCGATTTTTTTGTTCTTCAGGGCATCCAGCAGGGCATCTTCATCAATGACACTGCCACGGGCCGTATTGATGAGCGCACCTTCTTTTCCTAGAGCGGTCAGAACATCATTGTTGATGATGTGTTTTGTGGCCGGGGTGGCGGGGAGAGTGATGACGAGTACATCCGCCCATGAAGCCAGCTTTAGAAGGTCCGGCTCAAACCGTAGAGGGCTTTCCGTACGGGGGCGGGGGTTGAAGTAGGCGACCTCCATGTCGCTGGCCTGTGCCCGCCGTGCCACAGCCTGACCAATGCGGCCGAATCCGGCAATGCCCAGTTTCCGACCATTAAGGGAATGAGCGAGCGGGGGAAGTTTCCCGGTGGCCCATTGGCCCTCTGTAAGGAACTGTTCGTTGCTTCTGAGATTCCGCTTCAGGGCCAGAAGGAGTAGCATGGCCATGTCAGCGACATCATTGGTAGAAATGTCGGTTGTGACAGTCACACGGATATTGCGCCGTTTGGCTTCTGTCAGGTCGATTTTGTCCAGCCCGACACCATTAACGGCGATGATTTCCAGATTCGGCAAGGCGGCCATGACATCCGGTCGCACACCATAGGAGCCACCCGTGGCGATGGCCCGGATGGAAGGAGCGATCACCTTCAGCGCCTCCATGTCGCTGAACGGATGGATGGTGAAATACTGCCCCAGAATCTCCAGAGTAGGCTCAGGGAGTGGTTCCAGAAGAAGGAGAGGCTGCTTTGTCGGTGTATTTTCAGTCATGATAGGAGACTTTCTGCGAGAAACAGGGGCCTGCCTTAAGGCCCGCTGGTATCTTGTTCACTTAATGGGATTATTGTCCAGATAGCGGGTGGCCAGAGCTTTGCATCCGGTTTCCACGTCTTGCCATGTGGTTTCAAACCCGGCTTCAGACCCATAATAAGGGTCGATGACATCACGGCCTTCCTGCCCCGGTACATGATCCATTAGAAGGCTGAGCTGGGCTTTGCTGCCAGCAGGTTGCAGTTTTCTCAGGGCGGCGAGGTGGGAGCGGTCCAGAGCGATGATGTGGTCGAAGCGATCGAAATCTTCCCGTCGGACCTGACGTGCCCGCAGAGGGTTACCATCCAGCCCATGCCTGCGGGCTGTTGCACGAGCACGAGGGTCAGGACGGTCGCCTTCATGCCAGTTTCCAGTCCCGGCTGAATCAATGTCAGCCATGATGCCACGCTGCTCGGCTTCCCGGCGCATGGCGAGTTCGGCAAGAGGAGAGCGGCAGATATTGCCTGTGCAGACAAAGAGAAAAGACGGAGTGGAAGGGGAGTGTGTCATGAATGTGTCAGCCAGATGAAGAATGCTAAGGTGAATATGGAGCTTATGGTGCCAAAGAAAAGGACCGAAGCAATTTCACGCTCCATCATGTGATAGCGCATGGCCAGAATGACATTCATGGCAGCGCTGGGCATGGCCATGGCGAGTACACCTTCCTGAAGGGTGAGAGAGGGAAGCCGCCAGAAGAAGGCCAGCGCACATATGCCAAGCGGTATGAGGATATTTCGCCCCAGAACCATGAGTCCAACAGGCAGACTGAACCGTACCTGACGGGCGCAGAGAACGACACCTGATGCAAAGAGAGCTGTGCCACCTGTAGCATGACCAAGAAGCTGGAGAGAGCTTTTGAGTGGAACAGGGAGGTGAACACCAGCCAGCACCAGAAGGAAGGCGAGCATGGGGACCCAGACGACTGGTTCCTTGCAGGAATGAAGAAGGTGCCCCCCCAACTCTCGCACTGTTTCCTGCCATGATAGATGCGTGTCATCCTGCCTCTGTTGTCGTTGCTGGTCGTGATTCATGAGGATCAGCGTCAGCGGAATTTGGCAGAGATTCATGATGAGGGACGCTACCGAGATCGGGACTGCACTGGTTGGGCCGAATAACTGCCCAAGAACCGGAATGCCAATGAAAGGAACGGAAGGGCCCGTTACCGTCATGGAGATCAGTGCTGCTTCGCCCTGTTTCCGCTTCATCCCCCAGCGTAATGCGGAAAAGAGGCAGACATAAACTCCCAGCATGGCAATGAGGATCAACCCAGCGAGTGGCCCGGCTGAAAGAACACGCTCCCGCGGTGTGCTGAGGATGGAGGCCAGAAGGGCCAAGGGGAGAGCATAGAGCATGACGAGCCGGATAAGAACACCGGCCTGATGGGAGTCAAAATCCCGCCGCCACGCAGCTAGATAACCTAACCCAAGCGTAACGAGTATGGGCAGGATGGCTTCTATGATGGTCAGGAAAAGGGCTGTCGTCATGGGCTGCCATCAATCCAGCGTTGGGGAGTGGTGGAATCAGCCTATGACGTTTCAGCCTGCAAGGGAACAGTCTTATGTTCCCTTGCAGAAGGGCTTCAGGCCTGTTTGCCTGCTGCCTGTGTGGTCAGAGAGTACGGGCCACCAGCCTGCACCTCAATACTGAGGATCTGCTGGGTTGCGCCTGTGGGGGGCAGGTCATGCAGGGCGAGTTCGGCTTCACCCTTGGTCCAGCGATGCGGACCAGCCTCGATGATGTCCCAGCCCTTCAGGTTTCTGTCTGTCAGATGGCGGGTGATGATCCGTTCATCGCCACCATTCCAAAGAGAAATTTGCCCGACAAGCACGCCCAGTTCACGCCGGTCATCCACATGGGGGCCAACCGCCTCGGACGGCCGGAAGGTGCGGGAACCGAGTGTGATCTTCTGCGTATGGGACGGCAGGGAGAACAGGTAACGCCCTGCTTCATGACGCTGCGGACGGATGGTTTCCCCATTTTCCAGACGGATATAAGGAGCCGGGTCTGTCGTCTTGTCGCCGCTGGAGGAAGCAGAAGCCTCATCCTGTTTCTTGAAACCAAGCTGGCTAGCACGTTCAGCAAAGCTGTCATAGAGCGGCTTCACAAACTCCTGCGTCACATCAAGCGGTGCAGCGGCATGTTCGTTCCAGTTGAGCTGCTCACGATCCACCAGACGCATGGTGTGTTCTTCAGCATCTTCCTGCTTGAAGATATCCTGCACGTCCGTGTCCAGCCAGCTTTCTGTCAGGACATCATTAGCCCAGATGACAGAATGCGGCTCGGTCTTCACATGATAGTAGTCATACTCGACCTGGCTGTAATCGTAACGGATGGATGTCCCGTTGATGAGCATGCGGGCAGGAACAAACCGTCCCTCAAAGTAGAAGCAGTGCTCTGGCGTGACAGAAAGGTCCTTGTTGGGCAGGCCTGGACCGAAGGCATCCTTGGAGACAAGAACAGACCAGCCAGCCATATCCTGCGGCTTGGAGACATCAACACGGGCACGGCGCTGAATGACAGCCGTGATCTCACGCACTTCTTCCTTGCCATCAACATAGACGCAGACCTGCTCGCCTTTACGCAGCCGCTCCACAGCCTTCTCCCCTTTGGGAGTGCGGATCATGCTGCCGGGGAGGAAGCACTTGTAATAGACAACAACCGTATTACCCTGCCCGTCATCGGCCAGGCTGAACCCGTTTGGATCGTAATTACCGCTGAGGCTCATGACCCATGTCTGTCCGCCAGAACCGTTCGTGGCTCCTTCAATAACGGTCAGAATATTGTTGCTGACAAAGACCGTACCATTATTGTCGTAGTTCTGCCCGGTGATCCGGATACGGGCGTTATAGCCCATGGAGGTGTTGATCAGTGTCGCACCGGACGCAATGGTGAGCAGGCCACCAAGAGCCGTAGGTCCACCAGTCGGGTCTGCCCCGACAATGGTTGCACCAGAGACATACGCACTAGACTGAAGCATGGTGTACGGATTGCTGACATGCGACCCGGTACCAGCATCATACGACACGACAGTCTGAAGGGCGGTACCGCCAGAGGCAACAGTCATGCTGCCATTGTTCGATATCTGGGCACCGCTGACCCAGCCGCCACTATTGACCATGACGTTCTGAACAGACGCACCCGGCATCAGCACACCGGAGGCCCCGCTCATGATTGTCAGTGTGTTGATGGAAGCGCCAGAATTGACGGTCGCATTACCGGAGGAAAGGAACACACTATTAACGAGGGCGCCAGAGTCAATGATGCTCGTACCCCCTGCGATAGCAGAGATGGTCTGTATGCTGTTGACCCCGGTGGGGATTTCAGCCGTGGCACCGCTGAGTGTCACGAGGGGGACCGTAGCACCGCTTGAGATGAAGACCGAGGCGCCTGTTCCGGCTGTCAGAGAGTTGGCAGATCCTCCGCCCGAGACAAAGACTGAGGCCCCAGCTCCAGAAGCTGCGAGAGAGCTGACGACAGCATTGCTGGCAACGGTGACAGTCCCACTAGCGTCATTAAGCGTTGCAACGGTTGCACCAGCATTGATGCTGGCGCTACCCAGATTGCCAACATCAACCTCGCCGAGGCTGTAGCCGGAATCAACAGAGAACAGACCATTAATGACGGAACTGCTGTAAGTATACCCGGCAATGAAGCCACCGTAGCTACTTGTAACAGTGCTGGCACCGGAAATTTGTACTGTAGCCCCGCTGGGGATCTGGGCGCCTGTCATCAGGGTGGCTGTCCCACCATTGATGGGGAGGAAGCCACTGACCGTACCGCCAGACGCAATGATGGCCGTACCGCCAGATATGGCGCCTACATTCGAAGCAATACCGCCATTGCTGACAATGATTGTACCGCCGCTGGCGTTGGTATTGTTGGGGTCGTAGCCTGCCTCGGCTGTCGCAGCAGAAGCACCGGGCTTTGTCAGGAGGCCCAACCCGCTAGCGGCTGCATAGAGACCAGATATGGAAGTGCCAGCAAGGGCACCACGGACACCACCGGCACTAGCGACCATAAAGTCAGCCGTAGCACCTGAAGGAAGGTTGTAGATGATGCCAGCATCATTGATGGTACCACCGTTATAGATGACACCCCCGGCAATAACGTTCGCCGTCCCACCAGCATTAAGGACAAGGTTACCTGCCGAGGCACCACTATCGACCTGAACCGTACCGCCAGAGTTGGCATAGACGTGGTTACCAGTACCCCCAGTTTTGATTTCGGCAAATCCGCTCTGGTTGGCACTGATATAGGCAGCAGAACCGCCGCTGGAGACGATAGCGATACCAGCGTTACCTATGGTAACAGTATTTCCGCTACCGCCAGATGAAACAATGGCACTACCGCCATTGCTGACAGAGATATTGTTACCGGTACCGTTTGCGCTGATGAAGATGCCAGCCTGATTGACAGCGTTTAGGCTGCTACCAACACCGCGAGAGGAAATAACAACACTGGCGCTATTAGTCGCACTGACGCTGTAGGCGGTACCCCCAACAAGGGTAATGTTACCCTTGCTTGTAACATACCCGCTATTCAGGAAGCCAGCACTGCTGACTATTTCCGTTCCGCCGCTAATGGTCGGAGAATAAGAAAGTCCCCCGCTCAGGATGGTGCCCTGCCCGCCCGAGAGAATGGTGGAGCCAGAAACAATACCGTCTTTCGAGACGACTTCCGTCCCGCCACTAGAGACGACATCATTGACAGAAGTGCCGCTACCATAACCACCGAAGCTGGACTGATAATTAGCATTCAGCCAGGTAACGTAAGTACCACCGGAGACACCCAGAATACCGCCACTCATGGCGGTTGCACCAGATGTTGTCCCACCTGCATTAATGAGGACGGCACCATTGGTGAATGTGCCATTGGAGGAGAGGCCGTTACTGACAACCAGCTGTTTGGCATCATTGACGAAAAGCTGGTTTAGAGATGTCCCATTGGAGAAAACGGCCTGACTACCAAAGATGGTCCCATTCAGGGCCACCCCACCGTTACCGACCCCGTAGTAACTGCCCGGGTTAAATGTGCCGCCAGACATCAGGCCACCGCTCCCGTTGGCGAGGTAGCCCTTCACGTAGAAGTCGTTGCCACCACCACCCACGAGGGCATATCCACCAGACCCTACGATAGGGTCGATGGCCGTACCGGGTCCTATAGCACTGGCCGCAGCGGGTGCGTTGGTCACGCCACCAGCGAAGATAGCGCCAGAAAAACCGACAATACCACCAATCACCTGCCCGGATCCCACGGCCTCAATGGAGGCGTTGGAGAGCGCAGTCGCACCATAGACCCTGGCATCTGCGCCCACGGCAGCAATGGACCCCTCATTAGCGGCCACACCATTGGAGAAGTAATGGTTGATGACCGGAACGAGGGAGTTCCCTTTTGCGCCCGACCCGATGACGTAGTAGTTCGATGTGTCCTGATGCTGGGTTAGCTGGGCTGTACTACCGCCAGTGATCACCCATTTGTAGTTACGTGGGTTGGGGTAGGGTATGTTGTCGTAGGCGGGGTTGGAGGTGTAAGTGACCATGTCTGAGCATCTCTCAATTTCAGGGTATTGGGAGGTAGGGTTACCAGAGAATAAATGAAGCGTTACGGGAATGCTAGCAAAATGAATCTTTTCGATTACGGTACTGGTTGAACAAATCTTAATCCGCTTAAGGTGTCATTCTCGGCAGAATAGAAGCTGAAGAACAAAATAATGGCATTTCCCTGCGGGGATGAAACAAGAACCCTATATCCCCCCTGGAGGGGCTGAGTGTAGGAGATATGGCGCGTTGAAGCTACGATAGGATGTGCTTCTTCCAGCTTTTCTGGGTTCTGAAAGTCAGAGATGGAATCATCTATGAAATTGTCAGTGCTGAATGCTTCTAATAGTGCAGCATCTTTTATATTTTTTTCAGAATCGGGGACGTTTACTATAGTGTAATTAAGTGAGCCACCAAGAAATGTTGAGAGTGCACATGAGCTTTCCGGGATTTTTATTTCGTATTCCTGCCCCTGTGGCAGGGTGCACAGCTCTGCCTGATAGCCATTGCGCCGGTATAGCGTAATGGCGGAAACTCCACTTTCATGGTGAGTTGGCTGGTAAAGGGGGATACGCAGCAGGCCAGGCCCAGCTGGGGAGAGAAACCATTCCTGAAAAGCCTTTAGGGCGGTAACGTCTCGCTGGGTCATGCTGGTTTTTCCTGAAGGACGGGTGATGTGGAGGTCCCGCTGCATCATGTGTCTGTTGGTGTCCGCGGGGGGATTCGAACCCTCGACCCCAGGATTCATACCACTTCGGCTTTCGCCGCCGGCCCGCAGCGGAGGGGGCCGTTCGTGGTCTGGACTGTCTCTTCACCACAGGGATGGAACCCTGCCATGGTGTCGCCCGTACAGTCTCTACACCTTCCGCCTTATTGCTGGAGCAAGGACGGCTTGGCTCGGGATTGGCTTGGCCGACAAGGCGTTAGCGTTCCCCGAATTTGAGCGAATTCATCGGATGGTTTGCCATTCCGATGCCCAATTATTTTAGGAATCCTGTGCTCTATCCTGCTGAGCTACGCGGACACGCAACGATTAGCTAGCGTTTTTTTTACAGTTTCGCAAGCCTGCCCTCATACCATGCCCCTTGGCCTGTGCGGGTGAGCACGATATGAAGGGGGGGTTCTGATCTGTTCTGACAGTTGATGCTTCCACCCCTGCCATGCTGGAAGCCTTGTTCAAGACCGGCCCTGGCACGGCCCTTGCAGGTTTGCCCATGTTCCCTTCATCACCGCATCCAGTATCCCGTTTTTCCGCTTTCTGGTGTTGCCTGCGCCGCCCCGTGGCTCTGACCCTGATGGCAGTGGTGGCTGTCGGTGGGTTGTCTGGCTGTGGTGGGGGTAAGCGTAATCCGTCTTCACTGGCGCAGCCGCGCAATCATCTGCTCGGTGTGGATCGTGGGGCGCAGGGTGGGGATGACCAGCTGCGTGGCGGGGTGAATGCCTATCTCTGGCGTGGAGCGATCGATACGCTTTCCTTCATGCCTATGGCCTCTGCCGATGCACAGGGTGGTGTGATTCTGACAGACTGGTATCAGCCATCCGGTTCGCAGGATGAGCGTTTCAAGATCGCTGCCTATATTCTGGACCGCCGCCTGCGGTCGGATGCCATCAGGTTGAGCGTGTTCCGCCAGACCCGCATCAATGGGGGAGAGTGGCAGGATACACCCGTGGCAGCCAACACGGCAGCGGACATTACAGCCCGCATTCTGGAACGTGCCCGTCAGCTGCGGGCCGAGAATGGCGGTGGGAAATAAGATAATCTGATGAGTGACATGACAGCCAGCAACGCTTCTGATTCCAGCTTCGACTTCCACGCTCGTGAGCCTCACTGGCAGGCCCGGTGGGCGGAGGCCGACATTTTCCACGTTCCGGATGTTCCGCCGGCTGATAAGCCGAAATATTACGTGCTGGAAATGTTCCCCTATCCTTCGGGGCAGCTGCATGTCGGGCATGTACGCAACTATACGCTGGGCGATGTTGTTGCCCGGTATAAGCGGGCCCGTGGTTATGCCGTTCTGCATCCGATGGGCTGGGATGCGTTCGGTCTGCCGGCAGAAAATGCTGCACGGGAACGGGGTGTGCATCCGGGCAAGTGGACGCTTCAGAACATCGCCACCATGCGGGGGACGCTGCAGCGGCTTGGCTTCTCTTTGGACTGGAAGCGTGAGATCGCCACCTGCCTGCCGGATTATTACGGCCAGCAGCAGAAGCTGTTTCTTGACATGCTGGCTGCCGGACTGGTGGAGCGGCGTGATTCCTCCGTCAACTGGGACCCGGTGGATCAGACCGTTCTGGCCAATGAGCAGGTGGTTGATGGGCGTGGATGGCGGTCCGGTGCGCTGGTGGAGAAGAAGACACTTTCCCAGTGGTTCCTCAAGATCACCGACTTTGCTGAGCCTCTGCTGGAAGGGCTGAAGGACCTTGATAAATGGCCGGAGCGTGTCCGCATCATGCAGGAACGCTGGATTGGCCGGTCCGAAGGGGCCCGGGTCCGCTTCAGCCTGCATAACCCGCCACAGGGTTATGATGTTGATGAAGATTCCATCGAGGTCTTCACGACGCGACCTGACACGCTGTTCGGGCTGAGCTTCATCGGGATTGCGGCGGATCATCCGCTGGCCCGCAGGATTGCTGCGAGCAACCCGGAAGCGCAGAGTTTCGTTGAAGAATGCCAACGTGTTGGTACGTCTGAAGAAGCGCTGAGCACAATGGAGAAGCGTGGTTTCGACACCGGCCTGCGTGTGGTGAATCCGCTGAACCCGGAACAGACCGCCCCTGTCTGGATCGCCAATTTCGTGCTGACGGAATATGGCACGGGTGCCGTGTTTGGCTGCCCCTGTGGGGATCAGCGTGATCTGGACTTTGCCCGTAAATATGGTCTGGATGTTCCTTCTGTCCTGCTGCCTGCGGGTGAGGATGAGGCCAGCTTTACCGTGGGTAAGAAGGCCGTCACGGGCGAGGCAACGCTCTATAATTCCGGTTTCCTGAGCGGGAAGACCACGAAAGAAGCCATCCGTGCCGCTATTGAGCGGGTGGAGGAGCTGGGTGTTGGTCAGGGTGTGACCAACTGGCGTCTGCGGGACTGGGGCATTTCCCGTCAGCGTTACTGGGGCTGCCCGATCCCCATCATCTATTGTGAATCCTGTGGGGCTGTTCCGGTGCCGGAAGATCAGCTGCCTGTGACGCTGCCGGAAGATGTGAGCTTCGACACGCCGGGGAATCCGCTGGATCACCATCCAACATGGAAGCATGTATCCTGCCCGAAATGTGGTGCAGATGCACGGCGTGAGACGGATACCTGCGATACGTTTGTGGACAGTTCATGGTACTTCGCCCGTTTCACGGCACCGAAGGCCGGAACACCGACTGATCGCAAGGCCGCTGATGGCTGGCTGGCTGTGGACCAGTACATCGGTGGCATCGAACACGCCATTCTGCATCTGCTTTATGCCCGTTTCTTCACCCGTGCGATGAAGAAGACAGGTCATCTGGATGTCAGCGAGCCATTTGCCGGGCTGTTCACGCAGGGCATGGTGACGCATGAGAGCTATCGTGACGGAACCCAGTGGCTCTATCCGGAAGAAGTCGAACATCGTGGGGATCAGGTTGTCCGCAAGGATAATGGAAATCCCGTTACGGTGGGACGTTCGGAGAAGATGTCCAAGTCCAAACGTAACACGGTGTCCCCGGTAGAGATTATTGAGCGTTACGGGGCTGACACGGCCCGCTGGTTCGTGCTGTCTGACAGCCCGCCAGAGCGTGACATGGAGTGGACGGCTGCGGGTGTGGCGGCATCCGGGCGTTTCATGCAGCGTCTGTACCGGCAGGTGCAGGCCGTGGCGGCCAAGGATAAGGCCGATGCGGCTCATGGTACCGCTGGTGAGGAGCTGCGTCAGGTAACACATCGCACGATTGCCGCTGTGACGGAGGCTCTGGAGAGCTTCACGCCAAATGTGGCTGTGGCTCGTCTGCATGAGCTCTCATCGGCACTGGGTGAGGCTGAAGGCAAGGAGGGTGATGGTCTGTCCGCTGCCCGCCGTGAGGTGGCCTATGTGCTCGCTATGCTGGTCTCTCCCATGATGCCGCATCTGGCTGAGGAGCTGATGCTTCTTCTGGAGCCGGAAGGCCCGATGGTGGTGGAACGGAGCTGGCCGGAAGCTGATGAGAGCCTGTTGGCTGTCAAGAAGGTGACTATTGCTGTGCAGGTTCTGGGTAAGCTGCGTGGCACGATTACCTGTGCTCCGGATGAGGCGAAGGAAAGCGTGCTGGCACAGGCCAAGGCTGAGCCGAATGTTGCGAAGGCGCTGGAAGGGAAGCGGATCGTCAAGGAGATTCACGTTCCCAACCGGATCGTCAACTTCGTGGTGGCAGGCTGAGCGGGAGAGGCTGGATGACCAATATGTCCCGGATGGGAAAAGTGACACGCTGGAGCCTCACCGTCCTGCTGGCAGGGCTGGGGCTGACCAGTCTGGGGGCGTGTGGTTTCCAGCCTCTTTATGGCAAGAAAGCCGGTCAGACTGAGAATGTTGTCAGTAATCAGCTGAAGGACGTGTTCGTAGCCAATATTCCGACCCGTTTCGGTCAGGAGGTCCGTTTGGGGCTTCAGAAAGAAATGGCGGGGGATGGCCCGGAGCGGCCAGAAGGTTATGTGCTGCGTGTCAGCGCCACGGCTTCGCTTGAGTCGATCGACATCCATCAGGATAATACGTCAGGCCGGACCCGTGGTGTAGGCTGGGCGGATTGGCGGCTCTATCGTGCTGGCGATAATGATACCGTCATTGCACAAGGGTATGCCCGGACATTGGACGGGTATAACATGTATATTGAGCAATATTTCGCGGAGACCCTTAATAATGAGACGCTTTACAAGCGTATAGGGGAAAGTCTGGCGCACGAAATTACAACACAGGTCGCCACATGGTTCCGGGCTCATCAGTCTCTGGGGCAGGAGAAATCCATTCGTCCGGGGCGTGATCCGTATCTGGATCGCCTGCCCGGTACCCAGCGGACTGATTTCCGTTATCTCGGTGTGGATGGCTTCCCGGCGAATGCAACCGGGCGTAGCAGCAACAATGCCTCGACCTCCACCGGCGAAGATAGCCGGAATCTGGAGCAAGAGGAGGATAACGGTCTGTGAAGATCACGGCGCAAGCTGTCCGGCAGACATTGAAGGATGCTGGCAGCTGGCGTGTCGTGCTGCTTCATGGGGATGATAGCGGGTTGATCCGGGAACGGGCCAAAGAGGCCGTTCAGGTCGTGGTGGATGATCTGGATGATCCGTTCCGACTGGCCCGTTTGGAAGCCGAAGAACAGGACAGACTGGAGGAGGAAGCTCTCGCTCTGTCCTTGACGGGCGGACGGCGTGCCGTCTGGCTGCGGGGCGTGCAGGATGGTGCTTTAGGCCAGCTTAAGACAGTTCTGGAGCATGAGAGCGATACGCTGATCGTGTTGGAAGGACCGGGTCTGACCAGCCGTTCTAAGTTACGGCAATTTGCAGAAAAACATAAGAAGGTGGCGTCCATTGGCTGTTACCCGGAAGAAGGGCGGACCCTCTCCCGGACAGTGGCGGATATTCTGGCGGAAGATCAGATTCGTCTGGATCGAGACGGGATGGCGTGGCTGCTTGGGCATCTGGGTAATGACCGGACGCTTGTCCGGGGGGAAGTGGAGAAGCTGCGCCTGTATGGCGAGCCCGGCAGCACTCTGACCGTAGATGACGTACAGGCCTGTGTAGGGGATTCCGGGCAGGCATCTCTTGATGATGCCGTCTATGCGGCACTGGCAGGCAATCGTCTGGCCGCTGACAGGGCCTTCGAGCGGGCTATGGGGGATGGAGCCAATCCCGTGGCTTTTGCCCGTGTGACCCTGTCCGTGCTGGAACGGTTCTGTCAGGCCTCTTTACTCATTCAGGCGGGACAGTCTCGTCAGGAAGCGATGGGGGCGCTGAAACCACCTGTCTTCTTTCGGCGTAAGGATGAGTTTCTGGCAGGGCTGAAGCGCTGGTCCCTGCCGGCTCTGTTGCAGGCTGCACAGGCAACTCAGGCGCTGGAGCTGGCTTGCAAGCAGAGCGGCACGCCTGATGAGCTTCTCTGCCGCCGTCATCTGGTCAGACTCTGCCACCCTCGTGCGTTCGAGCAGGATTGAAGCAGGGATCAGTCATAGATAGCACCAGAATCTTTCATTCGTCTGACTGGTTATTCTATTTATGAACAGACGTTAATCTGGCGAGAATGTAGAGTATTCTGCCCTTTCTGCTTCAGATGAAGGCAGGGCAGGGGCATCTTTAAATTAAACTTTATTATATAATGATAATTATTATCACCTAGATGAGCACCAGAAAATGTCCTTTTTTAGGTGGTGTTCATGAGTCGTTTCATCCGCAGTGGTCTCAGGCCGTTATCGGCCGCTCTGACGTTGGGAGGTGTGGTAGGAAGTGCCCACGCAGAGCCGGGAACGGCTAGTGTCACTCAGGATGCAGCGGCACCTGCTGAAGGTGCGGATGATGCCAAAGGGGTTCAGGCCAAGGGCGTAGAGCAGATTCATGTTGTCGGCCATCCGTTCAACACGATGCATGCGAGCAATGACATGGGGCGTATGCCGCAGGATGTCATGCATACGGCGCAGACGATTGATGTCGTGCCGAGAGAGCTTATCAGGCAGCAGAATGCCAAATCCCTTGATGAGGCCCTGAAGAACGTCCCCGGTATTACCGCTTCCGTTGGGGAAGGCGCCGGAGGCATGAGTGGCGATCAGTTCCTCATTCGGGGTTTTCCGGCACAGAATGATATTTATGAAGATGGCTTGCGGGATTTTGGTGTCTATACCCGTGACAGCTTCTTTCAGGATTCCGTGAATGTCATCAAGGGGCCGTCATCGGAGGTCTTTGGTAATGGGACGACTGGTGGTGCCATCAACATCATTACCAAAACCCCGACCTTGAAAGACCATTACGGTGTTGATTTCAGCGGTGGGTCAGGCAATTTTTATCGTGGCGTTGTGGATGTAAACCAGCGCATCAACGACACGTCAGCTTTCCGCATCGCAGGGATGGGGAACTCCAATGAAGTGGTGGGGCGTGATTACGTCCATTCCCATCGTTGGGGTTTGGCACCGTCCATTTCGTTTGGACTTGGAACAAAGACGACCGTTGTTCTTCAGGTCATGCATCAGACATCCCGTAACATTCCGGATTATGGCGTGCCGGTCGTGAATGGGCATCCCATCACGGAGAAATCGTCAGCTTTCGGTGTGTCCCGTAGCAACTGGTACGGAAAAACGCAGGATCACGATAATAGTGACGACACGATGGAGACGCTACGGCTGAAGCATGTCTTCAACCGGCATTTTACCTTTCATAATGATCTGCGTTTTGGTGAGTATAGTCGTGATTTTGCGGCTTCCACCCCGCAATGTGCCAATGCGTCATGTTCGGAAATGCAGATCTATAATCCAGGTTATAAGAAGGTCGATCCGGCGGCGGGCATTGGTCTCAATGGTGGCCCGATGCCGTATAAGCAGTCGAGCTGGTCTTTTCAGGACGTGGCCTCATTGCAGGCAGACTTCAACACGGGCTTTCTGCGTCATCAGGTCGTGACCGGGTTTGATATGGAATATGTGCAGGATTCCCGCAGGCAGTATGCTTACGATGCTGTGGGGGCACATAGAGCTATCCCATGGCAGAACACCTACCATCCTCAGCGTGATGACTATGGTTACGCAACCTGCCGTGCCGATTCTGGAAATTGCTGGAAGAATACAAACTATAGTCTGGGACGGCCTGATTCCCGTGGGTATGGCTTTGATACAGGTCTGTTCCTGTACGATCAGATATGGTTTGCGAAGTGGATTTCTGTCAAAGGGGGGCTACGTTGGGACCGCTGGCAGACCATGTATAAGACATGGGGCGCTGATGGTCAGGAGAGTGCGGCGGAGCGTGGCCCGCAGGGCAAGGCGCCTTCTGCGGCGCTGGATTATCACGATACGAAAGGTGTCATTAATCCGACAGCCAGCTTGCTGATTACGCCGAATAATTGGCAGACTTTCTATTTCACCTATGCCAGCTCTACAACGCCCATGGGCATGTATGTCACGAATGGGGCTCTGCCAATTCGTCCTGTGAACGGACAGGTGGCGACCCAGCCGGAACGGTCCCAGCTTTATGAAGTGGGGTCCAAGATGAGTCTGCTGCATGATCGTCTCGGTGCGACCATCTCGCTTTTCCGGCTGGACAAGAACAATGCTCTGACAACGGACCCGGTCGCTGGGCAGGTGCTTGCTACAGGTGTGAAGGAGCGGAATCAGGGGATGGAGCTTTCCCTTGGTGGGATGATTCTACCGGGCTGGAACATCACGGCGACTTATGCCCTGTATGATCCGCGGGTGATGTCTGGGGCCAATCATGGCCGGAATATCCAGTACGTGCCGCATAATCAGGCGACTCTCTGGTCTGCCTATGAGGCTTTTCCCGGCAAGCTCTGGAATTTCACAATTGGCGGTGGTCTGATATGGCGTGAAGGCGTGTATCTGGACCTTGCCAATACGGCGAAGGTCCCGGCGAATGTGGAGTTTGATTCGTATATTTCACATCGTATCAACCGGCATTGGGTTGCTTCGTTGAACGCCTATAACCTCTCTAACCGTCTTAATTACAACTCTCTTTTCAGCAATCGTGTGACACCGGCACCGGGCCGGGCCTTTCTGGCACGGCTCAGCATGGATTACTGAAGCCCCTTCATGAGGGTGGCCTTTGGAGCTGTGTTCCTTCTTTCTGAAGGGGCACAGCTTTTTTAGTTCTACAGGATGTGAGCTGCCTGCCTGATTGATAGGCATCACAGATAACATGATGTGTTTTCATAAAAAATTAAGTGAATCTTAAAAGAAATGTGTTGTTTTCGACACATCCAGTCATCTTCTGAAAATTGGAAACGGTCTCTTAAAGTTAAAATTAAGAATTAATCGCATTTATGGAGCCCGCTGTCCCACTGGGACGTGCGTGACCCTTTCAGGCAGAGGTTGTTCCATGAGTCGATTTATCCATCAATGTCTCAGGCCGGTTTCGGCGGTGCTTACCTTGGGAAGCGTGACGGGCGCTGCCTATGCAGCGGCTACATCACCGCAGGAAGGCACCATACCCACGGGGCAGGGAACGACTACATCGCCGCCCTCTATCAGCGAGGCGCAGAAAGATGGCGTGCAGGCCACGCAGGTGGAGCATATCCATGTCGTTGGGCATCCGTTCAATACGATGCATGCGGGCAATGATATGGGGCGTCTGCCGCAGGATGTCATGCATACGCCACAGACGATTGATGTGGTGCCTCGTGAGCTCATCAAGCAGCAGAATGTGAAGTCGCTGGATGAAGCCTTGCGTAACGTCCCCGGTATTACGGCTTCGGTCGGGGAAGGGGCTGGCGGCTTGAATGGGGATCAGTTCCTCATTCGTGGTTTTCCGGCACAGAATGATATTTATGAAGATGGGTTGCGGGATTTCGGTGTCTATGCCCGTGACAGTTTCAATTATGATTCCGTCAATGTCATTAAAGGGCCGTCTTCACAGGTGTTTGGCAATGGGACGACCGGCGGTGCCATCAATGTCGTGACCAAGACGCCAACAGCCAGTGACCATTATAATGTGGATTTCAGCGGCGGGTCAGCGGATTATTTCCGTGGCACTGTGGACGTGAACAAGACCATCAACGATAGAACGGCGTTCCGTCTGGAAGGCATGGGGGCTTCCAACAATGTCGTGGGGCGGGATCATGTCTGGGATCATCGCTGGGGCATTGCGCCATCCATATCCTTCGGGATGGGCACGAAGACAACGGTTGTTCTTCAGGTCATGCATCAGACAGATAATAGTGTGCCGGATTTCGGGATGCCGGTCGTTAAGGCACGGGGCTCGGCCTATGGGCGGCCGCTCTCAGAATATGGCGTGCCACGGCATAATTTCTTCGGCAAGCAGCAGGATCATAACCATACGGATGACACGATGGAGACACTGCGGCTGAAGCATATCTTCAACCGGCACTTTACCTTCCATAATGACCTACGTTTTGGGGAATATAGCCGCAATTTCGAGGCTTCCAAGGTCGTGTGTCGGGCAGGCTGCGTGCAGGCGCTCAATAGCGGAGATTATGGCAAAGGGCTGGTCAACCGCACAACGCCGGGCAACAGTGTGCCATTGCCTTACAGGCAGAATAGCTGGTCTTTTCAGGATGTCGCGTCTTTACAGGCTGACTTCAAGACATGGTCGCTGCGTCATCAGGTCGTGACGGGGTTTGATATGGAATATGTCCATGATTCCCGTCATCAGGATGTGTATGCGGGGACGATTCCGGCGGCTAATCTCCTGAATCCCAATCCGCATGAGGTAACGGATGCACAGGCACGGCGTATTCCGGGCGGGGATAACCCGAAGAATATGCCTTACATCATCGGTTTGGGGCGGAAACCGGATAATCATGGTTATGGGTTCGATACGGGTATCTTCCTGTATGACCAGATATGGCTGACGAACTGGGCGTCCATTAAGGGCGGGTTCCGCTGGGATCGCTGGCAGAGTGGCTATGATATCACGGGCGGCTCTGACACGACACTGGATGCCAAGAATCGTCCTGTGTCCAATGCGGACCGGCGCTTTCCGCAGACGAAGAATACCTTCAACCCTACGGCCAGCCTCGTGCTGACGCCAACCAGTTGGCAGACAATTTACTTTACCTATGCCAGCTCCACCACGCCGACAGGTATGTATGTGACCAGCGGTGCCGTGCCTGTGCGACCGGGAAAGAATGCCGGAACGGTTGATACGCACCCGCAGCGTGCCCGTCTGTATGAAGTAGGTAGCAAGTTCAGTTTCCTGAATGACCGTTTGGGAGCGACCATCTCGCTGTTCCGTCTGGACAAGGACAATGCCCTGACGACAGACCCGGTTTCCAACTCCACCATCAATACGGGCGCTCAGCAGCGTAATCAGGGTATGGAGCTTTCCCTTGGAGGCATGATTCTGCCGGGTTGGAACATCACCGGGACTTATGCGCTTTATGATCCTAAGACCTCCAATGATGGTGGTGGGAAGATGCATAATCAGATTCAGTATGTGCCGCATAATCAGGCGACTCTCTGGTCTGCCTATGAGGCTTTCGCGGGCCGGCCATGGAACTTTACCATCGGCGGTGGCCTGACATGGCGTCAGGGTGTGTATCTGGATAATAAAAATAGCTCCAAAGTGCCCGCCAATGTGGATTTTGACACGGTCATTTCCCATCATTTCGGGCAACACTGGCAGGTGTCCCTCAACGGGTACAATCTGGCTAACCGCCTGAACTACAACACGCTTTTCAGCGGCTATGCCACACCGGCACCGGGGCGGACATTCCTTGGCCGTTTGACCATGGATTACTAAGCGTTGTTTCAGGCCGGATTGAACATCTGGCCTGAAATATTTCGGATTCGTTCTGTATTACAGGCTGTAGAGAATGCCTGTTATTATGTTTGGTTTAGCTTATGGAGTTCGTTAATTTATAGGGTTTACTAATTATTTATGACGCCGTGATAGGCGGTGCAGTGCTCTGAGAGCGGCAGAAAACTAACAATATGTCTTAATGAGGGCGTAATGTGGCAATTAAGACACAATCGCAATTATAAACAGTTCGTCATGACCTTTATCGTTTGAAACTGCGAATAATTATCATTTATGGGTGTTCAGCGCCTCCCAAGGAGGTCATGTTAGTTCTGCCGTGGAGCATCCCTTTATGAGTCGTTTTATCCATCAGTGTCTCAAGCCGGTTTCGGCTGTCCTAACGCTGGGCAGTGTTGCTGGGGGGGCATATGCTGCTGATACAACAACCCAACATCAGAATGGTCCTGCAACACCTTCAGGCGAGCAGCATACGGCAGATGCCGCTGTCACATCGGACCCGTCCATCAGCAATGCCCAGAAAGATGGTGTGCAGGCCACGAAAGTGGAGCGCATTCATGTCATCGGTCATCCGTTCAACACGATGCATGCCGGGAATGACATGGGGCGTTTGCCGCAAGATGTCATGCATACGCCACAGACGATTGATGTGGTGCCTCGTGAGCTCATCAAGCAGCAAAATGTGAAGTCGCTGGATGAAGCCCTGCGTAACGTCCCCGGCATTACGGCTTCGGTCGGGGAAGGGGCTGGCGGCCTGAATGGGGATCAGTTCCTCATTCGTGGTTTTCCGGCACAGAACGATATTTATGAAGATGGTCTGCGGGATTTTGGTGTCTATTCCCGTGACAGCTTCAATTATGATTCCGTCAATGTCATCAAAGGGCCGTCTTCACAGGTCTTCGGTAACGGGACGACAGGCGGTGCCATCAATGTCGTGACCAAGACGCCAACGGTGAACGATCATTACAATGTGGATTTCAGCGGCGGGTCAGCGGATTATTTCCGTGGCACGGTGGATGTGAATAAGCGCATCAACGATACAACCGCTTTCCGTCTGGAAGGTATGGGGGCTTCCAATAATGTCGTGGGGCGGGATCATGTCTGGGATCACCGCTGGGGCATTGCGCCGTCCGTGGCTTTTGGACTGGGAACAAAGACAACTGTTGTTCTTCAGGTAACGCATGAGACGGATAACAGCATTCCGGATTACGGGATGCCGGTCGTCAAAGCCCGTGGTTCCGCTTATGGGCGGCCCATCTCGGAATATGGCGTGCCTCGTCAGAACTGGTATGGCAAGCAGCAGGATCATAACCATACGGATGACACGATGGAGACGCTGCGCCTGAAGCACATCTTCAGCGATCATCTGACATTCCATAATGATCTACGCTTTGGTGAATATAGCCGTGACTTCGAGGCCTCCAAGGTCCAGTGCGGTACGAAGTGCGTTAATGCGCTGAATAGCGGGAATTATGGTGCCGGGGTGATTACCCGCAACACCAACGGAAGCGTGCCGCTGCCTTATAAACAGAACAGCTGGTCTTTTCAGGATGTCGCTTCTGTTCAGGCTGACTTCAATACGGGCTTCCTGCGCCATCAGGTCGTGACCGGGTTTGACATGGAATATGTCCATGATTCCCGTCATCAGGATACGTATGAAGGGGTTTCTCTCACCCATGCGATGCCAACGGCAAACATGCTGTATCCAGACCCGCATAATGTACCGGACGCTATGGTGCGCCGTGTGCCGGGGCGGGCCGACTCCATGCCTAACATTGCGGGTATCGGGAAGAAACCGGATAGCCGGGGCTACGGGTTCGATACGGGTATCTTCCTGTATGACCAGATTTGGCTGACGAAATGGGCCTCCATTAAGGGCGGGTTCCGTTGGGATCGCTGGCAGAGCAATTACTGGACATCCGGTCTTTCCGAGTTGCCGAACAACCCGGATAAGAGCTTCCCGCAGACAACAAATACCTTCAATCCCACGGCCAGCCTCGTGCTGACACCCACGAAATGGCAGACGGTCTATTTCACCTATGCCAGCTCCACCACACCGACCGGCATGTATGTGACCAGCGGGGCGATTCCGGTCCGTCCGGGGTCTCAGGGAACCGTGGATACCAAGCCACAGCGTGCCCGTCTGTATGAAGTGGGCAGCAAGTTCAGCCTGCTGCATGACCGCCTTGGTGCAACCATCTCGCTGTTCCGTCTGGACAAAGATAATGCGCTGACGACAGACCCGGTTTCCAACTCCACCATCAATACGGGTGCTCAGCAGCGCAACCAGGGTATGGAGCTTTCCCTTGGTGGCATGATCCTGCCGGGCTGGAACATCACGGCGACTTATGCGCTGTATGACCCGAAGACATCGCCAAATGGTGGTGGGAAGATGCATAATCAGATTCAGTATGTGCCGCATAATCAGGCGACTCTCTGGTCTGCTTATGAAGCCTTCCCCGGTACACCGTGGAACTTCACCATTGGCGGCGGCCTGACATGGCGTCAGGGTGTGTATCTGAATAACGACAACACGGCCAAGGTGCCTGCCAATGTGGATTTCGACTCTGTCATTTCCCATCATTTCGGGCGGCACTGGCAGGTGTCCCTCAACGGGTACAATCTGGCGAACCGTCTGAATTACAACAGTCTTTTCACCGGCTATGCCACACCGGCACCGGGGCGGACATTCCTTGGCCGTCTGACCATGGATTATTGAGGATCGGGATCGGCCCTGCTGCCTGCATCTCTGGTCTTGAAACAGGCGGCTGAGGGTGTGAAGGTTTCACATGGAGCAGACATGTCTGTCTGCTCCTTTTCCTGTAGATGGCGGGGCACTAAGCCTGCCTGAAAGGCATGATCTCATGATGTTGCATATTCCGGGTGTTCTCACGGCAGCAGAACTGGCTGATCTGCGGTCTCGTCTTGCAGCGGGGGAATGGGTGGATGGCCGAGGCACTGCCGGGGCACAGTCAGGCAGTGTGAAGAATAATCTTCAGATCGCTCCGGACAGCCCATTGGGGAAGGAACTCTCCACTTTCGTGTTGCGCAAGCTGGGTACGAATCCGCTCTATAACAGTGCCGTGCTACCCCTGCGCCTCGTGCCACCGCTCTTTAACCGTTATGATGTGGGGATGAATTTCGGGGCGCATGTCGATAATGCGTTACGTCCCATTCCCGGTACGGGGCAGCGCATCCGCACGGATGTGTCCAGCACGCTCTTTATTTCCGATCTTGATGAATATGACGGGGGCGAACTGGTCCTTCACGGGCCGTCAGAAGAAAAAAGAGTACGCCTGCCTGCGGGGGACATGATCGTCTATCCCACCACGGCCCTGCATACGGTTACCCCCGTGACACGAGGCAGCCGTTGGGGGTCTTTCTTCTGGGCGCAGTCTGTCATTCGCTCGCAGGAACATCGGTCCATCCTGTTTGATCTGGACCAGAGCATCATGGCCCTGACCCAGAGTCACGGTCCTAAGAATGCAGAAGTACTCCGTCTGACCAACGTCTATCACAATCTTCTGCGGACATGGGCCGAGATGTGAGATTCTGGCCCGTTTCTTAGAAGCGGGCTGACACATCCAGATAGTAATAGCCTCCATTAATACCCAGCTGGGACGTGCTCATGTAATATTTGGGTGCGCCCAGATAGCGGTTCCCACGTGGAACTTTGCTGGGGAAGGCGGCGAAGATGTTGTTCCCGCCCAGTGTGGCACTCCATATCTTGGTGATGTTGTAGGTCACGGACAGATTGGTCGTCCATTTCGGTTTGTTATGGAACTGGAGATAATCCGTGGTGGAAGCGGTCGAGGTATTGTTGTTCTTGTAATAGGTCAGGGCGGAGGTTGTTTGACCGTACCGGATTTCATGCAAGGCAACGGCCCAGCGATGGGCGGGTGAGACCCATGTTCCACCAAAGATGATCTTGCTGCGAGGATAGGCGGTCGTGATGTAAGCCCGGCTGGGTGCATTGAGAACCGGCGTGCCATCACTCCGAACGGCCTGATGGCGTAGCCTTGTGCGGTTGAGATTGATGGCGGCATCCCAGTTGATGCGGCCAGCATTGCGAAGTTTTGTGGTGTAGGTGATGGTCATGTCCATGCCCTGCGTGCGGGTATTGGCCACATTGGCGAACCACTGGGTGGACAGGTTGTTGTTGGTAATGTTGGCGGGCAGGTCTGTAATGCCATTGGCGGCCAGCACATTGGCGGCTTCTACGCCGTAGAGATTATTTCCGGGAAGGATGCGGCCCCTTAGGTCGATCTGGTAAAAGTCGGTCGTGACATGCAGCCCTTTGAAGGGCTCGGCAATGATGCCGCCTTCCACATTTGTGCTCTGTTCCGGTTTCAGGCGCTGGGCACCGCTGGCCAGGGCGCCGGGGGATGTGGCCGCTACAAGCCCACGGGCAACTGTCGGGGAGAGGGTCAGGGCTGAATAATGTTCTTGTGCTAATGTCGGTGCATGGAACCCATTGCTGAAGGTTCCTCGGAAGGCCAGACGTTTTGACACATCATAGCGGGTAGAAATCTTGCCTGTCTGGGTATTGCCGACATCCGTGTAATGTTCGTAGCGCCCAGCCATGTCCAGCTGCCAGTGTTTTGTCAGATGGGTGGAAATATCGACATAGCCGGATACCACGTCACGGTTGGAGTTGCCTGCACTGCGGGGATTTGTTCCGGCAAGGGACAGGCTGGTCCCACCGCCATAGGTGCTGGCACTGGACCCCTCGGCAATGGAGTAGGCTTCATAACGGTAGCCTGCTCCCCCGGCGATATTGATGCTGTGGGGCCAGAAGGAAAGATAGAGCTTCCGGCTCAGGTTCAGCTCATTGTTCCATTGTGTGTCATTGAAGCCCTGCACTTTGTTATAGGTTGTTTGTAGGGCGGAGGCAGGCAGCGCTTTGTTGGCGTCATTCTTCAGGCCGATATTATCGAAATCCCGCCCATAGGTGCTGGAAAGGTCCCAGTGCCACCCTACCAGACGACCTTTCAGCCCTGCCGTGATTTCAAAATCATTTTCTTCCAGCGTCTGAAGGGGAGAGTAGCCGTCTGGATAGAGGGCGGCATAGCCGGGTGTGCTGGCGAGGGACGAAGGCAGACGGTAATTCTGGAAGGCCTCCGCATGGCGATGGGCATAGGTAGCCGTGCTGTAAAGCTGGAGCGTGTTGGTGATGTCATAGCCTGCATTGATGGCAACAGACTGTCGTGTCTGCTCCGGCTGACTCAGGATTTTGTTGACGGTCGTTCCTGTCCGGCTGTCCGGCGCAGAGCGGAAGCTATGGTCCTGATGGACAAGATCGCCACTGACATGAACAAAGCCACGGTCCTGTGCAAAAGCAGCCCCACCATCAATGAAGATGCCCTGCTGGTACCCATCGCCATCACTGGTAATGCCGCTGTTGGAACGTATCGTCAGGCCGTGATCCTGCTTTTTGAGGATGATGTTCACCACGCCTGCAATGGCATCGGACCCGTACTGAGCAGAGGCCCCATCTCTCAGCACTTCGATATGATCGATGGCGGAGAGGGGGATCATGTCGATGTCGGTGGGGGTCGTACCCTGCTGGGGGCCGCTATCGGCATAGATGTTGGCAGTGGTATGCCGCCGGTGCCCATTGACGAGGATCAGCGTCTCATTGGAACTCAGCCCTCGCAGACTGATGGAATCCGTCAGGGCTCCCGCATCAAACCCTCCTGTGGGGACGGTGAGGGAAGGCAGAAGGAGCTGCATGGCATCTCGCAGGGTTGGCTGCCCTGTGCTGGTCAGTTGCTTGCTGGAGACGATATCAACGGGTGCAATGGAATCACGGGCCTTTTTCCCGATCTCTCGCGTACCAGTGACGATGAGGGTCTCTGTTCCACCCTGTACTGACCGGACCTGCTTCTGATGGAGAGGGGAAGCAGCGTGCTTTTTCGGAGCCTTTGTCTTTTTCTGTTCGATCTGCTGGCCCGTGGTGGCAGCATTTGCCTGAAGGGACAGACAAGGGAGACATCCCAGACCGAGACCCAGCAGGGAGGGGAGAGCCGAAAGACGGTAAGAGAGGAACAGGGAACGCATTACGGAGGCGGTGCTTTCCAGTAGGTGTTGGCTAGGAGGTAGGGCGTGTTCAGATGAAGGATGGCTAAACCATCGTGAATGAGCGTGGAATATGGAAACAACATCTTTTTGCAAATTATGACATGATCTGTCCAAAGACTAGGACTTATGGGCAGTATAGGATGTCGCATGATACGAAAAGCATGTTATTGTGTTTTCATGAACACACAATAAACTATTATAAATAGTATTATATAGCACCCTGTCGGCTGGAACGGGCAGGGAGGTGACCTGACTATGAGGCCGATCGGATAAAGTGCAGGAGCTATAAAGAAAGCGGTATATACACCGCATCCTGTCTTTTGGCAGGGATACGGCAGGTGAAGACGGGGCGGCAGCGGGGAGATGTCCCCGCTCAAGGCCCGTTCACGTCCCGATGGTTGAGGCTTTACAGGTCCTCATTGGGGGTCATGGTGGAAACTTGTGCCCTCAGGCCACTCTGGGGCACCTGAATGTCGATTTCCAGCTTGGAGCATTTCTGCCCCCGGTCCAGTTTGATCTGGACATTGTCTTCATCAATGGAAACATGCCGGGCCAGAACCTCAAGGATTTCCGCATGAAGCGTGCGCAGGAGGGTTGATTCCCCTCCTTCCTGAGCCTCCCGCTCGTGCGCAAGCAGGATCTGCAACCGGTCACGGGCAACATTGCTGCTTGTGTCGGAGCGTTTCCGGCTGAAAAAACTGTCCAGAAAACTCATGAGCCCCTCTTTTTGAAAATACGGTCAAACAGGCCACGTTTTTCCGTTGGGATGGTGACAGGAATATCCTTGCCTTCCAGTCGTTCGACAGCCTCAAAATAGGCAATGGCCGGGGCACTTTCCGGTGAGGCAAAGGTAACGGGTGCGCCTACGTTCGATGCCTTGAGGACATCTTCACTTTCGGGGATCACACCCAGTAGTGGCAGGGAGAGGATGCCTACGACATCTTCAACACTCAGCATCTCGCCACGCGCGGCACGGCTGGGGTCATAGCGTGTTACGAGGAGGTGCTTTTCAATGGTTTCGCCCTTCTGGGCACGGGCTGTCTGGCTGTCCAGCATCCCGATGATGCGGTCGGAGTCACGGACAGAGCTGACTTCAGGGTTTGTCACGATCACGGCATAGTCGGCGTGGTGCATGGCAAGCCGTGCGCCTCGTTCGATCCCTGCCGGGCTGTCACACAGGATCCAGTCGAAACGCTCCCGCAGCTCTTTCATCACTCTGGCGACCCCGTCACTCGTCAGGGCGTCTTTGTCCCGTGTCTGGGAAGCGGGGAGGATGGACAGGGTGTCGCAGCGTTTGTCCCGGATCAGGGCCTGATTGAGAGTGGCTTCATCCTGAATGACGTTGATGAGGTCGAACACGACACGGCGTTCCACACCCATGATGAGGTCCAGATTACGCAGCCCGACATCAAAATCGACCACAACCACATTCTGTCCGCTGCGTGCCAGAGCGGCGCCGAGGGCGGCTGTCGTTGTTGTTTTGCCAACGCCCCCTTTACCGGATGTAACAACGACGATCTTTGCCATGAAATTCTCAGCTTTCCTGCAACCGGCTTTTCAGCCTTGTGTTATACATCGTAATGGATGATTAAGGTTTTGATAAGAAAACCTCGCTCTTTGCTCCGTATTGTACAGCGGCACTAAAGAATTGATAAGGTGCGCTGTATAAAAAATGAATAAATTTTCGGGCCCGAAAGTAAAAAAACATCAGGACTTAACAACGCCAGCCTGAAGGGGCACGACTTTCAGGTGTTCATTCTCCAGATAAACCTGAGACGCCTTGCCGATAGGCTCATCCGGCATTTCTTCAGCAACCATATAAAAGCCATCTATGGCAAGAAGTTCGGCTTCCATTTTGGCGGTATAGATGCGTGCCTGTGGGTGGCCGTCCACGCCTGCAATAGCTCTGCCTCGTAATGGGCCATAAACATGAATAGACCCGCCAGCAATGATTTCAGCACCGGATGATACCGCACCAAGAATGATAACATCACCATCCGGGTTATGGATGGACTGACCAGACCGCACGACCCGGTTAACAATCAGCGGTTCACGGAGTGTTGGCGTGGTGGGAGGCGTGTCCTTGTTATCTTCCTCTGGCAGGGTGACGGGGCCGCTGGGTCGGCCACCCCGTAGTTCGATCGGCCATTCCCACGATTGGAGAGCCCGCCAGTGCGGGTCTGCCCCTTCAATGCCGATCAGATGAACATGCCTCTGGCGGAGTTCCTGCTGGAAGTCTACCAGCCCCTCGGTATTTTCATTAAGCAGGCTGAGGTCCAGAATGACGGGTTGACGGTTGAAGAACCCGGCAGCCCGCCTCATATGCTCATCCAGCCCAGCAAGCCAGTCCTTCAGGGGGGCTTCAGGCGACAGGATGAGAGCCAGAAAGGACCGGCCACGGGCGCGGATGGTCATGGTATTGGATTTCTGGGCTTGCACTGCTGACGCATCTGACGGATGAAGCTGCTGAGATGCTGATGGGCTGGACATGAAGTGATGGTCACCGTAGCTGTGTTCGGACTAGATATGAAAGTGTCTCTTATGTTCCCCAGAACAGACGTGCCGTAGGAAAGACATATGCGCATACTGCATCACTTACCCCTGTCTCCGCAATCGCGTTTTGTACGGCTTATGCTGGCTGAGAAGAAGCTGCCTTTTGATCTGGTGGTGGAAAAGCCGTGGGAGCAGAACGAACATTTTCATGAATTAAATCCCGCAGGTGAGGTGCCTGTTCTCGTAGAGGATAGCGGCATGGTCGTACCGGGCGGGCGTGTTATTGCTGAATATCTGGAAGATGCTTACCCAGAAACGTCCCTTCTGGGGCGCAATATGGCTGAGCGTGTGGAAATTCGCCGTCTGATGGATTGGTTCGAGCGTCTTTTCCAACAGGAGGTGATGGTCAATCTTCTGGGGGAGAAGGTGGAGAAGCGTCTGTTCGGGCTGGGGCACCCTGATGGCAAGATTCTTCAGGTAGGGTACAAGAATCTACGGTTTCATCTCGATTATATTGGCTATCTGGCCGAGACACGAACATGGCTGGGGGGCTCTGTTCTGTCTGCAGCGGATTTTGCGGCGGCAGCCCATTTTTCGGCACTGGATTTTCTGGGGGATATTGACTGGCGCCGTGCACCGAGCGTGCGGGACTGGTATGCCCGCATCAAGTCACGCCCCTGTTTTCGTGACCTGCTGAATGATCGTGTCAGCGGTGTGAAGCCTCCGCCCCATTATGCTGATCTGGATTTTTGAGTGAGGCATGAAGGGCATAGTGTAGGTATGACATTCTGGGATGTAGCCGTCATAGGGGCTGGTGCAGCGGGAATGATGGCGGCGGCCATGGCGGGGCAGCGGGATGCACGAACCATCCTTCTGGATCATGCCGATCAGCCGGGCCGTAAAATCCTCATTTCTGGTGGGGGGCGTTGCAACTTCACCAATCTGAAGGCGGATTGGACATATTATCGGTCCGAAAATCCCCGTTTCTGTCGGTCAGCTCTGGCCCGTTACCGGCCACAGGATTTTCTGTCTCTTGTCGGGAAACACCGCATAAGCTGGCATGAGAAAGAGGAGGGGCAGCTTTTCTGTGATGACTCTGCTCGGCAGATCGTCACCATGCTGGAGGATGAATGCCGGTCCGCCGGGGTGCGGTTTCAGATGGGGTGTTCCCTGAATGGTGTGAGCCATGACGGTCACAGCTTCACGCTGGAAACATCATGGGGGACCGTGAAGGCCCGGTCTGTCATTCTGGCAACGGGTGGGCTGGCTCTCCCCAAGCTGGGAGCGACCGACTTCTCTTTGAGACTGGCCCGGCAATTCGGTTTGAGGGTCGTGACACCAGCTCCGGCCCTTGTGCCTTTCCGCATTGAAGATGCCCAGCCTGATCTTGCCGGTGTGTCCCTTCAGGTAACGGCCTCTCTGGCAGGGAAGAAGAAGCCGGTTTTTACGGGTGGGATGGTCTTTACACATCGGGGTGTGTCTGGGCCGGCTATCCTTCAAATATCGTCATGGTGGGATGGTAACGAGGCGCTGCGTCTGAATCTGGCACCGGGCCGGGATGTGTATGAGGATATGCGAAAGGTTTGCCAGCAGCGGCCTAAGGCTCATGCGCCCGCTTTGTTGGATGCCTTGCCATCCCGGCTGGTAAAGGTGCTGGTTACTGGAAAGCTGGATGATCGCCCGCTGGCTGAACAGCCTGCCAAGGCTGTAAGAGCCTTAGCGGCGCAGGTGGAGGATTGGGTGCTGAAACCTGCCGGAACGGAAGGTTACCCCAAGGCGGAAGTCATGCGGGGTGGTGTGGATACAAGAGACTTGTCTTCCCAGACGATGGAGGCCCGCACGGTGCCGGGTCTTTATGTTGTGGGGGAGGCTGTGGATGTGACGGGCTGGCTGGGGGGCTATAACTTCCAGTGGGCTTGGGCCAGCGGTGTTGCCGCCGGGCAGGCAGCGGCGGAGCGGGCTGGTGCATGATGGCGGGCATGGTAATATACCCGCCAGATAGAGAGGCTATGAGATGGCGGCAGAAAAGAAGATCAAGAAAACGGAACGGCAGCCTTGGCCCAGTGATGCCCTGCCGGAGAGTGAAGAACAGACCCCTGTAAAGCTCCTTCTGGTTGAGGATGATGATAGTCTCGCCGAGGAGATCGTGGGTGATCTGTGCGGGCGTGGCTATGAGGTTTCACGTGCAGCAACGGGTACGGAAGGGCTGGAGATGGCCCGTAAGGGTGATTATGCCCTTCTGGTGATGGACCGTATGCTGCCAGGGATGGACGGGCTGAGCGTTCTGGAGACCTTGCGGGAACAGGGCATGACCATGCCGGTTCTGGTCCTTTCCGCTCTTTCTGCTGTGGATGACCGTATCAGCGGCCTGAAGGCAGGTGGGGATGATTATCTGACCAAGCCTTTCGTGATGGAGGAGCTGGCGGCCCGTCTGGAAGCTCTGTTGCGCCGTCCCGTTTATGGTCGGGCTTCCATGCTGAAGCTGGGACCGCTGGAAATGGACCTTCTGGAACGGCGGGTCCGCCGGGATGGGCGGGAGATTGACCTTCTTCCACGGGAGTTCCGTCTTCTGGAATATATGGTCCGCCGCCCCAATACAGTGCTGACCCGCACGATGCTGCTGGAAGATGTCTGGAATTACCGCTTCGTGCCGCGCACCAATCTGGTGGATGTGCACATCGGCAAGCTGCGCCGGAAGGTGGATAAGGATGGTGAAGAACCGTTGATTCATAGCATCCGTGGTGCCGGGTTCTGCCTGCGTGTTCCGGAGTGACCTGTTCCGCACGGCAGCTTTCCGGCTGACGCTGGGGCTTGTTTGTGTCGTGGTGTTGGGAATGCTGCTGGAGTTGATGCTGCTCTATGGGCAGATCAGCACTTATGAGCAGCTTCGCACTAACGACCTGTTGCGCCGTTCCGCCTCGGTTCTGATGCAGGAGGCGCCGGGCGATCTGGAAGTCCGGCTGAAAGAACGCAGCACGAGCGAGCTGCGTATCTTCCTGAACGCCGCTGCTTTGTTCGATAAGGACCACCACCCCATAGCAGGGGACATGACATCATGGCCCGCCGGGTTGGTAGCGAGCCAGTCCACGCAGAACCTGTCTTTTGTGCTGCCGGATCATTCCGTGACGATCATGCGGTTTCTGGTGGTGGAAGTGCCGGGGATGCAGCCGGGCAAGACCCGTCTTCTGGTGCTGGGCCGGTCCCGTCACATGGTGGATGAGCTGCGGCGGGTGGCTCGGCAATGCGCTCTGTTTTCCATGGTGCCGGTCGTGCTGTTTGCTCTGACGGCAGGGATGATCCTAAGCCGCCGGGCACTGGGGCGTATCAGCAAGATGCATCATTCCATTGAGCAGATCGTCAAGGGTCAGATGCGGGAGCGTCTGCCTGTCGGGCGGGGCTATGATGATCTTGACCGTCTGGCAGGATCGGTCAACCGGATGCTGGACAGGCTGGAGCAGTTGATGGGTGAGATGCGGGACGTGGGTAATGATATTGCGCATGATCTTCGCACGCCTCTGGCTCGTGTTCAGGCCCGGCTGGACCGGGTGAGTAACCTTGCCCAGACACTTGATGCTCCGCCAGAGGAGAGTGAGCGGTTCGAGCAGGCCATGAATCTGTGTCGCCGGGACTTGGAACAGTGTTTCTCCGTTATTACGGCTCTGTTGCGGATTGGCGAGATTGAGAATGGTCAACGGCGGGCCGGGTTCAGCCGTATGGATATTGTGCCGCTGATTGCCGATATGGCCGATCTTTATGAACCGAATGCAGAGACAGAGGGGCTGACGCTTTCCGTTGCGCCGCATGAAGGGCCGGTGGAGCTCTGGGGCGATGCGGACCTTCTGAATGAGGTTCTGGCCAATCTGCTGGATAATGCTCTGAAATTCACGGAGGCAGGCGGGTCCGTGACATTGCGGGCGGGGTGTAACGAGCTGGATGAACCGTGGTTTGAGGTACGGGATACCGGGGTCGGCATTGCCGTAGAGGAACGCAAGGCTGTGATGAGCCGTTTCTATCGGGCAGACAAGAGCCGCCATGTGCCGGGTAGCGGTCTTGGGTTGAGCCTTGTGGCAGCGATTGTCCGGCTGCATGAGGCCCGTCTTGTGATTGAGGAAAACTGTGAAGGCGAGGTAAAGAGCGGCACGGTATTCCGACTGATCTTTCCATCCCTGAAAGAAAATTACAGCGGCGCCTGAGGCAGGTGAGGCGGAATCAAGTAAAACGCTGGTAACAAAACCGTGCTTCTTAAAAATCTTTTCAGATGAAAAGCGTTTTTTCTTTGGGCTGTGTCGGTATAATCCCCACCCGGACGTAGGGTAATGGGACGGACAGGCTCATGCCCGACCAGTTGGAGAGACAGATTGCTCAGCGGCATTGTGATAGAGACGAGACCCCATCATGCAGAAACGGGGGATGGGGGTGGCCCCGTCCTGTCGGATGGTTACCTGTCTGGTGAAGGTGGTCCGCTGTCATGAATGCTATTGTCCTGACAGCCCTGCGGCGCCCCTATACGTTCGTGGTCATGTCCATCATGATCCTCATCTTCGGGGTGAAGGCCATTCTGGGCACACCAACGGACGTTTTCCCCAACATCAAGATTCCGACCGTGGCGGTTGTCTGGTCCTATACGGGGCTGATGCCGGAGGAAGTCTCTGGCCGTATCGTTTATTATTATGAACGGACTCTGACAGCGACCGTCAATAATATCGAGCATATTGAAAGTAACTCCTATTACGGGCGAGGGATCGTCAAGGTCTTCTTCCAGCCCGGAACGGATGCCAGTGTCGCACAGACGCAGATCACGTCCGTGTCTCAGACGGTCATCAAGCAGCTCCCTACCGGGGCTACACCGCCGCTTATTCTGGCACTGGATGCGTCTTCTGTTCCGGTCCTGACCTTGCAGGTCAATAATCCGAACATGTCCGCCTCGGAGGTCTATAACATGGCCTCCAACCTCATCCGGCCGGAACTGGTTTCTGTGGCGGGTACAGCCATTCCGAACCCTTACGGGGGTGTGGCGGCGGATATCATGGTGGATATCGACCCGGTAAAGCTGCTGGCGCACCGCCTGTCTGCCGTTGATGTTGCCACGGCCCTGAACAAGCAGAATATTGTTCTGCCGGCGGGTGATCAGAAGGTCGGGGCCATGGATTTCATGGTGCGGACCAATTCGGCCCCCATGGATATTGCTGCCTTCAACCGGATGCCTATCAAGCAGGTGGGTAATTCCGTCATCTATCTGCGGGATGTGGCATGGGTGCATAAGGGTGGCCCGCCACAGACCAATGCCGTGCTGGTGCGAGGCAAGCAGGCGGTGATGATCGTCATCCTGAAAAGTGGTAATGCCTCAACGCTGGATGTGGTGAATGGCATCAAGAAGCTGCTGCCCGATATTCAGAAGACGCTTCCCCCCGGCACAAGCATGGATGTTCTGACGGATGCCTCCAGCTTCGTGAAGGAATCTGTGGTCGATGTGGTGCGGGAAATGATCACCGCCGCCATCCTGACCAGCCTGACCGTTCTACTCTTTCTGGGGTCGTGGCGTTCGACCGTGATCGTGGCGGTATCCATTCCTCTGGCCATGCTCTCGGCTCTGATTGGCCTCAGTCTGGCAGGGCAGTCCATCAATGTGATGACGCTGGGCGGGCTGGCTCTGGCGGTCGGTATTCTCGTGGATGATGCCACGGTGATGATCGAGAATATCGATGCTCACCTCCATATGGGGAAGGAGCTGGAACACGCCATTATTGACGCAGCCAACCAGATCGTCATTCCGACATTTGTGTCAACGACCTGTATCTGTATCGTCTGGTTCCCGCTTTTTGAGCTGACAGGCGTTGCGGGCTGGCTGTTCATGCCCATGGCAGAAGCCATCATCTTTGCGATGATCGCTTCTTTTGTTCTTTCCAGAACGCTGGTGCCGACCATGGCAAACTGGTTGCTGGCGGCGCAGGTGGAGACGCAGCGCAACCCGGATCATGCCAGCCGGAAGAAAGGCTTCTTCGGGCAGTTTCAGGAAAAGTTTGAGGCGTATTTCGAGCGGTTCCGTCAGAGTTATCATGATGTGCTGCTGCATGTTCTGTCGATACGGACGAAGTTCATCGCTCTGTTCTTGTCTGGTGCAGTGGCGTCTCTGTTGCTGCTTCTGTTTGTCGGGCAGGATTTCTTTTCAGAGATCAAGTCCGGCATCATGCAGATGCATTTCCGGGCGCCGGTCGGTACCCGTATTGAGGAAAGTGCCAAGCTTAGCGGGTTGATCGAGAAGAAAATCCGGGAGACCCTGCCCGGTCAGGTGAAGCTGGTCGTCAATAACTGCGGCCTGCCGATGAGCCAGATGAATCAGGCGATGGTGCCGTCCCCCACAACGGGGGCGCAGGACTGTGATGTCACCATCCAGCTGGAAGATTCAGAAAGCCCGATCGCTGATTATCGCAAGCGACTGCGCAAGTCCCTTAGTACGGCTTTCCCGGGGATTGGCTTTACCTTCCAGCCGGGTGATTTGACGGCCAAGATTCTCAATTTCGGTCTGCCATCACCTATTGATGTGCAGATTGTCGGGCGTGACCTTCAGCATAATTATGATTTTGCTGTCCGTCTGGCGCAGCGTCTGCGGAAAATCCCCGGCGCGGTGGATGTCAGCGTCCAGCAGCCGATGACGCAGCCGACCCTGCTCATCAATGCGCATCGCAGTTTCGCCATGGGGACGGGTGTTACCGAAAAGGACATTGCCTATAACGTCCTGACAACCCTTTCGGGGAGTTCTCAGGTTGGGCAGACCTATTATCTTAACCCGCAGGGTACATCCCAGCTGATCGATGTGCAGGCTCCGGCCACCTATCTCCAGACGCTCAATGATCTTGAGAAAATGCCCATCGATAAGGGCGATGGAAACCCGCAGAACGGGACCATGCAGATTCTGGGCGGTGTCAGCCATATTGTTCAGACAGGCACGCCTGCTGAGGTCTCCCATTACAACATCATGCCGGTTTTCGACATTTATGTTGCAGCAGAGGGGATTGATCTTGGTGCTCTATCCCGTGCTGTCGGGCGGGAAGTGGAAAAGGTTCGGCCTGATCTGCCGCACGGTTCCAGCATGGTGGTGCGTGGTCAGGTCGTGACGATGAATAACGCCTATGTCCAGCTGATTGGCGGGCTGTTGCTGTCCATCGTGCTGGTCTATTTGATTATTGTCGTGAACTTCCAATCATGGCTGGACCCGTTTGTCATCGTCATGGCCCTGCCTGCGGCTCTGGGTGGGATTTCGTGGAGCCTGTTCCTGACGCATACGACCCTGTCCGTTCCCGCTCTGACGGGGGCCATCATGTGTATGGGTACGGCCACGGCTAACGCCGTGCTGGTCGTGGCTTTTGCACGAGAGCGTCTGGAGGAACATGGCAATGCTGTCCTTGCAGCCTCCGAAGCTGGTTTTGAACGTATCCGCCCCGTGCTGATGACAGCTCTTGCCATGATGATCGGTATGATCCCTATGTCCATCAGTAACTCCTCCAATGCGGCACTGGGTAAGGCGGTCATTGGGGGGCTGTTGATGGCAACAGTGGCAACGCTGCTGTTTGTTCCCTGTGTTTTTGCTCTGATCCATGGCGGTGCGCCGAAGGGTGACCGGGCCACTCCAGAAGGAGAACCTTCATGAATCCGTCCAGTAACCAGACAACATCACCGGCCCGTGGTAGGGGGCGTCTGCTGCTTTTTGTTTTTCTGGCTGTGCTGGTTGGGCTGATCGTTCTGGGGCTGGTGCAGCGTGCCCTTCATAAGGGGGAGCTGGAGCGGGAGGCGGAGGATAGTTCTGTCGCCCGTGTTGTCTTGATCCGGGCTCAGCCGGGGCCTGCCACCCGACAGGTGGACCTGCCCGCCAATCTGGCCGCATGGTACGAGGCCCCGATCTATGCGCAGGTCTCCGGCTATGTGAAGATGTGGTACAAGGATTACGGTGCCCATGTGAAACGGGGGGACCTTCTGGCAGAGGTCAGTACGCCGAGCATTGATGCCCAGTATGCGGCAGCCAAGGCGCATTATGAGGTCGTCAATGCCCGCTATAAGCTGGCTCTGATTACCACGCAGCGCTGGACGGCTCTGCGGGGCACGCAGGCCGTGTCCCGGCAGGAGGTGGACGTGCAGGCCGCCAATGCCGCCGCCCAGAAGGCCGAGCTTGATGCCGCCGCCCATGAGGTCGAGCGGGTGGAAGCTCTGGAGAACTTCAAACGGATTGTGGCGCCCTTTGATGGCATCGTGACGTCTCGATTGGTCAATGTCGGGGATTACGTGAATGCTGCCGGTGGTAATCTTAATTCACGGGGCACCATTGCTGAGCTCTTTTCTGTGGCGGATGTGCATAAGATACGTGTGTTCGTGTCTGTGCCGCAGGATTTTGCCAGTGTCATCTCACCCCGCATCAGTGCGGAGCTGAGCGTGCCGCAATATCCGGGCCGTGTGTTTAAGGCTCGTTTTCTGGCGACGGCCAATGCCTTCAATGCCTCCACCCGCACCGTGACGACCGAGCTGGTGCTGGATAATCCAGATGGGCTGCTGTGGCCCAACTCCTATGCCACGGCGCATATTCAGGCACCGGGAGACCCGGATGTGCTGATCGTCCCGACCAGTGCGCTCATATTCCGGGCGCAGGGGATGCAGGTGGCTAAAGTCGTCAACAATCATATCAAATTGGAGACTGTGCAGGTCGGTACCAATTTTGGTATGACGACACAGGTTCTTTCCGGCATGTCGCTGGATGATGAGATTGTGGCCAATCCGACAGCGGATATGCTGGATGGAGATGAAGTCCGGGTCGTGACACCTACCCGTGGCTATAATGATGCCAAACCTAAAGAGGCGGAAAAGCCCGTTCCGAATGTGACATCAGATGATCTGCGGCGTGTCGGTGCTATGCCGCCCCCAGATGATAATAGTGCGGACGATCAGTCAAAGCAGGGAGATGGGGCGGCGGCCCCGGCGGGTGCACCGGCAAAGCAGCAGGGGCAGCATTGATGAGAGTGGGGACATGGCGGAGGCTGCCGCTTCTGGCGGGTGGGCTGTCCTTTTTTCTGGCCTCGTGCAATCTGGCACCGAAATATCGTACGCCGCATTTCATCTATCCTGATGGATGGGAAGGCAAAGGCATTATGGGCAATGCCAAGCCTGCGGATGCTGTCGTGCGGGGCGAGTGGTGGAAGCTCTTTCACGATCCCCAGCTTGACGAACTTGAGGACAGGCTGAACGCCTATAATCCGGACCTTCAGGCAGCGGCAGAAGTTTTCACGCAGGAACGTGATATTGCCCGTGAGACAGAGAGCCGGCTCTATCCGCAGCTTGCTGGTGGTGCGCAGATGAGCCGCAATAAGCAGTCGGAAGGACGGCTCTTTTTGCGGCGCAGTAATAACACGCCCATTTATGAATCCAATGTTGCTTATAGTGGAGCAGCGACATGGGAGCCGGACTTTTGGGATGCCATTCGCAACCAGACGCATATGCAGAAGAATCTGGCTCAGGCCGGAGCCGCTGAATATGCGTTGACGAGGCTGAGCCTTCAGGCGGAGCTGGCGTCAAATTACATGGCACTGCGGGGGATTGATGCCCAGCTCGCTGTTTATGATGATTCCATCCGGTACTTCCGTACGGCCGTGGAGATCACACGGTTGCGTCAGGGTGGGGCTATTGGTGCAGGGCTGGACGTATCCCGTGCCGAGAATGAGCTTTATTCGGCTCAGGCGGCGAAAAGCTATCTGTTGGCCACCCGTCAGGTGCAGGAACATGCTATCGCCGTCATGGTGAATATGGTGCCTGCCAGTTTCCATATTCAGCCAATCAGAGATTTTCGGCTGCATTTCGATACGATCCGGGTAAAGGAAGGGCTTCCGTCCACCCTGCTGGAGAGACGGCCTGACGTAGCCATGAGTGAGCGGCAGATGGCTGCCGCCGCACGGGCTATTGGTGTGTCCAGAGCGGCTTTTTATCCGCATATCACCATCAGCGCGACCGGCGGTTTTGAGGATTCTGGGTTTGATCTGGCCAGTATTTCCAAGGCGTTCTGGCGGGTGGCTGTGCAGGCTGTGGAGCCACTCTTTACGGGTGGTATGCGGCGGGCCGCTCTGCAACGGGCGTGGTCTCAGTACCGGGAACGTGTGGATGCCTACCGGGCCACAGTTCTGGCGGCATTTCAGGATGTGGAAGATGGTTTGAGCCAGACGGCGCTGTACCATCAGGAACGGTTGCAGCAGCATCAGGCTGTTGATGCGGCTTTGAGAACCCAGAATATGACGATGGCTCTTTATACGGGTGGCTTGACCAACTATCTGGATGCGCTGGTGGCACAGCAGGATGCTCTGAAGGCCCGTCTTTTGGAAGTTCAGGCACAGACGAGGCAGGTGCAGGCCACGGTGCGGCTGATCCGTGCCCTTGGTGGTGGCTGGTCGAACACGCTTCTGCCAGACATCAAGAGTATCGATCCGATTGGGCCATTGCAGTATGAGGGGCTTCATCATGCCCGTCCAGCTGGTGAGGTGCCTGTGGGCACACCACAGAAAGGCTCCGAGATTCAGCCGCCCGCTTCCGAAAGTGACCTGACAGGCAAGGCAGCCGTACCGGCGCACCCCTGATTCTTTCTTGACGGTATGGGGGGAATGGTCTAGGCACCCCTTCAGTCGAACGTGGGAGGCGGGGATGATCCCTGCCGTCTCAACCACGGTTCGGGAACTGTAAATTAGGGAGTCCCGGATATGGCCAAAAAAGTAGTTGGCTACATCAAACTGCAGATTCCGGCTGGTAAGGCTAACCCGTCTCCGCCGGTCGGTCCGGCGCTGGGTCAGCGCGGTCTGAACATCATGCAGTTCTGTAAGGAATTTAACGCAAAGACGCAGGGTCTGGAGCCGGGTATGCCGATTCCGGTTGTGATCACTGCCTATGCGGACCGTACCTTCACCTTCATCACGAAGACACCGCCGAACACCTACTTCCTGCTGAAGGCCGCCAAGATCACAAAGGGCTCTCAGACAGTGGGCCGTGCTGCGTCCGTTGGGTCCGTGACGACCTCTCAGCTGCGTGAAATCGCTGAGAAGAAGTTCCAGGACATGAACGCAAACGACATCGATGGTGCCGTGCGTATGCTGGCTGGGTCCGCCCGTTCCATCGGTCTTGATGTGGTGGAGGGCTAAGACATGGCCAAGAACAAACGTATTGCTGCCCTGCGTGCCAAGGTTGACGGTGACAAGCTGTACTCCCTGAACGAAGCTGTGGCTCTGGTGAAGGGCAACGCAACAGCTAAGTTCGATGAGACGGTTGAATTCGCCATCGGTCTGGGTGTTGACCCCCGTCACGCTGACCAGATGGTCCGTGGCTTGATCTCCCTGCCGCACGGCACAGGTAAGACACTGCGCGTTGGTGTGTTTGCCCGTGGCCCGAAGGCTGAGGAAGCTGCTGCCGCTGGCGCCGAAGTTGTCGGTGCTGAGGACCTGGCTGAGAAGGTGCAGGCTGGCGAGATCGAGTTCGATCGCTGCATTGCCACACCGGACATGATGGCTCTGGTGGGTCGTCTGGGTAAGATCCTTGGTCCGCGTGGCCTGATGCCGAACCCCCGTCTCGGCACCGTGACCATGGATGTTAAGGGTGCCATTGAGGCAGCTAAGTCCGGTCAGGTGGAATATCGTGCAGAGCGTGCCGGTATTGTCCATGCTGGCGTTGGTAAGGCTTCCTTCTCCGAGTCTCAGCTGGCTGAGAACGTGAAGGCTCTGGTGGATGCGCTTCAGAAGGCCCGTCCGTCCGGTGCGAAGGGTACTTACCTGAAAAAGGCTTCACTTTCCTCCACAATGGGGGTAGGTGTGCGTATCGATCTCTCCAGCTTCGAAGGCTGATTGACGAGAGGTTAAGGAATCGCCATTCTTCGGAATGGTGTGGGAGCGGTCCGCCGCTCCTTTTTCCTGTCCTAGAACGCATGTGGGGTCTTGCCCCTTAAAGCCCTTGAGTGGCGCAGGCGTGAGACGGGTAGAGCGTAATCATACCCCTCCGGGGTGCGGATGCGGTCTTCCTTATATGGACAGGCGAGCGGGTCCTGTTAGGCCGTAAGGCAGGGCAGGACCTATGGGTAACCTGGTCCGAGATGATCGGACTAACCGAGGAGACAAGGTTTTGGACCGTACGGAAAAACGGGCCTTTGTCGAGTCCCTCAGCAAAGTGTTCGGTAGCACGTCCATGGTTGTCGTCACCCAGAATCTGGGTCTGACGGTTGCCGATGCGACAGAGCTGCGTCGTAACATCCGCGCTGTGGGTGCGACATACAAGGTTGCGAAGAACCGGCTGGTCAGCCGTGCTCTGGATGGGACCCAGTTCGACGGCATTGCGCCGCTGCTTAAAGGCCCGACGGCCATTTCTTGGTCGGATGAGCCGGTTGGCGTGGCAAAGGTGCTGGTCGAGTTCGCCAAGAAGAATGACAAGCTGGTGGTACTTGGTGGTGCCCTTGGCAATCAGACCCTTACGGCTGATAGCGTCAAGGCACTGGCATCCCTGCCATCTCTGGACGAGCTGCGTGCAAAGCTGGTTGGTATGATCAATACCCCGGCAACCCGCATTGCAGGCGTCACCCAGGCTCCGGCTGGGCAGCTTGCTCGCGTTCTTGGTGCCTATGCCAGAACAGGCGACACGGAAGCCGCTTGATTAACAGGGTAGCCCGCATGAGCGAAGCTGCCTGACATTTACGCATCTTAGAGGATATTATCATGGCCGATCTGGCAAAACTGGTTGACGAACTGTCCGCTCTCTCCGTTCTGGAAGCTGCTGAGCTCTCCAAGCTGCTCGAAGAAAAGTGGGGCGTTTCCGCTGCTGCTCCGGTGGCTGCTGTTGCTGCTGCTCCTGCTGCTGGTGGCGAAGCTGCTGCTGAGAAGACAGAGTTCGACGTCGTTCTGGCTAAGGCTGGCGACAAGAAGATCAACGTCATCAAGGAAATCCGTGGCATCACAGGCCTGGGCCTGAAGGAAGCCAAGGATCTCGTCGAAGGCGCACCGAAGACCATCAAGGAAGGTGCTACGAAGGACGAGGCCGAGAAGATCAAGAAGGCTCTGGAAGAAAACGGCGCTACAGTCGAAATCAAGTAAGAGTTCTATCCATGCGGTATCCCTCCGGGGATGCCGTTGGAGCGAGTGGGCGGGTGCTTTATGGTGCCCGCCCCATTTGCCGTTGACAGGGAAATTGTCTATACAGGGCATTCCGTCACGCGTCATAGACAGGATTAAGCCAGCCGTTCAAGTCGTCTGATATTCCATGGGGTTAATGGGATGGTCATATAGCGGACGACTTGAAGGTCTGGTTCAGAGGCAGGATAAGATGGCGATCACAAAATCGTTCACAGGGCGTAAGAGGATCCGCAAGAGTTTCGGGCGCATTCCCGAGATTGCGCCGATGCCTAATTTGATTGACGTGCAGCGGGCTTCGTATGAAGCTTTCCTGCAGATGAATGTTCGCCCCGACAGCCGGGAACCGGCTGGCCTTCAGGAGGTGTTTCGTTCAGTTTTTCCGATTCATGATTTTGCTGGCCGTGGGCGGCTGGATTTCCAGTATTATGAATTCGAAGAACCGAAATATGACGTGGAGGAGTGCATCCAGCGTGGTCTGACTTATGCAGCACCGCTGAAGGTCATCCTGCGTCTGACGACATGGGATATTGACGAAGATACAGGCACTCGTTCCATTCACGACCTGAAGGAACAGCCGGTCTATATGGGCGATATGCCGCTCATGACCGATAACGGGACCTTCATCATCAACGGGACAGAGCGTGTCATCGTTTCTCAGATGCATCGTAGTCCCGGTGTGTTCTTCGATCACGATAAGGGTAAGACACATTCTTCCGGGAAGTATCTCTTTGCTGCCCGTATCATCCCGTATCGTGGTTCCTGGTTGGATTTCGAGTTTGACGCCAAGGACATCATTCATGTCCGTATCGACCGTAAGCGTAAGCTGCCGGTCACCACGCTGCTTTATGCGCTGGAAGGCGAGAACTATCTCAAGGCTCGTGAAGCCAAGCTGGCCGAGGGTGGTGATGTCGATGCTCTCGAAGTCACCGGCATGGATGAGGATGAAATCCTCTCCACCTTCTACGAAGTCGTGCCTTTCACCCGCATGGGTGGCGAATGGGCCCGTCCGTTCGAGCCGGATGCTTTCCGTGGCCTGAAACTGCTCAGCCCGCTGGTTGATGCTGATACGGGTGAGGTTGTCGCTGATGCAGAGACTAAGCTGACAGCCCGTGTTGTCCGTAAGATCGCCGAGAAGACCCGTGTCGTGCAGGTGGGTCGTCTGGACATCCTTGGCCGCTTTGTCGCTCATGACCTCGTTAATGAGAAGACCGGTGAGATCTATGCCGAGGCTGGCGAGGAGCTGACCGAGGAGAAGCTGAGCGAACTCGAAGATCTGGGGCTGAAGGAGCTTCCGCTTCTGGCCGTTGACGGTACGCATGGTCCGTGGATCCGCAACACCCTGATGGCGGATAAGAACACCACACGGGAAGAAGCGCTGATCGACATCTATCGCATCATGCGTCCCGGTGAGCCGCCGACCCGTGAGACGGCAGAGGCCATGCTGCGTGGCCTGTTCTTCTCTCAGGACCGCTATGACCTCTCCGCCGTTGGTCGTGTGAAGATGAACATGCGGCTGGATGTGGATGTGCCTGATACGCTGCGGACGCTGCGTAAGGAAGACATCCTGCGGACCGTCAAGATCCTGTGCGACCTCAAGGATGGTCGTGGTCAGGTTGATGACATCGATAACCTTGGTAACCGTCGTGTCCGCTCCGTTGGCGAGCTGATGGAAAATCAGTATCGCATCGGTCTGCTGCGTATGGAGCGTGCCATCCGTGAGCGTATGGGCTCTGTCGATATTGATACGGTCATGCCGCATGACCTCATCAACGCCAAGCCTGCCGCTGCTGCCGTGCGCGAGTTCTTCGGCTCCTCCCAGCTCAGCCAGTTCATGGACCAGACCAACCCGCTTTCCGAAGTGACGCATAAGCGCCGCTTGTCTGCGCTTGGTCCGGGCGGTCTGACCCGTGAACGTGCGGGCTTTGAGGTTCGTGACGTTCACCCGACCCATTATGGCCGTATCTGCCCGATTGAGACGCCGGAAGGGCCGAACATTGGTCTGATCAACTCTCTGGCTACTTACGCCAAGGTCAACAAGTACGGCTTCATTGAGACACCTTACCGTCTGGTGAAGGATGGTGTCTTCCAAGATGGCTGGAAGTATCTCTCCGCCATGGAAGAAGAACGTCTTCTGGTGGCACAGGCCGATGCCAAGCAGAGCGACAACCGCCTGACGGATGAGCTGGTTGCCGTTCGTCAGACGGGTGACTTCCGTCTCGTGCCACCGGAGCAGGTGACCGCCTGTGACGTGTCGCCGAAGCAGCTCGTTTCCGTGGCCGCTGCGCTCATTCCGTTCCTTGAGAACGATGACGCCAACCGTGCACTGATGGGCTCCAACATGCAGCGTCAGGCTGTGCCGCTGGTGAAGGCTGATGCCCCGCTGGTCGGTACCGGCATGGAAGGCCCTGTGGCTCATGACTCTGGTGCGACCATCATCGCCAAGCGTGGCGGTGTGGTGGACCAGCTGGACGGTGCCCGTATCGTGATCCGTGCTACGGACGAGCAGGGGGCCACTCAGGGCGTGGATATTTACCGTCTGCGTAAATATATGCGTTCCAACCAGTCCACCTGCCTCAACCAGCGTCCGCTGGTGAAGGTGGGCGATCTGGTTGCGGCTGGTGACATCATTGCTGATGGTCCGTCCACCGAGCTGGGTGAGCTGGCTCTGGGTCGTAACGTGCTCGTGGCCTTCGTGCCATGGAACGGGTATAACTTTGAGGACTCCATCCTGATCTCTGAGCGTATCGCTCGTGATGACATCTTTACTTCAATTCATATTGAAGAATTCGAGGTCATGGCCCGTGATACCAAGCTGGGTCAGGAAGAAATTACCCGCGATATTCCGAATGTCGGTGAAGAAGCTCTGCGTAACCTCGATGAGGCTGGCATTGTTTACGTTGGTGCCGAGGTTAATCCGGGCGATATCCTGATCGGTAAGGTTACACCGAAGGGTGAAAGCCCGATGACACCGGAAGAAAAGCTTCTGCGTGCCATCTTCGGTGAAAAAGCTTCCGATGTACGCGACACATCCCTCAAGCTGCCTCCGGGCACGAGCGGGACAGTGGTTGATGTCCGTGTCTTCTCCCGTCGTGGCGTGGACAAGGACGAACGTGCCATGGCCATCGAGCGCTCTGAGATCGAGCGTCTGGCCAAGGACCGCGATGACGAGCGTGCCATTCAGGAACGCAGCTTCTATAACCGTCTCAAGGAACGTCTGGTCGGGCAGGAAGCTGCCGCAGGCTTCAAGGGCGTGCGTGCTGGCACACCGATCACGGCGGAGCTGCTGGGTGAGCATCCCCGTGTGACATGGCGCAACATTCCGGTTGCTGATGTGGCTGTTATGGCTGAGCTGGAAACGCTGTGCCGTGAGTTTGATGGTGCCATTAAGCGCATCAATAACCGCTTCGACAACAAGGTCGAGAAGCTCCAGCGTGGTGACGAGCTGCCACCGGGTGTGATGAAGATGGTCAAGGTCTTCATCGCTGTGAAGCGTAAGCTTCAGCCGGGCGATAAGATGGCCGGCCGTCATGGTAACAAGGGTGTGGTTTCCCGTGTCGTGCCTGTTGAGGACATGCCGTTCCTTGAGAATGGTCAGCCGGTTGACCTGCTGCTGAATCCTCTGGGTGTGCCGTCCCGTATGAATGTGGGGCAGATTCTGGAGACCCATCTGGGCTGGGCCTGTGCCAATATCGGCCAGAGCATTGGTGCCATGGTGGATGAATATCAGCGTACTGGTGAGCGCCGTCAGGAGCTGCTGGATCGTCTGAAGGATGTTTATGGTGACAAGATCTTCAATGAAGATATTGCCACAATGGACAACGATCAGTTGATCGAGCTGGCCAACAACTTGCGCAAGGGTGTGCCGATTGCTACGCCAGTGTTCGATGGTGCTTCTATTCCTGACATTGAGGAAATGCTGAAGAAGGCCGGTGTCAGCGAGAGCGGTCAGTCCCAGCTGATTGACGGGCGTACGGGCGAGAAGTTCGAGCGTCAGTCCACGGTGGGCTACATCTACATGCTGAAGCTGCATCACCTTGTTGATGACAAGATTCATGCCCGCTCGATCGGTCCTTACTCGCTGGTTACCCAGCAGCCGCTTGGTGGTAAGGCACAGTTCGGTGGTCAGCGCTTCGGTGAGATGGAGGTCTGGGCACTGGAGGCTTACGGTGCAGCCTATACGCTTCAGGAAATGCTGACCGTGAAGTCGGACGATGTGTCTGGCCGTACGAAGGTGTATGAAGCGATCGTTCGTGAACAGGATGACTTTGAAGCTGGTATTCCAGAGAGCTTCAACGTTCTTGTGAAGGAACTGAAGTCGCTTGGTCTGAATGTCGAACTTGAGCAGGGAGGGCTGTGAGGGCAGTGCTTTCCGCTTCTTCTTCATTGTTCATGTTTAACGTGCCGGCGGGACGCCGCCCGGCACAGTGGGGTTTCGGCAAATGAACGAACTCATGAAGATTCTCGGTCAGTCTGGGCAGTCAGGCACATTTGACCAGATTCGTATCCAGCTTGCTTCCAGCGAGCAGATCCGGTCATGGTCTTATGGCGAGATCAAAAAACCGGAAACGATCAACTACCGTACCTTCAAGCCGGAGCGTGATGGGCTGTTCTGTGCCCGTATCTTTGGCCCGACCAAGGATTACGAGTGCCTTTGCGGTAAGTATAAGCGGATGAAGTTCCGTGGGATCGTCTGTGAGAAGTGCGGTGTCGAGGTGACACTGGCCAAGGTCCGCCGTGAGCGGATGGGCCATATCGACCTTGCTTCACCGGTTGCTCACATCTGGTTCCTGAAGTCCCTGCCGAGCCGCATTGCTACGATGCTGGACCTGCCGCTTAAGGATGTTGAGCCGGTCCTGTATTTCGAGAAGTTCCTTGTTCTTGATAAGGGCGTCTGCGAGTCTGATCAGGTTGAGTCCTACAAGCATGGCAAGCGCCGTGACCAGTATCTGCTGGACGAAATCCGCTGCGAGGAGCTGATGGATGAGTTCGCTGATGATGGTCTGGATGTCGGTATTGGTGCCGAAGCGATCAAGCGTGCTCTGTCCAGCTATGACTGGGGTCTGCCGAACGCGCAGGAAGCCGAGCTGAGCCGTGCCGCTCGTGAGCGTGGTGAGCCGGATCCGTTCGACTATGACGCCGAGGTGATGGAAGGCGATTCGGAAAAGACGATCATGCGCAAGAAACTGCGCAAGGCGACTTCCGAAGCGGCTCGTAAGAAGCTGGTCAAGCGCCTTAAGATGGTCGAGTCCTTCGTGGAGAGCGGCGCCCGTCCGGAATGGATGATCATGGATATCGTGCCTGTGATTCCGCCGGAACTGCGTCCGCTTGTTCCGCTGGATGGTGGCCGTTTTGCTACGTCTGACCTGAATGACCTGTATCGCCGTGTCATCAACCGTAACAATCGTCTGAAGCGGCTGATTGAGCTGCGTGCGCCGGACATCATTGTCCGTAACGAAAAGCGTATGTTGCAGGAAGCTGTTGATGCGCTGTTCGATAATGGTCGCCGTGGCCGTGCCATCACAGGGGCCAACAAGCGTCCACTGAAGTCCCTGTCTGACATGCTGAAGGGTAAGCAGGGTCGCTTCCGTCAGAACCTGCTCGGTAAGCGTGTGGACTATTCCGGCCGTTCCGTGATCGTGGTGGGGCCGGAGCTGAAGCTGCATCAGTGCGGTCTGCCCAAGAAGATGGCGCTGGAGCTGTTCAAGCCGTTCATCTATTCCAAGCTGGAAAAGTACGGTCACGCCACGACCATCAAGGCTGCAAAGCGGATGGTCGAGAAAGAGCGTCCGGAAGTCTGGGATATCCTCGAGGAGGTTATCCGTGAACATCCGGTGATGCTGAACCGTGCGCCGACCCTGCACCGTCTGGGTATTCAGGCGTTCGAGCCGAGCCTCGTGGAAGGCAAGGCCATTCAGCTGCATCCGCTGGTCTGCACCGCCTTTAATGCGGACTTTGATGGTGACCAGATGGCTGTGCACGTGCCGCTTTCGCTGGAAGCCCAGCTGGAAGCCCGTGTGCTGATGATGTCCACCAACAACATCCTCAGCCCGGCTAACGGTAAGCCGATCATTGTGCCGTCTCAGGATATCGTGCTTGGCCTGTATTATCTGAGCCTTGAGGTGCCTGAATATCGCCTCACGCCGGATGAAGCCGAGATCAAGGATGGCAAGATCATCAAGGCGGCTCCGCCGGCTTATGCTGCCGTAGCCGAGATTGAGGCTGCCCTGCTTTCCGGTGCTCTGAAGCTGCATGACAAGATTCGTCTGCGTCTGGATGCTCAGGATGAGGAAGGCAAGCCAGTTCGTCAGATGATTCTGACAACACCGGGTCGTGCTCTGATTGCTCAGATTCTGCCGAAGCATCCGGCCATTCCGTTCAGCCTGATCAACCGTCAGCTGACGAAGAAGCTGGTGTCTGACGTGATTGATACCGTGTATCGTCACTGTGGGCAGAAAGAGGCTGTCATTTTCTGTGACCGTCTCATGGCGCTTGGTTTCCGCCATGCTGCTAAGGCTGGTATCTCCTTCGGTAAGGACGACATGATCGTTCCAGCCGAGAAGACCACTCTGGTGAATAAGACGACCGAGGAGGTCAAGGAGTTTGAGCAGCAGTATCAGGAAGGTCTGATTACGGCTGGCGAGCGCTACAACAAGGTGGTGGATGCGTGGTCTCGTTGTACGGATGAAGTGCAGGCGGCCATGCTTAAGGAGATCTCCAAGCAGGTACCGGGTAAGCCAACAAACTCTGTCTGGATGATGAGCCACTCCGGGGCTCGTGGGTCACCGGCCCAGATGAAGCAGCTTGCCGGTATGCGTGGCCTGATGGTGAAGCCGTCTGGTGAGATTATCGAACAGCCGATCGTGGCCAACTTTAAAGAAGGTCTGTCGGTTCTCGATTACTTCACGTCCAGCCATGGTGCCCGTAAGGGTCTGGCCGATACGGCTCTGAAGACCGCCAACTCTGGTTACCTGACACGCCGTCTTGTCGATGTGGCGCAGGACTGCATCATTACCGAAACGGATTGCGGTAGCGAGCGTGGTCTCGTTGTCCGTGCTGTGACGGATAGTGGTGAGGTCGTGGCCTCTCTGGCAGAGCGTGCTCTGGGGCGGACACTGTCTCAGGATGTGTTCCATCCGATGACGGGTGAGAAGCTGCTGGCTCGTAATCATCTTCTGGAAGAAGCTGATGTCGAGATGCTGGAAGGGGCCGGGATTGAAGCGGTTGAAATCCGTTCCGTTCTGACCTGTGACAGCAAGGCAGGCATCTGTGCCCACTGCTATGGCCGTGATCTGGCCCGTGGTACGCCGGTCAATATCGGTGAGGCCGTTGGTGTGATCGCTGCCCAGTCCATTGGTGAGCCGGGCACGCAGCTGACGATGCGTACCTTCCATATTGGTGGTGCGGCGACCCGTGGTGCTGAGCAGTCCATGGTCGAAGCCTTCCGTGACGGTAAGGTGACCATCCGTAACCGCAACGTGGTTCAGAACTCTCAGAATGTTCCTGTGGTCATGTCCCGGAACTGTGAGATTCTGCTCATTGACGAGACTGGTGCGGAGAAGGCCCGTTATCGTGTGCCTTACGGTGCTCGCCTGATGGTGTCCGAAGGTCAGGAGGTCAAGCGTGGTGACAAGATGGCAGAGTGGGATCCGTACACCCTGCCGATTATCACCGAGCAGTCCGGTACGGTCGAATATCAGGACCTGATCGACAGCATTACGCTGGTCGAGCGGGTTGACGAAGTGACTGGTCTGACGTCTCGCGTTGTTGTGGACTACAAGCAAGCTACCAAGGGTGTGGACCTGCGCCCCCGCCTTCAGCTGAAGGATGCGGACGGTAATGTGGTTCGTCTCTCCAACGGTAATGAGGCCCGTTACTTCCTGTCTCCTGACAGTATTCTGTCCGTGGAAAATGGGGCTGTGGTTCATGCCGGTGACGTACTGGCACGTATCCCGCGTGAAGGCTCCAAGACCCGTGATATTACCGGTGGTCTGCCGCGTGTGGCTGAGCTGTTCGAGGCTCGCCGTCCGAAGGATCATGCGATCATTGCCGAAGGTGATGGCCGTATTGAGTTCGGTAAGGACTACAAGTCGAAGCGTTGTGTCATCGTGCATAACGATGAGACGGGTGAGCGGACAGATTATCTGATCCCCAAGGGCAAGCATATTTCCGTGCAGGAAGGTGACTTTGTTCAGAAGGGTGACCCGCTGGTGGATGGTCCTCGTGTGCCGCATGACATTCTCAAGGTCATGGGTATGGAGGCGCTGTCTGACTATCTGGTTAACGAGATTCAGGACGTCTATCGTCTGCAGGGTGTGAAGATTAACGACAAGCACATTGAAGTGATTGTCCGTCAGATGCTGCAGAAGGTCGAAGTTCTGGAGCCGGGTGATTCCACTTACCTTATTGGTGAGACGGTTGACCGGCTTGAGTTCGAGCGGGATAACAAACTGCTTCTTGAGCAGGGACGTGAACCCGCCAAGGGGATGCCGATCCTTCAGGGGATCACAAAAGCCTCTCTGCAGACGCAGTCCTTCATTTCTGCGGCTTCCTTCCAGGAGACCACACGCGTGCTTACCGATGCTGCCACATCTGGCAGAATCGACACGCTTGGCGGGCTGAAGGAAAACGTGATTGTGGGTCGTCTCATCCCGGCTGGTACGGGTGGGGCTATGCGGCGCCTGCGTAATCTTGCAGCAGATCAGGCTCCGGCGCAGCTCTCTAAGGGGGCAGCCGAGGTAGAAGACGCTGCAGAGTAAGGAATTCTGGCAGTCAGGCCTCTCCGCTACGGCAGAGAGGCTTGACTCTCAGGCCAACCCAACTTAGGGTTCGCGCCTTAGACAGTTCCCACCTGTTAAGGTGAAGGAATCGTCCCAGGATAAAAAATAGCGTCTGGTACTACTTTTGTTTCTTAGAAAAAAAGGTTAAGTCCAGAGGCAAGTAGCTTCGGGGGAGGGGAAGATTCTTTCCTTTCTTCTGTGCAATCGTGCGAAGACAGGCGGTTCAGCCGCGTGTCGGTTAGAACGGAATGTCGTGGTGAGGATTTTCCTCGCCAGCATATGGACAAGGATTGGGAAGGGCGCATGCCGACCATCAACCAGTTGATCGCAAAGGGCCGGGAGCCGGCCGCGAAGCGGAACAAGGTTCCTGCTCTGCAGGGATGTCCGCAGAAGCGTGGTGTTTGCACACGTGTTTATACTGTAACGCCGAAGAAACCGAACTCCGCCCTGCGTAAGGTCGCCAAAGTGCGTCTGACCAACGGGTATGAGGTGGTGAGCTATATTCCGGGTGAAGGTCATAACCTTCAGGAACATAGCGTTGTTCTGATCCGTGGTGGTCGCGTGAAGGATCTTCCCGGTGTGCGTTACCACATTCTTCGTGGTGTGCTGGATACGCAGGGTATCGCAAAACGCCGTCAGCGCCGTTCGCTGTATGGCGCCAAGCGGCCGAAATAAGGGGTATTTGGAATGAGTCGCCGTCATCGCGCTGTAAAGCGTGAGATCCTTCCCGATCCAAAATTCGGAGATGCCGTCATTACGCGCTTTATGAATGCGCTGATGTATGATGGTAAGAAATCTACTGCTGAGCGTATCGTTTATGGAGCACTGGAAGTGCTGCGTAAGCGTGGTGGGTCCTCTGCTGACCCGGTGGCAATGTTCCACTCAGCACTGGATAACGTAAAGCCGGCTGTTGAGGTCCGTTCCCGCCGTGTTGGTGGTGCGACCTATCAGGTTCCGGTAGAGGTTCGTGCAGAACGCCGTCAGGCGCTGGCTATCCGCTGGCTGATTGAGGCGTCCCGCAAGCGTGGTGAGAACACCATGCAGGACCGTCTTTCCAATGAGTTGATGGACGCGGTGAACAACCGTGGTGCAGCCGTCAAGAAACGGGAAGACACGCATCGTATGGCTGAAGCCAACAAGGCATTCAGCCATTATCGCTGGTAATATTACCAGTAATAGGGCTTCTGGCCACATTCCGGTTTTCCGAGTGGCCAGCATGAAGTTTCAGTCATACCTCTGACCCTCGCCGGGTCAGGGTTTTGGAGAGAGACGATGGCAAAGGCTAAATTTGAGCGTACTAAGCCGCATGTTAACATCGGCACGATTGGTCACGTTGACCATGGTAAGACCACGCTGACGGCTGCAATCACAAAGACACTGGCCGAGACCGGTGGTGCAACCTTCAGCGCCTACGACCAGATCGATAAGGCTCCTGAGGAGCGCGCTCGTGGTATTACGATTTCCACGGCTCACGTTGAGTATGAGACGGAAAGCCGTCACTACGCTCACGTGGACTGCCCTGGCCACGCTGACTATGTGAAGAACATGATCACCGGTGCTGCCCAGATGGACGGCGCTATCCTGGTTGTGTCCGCTGCTGACGGCCCGATGCCGCAGACACGTGAGCACATCCTGCTGGCTCGTCAGGTCGGTGTGCCGGCTCTGGTGGTCTTCCTGAACAAGGTTGACCAGGTTGACGATCCGGAGCTGCTGGAGCTGGTGGAGATGGAAGTTCGTGAGCTTCTGTCCTCCTACGACTTCCCTGGCGACGATATCCCCATCGTTAAGGGTTCCGCTCTGGCCGTTCTGGAAGATGGCAACCCGGCACAGGGTAAGGAAGCTATCCTGGAGCTGATGAAGGCTGTTGACAGCTACATCCCGCAGCCGGAGCGTCCGGTTGACCGTCCGTTCCTGATGCCGATCGAAGATGTGTTCTCCATCTCCGGTCGTGGTACGGTTGTGACCGGCCGTGTCGAGCGTGGTGAAGTCAACGTTGGTGACGAAGTCGAGATCGTTGGTCTGCGCGTTACCGTTAAGACAACAGTTACGGGCGTTGAAATGTTCCGTAAGCTGCTGGATCGCGGTGAAGCCGGTGATAACATCGGTGCTCTGCTGCGTGGTACGAAGCGTGAAGATGTTGAGCGCGGTCAGGTTCTGGCTAAGCCGGGCACCATCACCCCGCACAGCAAGTTCAAGGCTGAAGCCTACATCCTGACGAAGGAAGAAGGTGGCCGTCATACACCGTTCTTCACCAACTATCGTCCGCAGTTCTACTTCCGTACAACGGACGTGACCGGTGTGGTGACTCTGCCGGAAGGCACCGAGATGGTGATGCCGGGCGATAACGCTACCATGGATGTCGAGCTGATTGCTCCGATCGCCATGGACGAAGGTCTCCGCTTCGCTATTCGTGAAGGTGGCCGTACAGTGGGTGCCGGCGTGGTGGCTTCCATCAGCGCCTAAGTCCCTGCTGACTTCGGAACTTGGTGCCCCGGTCGAAATTTTTTCGGCCGGGGTTCCATTTCTAAGAGAAATGCAGTAGGACGGCATCCGGTTTATTAAGGATGAAGTGAAACATGGACGACCAGAACATCCGCATTCGCCTCAAAGCGTATGATCATCGCGTGCTGGATAACAGCACGAAAGAGATCGTCAATACGGCGAAGCGTACGGGTGCGCGGGTTCGGGGTCCTATCCCCCTGCCGACGCATATTGCCCGGTTTACTGTGAATCGTTCACCGCATGTGGATAAGAAAAGCCGCGAACAGTTCGAGATGAGAACTCACCGCCGGCTGCTCGACATTGTCGAGCCGACCCCGCAGACCGTGGACGCCCTCATGAAGCTCGATCTCGCCGCTGGCGTAGATGTCGAGATTAAACTCTAAGGTCCAGACGATGCGTACCGGATTGATTGCAAAAAAGCTGGGGATGACCCGGCTCTTTAAAGAAGACGGCACACATGTGCCGGTGACGGTGCTGCACCTTGACAATGTTGAGGTTGTGGATGCCCGTACACAGGAGCGTGATGGCTATACGGCTGTTCAGCTCGGTATGGGGGCTGCAAAGGCCAAGCACGTCACAAAAGCGAACCGTGGGCATTTTGCCCGTGTGAAGGTTGAGCCCAAGAAGAAGCTGGCCGAGTTCCGTGTGGCAGAAGATGCTGTGCTGGAGCCGGGGACAAAGCTTTCTGCTGCCCACTTTGTGGTTGGTCAGAAGGTGGACGTCACGGGCCGTAGCAAGGGTAAAGGTTTTGCTGGTGTTATGAAGCGCCACAACTTTGCCGGGCTTGAAGCAACACACGGTGTGTCCATCAGTCACCGTTCTCACGGCTCTACAGGTCAGCGCCAGGATCCTGGCAAGGTCTTCAAGGGCAAGAAGATGGCTGGTCACCTTGGTGACAAGCGTGTGACAACACAAAACCTCGAAATTGCTGCTGTGGATGAGGAGCGTAACCTGATTATGGTGCGCGGTGCTATCCCAGGTGCCAAGAACAGTGTTGTTCTGGTTCGCGATGCAATCAAGAAGGCCCGTAATGCGGACGCGCCATATCCGGCAGCGACCGTTGAGGCCGCCGGGTGAGGGATATGGAATACGATATCAAAACCCTCGAAAACGGAAGTGCCGGCAAAGTCGCACTGCCGAAAGAGATTTTCGGGATTGTCCCCCGCAAGGACATCATGGCCCGCGTTGTGAACTGGCAGCTCGCCAAGCGTCGCGCTGGTACGCATGCAACTCTGGGTAGGGGCGTCGTCTCCGGTACGACCAAGAAGCCCTATCGTCAGAAGGGAACAGGTTCTGCTCGTCAGGGTTCTCTGAGGGCGCCTCAGTTCCGTACTGGTGGTGTGGTGCATGGGCCGGTTGTGCGTGATCATGGCTTTGACCTGCCGAAGAAGGTGCGTCGTCTTGGGCTGCGTTCCGCCGTGTCTCAGAAGGCCTCCGAAGGCAAGCTGATCATCCTTAAGGATCTGGCTGGCGTTGAGAAGACCCGTGAAGCTGCAGCTCGTCTGAAAGCTCTTGGTTGCTCCTCCGCTCTGATCGTGGATAAAGTGGCTGACCAGCCGTTTGCCCGTGCGATTGCCAATCTGCCGAAGATTGATCTCCTGCCCACAATCGGGGCCAATGTTTACGATATTCTCAAGCATGATGTGCTGGTGATTACCCACGCTGCTCTTGAGGGTCTCAAGGAGCGTCTGGCATGACAACGAAAACAGTTCTGAATGCACGTAAGGCGGCTGCTAGCCTGTCTCAGGAAGCTCTGTTTGATGTGCTGCGTGCACCGCTGATCACTGAAAAGGCAACTCTGCTTTCTGAAAAGAATCAGGTTGTGTTCAAGGTGGCTCTGGAAGCAACAAAGCCGCAGATCAAGGTCGCTGTTGAGAAGCTTTTCAACGTGAAGGTTGCTGGTGTCAGCACCCTGATCCAGAAAGGCAAGACAAAGCGCGTCAAAGGTCGTCCAGGTCGCCGTTCTGACATCAAGAAGGCGTATGTCCAGCTTGCTGAAGGTCAGTCCATTGACCTCACAGCGAAGCTTGGTTGACGCGCGGGGTAAGATACCATGGCATTGAAGCACTTTAATCCCACGACACCAAGCACTCGTGGCACCGTGCTGATTGACCGGAGCGAGCTCTGGAAGGGCAAGCCCGTCAAGCAGCTTACGGAAGGCAAGAATAAGACTGGTGGCCGTAATAACTACGGGCGTACGACTGTGCGCTTCCGTGGTGGCGGGCATAAGCAGTCCTACCGTTATGTTGATTTCAAGCGTCGTAAGTTCGATGTTGTCGGCACGGTTGAGCGTCTGGAATATGACCCGAACCGTACGGCTTTCATCGCGCTGATCCGTTATGAAGATGGTGAGCTGGCCTATATTCTGGCTCCTCAGCGTGTGAAGGCTGGTGACCGTGTGGTTGCCGCTCATCATGCCGATGTTCGTCCGGGTAACGCCATGCCGCTGGCCTCCATGCCGGTTGGTACGATCATCCACAACATCGAGCTGAAGCCCGGTGCTGGTGGTAAGCTTGCTCGCTCCGCTGGGAACTACGCCCAGCTCGTGGGTAAGGATGCTGGCTACGCTCAGATCAAGCTGCAGTCCGGTGAGCTGCGCATCGTTCGCGCCGAATGCATGGCAACTGTTGGTGCGGTTTCAAACCCGGACAACATGAACCAGCATTTTGGTAAGGCTGGTCGCCGCCGCTGGATGGGCCGCCGTCCGCATAACCGTGGTGTGGTCATGAACCCGGTTGACCATCCGCATGGTGGTGGTGAGGGACGTACCTCTGGTGGTCGTCATCCTGTCACACCGTGGGGTGTGCCGACCAAGGGTTACAAGACCCGTACCAACAAGAAGACGGACAGCCTGATTATCCGTCGTCGTAAAACCGGCAAGTAAGAGAGGGGCATAGAAGATGGCACGTTCCGTCTGGAAAGGCCCGTTCGTCGACGGGTATCTGTTTGGCAAGGCTGAGAAGGCCCGTGCATCGGGCCGGAATGAGGTGATCAAGATTTGGTCCCGTCGTTCCACCATCCTGCCGCAGTTCGTCGGGCTGACGTTCGGCGTCTATAATGGTCAGAAGTTCCTGCCTGTGCAGGTTACGGAGCATATGGTTGGTCATAAGTTCGGTGAGTTCTCACCCACACGCACTTATACCGGTCATGGTTCCGATAAGAAGTCGAAGCGAGGCTGAGCATGAGTAAGCCTAAGCATATCCGTACCCTGGCTGATACAGAAGCACAGGCTGTTGCCCGCAACATCCGTGTTAGCCCGCGTAAGCTGAACCTGGTTGCTGCTACGATTCGCAATCAGCCGGCTGGCAAGGCCATTGCTGCGCTGACGTTCTCACGTCGCCGTATTGCCCAGCAGGTCAAGAAGGCTCTTGAGAGTGCCGTGGCCAACGCAGAAAACAATCATCAGCTTGATGTTGACAAGCTGGTGGTGAAGACTGCTGAGGTTGGCAAGTCTATCGTGATGAAACGCTTCCATGCACGTGGCCGTGGCCGTTCTGCTCGTGTTGAGAAGTTTTTCAGCCACCTGAAGATTGTTGTTGCTGAGCGTGCCGAGGTTGAAGAAGCCCCGAAGGCCGGCAAGAACTCCAAAGAGCAGAAGGCAGCCTGATCTATGGGACATAAGGTTAATCCGATCGGGCTTCGGCTCGGTGTCAATCGTACATGGGACAGCCGCTGGTATGCAGGTGGGGACTATGCCCGTCTGCTGCACGAAGACCTGAAGCTGCGCTCTTTCCTGCGCAAGAAGCTCTCCGGTGCTGGTGTTTCCCGTGTGGTTATTGAGCGTCCGGCCAAGAAGCCGCGCGTGACGATCTATGCAGCACGTCCCGGTGTGATCATTGGTAAGAAGGGTCAGGACATTGACGCTCTGCGCAAGACCCTGAGTGCCATGGCCAAGACCGATGTTGCTCTGAACATCGTTGAGATCCGCAAGCCGGAAATTGATGCGACTCTGGTGGCAGACAACATTGCCCAGCAGCTGGAACGTCGTGTTGCTTTCCGTCGCGCCATGAAGCGCTCCATCCAGTCCGCTATGCGTCTGGGTGCCCAGGGCATTCGTGTGACCTGCAGCGGGCGTCTTGGTGGTGCTGAGATCGCTCGTGACGAGCAGTATCGTGAGGGTCGCGTACCGCTGCATACACTGCGTGCCGACATTGATTATGGGACTTCCACAGCGCACACCACTTACGGTTCCTGCGGCGTGAAGGTCTGGATCTTCAAGGGTGAGATCCTGGCTCACGACCCGATGGCTCAGGACCGTCGTGCTGCGGAGCAGGCTCCTCAGCGTTAAGGGGCGGGGGATTTCCCCCGTCTTTTATCCGAGGTGCTTGATGTGAGGATAGAAAATCATGCTTTCTCCAAAGCGGACAAAGTTTCGTAAGGCCCATAAGGGCCGTATTCATGGGATGGCCAAGGGCGGTACGCAGCTGAATTTCGGTGCGTATGGCCTGAAGGCTCTGGAGCCGGAGCGTATTACCGCTCGCCAGATCGAGGCCTCCCGTCGCGCCATTACCCGCGCTATGAAGCGTGCTGGTCGTGTCTGGATTCGGATTTTTCCGGATACTCCGGTCTCGACAAAGCCCGCAGAAGTGCGTATGGGTTCCGGTAAAGGTAACCCCGAATACTGGGCAGCCCGCGTAAAGCCGGGCCGTATCCTTTTCGAGATCGAAGGGGTTCCGCCGGAGGTTGCCCGCTTGGCTCTTAGCTTGGCTGCTGCGAAGCTGCCGATCAAGACCAAGTTCATTCAGCGTATCGGGGAGGCTTGAGAATGGCTGAGACGACCTATAAGGTTGCCGAGCTGCGCGCAAAGAGCGAGGATGAGCTTAAGGCTCTCCTGCTGGATCTGAAGCGTGAGCAGATTAACCAGCGTTTCTCTGCGGCTACAGGCCAGTCCGAGAACACCAGCCGTGTTAGGATCGTGCGTCGTGCTGTCGCTCGTATTAAGACATTGCTGAACCAGTCGAAGAACCGTGCGGGCGCAAAAACGTCCGCCGCTAAGTCCTGAGAGGAGACGGACGATGCCAAGGCGCGTCCTGACAGGGCGAGTGACAAGCGATAAGATGGACAAGACGGTAACCGTTCTTGTTGATCGTCGCGTGATGCACCCGCTCTACAAGAAGTTTATCCGCCGTTCCAAGAAGTATGCAGCGCACGATGATGCCAATGCATGCAAGATTGGTGATGTGGTTCGCATCGTTGAATGCGCTCCGCTCTCCAAGCGTAAGACATGGACGGTCATTTCCCGCAACGGAGTTGATGTTGCTGATGCGACCTCGACTTCTGTCGGCGCATAAGGGGGTAGACACATGATTCATCCCGAGACCAACCTTGACGTAGCTGATAACTCCGGCGCACGTCGGGTGCAGTGCATCAAAGTGCTGGGTGGCTCCAAGAGGAAGACCGCCTCGGTCGGCGACATCATTGTCGTATCCGTCAAGGAAGCGATCCCCCGCGGTAAGGTGAAGAAGGGTGACGTCCATCAGGCCGTCATCGTTCGTACCTCTTATCCGGTGCGTCGTGCTGATGGCTCTGCCATTCGCTTTGACCGGAATGCTGCCGTCCTGCTGAACAAGCAGCAGGAGCCGATTGGTACGCGTATTTTTGGCCCGGTTGTTCGTGAGCTGCGCGCCCGCAAGTTCATGAAGATCATCTCCCTGGCTCCGGAGGTGCTGTAATGGCTGCACGTATCAAAAAAGGTGATCAGGTTCTGGTCCTGACAGGACGTTCCTGCGGTGTGCGTGGGGAAGTCCTCTCTGTCCTGCCGAAGGTGGAGAAGGCTGTTGTTCGTGGCGTGGCTGTTGCCAAGCGTCACACAAAGCCGAACCGCATGGGCGAGGGTGGCGGCATCATTGAGCGTGAGATGCCGATTCATCTGTCCAATCTGAAGCTGATCGACCCGAAAAGTGGCAAGCCGACCCGTGTTGGCTTCCGTGTTCTGGAAGATGGTCGCAAAGTCCGTGTCGCTAAGGTGACCGGCGAAGTGATCGAAGGCTGAGGAGCGAACGATGAGCGATAACAAGAATGCCGTTCTGCCCCGTCTGCAGCAGGAATATCAGGACAAGCTCCGCGCCAAGCTGCGCGAGCAGTTCGGGTATAAGAGCGACATGCAGATTCCCAAGCTCGAGAAGATTGTCTTGAACATGGGTGTCGGTGAAGCTGCTGCTGACCAGAAAAAGCTGGATGCTGCTGTTGAAGAAATGGCTCTGATTTCTGGTCAGAAGCCTGTTAAGACTGTGGCACGTAAGGCTGTTGCGGGTTTCCGTATCCGTGAAGGACTGCCGATCGGTTGTAAGGTAACGCTGCGCAAGACTCGTATGTACGAGTTCCTTGATCGTCTGGTGACGATTGCTATGCCGCGTATCCGTGACTTCCGCGGCCTTCCGGCGAACAAGGGCTTTGACGGTCGTGGCAACTTTGCCATGGGTCTGAAAGAGCAGATTGTGTTCCCGGAAATTGATTATGACAGAGTTGATGCCATCCGTGGTATGGACATCATCTTTGTGACGACGGCAAAGACCGATGAAGAAGCCAAGGCTCTTCTGAAGGCATTTGACCTGCCGTTCGTGTCCTGAGCGACAATTTTTCGTATCAATCACGGAAAAATGGACTTTCCCCCTTCACATGAGGGGGGAATCTCCGTTACAAGTCCGGTGATTGGAAAACCGTCGGGATAGGCCTGACAGGTTCCGGGAGAAGATTCGAGATGGCGAAAGTCTCTGCGGTGAACCGTAATAATCGTCGTGCTGCCATGGCGCAGCGTGACCTTGAAAAGCGGACCGCTCTCAAAAATACTATCAAGAACCGCTCTCTCTCCATGGAGGAGCGTTTTGAAGCGACACTTAAACTGGCCAAGCTGCCACGCAATGGGTCTCAGACTCGTGTGCGTCTGCGTTGCAAACTGACAGGTCGTCCCCGTGGGAACTACCGTAAGTTTGAGCTGTGCCGTATTGCTCTGCGTGACCTTGCTTCTACGGGGCAGATCCCCGGCATGGTCAAGTCCAGCTGGTAAAAGGGTAGTCTGAATGTCTATGTCTGATCCTTTGGGTGATATGCTCACCCGGGTCCGTAACGCTCAGCGTGCCCGCCATGCTGCCTGCGTTGCTCCGGCGTCCAAGCTGCGTGCCAGTGTTCTTGAAGCACTGAAGCGCGAAGGATATATCCGCGGTTACACAACCGAGGAAGTCCGCAAGGGCATTTCCCAGTTCCGCATCGAGCTGAAGTACACTGATGGTCAGCCTGTGATCCGCGAAATTCATCGCGTGTCTCGTCCGGGTCGCCGTGTGTACTCCAAAATTAAAGAGCTGCCGCGCGTTTATGCTGGCCTGGGTGTTTCCATCCTGTCCACGCCGCGTGGTGTTCTTTCAGACGTTGAGGCTCGGGCTGCCAATGTTGGTGGCGAGATCCTCTGCCGCGTCTTCTAAGGAGGGAATATGTCTCGCGTAGGTAAGTATCCTATTGAGCTCCCCGCAGGCGTGGAAGCAACTGTTAAAGACGGTATGTTCCACGTTAAGGGTAAACGTGGTGAACTGAGCGTGCCGGTGTCTTCTCATGTTGATGTGAAGATTGCGGACGGTAAGATCACTGTTTCCCCTCTGGGTGGGCGTACCAACAAGAGCTGGACGATGTGGGGGACATCCCGTGCGGTGTTCGCCAATATGGTCAAGGGTGTTTCCGAAGGTTTCCAGAAGGGTCTTGAAATTCAGGGTACGGGTTTCCGTGCTGCTGTTCAGGGTTCCAATCTGGTTATGAACCTCGGCTTCTCTCACGATGTGGTCTATCCGATCCCGTCTGATGTGAAGATCACAACACCGCGTCCAACGGCAATTCTTGTTGACGGTAACGATAAGCAGCGCGTTGGTCAGGTAGCTCTGGATATCCGCAGCTTCCGTAAGCCTGAGCCCTATAAGGGCAAGGGTGTCCGTTATGAGACCGAAGTTCTGCGTCAGAAAGAAGGTAAGAAGAAGTAATGGCATCGCTGCAAGGATTGCAGGAACGCCGCCGCAAGCGGCTGCGTTTCCAGCTTCGTCGCAAGAGCGGCGGCCGGCCGCGTTTGTCGGTCTTCCGTTCCAGCAAGAATATCCACGTCCAGGTCATCGACGATGCTCGTGGGGTTACGCTGGCCAGCGCCTCTACGCTTGAGAAGACTGTTCGTGAAGCCGGTAAGACGGGTGCGGACATCGCAGCAGCTACCGTCATTGGTAAGCTGGTTGCCGAGCGCGCTGTAAAGGCTGGGGTCAAGGAAGTCGTGTTCGACCGTGGCTCCTATCTCTATCATGGCCGGGTGAAAGCCCTGGCAGAGGCTGCCCGTGAGGGCGGGCTGTCTTTCTAAGGAGGATCACACATGGCACGTGAGCCAAGAGAAGGCGGCCGTGGTGGTCGTGAGCGCGAGCAGGGTGATGAGCTGGTTGATAAGCTGGTAACCATCAACCGTGTCGCCAAGGTTGTTAAGGGTGGTCGGCGCTTTGCCTTCGCTGCTCTGGTTGTCGTTGGTGACCAGAAGGGCCGCGTTGGTTATGGTGCTGGTAAGGCCCGTGAGGTGCCCGAGGCTATCCGTAAGGCAACTGAGCGCGCCCGTCGCAACATGATCCGTGTGCCGATGAAAGAGGGCCGTACTCTGCATCATGATGCAGTGGGCCGCTTTGGTGCTGGTGAAGTTGTTGTGCGTGCGGCTGAGGCTGGTACGGGGATCATCGCTGGTGGTCCGATCCGTGCTGTCTTCGAAAGCCTGGGTGTGAGCGACGTTGTTGCTAAGAGCCTGGGTACCCGGAACCCGCATAACATGATTAAGGCCGCTTTTGACGCTCTTGAGCGTGCAAGCAGCCCGCGTCAGGTAGCGGCACGCCGTGGCAAGAAGACATTCGAGCTGTTCGGACGTCGTGAGCAGTCAGAAACGGAGGCTGCCAATGTCTGAGACAAAAGGTAAGACAATCCGGGTGACGCAGATCGCTTCTGTGATCGGTTCCAAACCGGGTCAGGCGGAGACGGTAAAGGGACTGGGCCTTCGTGGCATCGGTTCCAGCCGTGAGCTGGAGGATACCTCTTCTGTCCGTGGCATGATCCGCAAGGTGTCCCACCTGGTGAAGGTGGAGGGTTGATATGAACCTGAATGAATTGTGTGATAACGCCGGGGCTCGCTATCGCAAGAAGCGTCTCGGGCGTGGTATCGGTTCCGGTAAGGGCAAAACTTCCGGGAAAGGTCACAAAGGTCAGAAGGCGCGTTCAGGCGTGTCTATCAATGGCTTTGAAGGTGGTCAGCTGCCGATCTACCGTCGTATGCCGAAGCGTGGCTTCGTCAACATTTTCCGTAAGGAATATGCGGCGGTTAATATCGGTGCCGTAAACAGGGCTCTGGAAGCCGGTAAGCTTTCCGCTTCTGCTCCTGTAAACGAGGAAGCACTGCGCAAGGCTGGTCTGGTTGGTAGCCGCAAGGTTGCTGGTATCCGGCTTCTGGCAAAAGGTGAGCTCTCCCAGGGTGTGACCTTTGAGGTTTCTGGTGCTTCTGCTGCAGCTGTGGCCGCAGTTGAGAAGGCCGGTGGCTCTGTGAAGGTTCTTGCTGCGAAAAAGGATGCTCAGGCTGAAGCCTGAGCCTGTCCTGCCCAGCTTGCTGGGACGACGGTGAACTAGTGAACAGCGTCCCGTACATCTGTGCGGCGGCGCTGTTTTCATGAAAGGACGGGGAGATGGCTTCTGCCGCAGAACAGCTGGCCGGTAACCTGAATATGGGTGCCTTTGCGAAGGCGACGGAGCTGAAAAAACGGATCTGGTTTACACTGGGTGCGTTGATTGTTTATCGACTGGGCACATTCATCCCGGTTCCGGGTATTGATGCCTCCGTGTTGGGGCAGCTCGTTGGAGCCCATGAGGGTGGCATTCTGGGCATGCTGGACATGTTCACGGGTGGTGCTCTGGGCCGCATGACGATCTTTGCCCTCAACATCATGCCCTATATCAGTGCGTCTATCATTATCCAGCTTCTTTCCACTGCGCTGCCTTCTATGGAAGCGCTGAAGAAAGAGGGGGAGAGTGGACGTAAGAAACTCAATCAGTATACCCGCTATCTGACGGTTTTGATTGCCATTGTGCAGGCTTATGGCTTTGCCATGGGGCTGGGCAGCATGCATACCCAGGCAGGGCTGAGTGCGGTGATTTCACCGGGGCCGACTTTCCTCGTCTCTTACGTCGTGATGCTGGTAACAGGCACTTTGTTCCTGATGTGGCTGGGTGAACAGATAACCTCCCGAGGGATCGGGAACGGCATTTCGCTGATTATTTTCTCTGGTATCGTTGCTAACCTTCCGCATGCTCTTGGTAGCCTGTTGGAGCTGGGACGAACCGGGGCATTGTCACCGATTTTTGTTGTGGTCTTTCTGCTCCTGGCTCTGCTGGTCATTGCTTTTATCGTGTTCATGGAGCAGGCACAGCGGCGTGTGGTGATCCAGTATCCTAAACGCCAGGTGGGTAATCGTATTTATGGTGGTGATTCCACCCATATGCCGCTGAAGGTCAACACAGCGGGCGTTATCCCACCTATCTTTGCATCATCCGTTCTGCTGGTGCCGGCTACATTATCCGGTTTCATGCATAATAATGGTGGTGTGCTGGGGCATGTCGGGCAGTGGCTCTCACAGGGGCAGCCGCTTTACATGGCGTTTTACGCCCTCATGATCATCTTCTTTTCCTATTTTTATGCAGCGGTGACTTTCAACCCGGAAGAAACAGCTGAAAATTTGAGGAAACAGGGTGGTTTTGTGCCGGGTATCCGGCCGGGTGCTAATACAGCCCGCTATTTCGATAAGATCCTCTCAAGACTGACAACAATCGGTGCCGCCTATATGGTGCTGGTCTGTCTTCTGCCCCAGTTCCTGATCAATAAATACAATGTGCCATTCTATTTTGGTGGGACCAGCCTGATCATCATCGTGTCGGTGACAATTGATACCGTGACACAGGTTCAATCTCATCTTGTGGCACATCAATATCAGGGATTGATCCGCAAGCAGCGGGGCCGCAAGGGCACGCGTGGCCGGGGTGGTAAGGAAAGAAGGAAGCTACGTTGAATATTATTCTTCTTGGTCCGCCTGGTGCGGGCAAAGGAACTCAGGCGAAACGGTTGGAGGCAAACCGTGGCATGAAGCAGATCTCCACGGGGGATATGCTGCGTGCTGAGGTAAAGGCTCAGTCACCGATTGGCTTGCAGGTGAAGGAGCTGATGGAGAAGGGGCATTTTGTCCCTGATCCGATCATTGTTCAGATGATTGAGAACAGGATCGCTCAGCCTGACTGTGAACGGGGCGTCATTCTTGACGGCTTCCCGCGCACTGAGAGCCAAGCCGAGATTCTGGATTCCATGCTGAAAGAGCAGAACCTGAAGATTGATGCTGTCATTCTGCTTGAGGTTGATGAAGATGCCTTGGTGAAGCGTCTCTCAGAGCGTCAGCATGAGGATGGTTCACGGCGTGCGGATGATCATCCAGAAGTGATCCACTCACGTCTGGAAGCCTATCGCAAGCAGACTGCTCCCATCCTGCCCTATTATGAGCAGAATGGTCGCCTGAAGCGTGTGGATGGTATGCAGGATGTTGAAACGGTCGGGAAGGCAATTGATGCTATTCTCGATCAGGTCACAGCCTGAGTGAATGAGTCGATCACTAAAAAGTGATCGTTAATGTTTGACTTGTCTGACAGGGCAGTATATTCGCCCAGCATGAGATGAACGTATGGTCCTGGTTACAGGGGCTGGAATCGTTCTGGGGACCGACGCCGGTGAGCGGCCATGGTCCGGTCAGACAAAGATTTTTGTAAACACGGCATGAGCCGTGTGGATGGGAGAATTGGCGTGGCACGTATTGCCGGCGTAAACATTCCGACCAACAAACGGGTGGTCATCGGTCTGCGCTATGTTTATGGCATTGGTCCGTCGAGCGCACAGGCTATCTGTGAGAAGCTCGGTATCGACAATGCCAAGCGCGTGAATGAACTCTCTGACGATGAGGTGACGAAGATTCGTGACCTGATCGACAGTGATTATCGTGTGGAAGGTGATCTCCGTCGTGAGACGGCGATGAACATCAAGCGTCTGATGGACCTCGGCTGCTATCGTGGCCTGCGTCATCGTCGCGGTCTGCCGGTTCGTGGTCAGCGTACGCATACCAACGCCCGTACCCGTAAGGGTAAGGCTGTTGCCATTGCAGGTAAGAAGAAAGCAACACGCTAATAGGCGCTGCTTCTTTCACGCTATCGCAGATTTAGTAGGACAAGCATATTATGGCCAAGGCTGCCGCACCGCGTATCCGTAAGAAGGAACGTAAAAACATCATTTCCGGTGTTGCTCACGTTCTTTCCACCTTTAACAACACGATGATCACGATCGCTGATGCCCAGGGCAACGCTATCGCATGGTCTTCTTCTGGCGCACAGGGCTTCAAGGGTTCCCGTAAGTCCACTCCGTATGCTGCTCAGGTGGCTGCTGAGGATGCTGGCCGTAAGGCTCGTGAGCATGGCATGGAGACTCTGGAGATCGAAGTTTCCGGTCCGGGTTCAGGGCGTGAGAGCGCACTGCGTGCTCTCCAGGCTGTTGGTTTCACGATCACATCCATCCGCGACATGACGCCGGTGCCACATAACGGTTGCCGTCCGCGCAAGCGTCGCCGCGTCTAATCCAGGCGTATAATCTGGTTGTTCTGGCTGTCACGAATGGATGGTGCAGCCAGAGTAACCTTGGTGAGTTTGTACCGCACATATGTGCGGGCCTGGCGCCGCCACCTTTGGCGGGCTTCGTTGTTTGAAAGGCCATGATCTTGGTTCTCCAGAAAAACTGGCAGTCTCTCATCAAACCGGAGAAGCTTGAGGTCGAGCCCGGCCCGGTTCCTTCCCGCATGGCAACCATTGTTGCAGAACCGCTTGAGCGTGGTTTTGGTCTGACAATGGGCAACGCCCTGCGCCGTATTCTTCTTTCTTCCCTTCAGGGTGCTGCTGTTACGGCCATCCAGATTGATGGGGTCCTGCATGAGTTCTCGTCTGTGGCGGGAGTGCGTGAGGATGTGACCGACATCGTGCTGAACGTGAAGCAGCTTGCTCTGCGCATGCATGGTGAAGGGCCGAAGCGTATGGTTCTTACGGCCACTGGGCCGGGGGAAGTAACGGCTGGGCAGATTCAGACGGGCCATGACATTGAGATCATGAATCCGGATCTGGTGATCTGCACGCTTGATGATGATGTCAAGCTTGGCATGGAATTCACGGTGAACATGGGTAAGGGCTACGTTCCTGCCTCTGCCAACCGTCCGGATGATGCGCCAATCGGTCTGATTCCCATCGATGCGATCTATTCACCTGTGCAGCGTGTTTCCTACAAGGTGGAGCCGACCCGTGTTGGTCAGGTCACCGACTATGACAGGCTGCTGCTGAGTGTGGAGACAAACGGTGTTGTGACACCGGAAGATGCTCTGGCACTGGCTGCCCGCATCATGCAGGATCAGCTCCAGCTCTTTATTAACTTCGATGAGCCTCGTCCGGTTCAGAACGAGGAGCCGCAGGACGATCTGCCGTTCAGCCGTCACCTTCTGCGTAAGGTGGATGAGCTTGAGCTTTCCGTGCGTAGCGCGAACTGCCTGAAGAACGACAATATCGTGTATATTGGCGATCTCGTGCAGAAGAGCGAGCAGGAAATGCTGCGGACTCCGAATTTTGGTCGTAAGTCGCTGAATGAGATCAAGGAAGTGCTCACGGGCATGGGGCTTTCGCTGGGGATGAATGTCCCGGCATGGCCGCCGGAGAGCATCGAGGATCTGGCCCGGCGTCTCGACGAGACATTCTAAGAACCCCGGCTGGGAAGTTCGGGTAAAGGATTAGGGAAACAAAATGCGTCATAATCTGAGCGGACGTAAACTTGGCGTCACCTCCACTCATCGCGCTGCGATGTTCCGCAACATGGCTGTTGCTCTCATCAAGCATGAGCAGATTTCCACAACACTGCCGAAGGCTAAAGAGCTTCGCCCGGTTGTTGAAAAGCTGATCACGCTGGCAAAGCGTGGCACGCTGCATGCACGTCGTCAGGCTTTTGCGCAGCTGCGTGACGATGCCATCGTTGCCAAGCTGTTCTCCGAGCTCGGTCAGCGTTACGCTAACCGTGCCGGTGGCTACAGCCGCGTGCTGAAGGCTGGTGTGCGCTATGGCGATAATGCTGACATGGCTGTGATCGAGCTGGTTGACCGCAATGTCGAAGCCAAGGGCAAAGATAGCGGTGCTGTTCAGGTTGAAGAACAGGAAGCTGCTTGAGCTTTTTCTCCAATAGGAGAATAAAGGAAAGGTCGGTGCCATCAGGCATCGGCCTTTTTTCACGCGGTGAGAGTACCCGATAGAAAAGCAGGTGACACCATGAGTTCTAATCTGAAGAACGTATGCCGTCCGATTTTTGGGCTGGTTAAGGACGTAATTGAAGATCTGGTGATGGACCATCCATGGGGATGGGCTGGATTTGCTTTTTTCATGGGGCTGCTCTACGGGCGAGAGAGCAAATGCTGTCGGGCCAAGAAGGCCTCCTGAAAAAGCAGAGGCCGCTTCATGAGCCTGAAAAAGCGTTTTTCTCCATCATGGGGAAGAACGCTTTTTTTATGTCAGTTTTTGTCTTTCTGGATGAAGCTGGGCAGGAAGGGATTATCCGTCTGGAGGGAATCCTTGCTGGGGAGCTGGCTGTCGTCCCAACCACCACCAATATCGGTAATCAGGCGGATGACGCTGACAACACGCTGCTGCTGTATCTGCAGGCGGGTTTCTTCATATTGCAGGGCCGTCTGCTGTGCCGTGATGACTGTGGTGTAGATCTGTGTCCCTGCCAGATATTCGTTCATGGAGACTTCAATGGCACGGTTTGCGCTTTCTATGGCCTGATTCTGGTAGGTCATCTGGTCACCAAGATAATGCAGGTTAGAGAGCTGATCTTCCGTGTCCTGCAATGCCTTCAGGACAACCTGGCGGTAATTGGCAACGGCATTGTCATAATCGGCTTCAGCTTCTCGTACAGCGGCTGATCGTGCCCCACCATTAAAGAGTGTCTCACTAGCGGCAGCGCCAAGGGACCATGTTCGGGTGGCAAGCTGCACCAGATGCTGAAGGGGGTTCCCGCTATAGCCATAGCTGGCCGAAAGTGTGATCTGCGGATAGAAAGCCCCGATCTCATAGCCGATCTCGGCATTATAGCCTTCCATTTCCCTTTCTGCCTGAGCAATGTCCGGGCGCCTCTGCAATAGGTCAGAGGGTAGAAACTGCGGAATGGGGGGCAGGGTAAAGGGCAGGGGGGCATGAGCAATGGTCAGATCAGCCGGAGGGCGCCCTATCAGCACGGCAATGGCATGTTCATATTGAGCACGGGCCACATGTGCATTAGAGAGGCTGGCCTGTGTGGATTCGAGCTGATACTTCGCCTGTAGAACGCTGGTGGGGTCAGCAACACCAGCCGCAAGCTGATTGCTGAGAATTTCAAGGTTGCGCTTGTACAGCCCGACATTGCGCTGGAACAGGTCGATCAGACTGTCCTGATAGCGCAGGTTCATATAGTCCGTGGCCAGCTCCAGCTGGTAGGAGAGCCGCATATTGGCCAGCAGGGCGGCACTGGACTGTGTAGAGCTAACCTGCTGTTCAATCTGCCGCCGTATCATGCCCCAGACATCTATCGTCCAGCTCGCACTGGGGCCCATGGTCCACGTGTTGGTGGTCGTGGTGAAGGTATGGGGGTCAGCATTCAGGCCGCTGCTGGTCCTGCCGCCGCTGGAATTGCGGTTGAAACCGAATTTTCCGTTTAGTGTGGGAAAGAGGCTGGAGCGCACGGAATCGATCATAGCCCGTGCCTTGCGATACTGAGCCTCATATTGTTTCAGGCTCTGGTTGGAGCGGCTGACTTCTTCTTCCAGTTGATCCAGTGTTGGATCATTAAAGACCTTCCACCAGTCTCCTTTGGGCATGTTGCTCATGGCCGGGTTGGCTTTTATCCAGCCTGCCGGGGGAGGTGCTTCCTTAAAGCGGGGTGAAATGATTGCCTGAGGCCTGTGATAGTCCGGCCCGACCATACAGCCCCCTAATGTGGCGAGCAGACCAGTTGTCAGAACGGCGATGCGGGCAGCACGAAAGGGAAACGACATGAAAATCCGGGCGTTATGGTGGGTAGGGTGATCCGTAGTCCGAGGAGGCGTTATATCAGATGAAGATGCATTCATGAGCATTATTACTTTTTTAGAATAAAGAGAGCATTACACGCCGGTGGATATCGGGACTGTTCCGGCAGGGTGCTAGCGGTATCTTGTGTAGAAAGAAAGGCAGGATGTGGTGTCTTGTAAGGCCGTATCAGGATGACGGGGCACGCTGTTTACGTTTTTTGAAGAAGCGCTGTTTTACTCTATAGCTGAGACGGTCAAGAGAGAGATAGACGACAGGGGTTGTATAGAGGGTCAGGAGCTGGCTAAGGCAGAGGCCACCAAGGATGGAGAGGCCAAGAGGCTGACGCATTTCGCTGCCATAATCACCGCCAATCAGGAGGGGGACGGCTCCAAGGGCTGCCGCAAAGGTGGTCATGAGAATGGGGCGGAAGCGGAGGTGGCTGGCGGCTAGAATGGCTTCTTCTGCTGTCTTTCCTTTGTGGCGGGCATGAGTGGCGAAGTCGATCAGCATGATGGCATTTTTCTTCACGATGCCGATGAGCAGGATGACGCCGATCAGGGTCAGCAGGGAGAAGGGCTGCCCGAACAGGGCCACAGCCAGAAGGGCCCCCACACCCGCAGAGGGTAGTGTGGAAAGAATAGTCAGAGGATGAATTAAACTCTCGTACAGGACACCAAGAACGACATAGACGGCCACCAGAGCGGAAAGGATAAGCAGTGGCTCCCGGCTGACGGATTTCTGAAGGCTGGCGGCATTGCCGGTAAAGCCGCCTTGTATGTCGTTGGGCAGGTGAAGGCGGACCATGGCTTCTTCCACGGCCTGTATGGCCGGACCTAGCGATGCCCCCGGTGCGAGGTTGAAGGACACGGTAGTGGCCACGAACTGCCCCTGATGGTTGACGGACAGAGGGTCTGTAACCTGCTTCAGCGGGCCAAGCAGGGAAAGGGGGACCATGGTTTCGCTGCGTGTTGTCACGGCAGAGCCGCTAGAAGCGGATTTGCCGCCTGCCAGCGCATTGGCAACGGAGTTCAGATAGGAAAGTTGGCTCTGCGAGGGCGGTGCGGAGGATGGGACTGTGCTGGCGCGTACACGGATATTATTGGAGGCATAGGCACCGTTGGCCGTCCCGCCCGTGATGCTGACACGCATCTGCTCCAAAAAGGCAGGATTGGCCCAGAAGATCGGTGCGGCCTCCATGATGACACGATATTGGTTGAGTGGCTCATAGATGACAGAGGCGCTTCGCTGCCCGAATGCATCATAGAGGGCATTGCTGACAAGCTGGGGCGTGATGCTGTAGCGGGCTTCCATGTCCCGGGTGATGGCCAGCGTGATGCCCCTGCCGCCCTGTTCCATGTCGGAGGTTACATCTGTCAGCATTGGCAGGTGAGATAGGGCTTCTACGACCCGGGGTGTCCATTGGTATAGCTCCTCAGCGGAGCTGCCCTGAAGGCTGTATTGATAGGCTCCATCGGTTGAGTGGGCACCACCACCAATCAGGCTGGGGAGCCGCAACCGGATGGACAGGCCTGCCTTGTGACGGAAAATGTGATTGAGCCGGTTGATCGTGACCGAGATATCGTCTTTTCGTTCATTTTTGGGTTTCAGCGTGACAAACAGATTCACCGCATTGGCTGATCGTTTCCCCGGCCCGCCAATGACGCTGATGACATCCGGGTCCTTTGCAAGCCGTTTCTCCACTTTGATGGTCAGTGCCTGAAGGGCATGGAAGGATATGTCCTGATCCGCCACCAGCCTTCCCATAATCATGCTCTGATCCTGCTGGGGGAATAGCTCCTTGGGGAGAAGGGTAAAGAGCCAGCCCGCCAGAATGAGGCTAAGCGGCAGGGAAAGCAGCACTGTCTTCGGATGGTTCATGACAACATGAAGCGACCGCATATAGCCTGCTGTCAGTTTCTGGAAGCTCTGTTCCAATCTGTCTCCGCACCACCGCAGAACCCGCCTTATAGGGCCTGAGCCTGACCGGGGAAGCTGTTCCTCCGCAGAGAGCAGCAGGGCGCTGAGCATGGGTGTCAGGCTGAGGGAGAGGACTGTGGACACACAGAGCGCCAGAATGATCGTCATGGCGAACTCATGAAAGAACAGTCCAGAGACGCCTTCCATCAGCAGGATGGGGACAAAGACTACAATCAGGGAGAGTGTGATGGAGATGACGGTGAAAACGACCTCTCCAGCGCCGTCTATGGCGGCCTGTCGGGCTGATTTCCCCATTTCCCGGTGGCGGGTGATGTTCTCCAGCACGACAATGGCGTCATCCACTACGAAGCCCGTCACGATGGTCAACGCCATGAGTGACATGATGTCGAGCTGATACCCCAGAAGATGCATGAGGGCGAAGGTGGTGATGATGGAGGCCGGGACGACAATGGCCGGGATGAGGACAGAAACGCCATCCTGTAAAAAAAGCAGCACAACGAGCACGACCAGCATAACAGAGAGAATGAGCGTGCGCTGTGTATCGGCCAGAGAGGCACGGATGGTGATGGAGCGGTCCAGCTGGAGGTCAAGCTGCGTGTTGCCGGGTAATGCAGAACGTAGCAGGGGGAGACGCGCTTTCAGCCCGTCCGTTGTCTTGATGACATTGGCGCCACTCTGGGGATAGACCGTGCAGATGATGTCTGGTCTGCCATTAACATACCCGGCCTGCCGAAGGTCTTCAGCCCCATCGACCACATCGGCAACATCGGACAGGCGGACAGGCTGTGAATCACGATAGGCGATGATGAGCGACCGATAGGCACTCGCCTCCGTGGCCTGATCGTTAGTGGCGAGGATAAGCCGCTGGCCCTGAACTTCAATAAAGCCTTTGGGTGTGTGGGCATTGGCGGAGGTCAGGGCAGCCCGTATGTCCTCAAAACCGATACCGTATCGGAACAGGCGCAGCGGATTGATTTCCACCCGCACGGCAGGAAGGGCGCTGCCATGAATATCCACATTGCCTACACCCTCCACCTGACTGAGCCCCGGCATGATGACATTATTGGCGAAGTCGTAAAGCTGCTGAGGCGTGCGTGTGGAGGAGGTAAGTGTCAGGACCATGATGGGCGGTCCATTCGCATTGGCTTTTATGTAGCTGGGGTCGCTGCGCAGGGTTGTGGGCAGGTCCTGCCGGGAGGCTCTCAGGGCGGATTGGACATCACGGGCGGCGCTGTTGATGTCTCGTGAGAGATTGAACTGAAGGAGGATGCGGGTCTGGTTAACGGTGGATTGTGACGTGATTTCCCGAATACCGGCAATGGCTCCCAGATGGCGCTCCAGAGGCTCGGCGATTGTGCTGGCAATTTCGGAAGGGGACCCGCCCGGCTGGTTGGCAATGACCATCACGACCGGGAAATCAACATTAGGAAGGTCAGAGACCGGAAGGTTCACATAGCCAAGGCAGCCCGCCAGAAACATGGCCAGCGTCATCAGGATGGTGCCGACCGGGCGAGAGACGAACAGGCGTATGAGTTTCACGGTGTATCAGCAGGCAGGCCGGTTTTCTGGAGGCCCTTGCGGAGGGTTTCCTGTAACTTTTGGCTGCACTGGTTCATGAAAAGATAGATGATCGGCGTGGTGAATAGGGTGAGAAGCTGGGACAGCATCAATCCGAACACAATAGCCACACCGAGCGGGCGGCGCAGCTCCGCCCCCGTGCCTTCACTGAACAGGAGCGGCAGGGCCCCGAAAAGGGCGGCAAGGGTGGTCATGAGGATGGGGCGGAAACGCAGCAGGGCCGCCTGACGGATGGCCTCCAGAGGGGGGCGGTTCTCCTGCCGTTCCGCCTGAAGGGCGAAGTCGATCATCATGATGGCATTTTTCTTCACAATGCCGATGAGCAGTACAATGCCGATGATGCCCATGATGTCCAGCGGCATCCCGTAAGCATAAAGTCCCAGCAGAGCCCCAATAGCCGCAGAAGGCAGCGTGGACAGGATCGTGATGGGATGAATAAAGCTCTCATACAGGATGCCCAGAACGATATAGACGGCCACGATGGCGGCTATGACAAGCCCCAGCTCATTGGTCAGAGAGTTCTGGAAGGCCGCTGCCGTACCCTGAAACGCCGTCTGGAACGTACCGGGCAGGTTGATCTTCTGGCGGATATGTTCAATGGCCGTTGTAGCCTGCCCCAGAGCATGGCCCGGTGCGACATTGAAGGAAATGGTCGTGGCCGGGAACTGCCCGAAATGGGTGATGAGCAGTGGCGAGACAAGGCGGCTGATGCTGGTTACCTGAAGGAGCGGTACAAGCCCGGATGTGGGCTGGCGGGATGGCCCGCTGGTGCTTCCACCTGCTTCGGAGGAAATGCCGGGAAGATAGAGCTGGGAGAGGCTGCTCTGGTTTTTCTGGAAACGTGGGTCGGCTTCCAGAATGACACGATACTGGTTGGACTGCGTGTAGATGGTGGATACCTGCCTTTGACCAAAACTGTCATAGAGCAGGTTATCGACTGTCTGCGGCGTGATGGAATAGCGGGCACCGTTGGTGCGGTCCAGCGTGAGCATGGCCGTCAGCCCGTCCGCCTGAAGGTCGGAGGTGACGCCGCTCAGGGAGGGTTCATGTTTCAGGGCATCAAGGAAACGGGGAACCCAGAGTGAAAAATCGTCATAATCGGGCGTTTCCAGCATGAACTGGTACTGCATGGCCGAGACGGAGGATTCCAGCGAGAGGTCCTGCACGGGCTGAGTATAGAGGCGGACACCCGGCAGCACCGTGGCGGCTGCCTCCAGCCGGGCCTGAATGGCGGTGAGGGAGCTGGTGCGCTTATTCTCTGGTTTTAGATTGATGAGGAACCGGCCTGAATTGAGGGTCATGTTCTGACCATCAATGCCAATGAAGGATGACAGGCTGACAATATCCGGGTCTTTAAGCAGCAGGTTGCCCAGCTCGGCCTGTCGTTTTTTCATGCCTTCAAAGGAAATATTGGCTGGCATGACAGAAATGCCCTGTATGACTCCCGTGTCCTGCGGTGGGAAGAAGCCTTTGGGAATGGACCATGCCAGCAGGCAGGTAACGATGATGCTGGCCAGTGTAGCGGCCAGCGTGAGCGGCTGGTGTCGCAGAACAACGGAGAGGGCACGGTCATACTGGCCGATGCACCAATCCATGAGGCGGTTGGCATGCCGGGCGAAGCGGGCCAGCCTGCCCGTCTGCACTGTTGGGCTCTCCTTTCCAATAGCGGCCTCGCTCAGCATGCGGGCGCACATCATGGGAACGAGCGTGATGGAGACAAGGGCCGAGATGGAAATGGTGATGGCCAGTGTCATGGCGAATTCATGGAACAGCCGTCCCACGACATCACTCATGAAAAGCAGAGGGATAAGAACGGCAATCAGCGATACGGTCAGGGAGATGATGGTGAAACCGATCTCCTTGGCCCCTTTCAGGGCGGCGCTGTAGCGGTCCTCTCCGGCTTCCACGAAGCGGGAAATATTTTCAATCACCACGATGGCATCATCCACCACGAAGCCGGAGGCAATGGTGAGGGACATCAGGGACAGGTTATCCAGCGAGAACCCCAGCAGATACATCGCCGAGAGCGTGCCGATCAGCGACAGGGGAACGGAGAGGCCGGGGATGATGGTGGCTGGAATGTTGCAGAGAAAGACAAAGATCACGCCTACCACGAGCAGCATGGCCAGCATGAGCTCGAACCCCACATCATTGACGGAGGCACGGATGGTAGTGGTGCGGTCTGTCAGCGGGATGATATCGATGCCCGGAGGGAGGTCCTGTTTCAGCCGGGGCAGGATGGCCCGCACATTGTCTGCCACGGAGATGACATTAGCGCCGGGCTGCCGCTGGATGTTGAGGATGAGGGCCGGCGTCCTGTTAGCCCATGCGGCAAGCTGGTTGTTTTCGGCGCCTTCCACAACACGTCCGACATCCCGCAGGCGGATCGGCCCGTTATTCTGATAGGCGATGACCTGATTCATGAGCTGATCGACAGATTGTATCTGCCCGTCAATGCGCAGGGACGTGGCGTGTTGGGGGCCATCGAATGTTCCGGTTGGGGAATTGACGTTCACTGTGCCGATGATGGTCCGCACTGTGTCCAGCGCCATGCCGTAGGAAGTCAGTTTGGGGATGTTGATCTGCACCCGATAGGCCTTGCGGTTACCACCGGAAAGCGTGACCAGACCGACCCCGGAAATCTGACTGATCTTCTGGACCAGCCGTGTGTTGACGTAATCTTCCACTTCCGGGAGGGGCATGGTGCGGGAGGTGATGCCCAGTGTCATCACGGGGGTATCTGCCGGATTGACCTTGGCATAGATCGGAGGAGCCGGAAGGTCGCTGGGCAGGAGAGAGCCCACGTTATTGATGGCAGCCTGCACTTCCTGCTCGGCAATATCCATCTTCATGCTCAGGCCGAACCGTAGCGTGATGACGGACGCCCCGCCAGAGGACTGGGACGTCATCTGGTCCAGCCCGGCCATCTGCCCCAGCTGTGTCTCCAGTGGAGCCGTGACAGACGTGCTCATTACGTCCGGGCTGGCACCGGGATAGAAGGTGGAGACGGTGATGGTAGGATATTCCACTTCCGGCAGAGCCGAGAGTGGCAGGAAGTGATAGCCCAGAATGCCTGCCAGCATGAGGGCCAGCATGAGCAGGCTGGTGGCAACGGGACGTTCGATGAAGATGCGTGAAGGATTCACAGGCTCATGGCTTCCGGGCAGCAGGCAGGGAAAGGGTGAGATGTGTGGGCTGCGTCTTCATCAGCGCTGGTGCGGGGTGTCTGACCCGGCCTGTGCAGGGGGGAGCGTTGAGGCCGGTCCAGCAGCGATGACGACCCGGCTGCCGGGGCGCAGATGGTTGATGCCATCCGTCACAACCCTGTCCCCTTCCTGAAGGCCGGAGAGAATGACTGTGTCATGGTCATCACTATGGCCTGTCCGCACGGCACGGTTGGTCACGGTCATGTCCTTCTGCACGACATAGACGAAGGCACCATCAGGGCCTGTCTGTATGGCGTTGCCGGGTACGACAAGAGCATTCTCCAATGTCTGCACCAGCAGATGAACATTGACGAACTCGTTAGGAAAGAGCCGTTCATTATCATTGGGGAAAATACCACGCAGGCGCACGGTCCCTGTGGCTGTGTCGATCTGGCTGTCCAGAGCGTTGACGACCCCGATGGCAAGTTTGTGCGTGTTGTCGCTGCTCCATGCTTCAACGCTCAGGTTGGGATGGGCATTCAGCTGTTCCTGCACGTCTGGCAGATTATTCTGTGGCAGGGTGAAAATGACGGAGATGGGTTGCATCTGTGTCAGTGTTGTCAGTCCGCCAGACTGGCCAACCGTGACATAATTGCCGACATCCAGTGCACGGATGCCAACACGTCCGTTCACCGGCGCAATAATGTGGCAGTACATGACATTCAGCTCCGCATTGCGGACATTCGCCTCATCAAAGGCGACCTGACCTTCAAGCTGCTTGACGGTGAATTCCTGATCCCGTGCCAGCATGGCAGATGTGGAGTTCTGTCTTATCAGGCGCTGGTAACGGGCATTGTCCACGCGGGCCTTGGCCAGCTGGGCACGGTCGGCAGCCAACGTGCCCTGATACTGGTGCAGTGTGGCTTCATAAGGTCGGGGGTCGATGAGTTCCAGTATGTCCCCACGGCGGACATGCTGCCCTTCCTGATAATAGACGGCCAGTATGTGCCCGCTGACACGGGGGGTTATGGTCACGTTGGTGATGGGTACGACCGTACCCAGAAGCTGGAGCATGACCGGCATGTCAGCCCTGTGTGCGGCTTCTACAGCAACGGCCTGCGGGGCATCACTATGGCTGTGTACTGCCTTTTGGTCATTGCCGAACAGGCGCAGCGTGATGATGGCAAGGACGACCAGCAGGAGCGCTCCGATGATCCACCATGTCCTTCCCTTTCTGGTATGGCTTTTTTCTACAGATGGGGCAGCGCTCATGGTGGCGGGGCTCTCCTGCAAGAGGGTCCGGTACGGACAGATCACATTATCGACATAATGCCGGGAAGACTGGCGCATAGTAGAGATTATGCGCCAGAAATGCACCTTAACATTCTGTAGTTATGAAAATGCGGCCTTATCATGTTCAGGAAGCGGCCAGCCTCTTGAAGAATGGCCAAGCGGGCTGCATATCTTCTGCACGGTGGCTGTCATGCGGGTGCATGGGGGTCATTACGGCAAAACTGATGCACAGCGCATAGGCGCTGACGGGAGAGATGGACATGGTTGATACAGTTTCTATGAAGGCTGAAGGTCTGGTGCAGGAAGCCAAAGGCCGTGTGAAGGACGCTGTCGGCGCAATCTCCGGTGACGCTGCCATGCAGGCCGGTGGCAAGATCGACCAGCTGAGCGGTCGTGCCAAGCATGAGTTCTCCGACCTCTATGACGCTAATGAGAGCCGCCTTGAAGCCGTGACGGCTTTCATTCAGGAGCGTCCTTTCGTGTCTCTGGGGATCGTGTCCCTCGTTGGGCTGGTGATCGGGCGTCTCCTTTTCAGAAAGCGTGGCTGATAGATTAGAGGCAGAGGAGGCCAGAGAGGGGTTTATGCAGTGGTATTACGAGCGTGATGGTCAGCAGGTGGGGCCGGTATCACAGACTGAGATGGTCCGGCTGATCGTTCATCGCCGTATTCTTCCGCAAACCCTTGTCTGGCATCCGACCTTTGGGGATGAGTGGCGCCCTGCCAGCAAGGCGGGGCTTGTAGCACCATCCGCCGGTGTGAAGATTCTGTTTTCCACCGGCAAACGCCCGGAGGCGGGCCCTACCCCCTCGCAGGAAGCCGGGAAGACGAAGATTTCCTCACTCTGGGCATGGCTGATGCTGGTGCCGGGTGTGCTGGACCTTCTTTTGCTGCTCGCCGGGCAGAGATCGCACTGGGCGATTACGCCGGGCCGCCCGCTGACAGGCATCTGCATTTACATCATCCTGTTCCTGACGATCTTCAAGGATCGCCAGACGCTGGCCCGTGGTGGCGTTAAGCCTCCATCCTTCTGGTGGTGGCTGTTTCTGCCGGGCTATTTCTGGTGCCGCCGCAAGGTGATGAAACGGGGCATCGGGCTGTTCATTTGTTGCCTGTTTCTGGGCTTTCTGGAAGCCTCCATTCTTCTTTCCGATCCTCCGCCCGGTTTTGAGATGATCCTGTCGCAGAAGCAGGTTGAGAAACCTGTGGCTACCACACCGCCACCGCAGGCAGCGCCAGAGGCCCCCCAGCAGGCACAGCCTGCTCCCGAAACGGGGAAAGGGCCTGCCGATGGGGATGATGGATCATCCTCTGATACCTCACCGTCTGAGGAGCAGGTGCAACTTTGAGTTATGGGGCGTTTGGCCCCGCATATAGGTATTTGCCTATTTTTTAGGCAGGTATAGCAATCTTTTTTTGCTTGACTCATTTATTTTAAAAAAAGGCTTTTCTTTCGACTCGGAGTGATTCAGAATCGGCACAGATGAATGATGTGCCGTGTGAGGCGAGCGGAAGAAGGACCCCATGCCGGATTATAGCCTTGAAGAACAGTATGATGGGCTTGTAGCCGGTGTGGATGAGGTCGGCCGTGGCCCGCTGGCGGGGCCTGTTGTGGCGGCGGCGGTGGTTTTCCGCAGGCCGCCTTCGGCCTTCTTGGCTGGATTGCTGGATGATTCCAAAAAACTGACGGTCCGGCGGCGGGAAAAAGCCTATGCGGCCCTGCTGGATGATGACACGGTCTGTGCCGCTCTGGGAGCGGCCTCTGTGCCAGAGATTGACCGCCTGAATATCGGGCAGGCCTGTCATCTGGCCATGCAGAGGGCCATGCATCGTCTGGCGGAGGAGCTGGGTACATGGCCGGTCGCTGCCCTGATTGATGGCAACCGTGCCCCACAACTGCCCTGCACTGTGCAGACGGTCGTCAAGGGGGACAGCAAAAGCCTCTCCATTGCGGCGGCGTCCATTCTGGCCAAGGTCGTGCGGGACAGGCTGATGGCTCGTCTTGCTGTTCGGCATGGTGAGTATGGCTGGGAGCGGAATGCAGGTTACGGCACGGCACTTCATCTGACGGGATTAAAAGAGGAGGGGATAACCCTTCATCACAGGCGCAGCTTTGCCCCTGTGAAGCAGATGATCGCAGCAAAGGTTCACGCAGCATGAAAGCGGATATGCCCCTTAACAGAATTTTGCATGGGGAATGTGTGGAGGTGATGAAGACCCTCCCTGATGCCAGTGTGAACTGTGTGTTTGCGGACCCTCCCTATAACCTTCAGCTGCGTGGTGAGTTGCGCCGTCCCGATGAGAGCGTTGTGGATGGTGTGGATGATGACTGGGACAAGTTTGCCGGTTATGAGGCTTATGACACCTTCACCCGTGCGTGGCTGAGCGAAGCACGGCGTCTGCTGCATAAGGACGGGACGATCTGGGTAATCGGGTCCTATCACAATATTTTCCGTCTTGGTGCCATCATGCAGGATCTCGGGTTCTGGATCCTCAATGACATCATCTGGCGCAAATCGAACCCGATGCCCAATTTCCGGGGGCGCCGTTTTACCAATGCTCATGAAACGCTGATCTGGGCCGCCCGTGGGCCGGAGAGCAAATACCGTTTCAACTATCAGGCCATGAAGGCCCTGAATGAAGACCTTCAGATGCGGTCGGACTGGTATCTGCCGCTCTGCACCGGCAATGAACGGCTGAAGAACGATCATGGGTTGAAGCTTCATCCAACCCAGAAGCCGGAAAGCCTGCTGCATCGTACCCTGCTGGCGTCCACCATTGCTGATGATGTGGTGCTGGATCCGTTCTGTGGGACAGGCACTACGCCAGCCGTGGCCAAGAAGCTGGGGCGGCGCTATCTCGCTATTGAGCGCCACCCGGATTACCTGAAGGCGGCAGAAGCCCGTCTGGAGCGGGTGAATGTCCTGCCAGCGGAGCAGTTGGAGGTTACACCGGCCAAGCGGGAGCTACCTCGTATTCCATTCGGTTCGTTTGTGGAAAATGGCAGCCTGCCAGCCGGTACTGTGGTGTATGATCGCCATCGGCGCCTGAAGGCCCGCATTTCGCCGGATGGAACGCTGGTTTCTGGCCAGCATCGCGGGTCTATCCATAAGCTGGGGGCTTTGTTGACGAATGCGGCCTCCTGCAATGGCTGGACATTCTGGTATTTTGAGCGTGATGGCAAGTTCCTGCCGATTGATACGCTACGGCAGGAAACCTACGAGTTGCGCCGGAGTGCGTGATGGATGGAACGCTGAAGAAGGAAAGGTGATGGATGTATGTTTGACAGATATACCGGGCTGGTCATTGCGGCGATTGCCCTAATATTTGCTGGGCTGTTTCATGTCATCATCATGCGTCCGCAGCAGCGTTCCGTTTTCGTGGCCTTCTGTTGGGATGTGCTGGTGTTTCTCATCTGCCTTGTGGGGATTTCCATCATTTATTACAGCGCTCTACCGCTCATGGTCGTTGGCTGAACCAGAGTGTCATGATGTGAATGTAAAAAGCCCTTCCACAGCTTGGGCCGGGAAGGGCTTTTTACATTCTGGAGATTCAGAAGCCTGAGTTAGTGCGTTGCCGTAGCATTGGGCTGATGGGCAGTATGTGACACCTGACGGTGTGCTACAGGGTGGGTAGCGTGCCGCACCGGATGGGACACAGTTTTCTTCTGGGGGACGGGAGCGGCTGATGCTGGACCATTGAATCCCAGAAAGCCCACGGCAGGAATAGGATGGCCACGGTCTTCCACGATAGGAGCGGGGGCCTTTGCCGCAATGCCTGCCTGTCCCTCAATAGAGATATGGCCGTCTTCATCATCATGGCTTGCGCTGGTGATGAGTTTCCCATCCGGGTTATAGGTTCGCAGGGACAGAAGCTGGAACATGATGTCATTACGACCCAGATCAATGGCGAGGTCGAGCGGTGTCTGGTCCAGCACGTTACGGGCATTGATGTCCGCACCACGGCTGAGGGCTTCCTTGGCGCCGATGAGAGACCCACGATTGACGGCATCAAAGAGGGCGGCTGTCGGGTTTACGTCCATGCGGGCATGGCTGTTGTCCCCATTGTCTGTATCGGCTCCGGGAAGGGCAGAAGGCGGAGCAGAACGGCGGGCATCCTTGCGGGCCTGAGCCTGTTTCTGTGCGTCCATGGCATCCTGTTCAGCCTCGGCCTCATCGGCAGACTGTGCATGGGCCCTGTGAGGTATGACCGTGACGGAAACAGCCGCAAGACCAATGGCAAAAGCGAGACGGGGCAGGAATGAACTCAATGGGCGCATGATCGGGAACAGTGCCTTCTCTTCTACCAGCTATGGGGACGGAGCCGAATATATCATCTCAAGCAGTGGCAGGGCCTGTCAATTTCGCAAAAGTACAGGCCACAACACAGGATTATTGCTGTTCTATCGTCCTTCACGCCACCAGCCAAGGCCCATCATGGTAAGAATAAGGATGAGAGCCAGCCATCCCGGTAGAAACGCCGTGCTTGTACTACCTGTGGCAAGAGGGGCTTGATGGAGTGGAAGGCCAGCCCAGTCCGCTCCATGCAGGCTACGGCCTTCCTTTATCTGTTTTATCTCTGGTACGCCGCCGGACCCCAGCCAGAATACACCACCACCAGATTCAGCAACTAATGAGGACAGTCCGGTCGCCGTACTGCGAAGGTCCTGATCTTCCAGCGGGTTGGTGTCTGGCAGGGCAACGGTGGTGTTCAGTTCGCCCTGTTGGATGGTCCATATCTGTCCGGCCTGTTCGGGAAGGGCGGGCAGGGTCATGTTGCCAGACCAGAGGCCTTGATGGTCAGCTTCTGGTGAAAGGGTTAAAGATGTGTGATGGCCATCGGGTCCAATGATGTCGGCTTGCACGTCATGCAGCGGGGTCAGGCTGGTGCGGGTAACGGTTAGGCGCCCTTGTTCGATATGGGCATCTAGCTGGTTTTCTTCCAGTTCTGGCTCTTTCATCAGCCAGTGGGAGAGGCGGCGCAGCAGCTCAGCCTGCGGGCCGCCACCTTTTTCCCCACGGGACCAGAGCCATATCTGGTCAGAGAGCAGCATGGCCACACGGCCCTGTCCTCGTTTGTCCAGAACAAGCAGGGGCGCACCGGACGGTGTGGCAAGCAGAGTACGCCCCTGTGTCTGATCGGTACGGAGCATTCTATACCATGGGCCCCAGTCTTTTCCCCACGGGCCATTTTCTGGCAGGGCCTGCGTGACGGGATGAGATAGTCCCAAAGCCGTGCGTTTTGGTGAGAAAGGCTGTGAAATGATGGCATTATCAGCCGGAATATGGGCCGGAAGGACAGAACCAACAGGCGTATCCTGCAATGTGCCCGGCTGTGTCATCTCCGGCCCGCCGACAACGAGCAGCCCACCTCCCTTGCGGACATAGTTGGCGATGTTCTCCAGATAGCTTTCCGGCAGGATGTTCTGATTGCGGAAGCCATCAAGAATGATGAGGTCAAAACTATTGATCTTCTGAGCGAACAGCTCATGAGTCGGGAAGGGGATCAGGGCGAGATCGGAGAGGGGGGTGTCATCTTCCGTATCTGGGGAGCGCAGAATGGTGAAGTGGACCAGATCAACGGATGGATCTGCCTTCAGCAGAGTACGCCAGACACGGGCGCCCTGATTGGGCACGCCGGAAACCAGCAGAACCCGCAGCCTGTCCCGTACGCCCTGAAGCCGGATGATCGTGCTGTTGTTCCGCAGGGAAGCTTCGCCCGGTAGGGGGGATGCTGTGAGTTCTTTCAGGGTGATCCCCGCATGGGTGACGGGAACATCCAGTTCCACAGGCTGGCCGCTCTGTGTATGGGTTAGGACGTTTGTCTGGCCATCCGGCTGATGCTCCAGAATATCTACTGGTTGACCGCCAGAGGTGCCCAGATCATCAACCTGCACACGGATATGCGCCGTCTGACCGATGATGACATAGGGTGGCGCAGTGAGCACCCTCAGCCGCCGGTCTGTTTCTTCCCCTTTGGCGGAGAGCAGGAGATGCAGGGGAATGATACGGCCTGTTGCATCCTTGAGGGACGGCGGAAGCTGGCCGGGAATGTCATGGTCCATCCCGTCCGTGAGCAGGAAAATACCTGCCGGATTGTTCAGGGACAGGGCAGCATGATCCATGGCTTCAAAGAGGCGTGTGCCCTGTCCGTTCCCACCCGGCACGTCAAGCTGATGGAGTGTCAGACCGTGCAGTGCCTGCCCCTGTTTCATCAGGGTGGTGCGGGCCTGTTGCACGAGCTTCTGCCGTTCTCCAATTTCCATGGAAGGGGACATATCCACCACGAGGAGCGCATCCTGTGGCTGGGTCTGCATATGTGGGTGCGTCAGGCGGGGGTTAGCCAGCCAGAGCAGCCCCAGAAGCAGGGCACCTGTCCGCCAGAGAACACCTCGGCTGCCTCGGGTGGCTCCATACAGCCCCAGCAGCAGGGAGAGAACGGCCAGCACGATCAGCAGCCAGAGAGGAAGAAGGGGCGCCCAGATGAGGGACTGAAGAATGCCCGTCATGGTGCCTCACTTTCATCTGTTCCATCCGTGCCGCTATCGTCTCCGTTTTTGAGGCGTTTCAGCATTTCAGGGTAATGGCGCTGGTCGTTTTTATAGTTGCCTGTCAGTGCGTAGATGATGGTGTTGAAGCCAAAGCGGTACGCCAAGGTACGCTGGTTTTCGCCATCGGGGATGACGGCAAAAGGATGTTCCCCATTTGAATCAACGGCCCATGCATGCGCCCAGTCGGCATTGCCGATGATGACAGGGCTTACATCCTCGCTCTCATCATTACCCTGCCGGGCCACATAAACAGGCTGCCCAGCAATCCGACCAGGGAAGTCATGCAGCAGATAGAAGGTGTGGGAGAGGGTATGCTGTTCATTGAGGGTGGTGAGGGGCGGGATGGGCAGCCCCTCGGTTGCGGCCTTGAGAGCCGCACGGGTGGCGTGACCGTCTGTGCCGTCCATGTCGCTTCCGGCTCCCATCTCATCAATCAGGATCATGCCATTATGCTGGATGTAGTTTTTCAGGGCGGCCCGTCCGGCGTCATCCAGATGGGTTCCGGGTGTAATGGGCCAGTAAAGAAGTGGATAAAAGGCCAGATCATCCTGTCCCGGTATGATCCCTACGGGGCTGTCCAGATGGGTGGTGCTGCGCTGGTTGAGAAAGCGGGTCAGCCCTTCCAGTCCCTGCTGGACAGCATCATCCGTGGCGCTGTCGCCTGTCTGGATGTGCGCCAGCCGGATGGCCAGAGCGGCGGGCGGAACGGTCTGCGGGGCTGGTGACGTCTGGTCTGTCGTGGCGGCCTGCAAGGGGGTTACGCCCAACAGGCTGAGACCCAGCACGAGGGTGGCCCGCCGTGAAAAACGGAACAGACCGAAACGGGCAAGGGACAGGCAGAGGTCAAGCAGGATCAACCCCAGCGCTGTCAGCATGAGGGCGGGCCAGAGCGGACGTTCCAGCACGGCCTGTCCCGCAGGCTTGACCTGACCAAGGGGAGCTTCGTCAACCAGCGGGGGCTGATGGTCCGACAGATTGAGCGGGTAATGTTGAGCCGCTCCCCCATAGAAACCGGCAGGATGAAGCGCATCAACGGATTGTTCTGATGCCCTGAGAAGGGGCCGGACCGCAGGAGAGGGAGGAACGAGCGTTTTATCGGTCTTCAGTATCCGCCATGGGGCAAGGCTATCTGATGCGGCATGAGCTGCATCATCCTTTTTCTGGAGGACGGGCGTGTGGGTAATGAGACGTTCCATCATCTGGGGGAACAGGCCGGAGAGAGGCAGGCTGGACCAGTCCGCCGTTGGCGTGATGTGAAAGAGAACGATAAGGCCGTTCCCTTCCTGCCGGACTGTTACCAATGGCGTGCCGTCCGTCAGAGTAGCCCAGACGTGATGAGATAGATCATCTGTAGGTTGGGCAAGAAGCTGCCGGGAGATGGTGGCATCATCCGGAATGGTCAGCCCAGTGAAAGGTGTGTCCGCCGGGAAAGGCGCCAGTTTCTGTGGGTTGCCCCACGACATCGGGCCGCCGAGCTGCCGCATGCCAGAGAGCAACGGTACGGGGAGAAGGGCGGCTTCATCCTCTTTCATGCCCTGTTGGCTCTGATGGGCAAGGTCTGGTCCAGCAAAGCGGATCAGGATACCGCCTTTACGCACCCAGCCGAGCATGTCACCCAGTGAGGAGCCGGAGAGGGTTCCATCTGTGGCAATGATGATGTCGGGATGGCGGGGTAGTAGGCTGTCCAGAGACCCTTCCTGATAGGGGGTGATGGCTTGTATGGCTCGTGTCAGATAGAAGTTGCTGCCTGTCAGGGGTGTATCATCGCCGCTCGTGCGGAGCAGGCCCACCCGGTGCTGTTCTGCTTTGCCGGGTAGAAGAACCATACCCGCTGGACCGGGAACGGAGGGAAGGCTGAAGGCATCGAGATAGTCCGAGTCAGGCAGGGCTAGCCAAGTGCCGGTGGGGAGGGTACTGTTGGTCTGTGTGGTGAAGTGCCCGTCTTTTTCCAGTCTCATGCCCAGCAGGCGGAGTGTCTGTTTCGGGCAGTCAGGAAGTGTTTCTGCTTGTGCGGTCAGCTGACGACTCTGCCGGATGGACAGGCGGATGAGATCGCAGCGGGGCCAGCGTATGTCATCAGTGCGATGGGCAGGGCGCAAGGCTGTGCGCAGGGCGTCATCGCCTGTCTGGGCGATACCGTCAGACAGGGCGATAATGGTGGTATCGTGCAGCTCTGGCGTCAGTTCCTGTATCTGCCGGGCGAGAGCCTGCCGGTCTGCGGGCCATGGATGAGGGGAAAGGCCGGTGAGGAACTGGTGCAGGGCCGTGCGGTCGGCTGGTCTGAAGGGGCGAGGCATATGGCCATCTGAATCTGGTGTATTCAGGAGCAGGGTGATATGCCCGCCAGAGCGGAGTGTGGCTTCCCCAAGAGCAAGGGCATTCTGTTTCCGTTCGTCCCAGTGAGGGATGGCAGACCAGTCATTATCCAGAATGAGGACCAGCTTCTGCGGTATCTGGGTATTCTGTTGGGGAATATAGAGCGGGCGGGAGAAGGCCAGAACAAGCAGGGCCAGCGCTGCTATCCGTAGGAGCAGAAGCCAGAGCGGTGTACGAGCAGCATCCTGCCGAACGGGTGAAAGTGTACGGAGCAGGATGAGGGATGGAAAACGCTGCTGCCGGGGTTGTGGTGGAATGGCCCGGACCAGCCACCATAAGGCAGGCAGAACAAGCAGGAACAGAAGCAGGTAAGGGGAAAGAAGAGTCATGCCCGCCCCCGTAGGAAGTGATGACAGTCCGCCAGAACAGGCAGGGCTGGCTGGTTCGTGACATGGAAGCGGAAGAACGGTTTCAGGCTCGGTCCGGCTGTTCTGAGCTGGTCGAAATGCGCCGTCAGGCGGGCCTGATAGGCGTCATGCAGGCTTTCCGTAGCGGGAAGGGTCAGTTCCGGTTCGTTCTCGCAGCTGGTGAACTGGACAGACCCGCTGAAAGGTAGATGACGCTCCTGCGGGTCCAGCACAGCAAGCAGGGCAGTGCGGCCGGGATGGGTGGTCAGGCGGGCAAGGCAGTGCTGCATCACGTTGTCATTCCAGAGGAAGTCACTGACCAGCAGGAGGGTCGCATGGGGTGGGATACCGGCAAAATTGGGTAAGGCTGTTTCTGAGGGAAGCTGCATAAGGGCATGAGCCAGCTTAGGCAGTGCCTGATGACCGGAAAAGCGGGTGCGTGAACCGGGAAGACCAATAGTTTCCCCGCCTAACAGGGCCGCCTGCCCAAGGGCGAGGGCATCGCTCAGTGCTGTTCTATATTTGCTGGGTAAGGAATCAGACGACCGCCAGCGCATGGATGCAGAGGGATCAACCCAGATGAATAGTGACCGGGGTGTGTGCTGTTCCTGTTCCCGCACCCAGAGCAGTTCAGGCTCTGGTGAACGGGCGGACTGCTTCCAGTCGATGAGGGAAGCCGGTTCTGTCGGCTGGTGGGGGCGGAACTGCCAGAATTCATGCCCATCTCCGGCTCGCCTGTTGCCATGCGGTCCGCTGCGCAGCTGTCGGGCCAGCCCACGGGCGGACAGGACCAGCTCTGGCAGAGAGGCAAGTTGCGGGGACGCATCATGCTCCTTACGGGAGGTGAAAAGCCGCTGGAAGAAGGAGGGGGATCTGGCCATGTCCGCTTTCTGAAACCGCCGTGATGGAGCAGGGCTTAGCCGAGGCGCTTCAGTTGCCCGGCGATAAGCTGTCTGGCATCTACGCCCTGCGTTTGGGCAGCAAAATTGATTCCCAGACGATGCGCCAGAACGGGCTCAGCCAGTATACGGACATCTTCCAGTGATGGGGAAAGCCGCCCGTGCAGCATGGCCCGTGCCCGGCTGGCAATCATCAGGGCTTGAGCGGCACGGGGGCCGGGGCCATAATCCAGTGCATTGCGGACTTCGTCACTGGCGGTTTCATCCTGCGGGCGCAGGCCCCGGACAATGTTCAGAATGGCCTCAATGACCGTTTCTCCCACAGGCAGGGTGCGAACGAGCTTCTGGGTCGTGAGGAGGTCGGCAGTGGAGAATAGCCGTTCGGGTTTCCGCTTTGTGGCTCCGGTTGTCTGGAGCAGCATCCGCCGTTCGGCATTCCGGGCGGGGAAGTCCAGCGGAATACGCATCATGAAGCGGTCCAGCTGAGCTTCCGGCAGGGGGTAGGTGCCTTCCTGTTCAATGGGGTTCTGGGTTGCCAGAACATGGAAGGGCTTTGGCAGGGCCCATGTCTTGCCCCCCTGCGTGACATGCCCTTCCGCCATGGCCTGAAGCAGGGCGGACTGGGTGCGGGGGCTGGCACGGTTGATCTCATCGGCCAGAACAAGCTGGCCAAAAAGCGGGCCGTGGAGAAAGCGGAAATGCCGCTTCCCTTGTTCATCCTGTTCCAGAATTTCCGCCCCGGTGATGTCGGAAGGCATGAGGTCCGGCGTGAACTGGATTCGGCTGTCTTCAAGCCCCAGAACATGGGCGCAGGTATTTACCAGCAGCGTCTTGCCCAGACCGGGAGCTCCGAGCAGCAGAGCATGTCCCCCGCCCAGCAGGGTCGTCAGGACGTTCTCGATGACCGCCTCCTGACCAAGGACGATCTGGCCGATTTCCTGCGTGAGCGCTTTTAGCCGGGGGGCCAGCCCATCGAAGGTAAGGACGGTTTCGTCATGGTGAAGTGCCTCACCCTGAGGGGAGGCTGAGCCGGATGCGGAAGGGTTCTGGGTCATTACAGGTTCTGAAACAGAGGATTAGGGGCTTTTAACAGGCCGGGATCATCCCCAACTCTGGGGCAGGCGGGTAAGCTACCATGTAAAACCCTCCTTGAAAAAGGGAGTGTTGCAGGAAAGTGGCGCACCCATGTGTGACCTGCCGGTATCTGGTTCTGGTCTGACGGATGATGGACTGGTGGTTATGTGTAGCGAGGCAGCAGGGAGGATATCATGAGCATCAAGCCTTATGAGAGACCGATACCCCCTCTTGAAGGGCCGGATGAGGCCGTGATGTCCGAGGATGAAATGGTCATCCATCTGCCTTTCCATATTCGGCGTGATGGGACGTGGCTGTATCGGGGCACGCCCATCCGGCGCAAGGCCATGCTCTGCCTGTTTGCTTCCTGCCTCGACCGGGATCATCAGGGCCGGTACTGGCTGCGGACACCGACCGAGGCAGGGGTCATTCAAGTGGATGATGTGCCATTCCTCGCTGTGGAACTGGATTTCAGGGGTTGTTCGGAGCGGAATCAGACGCTTTGCCTGCGGACTAATCTGGATGAAGTGTTCTGTGTTGATGCTGAGCACCCCCTGTTGTGCGACTGGGACCGTCCGGCTGACGGGGCGATCGTGCCTTACATCCATATGAGGACGGGAGCCGGTGGCCAGCCCATTCTGGCCCGCATCAGCCGTGCCGTGCTGTTCGAGCTGGCGGCTCTGGCTGTTCCGGGCTGTGTGGGCGGGGAGCCGTGTATGGGGGTCTGGAGCCGGGGGATGTTTTTCCCTCTGTCCCGCCTGCCGGATGATACTGTGGATGATATTGAGGAACCATGCGAGTGACTGCCCTGAACCCGGAGCCCGCTATCCTGTTGGCAGCTTTGTCTGACATTCCGGGTCATACGGGGCTGGACCGTATCTGGAAGGCTCTGCCACAGGCCCGGCTGGTGGGGGGCTGCGTGCGGGACCTGCTCTGTGGCCGTGAAGTGCATGACCTCGATCTGGCCAGTCCCTTCCCACCGGAGGACGCCCAGAAACGGCTTGAGCAAGCTGGGGCCAAGGTGATTCCAACTGGTCTTGAGCATGGAACTATTACGGCGGTGATCGACCATCATCCTTATGAGATCACGACCCTGAGGCGTGATGTCAGTACCGATGGTCGCCATGCGGTCGTGGCGTGGACGGATGACTGGAAGGAAGACGCCCAGAGGCGGGATTTCACAATCAACGCCATGTCGTTGGATCAGGACGGGCAACTCTACGATTATTTCGGTGGTCTGGATGATCTACGGGCAGGGCATGTTCGGTTTGTCGGTCAGGCGGCACAGCGTATTGAGGAGGATGCTCTGCGGTGCCTGCGTTTTTTCCGCTTCTTTGCCCGTTATGGTCAGGGCGAACCAGACAAGGGGGCCTGTCAGGCCATTGCCCGGCTGAAAGATATGATGACCCGTCTTTCAGTTGAGCGTGTGGCGATGGAGCTGCTGAAAATCCTGTCCGGACCACAGCTTCTACGGACGCTGGAGTTGATGGAGGAAACAGGCAGCCTTGCCGTGCTTCTGCCGCATCATGCGCCTCTGTCGGCTCTGAAGCGCCTGCTGGCCTGTGGTGATCCGTCCGAGCCACTGCACAGGTTGGCGGTTCTGTACCCGCCCGGTGGCGCTGACGGGCAGGGACTGGCCGAGATCGGTGCCTATCTGAAGCTTTCCAATGAGAGCCGGGCCGTACTGGCGGCTCTGGCAAAGCCGAAGCCGGAACTGGCAGCCACACTGGATGATGATGGGTTGAGGCGGGTTCTTTTCCAGCAGGACAGGTCCATTCTGCTGCTGTGGAGCTGGCTGGTTCAGGCGAGAGAGCTGGGGCGGCCTGATGCTGGATGGGATGAATTGCGGCAGCGTCTGGAGGCATTGGAGCAGCCCGTATTCCCTCTGGCGGGGCGGGACTTGATTGTGCTGGGCGTGAAGCCGGGGCCGGAAATGGGCCAGTGGCTGAAGAAGGTGCAACATTGGTGGCTGGAGCAGGGATGCCGCCCCGATGCTGAAGCGTGCCGGGACTGGCTTACCGGGCAGCTTTCACCCCGGTAAGGAGCCTGCTAGAACGGCCTGCATGGCACAGAAGACAGACAGGCAGCCTGAAAACAGGGCAGCGCAGGACACGACTTTTTCCCTGATGCGGCGGCTCTGGCGGGAGGATATTGCCCAGAACAGGCTCCGTCTGCTGGTGGTGTTCGTGCTGACGGTTGCCATGGCCCTGCTGACAGCGGCCTATCCGCTCGTCATCAAGCGGGCGATCGACATGTTCACGGCGCACGATCCCCGCATCCTGTATCAGATTCCCCTGCTGGTGGTGGCGGTCACGGGGGCCAAGGCACTGGCGCAGTATGGGCAGAATGTCTGTGTGCAGGCATTGGTTCTTCAGATCGTGCGGCGTCTTCAGGAGCGCATGTTTACTCATGCTCTGAATGCCGATGTCTCCCGTATCGAGAAAGAAGCTCCGGCTCGCTGGGCAGCCCGCTTTACGACAGATGCCCTTGCTATGCGGGAGGCCCTGACACGGTCGGTCAATGCGCTGGGGGATGTCATCACCATCATCGGGCTTGTGGCCTCCATGATCTGGACAGACTGGGAACTGAGCCTGATTGCGGTCGTGCTGTATCCGCTGGCCATTATTCCCGTGCAGAAGCTGGGGCGGCGTGTGCGCCGGGCTTCTGGGGGGATGCAGGAGCAGGTTGGTGAAGCCTCGGCCTTGCTGACGGAAAGTTTTTCTCTATCCCGGCAGATACGTATTTACCGGATGGAAGCGCATGAACATCAGCGCATTGGTTCGGCTCTGGACAGGCTGCATGATACGTTTTTCCGCATTGCGAGTAACCGGGCCCGTCTGGACCCGATGCTGGAAGTGATTGGTGGTGTGGCGATTGCCTTCGTGCTGGGGTTTGCAGGCTGGCGGGCGGCGATGGGGGGCGCCACATTGGGGGATTTTACAGCCTTCATTGCGGCCCTGTTTGCGGCGTCTCGTCCTTTGCGGGCCTTGGGGTCGCTGAATACCTCCATGCAGGAAGGTCTGGCTGGTTTGGGGCGCATCTTTGCCGTGATTGATGAGCCTGCCACGGTGAAAGAACATGCCGATGCTCGCCCTCTGCCAGAAGGGCCGGGGCATCTCGTGTTCAGGAATGTGTCCTACCGTTTTGAGGACGGGCATTACGCTCTGAAAAACATTTCTCTGGATGTGAAACCGGGGCAGAGCATTGCCCTTGTTGGGCCGAGCGGTGCAGGGAAATCCACCATGCTGGCCCTGATTCCTCGGCTGTTTGATGTGACGGAAGGGGCGATTACGCTGGAAGGTGTTGATGTGCGTTCCCTTACGCTGGCCAGCCTGCGGGATCATCTGGCCTATGTCAGTCAGGAAACTGCCCTGTTTGACATGAGCGTGCGGAAGAATATCCAGCTTGGCCGTCCCTCAGCGACACGGGAGGAAGTGGAGGCGCTTTGCCAAATGGCGGCACTGGATTTCGTGCATGATCTGCCAGAGGGGCTGGAGACGGTCATCGGCACCGGTGGACAGAGGCTCTCAGGGGGGCAGAGGCAGCGTATTATGCTGGCCCGTGCCCTGCTGCGTAACCCCCGATTGCTGCTGCTGGATGAAGCCACCAGTGCGCTGGATTCAGAGAATGAAGCCCGTGTGCAGGAGGCTCTGGCCCAGCTCCGGCAGGGGCGGACAACGCTCATCGTGGCCCATCGACTTTCCACCGTGCAGAGTGCCGATCATATCGTGGTGCTGGATCAGGGCCAAATTGTCGAGATGGGCACCCACACCCAGCTCATGGCCAAGACCGGGCTTTACGCCCGGCTGGTGAAGGCTCAGGCCTTGGGAGAGTAGGGATTAGGGCAAGGGTCTCAGGGTGAAAGGTACTTCTGATGAGAGCTCACCATTCTTATAGAAGTCTCTCCAGAAGATATTGTAGTATCTCTGGTCTTCATAATTACCGTCAAACTCATTGATATCTTTATAGTAATTTGAGTAAAAATTGTAATTAATATCTTCTGGAGTGAGAATGTTATATTTTTTTAGAAAATATTCTTTTTTGCGATGGCGTTTTGTTCGTTTGTTTACGCTATGTCTTGAAATGTGGTGATTGTTCAGGAGAAAGTCTATCCCACTTTCCGATAGAAAAACGCCAATCTGTATTCCCGGTAATTCCGGCTCTGGAATGAGGCAGTAGGGTAAAAAGAAGGAAAACTCTTTCTGGATTTCTTTTGACACTTCCAGAAACATAGAGAATTTCCATAATATCCGTTCAATACAGAAGGACACTAAGGGGGCGTTCTCTGGTTTTCTGGTGTCCAGTAGATCGAACATGTATAAATGAAAGTATATTTTATCATAGACACAGTTCGAAGGTTCTTCCCTGATTTCACTCACTATTGAGTCCAGATCAATGGCAGAATAGTAAATGAGATCAACGCATTCCTTGAATGCCTTGTTTCTGGCTTTTTTTCCTTTCTTTCGGAAGGGTGGCTCATTGAGTGACATATGACTTAGTCCTCAGATGCTGCCTTATAAATGGCGAGAATGTCCGGCAGGAGCCGTTCATAGACGTCCTTCTTGAAGCCCAGATTATACTTGCCGCTTAGCACGTCTTCCGGTGGTACCCAGCGCCATGTGGTGAATTCGATTTCCTCGAACGTATCCAGCCTGATATCGCTGTCCTGACCGGTGAAGCGGAACAGGAACCACTGCTGCTTCTGACCCCGATATTTCCCGTGCAGGGCCTTGCCGATGAGATTGTCGGGCAGGTCGTAGAGGAACCAGCCATCACGTTTGCCAATCATGATGGCATTGTCAGTGCCGATTTCCTCTTTCATTTCCCGCCAGACAGCCTGTTCTGGTTCTTCACCTTCATCAATGCCCCCCTGAGGGAACTGCCAGATGTCATCCGGCAGGTCCGCACGGCGGGCCATGAAGATTTCCCCTTTCTCATTAAAGAGGACGATACCGACATTAGGGCGATAAGCCAGTGTTTCACGCAGGGTCATGGTCTTACTTCTTTGCCTTTGCCGCATTGTCATCCTTGCTTTCTGTAGAAGCTGTTTCATGAGCCTGCGGAGGGAGTTGCGGATGGGCGAGCAGGGCAGCTTCATGGGCAGCATCAGCGCCGCCAGCCTGTGCATTGATGAAATGCAGCGCCTGCTGAAGCTGGAAGTCCGTTTCCGGCTTCATGGGGTCGAAGGCGGGCCATTTAGCAGGGGGCAGCCGTTCCACGGTTTTGGTAAAAGCGGGCAGGTCTGTCCGTGGGGTCTCCTTGGGCAGCTTGCCATCCGTGTTGGTGATAGTGTGGGCGAGGTCTGCCTCATGATAGGTAAAGAGGGTATCATCATCCCGGCTGGCCAGTACGGGTACGTCTGGCGTAATGCCCAGCCCCTGAATGGACCGACCTGATGGTGTGTAATAACGGGCGGTTGTCAGGCGGATGGCTCCCTGATCCGCAATAGGAATGATCGTCTGGACAGACCCCTTGCCGAAGGTCCGGTCACCCATGATGATGCCCCGGCGATGGTCCTTCAGCGCACCGGCCACGATCTCACTGGCCGAGGCCGAGCCCGCATTGGTCAGGACGATGATGGGCAGACCGTGGGTGATGTCCTTGCCGACACCGTCCCAATGCTGATTACCTTCCGGGTGGCGGCCCCGGATGGAGACGATCTCACCTTCCTTGATGAAGTCACGGGCCACGGCGATAGCCTGATCCAGCTTCCCGCCGGGATCAGAGCGGAGGTCAAGCACAAGGCCGTTCAGGGTCTTGCCGGGCGTCTTGGCAGCGGACTGGACCAGCTTGTTATAGGCCTTACGCATTTCCTTCTCGAGGGAATCATCAAACTCGCTGAGGCGGATATAACCCGTCTGCCCATACATGGCGGAACGGACGATCTGCACATGGATGATCTCCCGTGTGAGGGTATAATTCTGCTGCTTGCCGGTCTTGGGGCGCAGGATGGTCAGGATGATCTGTGTTCCCGGCTTGCCCCGCATCTTGCGGACGGCCTGATCCAGCGTGAGGTCGGCAATGCTTTTATTGTCCACCATGGTGATGACATCGCCGGACTGGATGCCCGCCCGGGCTGCCGGTGTGCCGTCAATGGGGGAGACGACCCGGACATGACCGGCTTCGCCCTGAACCTGCAGTCCCAGCCCGCCGAACTGACCGGCCATTTCATCCTGCATGTCCTTCAGCTGCTGGGCATCCATAAAGGATGAATGCGGGTCCAGATTGCTGATCATCCCGTCAATGGCATTGCGGATGAGCTTCTTGTTGGGCAGCGGAGACACATATTCCGAGTGGGCAATGTCCATCACCGTGCCAAGCAGTGTCAGCATACGGACGGTCTCGGCATTGTTGCTGTCGGTGTTGGAGGCCGGGGTGCCGTTACTGTCCTTGTGTGCGGCTTCCTGTGCCCAGGCGGGGGGAATGAGTGCCGGGCGGCTGGCCATGAAGGCACCAGAGGCAACACCCATCGCTGAACAGGCAAGACCCAGCATAAGGCCAGTGCGGAAGTTCATGGTCGGTCTATTCCTTAATGTTAAAAAACAGGCAGCTCTGCCAGTAGCTGTCTGTTAATGATCGGCATTACAGAGCACCCGGCCCTGAAAACAGGATGGCGACAGCTTACAGTGTTTTCAGCGAGGGTGAAACTCCCAAGGAGTTCATGATGTCTTTGCGGCTTTAGAAGAAGCGGGCCGGGTCCATGAGGGTCGTGCCCTGACGGAGCTGCACGAAAAGGAGCGGATCATGGGCGGGCATCTGGCCGATCAGCCCTCCTTGACGGACGGATTGGCCGCTCTGGAGGCGGATTGAGCCTAACCCTGCCAGAACGAGCCGCTGTTTCTGTCCGCAGTCCAGAATGACCATCGGGCCGAAAGAGCGGAATGCCCCGCTAAAGAGCAGGCGCCCTGTACAGGGGGCTGTCACAGGGGCCGATGGAGCGGTCTGGTAGGTGAGCCCTGTGGCAGGTCCGGCTTCGGTGGGCTGCGCCCAACGTGTGACGATACGGCCCTGTACGGGGGCTCGTGCGGTGCCACGTTTCAACCCGTTGCCGGGATTGAAACTGCGGGCCTGCTGGTCAAGCTCCTGTTCCTTGTGGCGCTGATGAAGCTTGTGCAGGCGGGCTTTTTCAGCCTGTAGGCGGCGGCGTGTTTCGGCTTCCTGCTTGGCCAGAATGGTGATGATGGCGGTTAGAGCCTCTGTACTTTGACGGGCCTGCGTCAGTAGGGTCTGCTGCTTCAGGAGGGCCTGCTGGGCTTGTTCTGAATCCTTGGCGGCCTGTTCGGCACGGTTTTCTGCTTCGCTCTGGCTGGTTTGGAGGCGAGTTTCCTGTGCAGCGATGGTACGACTCTGGTCTTCAAGGCGGTTCTGTTCCCTGTGCAGGCGCTTCTGCTGAAGGAGAGTGCGCTGGAGCTCCTGCTGGTTCTGCTGGTGGCGCAGGGCGAGTAGGGCAAGGGGCACTGAAGGGCTGATGGCCGGATTGTCCGGAGGCATGAGCAGGGTCAGTTCGGGCGCGGCATCAAGCTGCTGGAGGGCAGGGACACGGGCGGCTTCGTCCAGAAGAACGGATGTTTCTTTGTTTTTAAGCCGGTCATCACCGTTGCTGATCTGTTCAAGTTGAGCAGAAACTTTGGCGAGGCGTTTTTCAACAAGGTCGTGTTGTCGTGCCAGTTGTGCCTGTTTCTGGCGCAGGAGCGTTAGTTGGCGGGTACTGAGATGGGCTTGCGCTTCAGCCCGACGGGTTTCTTCTTCTTTCTGCTGGAGCAGGCGGGCCTTTTGCGCCAGAAGCTGCTGGAGATTCAGCCGTGCCGCTCGTGCCTTGCGGATGCCTGCCTCCGTTGTGGGAATAGGCGTGTCGGTATCCCAGAACGTGCCGGGTGCATCAGCAGGTGCTGCTGCATGACCTGCCTGCCCATGGGTGAGAAGCATGGCCATCAGACAGGGCAGGAGCCGGTTGCCGACACGGACGGTGCTGGATCGCTTCAGGACCATGATTCCGCCTGAGAATCCCTTTCTGGATGGTGTGGTGCAGGGCTTGAAAAATGCATCTGGTGCTATGAGATCAGCCACACAGGGGGAAGAAGCCCGTCTTTTGTGGCGGAGAACGGGCTGTCTGTCCAGCCGGGAGCGGCAGGGTGCCATGACACTTCGAAACAGGAAAGAAAAACAGGATGGATATGAAGCAGCCAAAACAGGAACAGGTCCCGCATTGCAGTTGTGGCCCTTTGAATGAAGCGCAGAAGCGTGTCCTGCATGGTCATGGGACAGAACCGCCGGGCTCTAGCCCTCTGAATCATGAAAAACGGCCCGGCCATTATGACTGTGCGGCCTGCGGGAAGCGTCTGTTCAGTTCTGAGGCCAAATATGAGAGTGGCTCAGGCTGGCCGTCCTTCTTCCGAGCTGTGCCGGGAGCTGTGGGAGAGCGTGAGGATCGCAGCCTTGGCATGGTGAGGGTGGAGATTCACTGTTCAGGCTGTCATGGCCATTTGGGTCATGTCTTCCCGGACGGCCCCCCACCGACAGGGCTGCGCTATTGCACAAATGGTCTGGCCCTGCATTTCGTGCCGGATGAAGAAAAGGACTGATACAGAAAAGGAGAGGCTCTGTCTGTATGGGGCAGAGCCTCTCCTTTGTTACGGTATGGCCTGAAACTCAGTCCCGTTCGACATGGTAGTGACGGGAGAGCTCACGCTCGATCTCAAGAGCATGTTCCGTGTCACGGGCTTCAATCATCACCACAAGTTCGGCTGTCTGTACGGAAGGTGCTGCAAAGAGGCGGTGATGGGAGACCTCGATGATGTTCCCGCCATAGCTGCCAATCTTCTCAGAGATGGCGGCCAGCAAACCGGGGCGGTCGGGAATCTGGAAGATCAGACGCAGGATGCGCCCTTCCCGCAGCAGGGAGCGGAGAATGACATGGGCAAGGATGCGGGCATTGATGTTGCCACCCGAAATAGGGAAGCCCACCTTCTTGCCCTTGAAGAAATCATGATTGGCCAGAATGGCGGCGAGTGGTGTGGCTCCAGCTCCTTCGCCTACCTGACGGGCCTTTTCAGCCAGTGTCGTGATGGCGCTCTCGACCTGAAGCTCATTGACGACAAACACGCCATCAATATTCTTCCCGATGACATCCAGACAGTGATGGCCCGGCTGAACAACGGCAATACCTTCGGCAATGGTTGACCCGCCGGGGACGGAGCGGAGTGGCTCCGGATAGGCACCTAGCGGGGAGTAGTTTTCTACCTGCACACCATAGAGCTTTGTCTTCGGGCTGAGTTCTTTCAGCACCGTGACAAAACCGGCCATGAGGCCGCCCCCGCCGATCGGCACCACGATGGCATCCAGATCAGGCGCATCCTCAATCATCTCAAGGGCGCAGGTGCCCTGTCCAGCAATGACAGCGGGGTCATTGAATGGATGGATGAGGGTCTGGCCTTCTTCCTGACGGATTTTTTCTGCCGTCTGCACGGCTTCGTCAAAATTTTCACCAGCGAGCACGACCCGTGCGCCCCAGCTCTGGGTGGCGGCTACCTTGGTGGCAGGGGTGAAGCGGGGCATCACGATGGTGGCCTTCATGCCCAGCAGGCTGGCCTGCCGCCCCACACCCTGAGCATGATTGCCCGCTGAAACGGTGATGACACCGTGCTTGCGTTCTTCAGGCGTGAGCATGGCCATACGGTTGGCAGCACCACGCTCCTTGAAGGAGCCAATGGCCTGAAGGTTTTCCAGCTTGATAATAATCTCTGCTTCCGTCAGCCGGGAAAGGGCCACATTGCTGATTGTGGGGGTGCGGGCAATGGTGGCGGCAATGCGCTTCTGGGCGTCTTTGACGTCGTTGAAGGTCAGGCTGGTCGTGGAAGCAGAGTCTGGCATTATTTGTAGATCACTTTCAGAACTTCATAGGTGCGGTCCCCGCCCGGTGCAGGGACAGAAACGCTATCCCCAGCTTCCTTCCCGATGAGCGCTTTGGCAAGGGGGGAGGAGATGGAAATGCGATGCTGTTTAATGTCAGCTTCGTGAGCACCGACAATCTGATAGGTGCTTTCCTTGTCGGTCTCCTCATCCACCAGCTCGACCGTGGCACCGAACTGGATGCGGTTGCCGGAAAGGGTTGTGGGGTCGATCACCTCCGCCGTGGAGATCAGGCTTTCCAGCTCCAGCACACGCCCCTCGATGAAAGACTGGCGCTCCCGTGCGGCATGGTATTCGGCATTTTCGGAGAGGTCCCCGTGGGAGCGGGCTTCAGCAATGGCCCGGATGACAGCGGGGCGTTCCTCTGATTTGAGCTGACGCAGCTCATCCTCAAGGCGCTTCAGTCCTTGGGCGGTCATGGGGCTTTTCTGCATGGAGGGCATCCTCACACTGGTAATAGAGATGAATGGCATACCGCCCCGCCCCCTTCCGCATGGAGCAGAAAAGGGCGGGGCGGCATACGCTGTGGCAGACAGGATAAACAGCACATCGCGCGTGCTGCAAGTCCTCTCTTAGAAGGCGCCGTGGAAATAGGATTGCAGCGGCGCTACATCCGGTTCCTTCTGTTTCAGGACAGAAATGGCGTAGGTGACGGCCCGGGCACCGGCAATGGTCGTGTAATGAGGCACGTTCATCGTCAGGGCAGAGCGGCGGATGTCAAAGCTGTCTCTGGCGGACTGTCCACCCTGAGCTGTGTTGATGACCATCTGCACTTCATTGGAGCGGATGGCATCCACACAGTGCGGGCGGCCTTCCAGAACCTTGTTCACCCGGGTGACGGGGATGCCAGCTTCCTTCAGACGTTCGGCCGTGCCACGGGTGGCAAGGATGGTGAAGCCCATCTCCACCAGCTTGCGGGCCAGAGGCTGCACATGGGCCTTATCGCTCTCCCTTACGGAGAGGAAGACGGTGCCTTCCCGGGGGAGTTTCACACCAGCGGCAAGCTGGGACTTGGCGAAGGCCATCTCGAAGTTGGCATCCAGCCCCATTACTTCACCCGTGGAGCGCATTTCTGGCCCAAGGATCGTATCAACGCCAGAGAAGCGGTTGAAGGGGAAGACAGCTTCCTTGACGGCCACATGCGGGGCTACAGAACGACCTTCCAGCGGGAAGTCGGACAGTCTGGCCCCGGCCATGATGCGGGCACCGATCTTGGCAACCGGCACACCCGTTGCCTTGGCCACGAAGGGCACCGTACGGGAAGCACGGGGATTGACCTCCAGAACGAAGACTTCGTCATTCTTGATGGCGAACTGTACGTTCATCAGGCCACGGATGCCCAGCTCACGGGCCATGGCTTCGGTCTGCGCCTTCAGCTCCGTTACCAGAGCCGGGGAGAGCGTGTAAGGCGGCAGGGAGCAGGCGGAATCACCGGAATGAATACCGGCTTCCTCAATATGCTCCATCACCCCGGCGACATAGACATCATGACCATCGGCGATGCAGTCCACGTCAGCCTCAATGGCTTCATTGAGGTAGTGGTCCAGCAGGACAGGCCCGGTTGCTACTTCCTCACCAGCCGCACGCAGGACGGTGTTGAGGTAGTTGGAGAGACCGGCCTTGTCATAGACGATCTCCATGGCACGGCCACCCAGCACATAGGACGGACGGGCCACGACCGGATAGCCGACTTCCTCGGCAATCTTCAGAGCTTCATCAGGGTTACGAGCAATGCCGTTGCGGGGCTGGCGGAGGCCCAGCTTGCGGAGCATAGCCTGGAAGCGCTCCCGGTCCTCGGCCCGGTCAATGGCGTCAGCCGGGGTGCCGAGCAGGGTGATACCGGCTTCTTCCAGAGCACGGGAGAGCTTCAGCGGGGTCTGGCCACCATACTGCACGATGCAGCCCAGAACGGTGCCGTTCGTCATTTCCTTCTTCACAAGGCTGATGACGTCTTCGGCTGTCAGCGGCTCGAAATAGAGACGGTCGGACGTGTCATAGTCGGTGGAGACTGTTTCCGGGTTGCAGTTGACCATGATGGTCTCGAAACCGGCTTCCCGTAGGGCGTAAGCGGCATGGACGCAGCAATAGTCGAACTCGATGCCCTGACCGATACGGTTGGGGCCACCACCAAGGATGACGACCTTCTTCTTGTCAGTCGGGCGGCTCTCACATTCCGGGGTGCCGAAGCCACCTTCATAGGTGGAGTACAGATACGGCGTGTCGGAGGAGAATTCAGCCGCACAGGTGTCGATCCGGCGATAGACGGGCAGTACGCCCAGCTTTGTGCGGAGGGCGACAACATCCTTCACGCTCTTGCCACTCAGGCGGGCAAGCTGCTGGTCGGAGAAGCCTTGAGCCTTGATCTGGCGCAGGCTGATGGCGTCATGCGGCAGGCCATTCGCTTCGATCTCACGCTCTGTCGCAATGATGGCTTCCAGCTGGCGGAGGAACCACGGCTCGAAATGGCAGGCCTCCTGAATGTCTTCCAGAGACAGGCCAGCACGGAAGGCTTGTGCCGCCATGAGGATGCGTTCCGGCCGTGGCTCGGAAAGAGCGGCACGGTAGGCATCCGGGGAGCCATCACCGGGAGCTTCCACAGGGTCCAGACCCGTCAGGCCGGTCTCCATGGAACGCAGGCCCTTCTGAAGGGATTCAGCGAAGCTGCGCCCCACGGCCATGGCTTCACCAACGGACTTCATGGAGGTGGAGAGCAGGGCCGGTGTGCTGGGGAACTTCTCGAAGGTGAAGCGGGGAATCTTCGTGACGACATAGTCGATTGTCGGCTCGAAGCTGGCCGGGATGGTGCCGGTAATGTCGTTCGTCAGCTCATCCAGCGTATAGCCCACGGCCAGCTTGGCAGCGATCTTGGCGATCGGGAAGCCGGTAGCCTTGGAGGCCAGAGCGGAGGAACGGGACACACGGGGGTTCATCTCGATGACGACCATGCGGCCATCTTTCGGATTCACACCGAACTGTACGTTGGAACCACCTGTCTCCACGCCGATGGCCCGCAGGCAGGCGATGGAGACATCACGCATCCGCTGGTATTCTTTGTCCGTCAGCGTCATGGCCGGGGCCACGGTGATGGAATCCCCGGTATGGACGCCCATCGGGTCGATGTTCTCGATGGAGCAGACGATAATGCAGTTATCCGCCACGTCACGGACCACTTCCATCTCGTACTCTTTCCAGCCGATGACGGATTCTTCGATCAGCACCTCGGTGGTCGGGGAGGCATCCAGACCGCTGGCAACGATCTGAGAAAATTCTTCCCGGTTATAGGCAATACCACCGCCGGAACCGCCCATGGTGAAGGACGGGCGGATGATGGCGGGCAGGCCGATATGGTCCAGAGCTGTGCGGGCTTCATCCAGCGTGTGGGCGATGGCACTGCGGGGGCTTTCCACCCCGATGGCATCCATGGCTTCACGGAACTTCAGACGGTCCTCGGCACGGTCAATCACGTCAGCCCGTGCGCCGATCAGTTCCACGCCATGCTTTGTGAGGAAGCCGGATTTATCCAGCGCCATGGCGGCGTTCAGGGCTGTCTGGCCACCCATTGTCGGCAGGACGGCATCGGGCTTTTCCTTGAGGATGATGCGCTCGACAAATTCCGGCGTGATGGGTTCGATATAGGTGGCATCGGCCAGACCGGGGTCGGTCATGATAGTGGCCGGGTTGGAGTTCAGAAGAATGACCCGGTAGCCTTCTTCCTTCAGGGCCTTACAGGCCTGTGCACCGGAATAGTCGAACTCGCAGGCCTGCCCGATGACGATCGGACCAGCACCAATAATGAGGATGGAGCGGATATCTGTGCGTTTGGGCATGGTTCAGGCTCCTGCCTTGCTGGTTGTGCGGGCTGCGGCGCGGCGGTCCATGACGGCAACAAACCGCTCGAAAAGATAGAAACTGTCAGTCGGGCCGGGGCTGGCTTCCGGATGATACTGGACGGAGAAGGCTTCTTTCACGGTGGAAGCAAGCCCTTCGTTGGAGCCGTCAAACAGGCTGACATGTGTCACTTTGACGGTATTGGGCAGGGACTTCTCATCCACGGCGAAACCGTGATTCTGGCTGGTGATTTCCACCCGGCCCGTTGTGAGGTCTTTCACAGGCTGGTTGGCACCACGATGGCCACGGTCTAGCTTGTAGGTCGTGCCGCCCAGTGCCCGTGCCAGAAGCTGATGGCCGAGGCAGATGCCAAAGACGGGGATGTCGGCATCCATGACGGCCTGAATGGCCGGGACAGCATAGACGGCTGTAGCGGCAGGGTCTGCCGGACCATTGGAGAGGAAGACGCCTTCCGGCTTCAGGGCGAGGATTTCCTCACCCGTGGCGGTGCCGGGGAGAACATGGACATCACAGCCAGCGGCCACGAGGCTGCGGAGAATGTTGTCCTTGGCACCATAATCCAGAGCCACGACACGGCGCTTCACAGCCCGTTCGGGGCGGGTATTGTGCCATGTGGTCTTGGTCCATTTGCGGGCGGGCTGGGCGACTTCCTTGACGAGGTCCATCCCTTCCAGACCCGGCCAGTCTGCGGCTTTCTTGCGCAGGGCAGCGAGGTCGAAACGGCCATCTTTCGGGTAGAACAGAAGGGCATTCTGTGGCCCTTTGTCCCGTAGAAGACGGGTGATGCCTCGTGTATCCACACCGCTGATGCCGGCCCGTTTGTGTGCTTTCAGCCAGTCCTGCAACGGCTTGGCGGAGCGCCAGTTGGCCGGGGCGGTGACATCTTCTTTCACCACGAGGCCAAGGGCGGCCATGGTCGGGGCTTCGTCATCATCCTTGTTGGTGCCGACATTGCCGATATGGGGGAAGGTGAAGGTGATGATCTGCCCGGCAAAGGACGGGTCTGTCAGTGTTTCCTGATAGCCGGTCATGCCGGTGGAGAAGCAGAGCTCACCTACGGCACCGTCATTGAAGGCACCGAAACCACGGCCCCAGAAGTGGGAGCCATCGGCCAGCACGAGCACGGCTGTTGCGCCTTTGGGGGGCATGTCATCGTTAGGATGGGTCATGGCGGATGTCTCCTCTGACGTCTCGTTCAGGTCGGCCAGGGTGATCCCCGGCACATGAAGCAGGGCGGGCCAATGTTTGGTGGGTACCATACCAGCCTGACGCCATTTGCGCACGGCCTCGGTCGTAACCCCGGTAAGCTGGGCGATCTCAGCCGCACCGCCCGCTTTCTTTATGAGTGAATCAACGTTCATATATTTGCTGCTCTGCCTCGTGCCCTGTCGGCCTGATATGTGGTTGGGCTTTCATTTTCATAAACCAGCAAGGGTCTTATGGGAAGTTTTTTCCCATATGCGGCATTCATCACGGTGTCCTGGAAAGGGTGGGAAGTTTTTTCCCAGATGTGTGGTCGATCCATGATGACTGCCCTCATATCGACAGGATGGAGCTGGACTGTTACCTCTTACGCTCCTGTGTAGAGATTATAAACTCATAATTAAGAGAGAACCATCATGTCGCTCCGTACCCGTATCATGGATGATCTCAAGGCCGCCATGAAGGCCGGTCAGTCCGAGCGTGTGGCGCAGATTCGTGCCATTTCTGCCAAGATCAAGGACCTTGATGTCGCAGCCCGTGCCAAGAGCGGTGAGGTGAGCGAGGAGGACATCCTTCTGGCTCTGCGTTCCATGATCAAGACACGCACCGAGTCTGCCACCATGTATCATCAGGGCAATCGTCCTGAGCTGGCCGCAAAGGAAGAAGCCGAGATTGAGACCATCCGTGCCTATCTCCCGGCCGAACTTTCCGAGGAAGCCCTGAAGGAAGCCATTGCCGAGGCCGTGAAGGAAACGGGCGCAGAAAGCATGAAGGATATGGGCAAGGTGATGGGCGTCCTGAAAGGGCGCTTCGGTGCTGCACTGGATGCAGGCCGGGCCAGCGGTCTGGTCAAGGCGCATCTTGGCTGATTGCTGTTCCAGCTTTTACGCTGGAATGTGAGAAACCCCGTCCGGTTCTATTCCGGGCGGGGTTTTTTCATGTCAGTGATAGGAGTGAGAGGCTTCGTTGTTCTTGTGGGCACGGACACAGGCCAGAACGCCACTGACCGAGAGCAGGAAGGCCGCAGCCTCCCAGATGGTGGGCAGACGCTGTTCCCAGAGGAAGCCATAGATCAGTGAGAACAGTGTTTCGAACAGGATCATCTGCCCGACCATTGTCAGGGGTAGCAGATGGGTCATGCGGTTCCAGAACGCATTGGCGATGGTGGAGGAGAACAGTCCCACGCCACAGGAGATGAGAAAGAACCGTGCCCAGCCGGTTGTGGGCAGATGGGCGGGCCAGAAAAAGGCCGCCGGCAGAAGAATGATGAGCGAAAGAACGCCAGCCACAACGCCGGTCAGCAGGTTCCATTCGCCGCTCGTGATGTGCTCCAGCTTTTTCAGCCAGTCGGAATTGATGACGTTGAAAAGCGTCCAGCCTAGCAGGGAGCCAATGGCCATCAGCAGGCCGACAGCCTGCAACAGCGGACCGGTATGATGCAGGGCGGAGCCCACGAAAAAGTTCTGCCACGAGATGCAGAGAATGCCCGCCGTACTGAGCAGGATGGATGGAATGAGCTGGCGGAATGTGACGACCGCATTATGGCGGCAGATACCGGCCAGCGTCACCGTGACGGGAATGAAGCCAATGATGAGGGAGGGCATGGCCACACCGCTCAGCTGGATGGCGACACCCATCATGCTGTAATAGCCCACGCTCCCCAATATGGCGAGGAGCACCAATGCCCGGAAGGCTTTGAAGGTGATGTGGGGCAAGACCTTGCTCAGCCGTGGGAGCAGGATCAGTAGAGAGACGACCCCAAAGGTCAGGTAACGTAGTGTTGCAAGCTGAAAGGGCGTGAAGGGAGCGACCAGTTCCGGGGCAAGGAAGGTGATACCCCAGAAGGCTCCCGCCATGGCACCATAGGCGGTGCCAATGAGAATGGACCGTGTCATGCAGGCTCGTTTTTTGGTTATTAATGTATGTGATTAGAGCCTGTGTTGTCGGTAACGCCCGTTCCGTCAAGGGGAAAAGGCGTGTTTAGCCGTGTTTTGCTGGCCCATGTGCCCGGACACAGGAGATCACGCCACTGATGGCCAGAATGATGGCGCAGCTCTCCAGCAATGTTGGGAAACGCTGTTCCCACAGGAAGCCATAGAACAGGGAAAAGAGCGTCTCGAACAGGATCATCTGCCCGACCATGGTCAGGGGCAGCAGGCGTGTCATGCTGTTCCAGAACGCATTGGCCACTACTGAGGCCAGAAGACCCATGCCGCAGGCAATCATGAAGAAATGGACCCAGCCCGTAGTGGGCAGATGCTGCGGCAGAAGGAAGGCCAGAGGGAGCATCAGTAGGGCCAGCGCCCCGGTGACAAGGCCAGTCAGCAGGTTCCAATCATTGTTGGAGACATGATCAAGCTGTTTCAGCCAGTTGGCGTTTTTCACGACAAAGCCCGTCCAGCTCAGCAGGGCAGCCGCAGCCATGAGAAGGCCGAGTATCTGGAGGAGAAGGCTGCCATGGTTCTGTGAGGAGGCATTATGGAAGTTCTGCCAGGCAATGCAGACAATCCCACCGGCGCTGAGCAGCATGGAAGGGACAAGCTGGCGGATGCTCACAACTGAATCCTGCCGCAGGGCGCCTACGACTGTCACGGTGACCGGAATGAAACCCACGATCAGGGAGGGCATGGCCACACCACAGAGCTGCACTGCCGTGCTGAGCAGGCTGTAATAGACGATGTTACCCATGAGGCTGAGCCCCAGCAGCCCCCACCATTCAGCAGCGCCCAGATGGGGCAGCAGCTTCTTCAGCCGGGGAGCGAGAAGAACCAGAGCGATGATCCCATATGTGACAAAGCGGACAGAAGCGAGTTGCAGCGGAGCAAAGGGGCCAATCAGTTCTGGTGCGAGGAGGGATAGCCCCCATAGGGCCCCCGCTGCGGCACCACATGCAATGCCGATGAATGTGGAACGTGTCATGAAAGGCCCGCTCTCTGCTCTGTGGTAAGGTAAGGGTGATCTCCTTGTGTGTTGAGGCTGTGGCCTGTTTCGTCAAGGGGGAATTGGGGTATATCTTCCTTTTTGTGGGGGAGAATGTCACAGTGCGATCATGGCTATAGATACTGCGTTTCTTGATGAGCTGCGCCAGCGGACATCCCTGACTTCTCTATTCAGCCGGCGTAACAAACTTGTCCGGTCCGGGCGGCACTGGAAGGCATGCTGCCCTTTTCATGGTGAGAAGACGCCTTCGCTCTATATTTATGACGATCATTATCACTGCTTTGGCTGTGGGGCGCATGGCGATGCGATCAGCTATGTCATGCAGAGTGAAGGGTCAGGCTTTCGGGAAGCGGTGGAGCGACTGGCCAGTGAAGCCGGTATGGAAGTCCCCGCTGATGATCCTCAACAGGTTGAGAAGGCCCGTGTCCGGCAGACATTATATGATGTTATGGATGAGGTTCAGGCCATCTATCGCCACCGTCTCTACCAGCCGGAAGGTCGTGCCGGGCTGGAGTATCTCCAGAAACGGGGCCTGACGGAGGAGACGCTGGAGCGTTTCGGGCTGGGCTGGTCCGGTGATGGGCGGTTCCTTCTGAAGGCTCTGGAGGGGAAGAACATCACGGCGGAGACGCTGGTGCAGGTCGGGCTGATGCGGACAGATGATGCCGGACGCCCCAGAGGGGAGCTGTTCTTCAACCGTGTCACTTTTCCCATTCGGGACAGGAAGGGGCGGATCATTTCCTTCGGGGGGCGTGTTCTGGGGGATGGGCAGCCCAAATATCTGAATGGGCCGGAGACGGACATATTCTCCAAGCGGCGGACGCTTTTCAATATCGATCAGGCTCGGCAGGCTATCCATAAGGGCGCAAAAGCCGTTGTGGTAGAAGGCTATATGGATGTCATCGCCATGGTGCAGGCGGGCTTTGGTGGGGCCGTGGCCCCGCTGGGCACGGCTCTGGGAGATGCTCAGTTAGAGCTGCTCTGGCGGATGACGGATACGCCCATCATCTGTTTCGATGGTGACGGGGCAGGGCAGCGTGCGGCTCTGCGTTCCTGTGAGGTGGCATTACCTTTGCTGAAGGTCGGGCGAAGCCTGCATTTCTGCCGTCTGGAAGGAGGGGATGATCCGGACTCTCTCATCAGGCGGGAGGGGAAGGAAGGCATGGAGGCCCGTCTTTCCAGCGCTCGCCCGATGGAGGTAGAGCTGTTCAGTCTGCTGACGGCGCAGGAGCGTGACCCAACACCGGAACGGCGTGCGGCTCTACGGAAGAAGCTCTATGAGCTGAGCCAGATGATTCCGGACAAGCTGCTGGCTACTGAATATAGCAGCACGCTGAATGAGATGTTCTTTGCCCGGTATCGCCGCCAGAAGCCGGGGCGGGGAGGCTATGGGGTGTCAGGTGCCAGCACGGTCCCGGTCATTCCTGTATCGGGCGTGCGGACGGTGGCGGAAGGAAGTGGAGAGAGGCTGAACATCCTGACAGCCATTCTTCTGCAATATCCTGAAATCCTGCCAGGTATTGACCGGGAATATAATGCGCTTTCCCTGCCGGAACCTCTATCATCTATTCGTACGGCCCTATTGAGTTGGGCAGATGAGTGCACGGGTGCTTTGACAGCGGAGAGCTGTCAGGCATGGATGGCAGAGCACGGTCTGGCAGAAGCGGTGCGGCAGGTTTGCAGCAGCCCTATGCCTCGCCAGATTCGCATGGAAGATGGCGATGACCGCATGAGAGAAGCCATGAAGCTCTGGTGGCATTTTTATGCGCTGGAGAATCTCAGGGCGCTTCAGGAAAATGTGGAGGAGGAGGTGCGCAGGACGGTGGATATCTTGTTCCGTTCCTCATCCGAATCGGACGAAGCGACCCGGCGGACCCTTCTGGTGGCCATGCAGGCCCGGCAGAATGTTCTTTTTGCCTTGCGGCGGGGTGAAAACCCCGCTCTTGAGGAGAAGGAAAGCTGAAATATATCAGGTGGTATAGGGGTGGATTTGCCGACATAAAACGGGCAATCGCAAGTTTATGCTGTTTCGGTCCTTGACTTGGAGGGCCGGATTAACCACTTCCAAGCTGCCCCATTACTGGCTTTCGAGTAAAGTTGACGGAGAGACGCATGGCCACAAAATCAGCCTCTGGATCAGACCGGAATGCACCAGAGCAGGACAGTTCTCCGCTTGATGTGCAATCCTCGGCCGTCAAGAAGCTGATTGCCAAGGGGCGGTCTGCCGGTCACATCACGTTTGACGAGCTGAACGCTATTCTCCCGCAGGATAAGATGTCTTCCGAGCAGATCGAGGACATCATGGCGGCCCTTTCGGAGATGGGCATTCAGGTGGTTGAGAGTGCGGATAAGGAGGAGGAAGAGTCCAGCAGCGACAGTCGCGCTAGTAATGACGAGCCCTCCGAGGATGACAATAATAGCGGAAATATTGACGCTGTTGCTGCCAGCCGTACGGATGACCCTGTCCGTATGTATCTCCGTGAGATGGGGGCTGTTGAGCTGCTGTCTCGTGAGGGTGAAATTGCCATTGCCAAGCGTATTGAGGCTGGGCGTGGTGAAATGATCGGGGGGCTGTGCCGCAGCCCGCTGACCTTCCAGTCTATTCTGGGGTGGTACGAGCAGCTCAAGAATGAAACGCTGCTCCTGCGTGAAGTGATCGATCTCGAGGCGAGCCAGAGCGATCCAGAAGCCGCTGAGGAAATGGAAGACCTCGCCTCTGGTGAAGATAATGAGCCTGATGATGAGTCCGAGGACAGCGAAGGCGAAGGCAATGGTGGTGAGGGCAGTGGTCTTTCCCTGTCTGCTCTGGAGGAGAAGCTTCGTCCGGAAATCATGCTGCTGTTTGAAGCTTTTGAGCCGCTTTATCAGAAGCTCATCAAGATGCAGAGCCAGCGTCTTAAGGCGCTGATGGAAGGGCGTGAAGCTTCCGTCACGGACGAGAAGAAATACAACAAGCTGCGGACGGAGCTTGTGGCGCTTGTCGAGCGGATGCACCTCCATAACAACCGCATCGAGGAGCTGGTTGAGTCCCTGAAGGCGCATGTGCAGAAGCTCAATGCTGTTGAAGGGCGGATGCTCCGTCTGGCCGAGAAGTGCAAGATTCCCCGTGAGGACTTCATGGATCGGTACCGCCATCATGAGCTGGCACCGGACTGGATCGAGGGTATCTGCCAGCTTCCGGGCAAGGGCTGGAAGACGCTGACAGGCAAGCATCTTCCTGCGCTTGAGAAGATGCGGGACGAGGTGGCTGCTCTGGCCAAGGAGACCGGCCTGCCGGTGGATGAGTTCCGCTTGGTCTATCAGACAATCTCCCGTGGGGAACGTGATTCCACCCGTGCCAAGAAGGAGATGATCGAGGCCAATCTGCGGCTGGTGATCTCCATTGCCAAGAAATATACCAACCGTGGTCTTCAGTTTCTCGACCTGATTCAGGAAGGCAACATTGGCCTGATGAAGGCGGTGGACAAGTTCGAATATCGCCGTGGCTATAAGTTCTCCACCTATGCGACATGGTGGATCCGTCAGGCGATTACCCGCTCTATTGCCGATCAGGCCAAGACGATCCGTATTCCTGTCCATATGATCGAGACGATCAACAAGCTGGTGCGGACATCCCGGCAGATGCTGCATGAGATTGGCCGTGAGCCTGCCCCGGAAGAACTGGCCGAGAAGCTGGGAATGCCGCTGGAGAAGGTCCGCAAGGTCCTCAAGATCGCCAAGGAGCCGATTTCTCTCGAGACCCCGATCGGTGATGAAGAAGACAGCCATCTCGGCGACTTCATTGAGGATAAGACCGCCGTCATTCCGCTGGATGCTGCCATTCAGACGAATCTGCGTGAGGCAACGACCCGTGTTCTGGCGTCCTTGACGCCTCGTGAGGAACGTGTGCTGCGTATGCGCTTCGGTATCGGCATGAACACTGATCACACGTTGGAAGAAGTCGGCCAGCAGTTCAACGTGACCCGTGAGCGTATCCGTCAGATCGAGGCCAAGGCCCTCCGCAAGCTCAAGCATCCGAGCCGCAGCCGCAAGCTGCGCTCCTTCCTTGATGACTGATCCGTTTTGCCGGTAAGGGCCTCAGGCCCTGCCGGTTTTCCTTGCCTTCAGGCCGTTTTCGTGCTTGAAGGTCGCTTTCCCTGCCGTGCGCTATGGCGGCGCAACGGCTATACCCGGCACTTCCCTATCGGGGGAGTGCGTTCAGGCCAGCGCTGGGCTGGTCCGGGTTGACCTTATCCGAAGGGAGTTTTCATGCCACTTTATGAGACCGTGCTGATTGCACGTAATGATGTCTCTCAGGCTCAGGTTGAAACCCTGGTCGAGAACATCTCCGGTATTCTTGGCGAGCACGGCGGTACCATCCGCAAGCGTGAGTTCTGGGGTCTGCGTACCCTTGCTTACCGCATCAAGAAGAACCGCAAGGGCCATTATGTCCTGCTGGGGATCGAAGCCCCGGTTGAGGCCATGAACGAGATGAGCCGTCAGATGGGTCTGCATGACGATGTTCTGCGTCTGCTGACACTCCGTGTTGACGAGATTGACGAGACACCGTCTCCGATCCTGTCCCGCAAGGACGACCGTGGTGACCGTGGGTCCCGTGGTGGTGCTTCCCGCAGCGGCGGGCGTTATGAGAGCGGCCGCGGTGGCCGTCGTCATAGCGATTCCTCAGAGACGCGCGATCACAACGCGGCTGCAGCGGAGTAAGAAACCATGTCAGAGACAAACACGACACCGGCAGTCAGCCCTGCTTCCCGCCGTCTGGCCGTTGGGGCACGCCGTCCCTTCTATCGCCGCCGGAAATCCTGCCCGTTCTCCGGTGCTAACGCTCCGAAGATCGACTATAAGGATGTGCGCCTTCTGAGCCGCTTCCTGTCCGAGCGTGGCAAGATCGTTCCCAGCCGCATCACGGCAGTGTCGGCTAAAAAGCAGCGTGAACTGGCGCAGGCGATCAAGCGCGCCCGCTTCCTCGCCCTGCTCCCTTACGTTGTAAACTGAGGAGCACGACATGTCCCAGACATCACTGATTCTGCTTCAGCGCGTGGAAAACCTTGGCCAGATGGGCGATATCGTCCGTGTGAAGCCGGGTTATGCCCGTAACTTCCTGCTGCCGAAGGGCAAGGCCCTCCGTGCAACGGCTGCAAACCGTGCCCGCTTCGACAATGAGCGTGCCCAGCTGGAAGCCCTGAACATTCGCAAGCGTGAAGAAGCTGAGCGCCTTTCCGAGCGTATGCACGGCCTGAGCGTGACGCTGATCCGTCAGGCTGGTGACAGCGGTAGCCTCTATGGCTCCGTGACGCCGCGTGACATCGCTGCTGCTGCTACGGCTGCTGGTCTGACCATCGCCCGTCAGCAGGTTGTGCTGGACGAGCCGATCAAGGTTCTTGGTCTGGTGGAAGCCCGTGTCATCCTGCACCCGGAAGTCTCCATCCAGATCACGGTCAATGTGGCCCGTTCTGAGGAAGAAGCCGAGCGTCAGGCTCGTGGCGAAGTCATCGGTCAGGAAGAAGAGGAGGATAATATCCTCGGTGAGCTTCATGCCGAGCGGGCTGCTGAAGAAGCTGCTGCCGAAGCCGCCGCTCTGGCAGCTGAAGGCGAAGTGGCTGAAGGCGCTGGCCACGAGGGCTGATCTCAGATCATCCTCACTGGACTTGATCCAGAGAAACCCGGCAGATTACGATCTGCCGGGTTTTTTTATGTCTGCTCTGAGCGTGTGGTCAGGAAAGCACGGTCTGGTGCAGCCTGTTTCTCTCTCCATATTTCCCTATGGCTAAGGGACTTGTCATATTCCTGAACTGTGTCAATGATTGATGCATGAGGATATGGGCCATCCATGGAGATGCGCCTGTCCTGATCCGGGCGAGGATGAAACAGCGCATGAAATCAGTTCTTGATACTTTGCTAAGACGTTTTATTTACTTTGGTAGCCTGACGGTCACATATAGTGACGGTACGGTGCAGCATTATCAGGGAGAAAAGCCGGGACATGAGGCGGCTGTCCGCATCCTGACACCTGCTGCGGAGCGCGCGCTGGCTCTTAAGCCCGCTCTAGCCTTTGGTGAAGAATATATGAATGGCACGATCGTTCCAGATCACTGTTCTCTGGAAGATGTGATGTGGACCATCATCCCGAACGTAGAGCGTGGCGGCCTGTTGAGTGAGGATATTAGCGGTAAGTTACGCTATATCAGCCGTGTGCTGCGCCCGCTGAACTCTCTCAAGCGTTCTCGTAGCAATGTTGCTCATCATTATGATCTCAATGGCAGCCTGTATGAGCTGTTTCTGGATAAGGACAGGCAATATTCCTGTGCCTATTTTGAGCATGATGGCATGTCGCTGGATGAGGCTCAGATTGCCAAGAAGCGCCATATTGCTGCCAAGCTGAACCTGAATCAGCCGGGGCTTGAAGTTCTGGATATTGGCTGTGGCTGGGGTGGCATGGCCCTGACCCTTGCCCGTGACTACGGCGTGAAGGTAACGGGCATCACGCTTTCCGTGGAGCAGCTTCAGGTAGCCCGCAAGAGAGCGCAGGATGAAAAGCTGGACCATCTCGTTTCATTCGAGTTGCAGGATTATCGGACGCTGAAGAAGCAGTTCGACCGTATCGTGTCTGTTGGCATGTTCGAGCATGTCGGGGTGCGGCAATATGAGACTTTCTTCAATCACATCAAACGGCTTCTGAAGCCGGAAGGTGTGGCGGTGATCCATTCCATCGGGCGGATGGACGGGCCGGGCATGACCAACCCGTGGATATCGAAATATATTTTCCCCGGCGGCTATTCTCCGGCATTGAGTGAGACGCTGGCTGCGCTGGAACAGACAGGACTCTGGCTGACGGATTGCGAGGTTTGGCGCCTGCATTACGCCAAGACACTGGCACACTGGCGGCAGCGTTTTGATATCAACCGGGAAAAGATACGGGCCCTGTATGATGATCGTTTCGTGCGGATGTTCGAGCTTTACCTGCTGGCGAGTGAGCTGGCCTTCCGCATTCAGGGGCATATGAACTTCCAGCTTCAGATCACCCGTGACATTGAGGCCGTACCGCTGACCCGTGACTACATGTTTGCGGCTGAAAATGCCCAGCGTGTGAAGGATGAAGCGAAATAACAGGCCATGAAAAACGCCCCTCACACGTCATGAGGGGCGTTTTGTTCAGGCCGTCTTTGTCTGTTTCTGAAGGTGGCAGCGGGCGAGGCTGTCAAACTCGGCAATGGAGAGAGTTTCGGCCCGTCTGGTCGGGTCAATGCCGGTTTCTTCCAGCAGGATGTTCCCTTTTATGGGTTTCAGGGCGGCCCGGAGCATCTTGCGGCGCTGCCCGAAAGCGGCGGCTGTGACCTGTTCCATGGCTTTGAATAATGCTGGAGAAGGCTGCTCGGCATGGGGGATGATAAGGGCCACGGCTGAGTGAACCTTGGGCGGTGGGGAGAAGGCCCCCGGCGGTAGGGTCAGGGCAATGGAGCAGTCAGCGCACCATTGTGACAGAACGGCTAGGCGGCCGTAAGCGGATGTGCCGGGGGCGGCGCAGACCCGTTCTGCCACCTCCTTCTGAAACATCAGTGCCATGCGAGACCATTGCCCAGCCTGTCGCAGCCAGGCAACCAGAAGCGGCGTGGCGACATTATAGGGTAGATTGGCAATGATCTGCCGAGGGGCCGGTGTAAGCTGGGCAGCATCCAGTTTTAGTGCATCCTGCCGGACGATGTGAAGCTGCTCAGGATAATAGGCCTGAAGTTCTTCCAGTAGTGGCCATGCCCGTCTGTCAATCTCGACAGCCTGCACGCTTCTGGCGCCGGACTGTAACAGGGCACGGGTCAGCCCTCCCGGCCCTGGCCCGACTTCTACAACGTGATAGTCAGCTAGATTGCCACCAAGGGCGGCAATCCTCATGCAGAGTGTGGGGTCAAGCAGAAAGTGCTGGCCAAGCGCCTTGAGGGCATCCAGCCCGTGCGTGTGGATGCTCTCCCGCAGGGAAGGGAGAGGCGGCAGGTCTGTCTTGGCGTTCATCAGTGGGACAGTACGGTTTTGGCAGCCGGACGGATTTTGATGATGGCATGGCGGCGCAGAGACCGCTGAAGCTGCTGGGAAGCCTGTTCAACACGTTCATTCATCAGCTGGTCGGCAATCTGGCCGGGTGTCTGCTGGGCAAGATTGCGTTCCTCACGGGAGCAGACCATGAGGAGGGCAATACCATCCGGGGCAACCAGCGGACGGGAGACATGGCCGGTAGGAATCTTGTCCACGACCTGCTTCATCTGCGGGGCAAGGCGCTCGGCAATCTGGAGCCCCGGATTGCTGTGGCGGCTGTTGCCCAGAGAGTTGTTCAGCGCTTCCATTTCGTCACAGCTCTTGATGGTCTGGGACGCATGCAGGGCCTTCTGGAGGGAGAGCTTCTGCTGATCGGTCGGTTCGGAAGGGTTCAGCGGGGCGCTGAAGGGGAAGAAGGCCTGCCTCATATTGAGCAGTGTCCCCATCTGCTTACCGATGGTTCGGCGGGCATGAACGGTGATGATCTCATAGCCACCCGGCACCTTGATGGGGTTGGAGATGGCATTTTCCGGCATCTTTTTGACGATAGGAAGAACTTCCGGCTCGATATTGTCTTCCTGCATCCAGCCACGGGACCCACCCTGAAGGGCAGACTGATCCTGAGAGAACTGGGCTGCCACGATGGGGAAGGGAGCCCCGTTGCGAAGCTGATTGATGATGGTTTTTGTAAAGGCCAGCTCATTTTCATCATGCCGTGGGTCCACCACGGGAATGAAGATTTCACTGATGAAATATTGTGGCCGTCCTGCTTCGGCCTGTAGGGCCTGTTCACGCTGGGTGATTTGCAGGGGGGTCACACGGCTGCGGGCTCCGAGGTCCTCACGCAGAACCTGCATCCAGCCGATCTGGACACGAAGCTGGTCGATCAGTGTGGTGAGGGAAATACCATCAGCCTTCAGGCGGTTGCGCAGGGCATTCTGCGGCATACCGTTGCGGGCCTCAATATTGCTGATGGCCTCGGCAATCTGTTCAGGTTCGATATTGATGTGACGGCTGAGGATTTCCTGCATTTTCAGCCGCTCGTCAATCAGCTGGTTAATCAGCTGATTGCGCATGCGGGCCATAATCTCCGGGCTGACAGGCAGACCTGTGGAGACCACGAATAGCCGGGCTCTGTCCTCCACGTCACGCTGGGTCAGTATCTGGCCATTTACGATGGCAATGATCTGGTCCTCGGTGTTGGCAGTCGGAAATTTCACATCGGGCTGAGTTGTGTCCGCTGCCGGGGCTTCCTGTTCGCTCGGTGCTGGTGCCTGCCTGTGGTGAGGTCTTGCCATGGCATTCCCGGCAGTCAGCAGGGCTGCGCAGGCTGTCAGGGATAGTAAGGCAGAGCGTGAGAAACGGGAGGAGAAGGACATAGTCAGGTCAGTTTCCGAACGTACCGAGAGATTTGAGTGAAATACTGAAGCCGAAAGAGAGGTTTGGTCGCCGCCCACCGATACGGGTGTTCTGACGGGAAACATAGATGTTTGTTGTTATACAGTCATTAGAATAGCCGATCGTACCACCATTCGCCACAAATTCCTTACGGGACAGGCTGCGCCGTGTGTAATAGGCGAAATGGACGGATTTCCACCGGCCCGTGACACCACCGCTGATCTCGCTTGTCCGGTTCAGGTAAGGATTATTGAGGAGAGAGCTGAGGCGGCTATCATGCGGTGAGTAGTAATAATAGTACGAGGTGATGGGCTCATAGACATACCCTGCCATGACACGGAAAAAGGGCAGCCCGGCAGAGACGAGACCTTCACCATAGTCAAAACTCTTGCTGTAAGGGTTGAAGCGCCCTCTGGCTGTCAGGTCGAAATAGCGTGACGGTGTCATCTGGATACGCCCGACAGGGTCGGAGAAGGTATGATTGACGCCAGAATAGACCATATAGGCTGGCCCGCCCTTGTTCGGGTGCTCTATGAAGCTTTCCCCGATCAGCATGTCGATGGAGCGGCCGTTCCAGCTCCAGTTTTGATGGATGCCGACATTAGCACGCAGGCCGCCATCCAGACGGTCGGTCCCCATATAGCGGTTGAGGGCAAAAAGGGTTGTATCATTCAGCTCGTATGCGAAGCTGTCTTCATTAGGCAGCTGCCGGTGCAGGGCGTTACCTGTATTCGGGGCGGCAATCAGCTGCACGATGGGTTCGAAAACCTGCGTGCCGTGCCCTTTGGCAAAGCTGCGGAGGAAAGGCCAGCTGACCTTGGCCGCCACGGTCGGCTGAGCCTGCCCCTGAACATGGGAGCCGGACTGCTCATAGAGTGGCTGCTCATGCATACGGGTGGAATGGTAGATCATGGAGTCAACACGGGCTGTCAGAAGCCACTGCTGTCCCCAGCTGTTTGTCCATGGGCGGTCCCATTGAAGGGCCAGCTCCCCACGCTGGTCATTAGCGCCACGCTCACGCAGGACAACGAAGTCGGTCGTATGAACGCTCAGACGCCCGCCAAGAGCATCCGGCTCGCCTTGGAACTCATAGGTGAAGCGGGGCAGGGAATAAGGGAGCTCCCTGTTGTTGATGATCCCCTGATTCAGTCCCTGATAGACCTGTGTGTCCAGCCGCAGATAGGAGCCGACACCAAAGCCTTCCAGATAGGCATTGGAATTGAGGGTATCGTTACCATAGCCCGGCAGGCTGTAGTCACGCATGTAGTTGGCGGATGTAGCACGATTGGCATTGAAGCCTACCCGCCAGTGCGGGGAGAGATTAAACTCGCCACGGCTGGCGATATAGGCCTGTGCACCATGTTCCTTACCGCCATTACTGAGCTCGCCGAACGCATTATAGAAGGGACGCTTGCGTAGGGTATCGTCCGCCACACCGCCCTCAAAGCGGATGTAACCGTTATTGAGGCGGTTACGATAAACGGTGGAGAGCTGGGGGCCGGATTTCGTGGAGACCAGCGGCGTGAAGGTGGCATCCTGATGGCCGTCAATAACCCAGTAATAAGGCAGGCTGAAGACCGTCCCCAGATAATGGTCATGAGGCTTGATGTTAAGGTTCAGCAGGCCGCTATGCCGTTCCGAACTGGGGTCGGTGACGGGGAGATAGGGAAAATAGAAAACGGGAACGCCCATGATGTGCAGCCATGCACGGTCGAATTCCAGATTCTGGTTGTCTTTATCCTGCGTAACCCCATGGGCTTTCAGGTCCCATGTTGGCGGGCGGTCGGGATGCTGGGCACAGACGGGGCAGGCCGTGTAAACAGGATTGGCGAAATCCATGACCCGGCCATTGCTGCGGCGCATACCGCTACTGGCCAGCTTGGCGTCATTGGGCATATTCACATAAAGCTGGGAGCTGACAGCATCTTTCATCCCATGGGAGAGTTCCAGATGGTCGGCATAGGCTGTAGTGCCATCGGGCTGTGTCAGCGCCACATGATGGATTGCTTCTATGACACCGGCGGCTCTGTCATAGGTGACCTTATCGGCCCGCATGGTCTGGTCGCCCTGCCAGAGGCGCACATTACCTTCCAGAACAAGAAGGCCTGTTCTGTCATAGCTTTCATGATCCGCCAGATAGGTAACCGGCTCCGAGCTGGAGACCTGCCCATCAGCAGAGACATCAGGCTTTGTCCGTGGCGGCAGGGTGCGGGCGTTCTGTGGGGGCTTCAGTGATGAAGGAACATTGGCCGTCTTAGCCTGTGCCGCACTGTCCTGAGGGGGCTGTGTGGAGGTCTGTGCAGGGGTTGGTGTCTGGGCTGAGGCTGCTGGAATGACATGCAGCAAGGCCCCCAGGGTACTCCCGGCAAGGGCCTGGCTAAGCAGTGACCGGGGCTTTCCAATACGGCGGAATGGAAAGTCATCAGACAGTGGCATCAGCCATCCTCCAAATGCAGCAGCAATGCTGCGGCAAGACACAAACCGGCACCCGCCGGGCCCCATGCAGCGGGGAACGGGGGCAGAGCTCCAGACTTTCCCAGCTGCTCGGCTATTTTGGAGACCGCAAACAGGGCAAAACCAGCGGTGACCCCAATGCCCAACATGCGCATGATCCCGCCACGCCCGGCAGGGCGCATGGAAAAACCAGCAGAAACCAGCGTCATGGTGACGGCAAGCATAGGAAGGGCCAATAGCCCCTGAAAGTGGAGACGATAAGGTATCGTGGAAAAACCGGAATGACGCAACAGTTTAATCACGCCCGGCAAGACCCAGAGTGAAAGAGTATCGGCGGGAAGGGCCCGTAGTTTTAAGGTTTCCGTAGTAAATTCAGAGGGTAAAAGCACTTCATCCTGTCGCTGGGGGTGGTGACTGTCGGAGAGAATGAGCACATTGTGGAGTCTCCAGATTCTGTCAGAAAGCACAGCTTCAGCGGCTTCCATCCGGTTGCGGAGCGTCATGTCGCTGTTCAACTGAAAGATGGTGATGTTTCGCCCTGTTAGAGTGTTCCCTTGGCGCTGGAGACTGCCAAGATGAAAGATGACATCCCCATGTGCAGATGAGCTGTGGCTGCTGTCTCTGATCCAGAGATCAGAAAAATGGTCTTCATCCGTATTATGCTGTCCCCGCAGCCATGTTTTGTCCAGTTTTACGGCAAGCCCATAGCTGTAGGAGGAGAGCGGAGAGAGCCCCGCACTGACGATCACCCCCAGCAAGGCCGCACAGAAGGAAGGGCTGATGAGTACCTGCCATGCGGAAATACCCGCCGCACGGGTCACGACCAGTTCTGAAGACCGGGCAAGGCGAGAGAAGCAGATCATGCCGCCGAGGAGGATGGCGAATGGCACGATATAGATCACATAATAAGGGATATGCAGGGCGGTGATTTCCAGCACCCGGGAAAGCCCGGCCTCCGGGTGGGCGGCGGCACGGCGGAGAAGGTCGATGAAATCGAACAGGGAGATCAGGCCGGTCAGGGCCAGCAGGGTCAAGCAGGTTGTCAGGGTGAATCTGCGGCCTGCATAGCGGGCAAGAGTGAAGGAAAAACCGGAATGCACCATGCCTGAAAGGTTTCCTTACTGTGCCGGGGAGGAGCTGGTTTGTTCGGTAGAAGAACCCAGCCTGTAGTGACGGGTCGCATCCCGTAGAAAGAGTGCGGCCCCTACCAGAATAGGTAGAAGAACGGTTCCCCAGAGAAGGGGGACGAGGGCAGGATTTCGCTCTGCCAGATTTTTGAGCATCAGGGAGAGGATCATCAGCCCCACAACATTCAGGACGGCAACTGTGGGGCGAATGATGTTGCCATGTTTGCTGAAGCGCCCACGCAGAACACAGAGCAGACCAATCATGCCATAGGAGAGGCAGGCCAGCGGGCCGGTGAGGCGTGTCCAGCCTTCGATGAGCAGCTTGTTGCGTGTATGTGTGGAAAGATCACCTTGCGGGTGGAACAGTTGCGCCATGGTCAGTTCGGCCACATCCGGGCTGAGGGCCTGATCGTGCGGAGAGCCGAAATCAAGCGTCTCCAGCTGAAAGAGTAACGTGCTGAGTTCTCCGGTCCGGCGGTTGAGGGTCTGGCGGGAACCATTATGCAGGATGAGGCGCAGTGCATCGCCATGAGGTTCTGTTAGTCCGTCTTCGGCAAGAATGGTGACCGGATTGCTGGGTACCCGGTTATCTTCAATCATGATGCCGCCAAAACTTTCATCGCTGTGGTGTTCCCGGATATAGACGGTCATGGCCTTGGAGACGGGGGTGAAGACGCCTTCTTCCAGCAGGAAGGCAGCCGCCCGGTTGCGGATTTCCAGCTCATAGCGGTGGAAGTGATGATAGGCGAGCGGCGCCCCCCACAGGCTCAGCCCATAGCTGAGGAGTGTGGCCAGACCGGCACAGACCAGCCCGGGACATGCCAGCCGCAGGGGGGATAGCCCGGTCGCCTGAAGGATGGTCAGTTCCCGATCTCCCGCCAGCCGTTGGTAGAACCACAATATGACGAGGAAGCAGGTGACCGGCAGGATGACATTGATGAAGGAAGGCAGCATCAGCAGCGTTAGATGAAGAAAGGCCAGCAGGGAGAGCCCATGCTGAACGATCATGCCGATGAAATGCAGGGACTGTGTCAGCCATATCAGGGCTGTGGCCCCGCCTGTCAGGACCGCCAGCCCAATGAGGAGATGGCGGAGAATATAGCGGTCCCTTAACGGGCATAACCTCTCAAGTCTGGCGAAATGGTCGGTCCTGTTCAGTTGCTGCCCAGCCATGTCAGGCTGAAGGTGATGCCGGCTCTGCCGGGCGGGGTGCAGCGGCCCGTTTCAGCCGGTCCTTCAGGGCTCGACCCAGCCCGTTTTCTGGTAGGGGCGCTACGGCAATGGTGGTCAGGCCATGGCGGGTAGCGGCACGGTCAAGCTGGCGGAGCCCTGCAAAAAGACGGCGTGCGGCTTCCTCCACGTTCCCGCTGTGGCTGAGATTGACGCTGAGTGCAGGCGTGGCACCTTCTGCCGTCTGTTCCCCGAAGGTCAGGAAGGCTTCATGAGGCTGAATATGTGTGGCGTTCAGCCGTACAGGCAGGGAGGGTGCATAATGGGAGGTCAGCTGCCCCGGTGCGGAAGGGCGGTGGTTCTGACCATCTGCAGTTTCATGATCGGCCACGGTGATAGGGCCGCAGACTTCCTGCAATTCTTCCAGCGTGACACCGCCGGGGCGGCGAAGGACGGGGATGGTGCCTGTCAGGTCCAGCACGGTGCTTTCCAGCCCAACCTGGCAGGGGCCGGTATCCAGCACGGCATCAATCCGGCCTTCCAGTTCATCCAGAACATGGTGGGCGGTGGAGGGGCTGACCCGGCCAGAGCGGTTGGCGGAAGGAGCCGCAATGGGCTGATCTGTCAGGCGGAGCAGTTCTTCCACCGCCCGTCCTTTGGGAACACGCACGGCCAGCGTATCCAGCCCGGCCGTGACAGCGGGGCAAAGGCGACTTTCCGCATGGCGGGGCAGAATGAGTGTCAGCGGACCGGGCCAGAAACGCCGGGCGAGGTCATAGGCCATGTCCCGCAGAGGAATAGCCATGTCGGCTTCTGCAAAAGCGGCTTCAGCGGCGGCAAAATGGCTGATGAGCGGATTGAAGGAAGGCCGCCCTTTGGCCTGAAAGATGCGTTCCACTGTTTTCTGGGCTGTGGCCAGTCCTCCCAGTCCATAGACCGTCTCTGTCCCGAAGGCGACAAGCCCTCCCTGTCGGAGCAGACGGGCAGCCCGCCGGATTCCGTCATAATCCTGATCGAGCCGTTCGGTGCGATGGTGGGGAGCGGGGTGGGGCATGGTGTAGTAGTACCGGTGTTATGAAGATAATGGAGGAAAGGCGGCGGGTTCAGTCGTTTGGATAGCCTGTGCAGAAGAAGGGTGGGTTGAGCCAGCCTTTCTTACTGTAGCGGAGGGTCTGGCCATGTTCATCCAGCAGGTGACCACCTGCAGCTTCCAGAATGGCTTGTGGGGCGGCTGTATCCCATTCCATGGTCGGGCCGAAGCGGGGGTAGAAATCGGCCTTGCCTTCGGCAATGAGAATGATTTTTGCGGCTGATGCCATGCGGGTGACGGACTGGATATGACGGCCATCCAGCCATTTTTGAAGCAGGTCTTCCGATGTGTGATGAGAGGAGGTCACAACCCGGAGGCCCTCCTCACCCGGCGGGGCTGTTCTGATAGGATGGCGCTGCGACCCGATGAGCTGGAAGGCCCCTTGGCCGATCCCGCCTCCATAAATGCCCTGTCTGGCAGGCAGGGCTACGGCCCCCAGTACGGGGCGTTCATCACGGACCAGACCGATATTGATGGTGAAGTCATCGCCCCCTGTTGCAAAGCCCCGTGTGCCATCCAGCGGGTCAATCAGCCAGTAGCTGCTCCCGGCGGGGACATGGATGCCCGCCGCATGTTCTTCTTCGGCAATGGCGGGAATGTCCGGGCAGGCTTCCCGCAGGCGGGCAAGGATATGATCCTCTGATGCTTTGTCTGCCTCTGTCACGGGGGAGGAATCGGCTTTGATTTCGGTCTGGAACCCACGGCTGCGGATGTTCTGCACGATCTCGGCGGCTTCCGTGACGATATCCAGAGCCAGCGTCAGGAGGTCACGGTCTTGCGGGGTGGTGTCGGGGGAAGCGTTCATGGTGCTAGGTTACCGTATTATGGATCATTCGTCACTTCTGACCTTCTCTGTTATGGTGAGCGGACTGAAAAAGGGAATGTGCTCATGCCGTAACAGTCATGTGAGGCTGGTGCGGTGGTCTGTGTTGGGCCATAAGTGCGGAACATTCCCCTTATGATGAGGCAGGTGCGTTACGCTGTCATGCCAATGGCACGGGCGCCTGCCCTGAGATGAAACAGGGTTGCTATGACTGATATTTCCTTTGTTGCAGGCACTCATCCACAGGGTGGGATTCCTTCTTTTGCTATTTTGTTCTGTCACGGGGCAGCGTTTGCTCAAGGAGCGGTGTTTCGTAGCTGTGATGAAGCTCTGGGGGGTGCTCTGTCCCGTGCGGTTGCCCTGCGGGATTTTACAGGCAAGGCAGGGCAGTCTGTTAGCCTGATCGCTCCAGCAAAGGATGTGGCACAGTTTCATCTTCTGGGCTGTGCCCCTGCCGGTGATGAACCGCAGAGTGCTGCCACAGCGGCCCATCTCGCTGGTGGTGAGGCCGTGAAGCTGCTGAAGGCCAGCAGCATTGAGGCGGCTGAAGCTACTTTGCTGCTGGAGGCTGAACAGGCCCCGCTGGCGGCGGAGATTGCGCTGGGCGCCCGTCTGGGAAGCTACCGTTTCGATCGTTACAAGACCATTACGGGCAAAGCTCCTGCTCTGAAGTCTCTGCATATCGCCCTGCCAGACGCTGGACAGGTGACAGACGTCCAGACACGTTGGAAAGAGCTGGAAGGACTGGGTGAAAGCGTCTTCCTGACCCGGGACCTTGTGAATGAACCGGCCAATGTCCTTTTCCCGGAAGAATTTACCCGGCGTATCAGGGAGCTTGAAGCTCTGGGGCTGGAGATTGAGGTGCTGGACCGTGCCCGGATGGAGGCGCTGGGTTTTGGTGCTCTGCTGGGCGTGGCACAGGGGAGTGAGAAGGCGCCGTTCACTGTCATTATGCGCCATAAAGGTGATGCCGGGTCTGACAAGGCACCGTTGGCTTTCATCGGTAAGGGCGTGACCTTTGATTCCGGGGGTATCTCCATCAAACCTGCTGCGGGCATGGATGAGATGAAGATGGATATGGGCGGTGCCGCTGCCGTTGTCGGTGTGATGAGTGCGCTGGCCCGCCGCAAGGCCCCGGTCAATGCCGTGGGTGTTGTCGGTCTGGTGGAGAATATGGTGTCCGGCGAGGCCCAGCGCCCGGGTGACATCGTGAAAAGCCATAGCGGCCAGACCATCGAGGTGCTGAATACCGATGCTGAAGGGCGTCTCGTTCTGGCAGACCTGCTTTCTTACACACGCCAGACCTTTAAACCGGCCCTGATGGTCAATCTGGCCACGCTGACGGGGGCTATCGTGGTGGCGCTTGGCAGCGATTATGCTGGCCTGTTCAGCAATGATGACCAGCTTGCCGGAACGCTGGCCAAGGCTGGGGAAGAAACGGGTGAAGCCCTGTGGCGTATGCCCATGGGTGCGGCCTATAACCGCCGCATTGATTCCGACATTGCCGATATGAAGAATATTGGTGGCCGTCCGGGCAGCTCCATTCTGGCAGCCGAGTTCCTGAAGCGCTTCGTGGGGGATACGCCGTGGGCACATCTGGATATTGCCGGAACGGCATGGGCTGAAAAGGCAACCGCTATTACCCCGAAGGGGGCCAGTGGCTTTGGTGTACGTCTGCTGGACCAGTTCGTCCGGCTATATCAGGGGACAGCCTCCCAGCATTGAGGCTGAATGATGGGCCAGCTCTGCAAAGGGCTGGTCAGGCTGGTTTCCATCTGCATCAGGAAGCTGTGGCTGATGGAGACCTTCTTGAAAGAGGCATGTCATGCGGGAGCAGGCAGACGGACAGAGCAGAACGGAAGCCTATCAGCCACGGGAGATTCAGGTGGGGTTTTATCACCTCACACGGACTTCCTTTGAGGATGCTCTGCCTGCTCTGCTGGAAAGAACATTGGCAGGCGGTGAGCGTGCCGTGATCCGCTGTCATGATGCTGCGCAGGTGAAGGGGCTGGATGAGGCCCTCTGGACACCTCGTGCAGGCGTCTGGCTCCCTCATGGCAGCAAGGCGATGGGGAAGGCGTCCCGTCAGCCTGTCTGGCTGACCGACAGTGATGAGTGCCCCAATGGTGGCGCCTTCCTGTTTCGCATCAATGGTGCATGGGATGGGCAGCTGACGGGTTTTAAAAGAATTTTTGATCTGTTTGATGGCCATGATGACACGGCAGTTCAGGAGGCCCGTCTGCGCTGGAAAGCCATGAAGCAGGCCGGGTATCACATGGCCTACTGGAAGCAGGAAGCCAGAGGCTGGACAAAATCAGGGTAAGAACCAGCATGTCATTTCATGATCCGCTCATGGCTTGCCTGTTGGCACTGCTGATCGTCCTGCTCCTTGGGGATCGGTCCATCCGTGTGTTTGTCAGTGGCCTTTGGCGTTCGGTGCCTCTTGGTGTCTGGCGGCAGGGGGGCTGCTACATGGTAGGCATGGTTCTGGCCATGTTGGCACTGGGGGTTGCCTCTCATGCAGGGGCGGCTGCCTGTCTGGTCGCTGTAGCGCTTGTTCTTCTGGGGGGTGGAACAGTCTTTCAACCCGTCTGGGGTATACCGGCGCTGGTTGGCTATGCCCTTCTTCCTGCGGGTGCTGGTGGTCTCGGTGTGATGGCGACCTGCTTCTGGGCTGCGGGACGGGCAGCAGGCGAGCATGAGGTGGTTCGGCTTGTGGCGCTCATCCTGATGTTGGGGCTGGGGCATGAAATGGTCATCCAGCAGCCGCTGATCTGGATGGTGGGGGGAAGTGTTCTGGCCGGGGTATGCCTGCTGGCGGGACTGGGGGAAGCACGGCTGTTCCTGTACCGATATTGTCGTCTGTTGCGGCCTGTATTGCTGCTGGGGGTCATGGAGGTGTCCCGTCAGCAGGGGATGGAGCTCGGAGTGGAGGGCGCTTTTTTTGCTCTGTTGCTGGACCTTGCTTGCCAGTGTCTTGCGGCTATCTGGCCTCGCTCTGCCTTGCTTCTTCTTCCAGCGCCTCCTTTGCCGGGTTTTATTGTGGGCTGGGTAGGGCTTCACGCATCATTAGGGCTGAGCAGCAGTACGGAGGGCTGGACCGTCATGGGCTGTCTGCTGGGGGTGGCCATCATGGGGCTTTCCTTTGGGGATGGTGTGCGGGTTCTCAGTCAGGCCAGATTTTTCCTGCGGGACAGGCAGCCGAAGCATTGGGCAGGGGGGCTGTGTCTGGCTGCGGGTCTGCCATCCGTCTGTGGTGTGGTGGCAGGCTGGCTTGTCGGGCATGGGACTGGCTGGGCTGGTTGGCTTTACCGCCTTCCCGGTGGGGATGGCAGCGTGACAGCTCTGCCGCTTTTCTGGGGTGGGTTGTTTTTGTTTTGGGCTTTTGCCTCCGGGCGCAAAAGAGATGATGCCCATGCGGCTTTGACATCTGATGAGACTGAAGGAGGGGAGTTAATCCGACTTCAGGCTTATATGCAGGCACAGCCTGTTTTGCCACGCAGTATGAAACGGCTGATGATGCGAGGGCAGAGACAGGTTCGCACTGTTCGTTCTGTTCTTCTGGAGGGGCGGTCTTTCTTGCCAGTGCAGGAGCTGGGGGCCGTGTTCTGGTTGATGTTTCTGGGCGGCGTGCTGGTCGTGATGGGGCTGGCTCAATGATCGGATCGGCCCTGCTTTCCGTGCTCCATATTGTGCTGGAGCTGTGCCTTCAGTGCGGGGTGCTCTTGCTTCTGTTGCCTTTGATGTTCTGGCTGGAGGAGGATGTTCCGGCCCTGCTGGTCGGGCGGGCGGTGGCGCCGTTGAGGGAGCGGTACAGGCGCTTTGCGGCTTTCTGGCGGGAGATTCTGCGGACAGGCCTGCCGCTGGAAGATGGGCTGATGCTGGCGCTTGGTTTTCTGGCTGTGCTGTGTCTTGCGGGTTTATCGCTTGTCAGGGCTGATGTTGGAAGTGCGTTGGGTGCGTGGCTGGCGGACCCGTTGCTGATGGGAGGGATTCTGCTGGTGGGGGCCTTCTGGGCCGTGCCGGGGCGTTTCCGGGCGGTGCATGGGCGCTGCTGCTTTGCCCTGTGTCTGACAGAATGTTTCCTCGTGCTGGCAGCGCCGGGTGTAACGGGTCTTCAGGGGGTGCAGCGCCTTCTGCTGGCGGCACCGGGCTCCAGCCTTGCGGGGACATCCCTCTGCTGTGCCGCAGCATTGGCCCTGACAACATCCCTGCCAGATTTTCAGGTGCTGGCGGATGAGATGGTGAGTCGTGGGCGGCCTGCCAGCCGTCTGGCACGAGACCAGCGGCAGGTGATCGTGAGTATTCACCATGTAGGTTGGGCGCTTCTTCTGGGCGATCTTCTTCTGCCTGTCCTGTTCGGACTGGAAGGACCGGCGGGAGTGATCGGGCTGGTGATACGGTTTGGTGGGGGCAGTCTTCTTGTGGCTTTGGGGCGGTTGACGGGGATGAGCCGCAACGGCCGGTTAGTGGCTCTTTTGCTGGGGTTGGCCGGGCTGATGGCTCTTGCCGGGAGGTTCGCCGTATGATGACCGGCTTTGCCTGTGCACTCGTACTGCTTCTGTTGACATTGGGGCGGGATGGCCGCTGGCTGCCGCTTTATGGGCTGTTCTGTGCAGCTATTGCGGCAACATCCGGCACGGGGGCGTTGGCTGTTTTGTGTGCCTTGCTGCTGCCTGTCTTCAATCTGCTGCTCTGGGGGATAGTCCGGCATTTTGCCGTTGGGCAGGGGACGATGTTTGCCGGTGGGCGGGGGATGATGCCCGTGGTCATGACCCTGCTGCTCCAGTTTGTGCTGGCCTTCTTTGGGGCAGGGCTTGGGTTGGTGCCAACTTTTGGCATTGGGCTGGTTCTGGCCGGGCTGTGTTCGGCGGCCTGTGGAGTGGCTCTGGCCCAGTTCTGCGGGCTCATCATGGCGGTGGATGGCCTGATGGTCATGGCGTCTCTTTTGCCGTCATGGGGGCTGTTCGTTACGGCGGTGGCGCTCTGGGCGGTGATGGTGTTTCTGGCGCTGGTGCTGCTGCCAAGGCTGGCATGGTTGCGGGTGGAGGAAGACTGATGGCACTGGCGGCTGTCTCATTTTCATCAGGTCTGTTTGCCTCGCCGGTTCTGTTCGGGCTGTTCTGCTGGCCGTTTCTGGTGGTCTGGGTGCTGTGGGCATCACGGCGGCCAGCGCAGGCGGGGCGCATGGCCCGTCTGGGATTTGGCCTGAGTCTTCTGGCTCTGCTGGGCTGTTCTTCTGGCATGACATGGGGGCAGGCTCTCTGTCTGGCTATGGAAGCCTGTGTTCCTGTTCTGCTGTTCAGCTTATGGACTGGGCCTGAACCTGCTCAGGAGAAAGCGTCTTTTAGAGAGGGGATGGAAGCCTATCTGCCATTCTTTGTTACGGGCTGCGTCTTCATGGGGCTGCTTTTGCGGCCTCCTTTGGCGGCTCTGTTTTTTGATGGGGCTGGGACGGTCCTGCTGGCGTGGTGGGACGGTCGGGCGACACGGCGGGCCCTGCCTGCGTGGGAGATGGTACGCCTACGGTTGAGTGGTGTGATACTGGCTGGTCTTGGTCTGGCCGTGATGCCGGGTGGTGATGTCTTCTCCAGTCATGAAACGGCGATGCAGGTCGGGCAGGTTCTGGCCCTGACAGGGCTGTGCATGATGGCGGGTTTGGGTAGTGCCGTGTCCAGCCGGGCAGAGCTGGTCCTGCTGGATGTGGGGCTGCGTTTCGTGCCGCTATTCCTCATGACGCTGCTGGCGATGACGCCTTTCACACATCTTCTGATGGTCATTGCCGGTCTGCTGGCCATGGCGAGCCTGCTTCTGGCTCGGTCGGGGGTGTTCCCTCTGCTGCCATGGCTGACGGGGCTGGGACTGCTTGCGGCAGGAACCGGGCAGATGCTGTGCCTGTTGATGCTATATGTAGCGGCGCTGCTGGCAGCGGCGTTGCGTTTGGGATGTAACGGTTTTCTGCCATCAGGTCAGACGGTTCTGCCGGGCGGGTTGGCCCTGTTGCCCGTGCAGATGGTCCTGCCGGTTGTTATGGTGGTGCTGGTCGTGTTGGCGCCACTGCTGGACTGGTGGGCGCTGGCTGGTCTGCTGCTCTGTATGATGCTGGGGCTCTGGCAGCTGAAGCTTGAGACGATGCCGCAGAGCCTACTCATGGTCTGGCAGCGGGGAGGTCCGTTGATGCGGGGGCTCCTGTGTCTGTTGGGTCTGCTGGCGCTTCTGGCGGTGGCGTTTCTGGCATCGCCCGTATTGAAAGGATACAGCCCATGATGACGGGTTCTGCCCTACCTGAAGGCGAGCGTATCGGGCTGTTCCATTATCGTGTCACGGCGGAAGGCTGGCAGCGCCTCTTGCAGCAGAATGCCCGAATGATGACGTTTCTGGCTTTCTGGGCGAATGAAGAATGGGCCACGGCTCTGTTTCTATTGGAAGGCGAGCAGCCGCTTCTATTGAGCACGGCGGTGGAGCAGGGGCATTATCAGGCCGTGTCCCCCTATTTCCCAGCAGCTCAGTGGGGAGAACGAATTTCCAGAGACCTGTGGGGCGTGGAGGCATGGTCTGCGCTGGATGACAGTCCAGCTCTGGATGATGGTAGCTGGTCCCTGACAGCGCCTCTTTCCGCCAATCCTCTGCCTGTCGCAGAGGGAGGCGGTCAGCCTCTGCCACGCTGTCGGATTGAACCTTCCTGCACGCCTGTGCCGGGGCTGCTCGGTATTGATTATGTGCTCTCTGATGGCGTGATGCAGCAGGTGGATATACAGATCGCCGCCGGGCATCGGGGGGTGTTGTCTCGTCTGATCGGGTTGACCCCGCAGGAGGCCATGCCTCTGGTATCCCGCATCTCTGCCAGCGGTTTCGTGTCTCATCCTCTGGCCTTTGTGCGTGCGCTGGAACAGGCCGAGAGCCGCCGGATAGACCCACGGGAACGGGACAGGCGTTTGATTCTGCTGGAAGTGGAGCGGATGGGGCTGCATCTGTTCGACCTCGCCCAAATGGCCCATCAGGCGGGAGCGGGGCTTCTGGCCAGCCTGTATGACCATGCACGGGAAACTCTGGCGGAGGTCTGTACGGTTCATGGCCTGTCACGGCGTCTGACGGATAGTATCAGTCTGGAAGGTAAGAGCGGCGTGGAGGCCATCATTCCGTTTGTTCAGGCCGTTATTCAGGGGATAAGGCCTCGGATGGAGCAGATCAGACCGCTTGCCCGTTTGTTCGATGGTCGCCTGAAAGGGGTTGCTGCCGTACCAACGGATGTAGCATGGGAGTATGCGCTTGGCGGTGTGATCGGGAGAGCCAGCGGGCGCTATCTGGACATGCGTTACATGGATGAAGGTGTGAGGCCGCAGGCGATGGGCGGGGCAGGGCGTCATGAGGGTGATGCGTGGGCCCGGAACCGCCAGTGTCTGGCTGAAATTGAGGAATCCCTGAAGATTCTGGAGCGCATGACCGCCGATTACGGGCAGGAGAGTGAAGGGCAAGCCGTTCCTCGCACGGATGAAGGGCTGGGTGTTGCGGAAGGGCCTCGGGGTGATGTCTGGTATCATGTCGTATTGAAAGAAGGACGGCTGGCCAGTGTGCAGATACGGGACCCGATGCTGCCTTTACTGTCCGTTCTGGGGTCTGTTCTGGAAGGGCATGAGCCGGAGCAGCTTGGGCTTGTTCTGGCCTCTCTTGGGGTGTCTCCGGCTGGTGTGGCCCTGTAATCCTGCTTTTACGGAAAAGGCTGGCCCGCCACACAATGTTATATTATAACATATAAAATAGAATTTAAGATTTATCATGCGCTGTGTGAGGGGTTTGTGCGGCTTATCAGACGGGGCATTGCCCTCATGCTGGGTGGAGGACTGATCTTTCCGGCCTTGTTGGTGTGTTCTGCTCAGGCAGAGGACCGCACAACGGTGAAACAGACAGTTCCCGAGACTTCTCATAAACCATCCCGTGAGACATCCGGGACTGGCCGGGCGCTTCAGGCGGCTCATGCCAGCGCCCAGCCCGTTGAAATGCTGACAGTCACAGGGTCTTTCCTCCAGGGTGGGCGGAAGACTTCACCCAATCCGGTGCAGACCATCACGGGGAAAGACATACAGCGCAGTGCCGTGACCTCTCTGGGGGATTATCTGCAACGGATGCCCTCCATCGGGTCCTCCGGTTCGCCGAACAGCATGACGAATGGCGGCAAGGGAGCATCCTGCACGGACCTGCGCAATCTGGGGCAGGGGCGGGTTCTGGTGCTGATTGACGGGCATCGGGCACCGCTCAATGCCGGGTCTGAATGTGTGGACCTTAACACTATCCCTTTGCAGCAGATTGAGAAGGTGGAAATCCTCAAGGATGGCGGGTCTGGCCTGTATGGGGCGGATGCCGTTGCGGGTGTCATCAACATCCATCTGCGTCATGATCTGACGGGAAGCAACATCACCATGCGGGGGAGCATCACGCAGGTGGGGGATGCCCGGGGTGGAGAGATTTCCGCCTATCATGGCATGAATTTTGATGAAGGACGGGGCAATGTCACGATAGCGGGCAGTTACAGCACGACCGGACCTATCTATAACCGGGACCGTGGCTGGTCGGCCCTGCCACAGAATGATAATCCGGCCACGGGCAGCCCCAGTTACGGGTCATCCATCATTCCATCGGGTGTCCTTATCAACCCACAGACAGGGCAGAAGATGGTGCCGGACGGGCAGGGTGGTTTCCGCCGTTTCACGAGTGGTGACCTCTATAATTTCGCCCGTTACTCCACGATTATGAACCGCCATGATGATGGGACGGCCTCCATTGATGCCCATGAGCGTTTTTCCAGCTTTGTGACACTCTATGGAACCATGCGTTACAGCCATACGCTTGTAGGCCGCACCCAGTCCCCAGCCCCGATACAGGGGAGCGTGCCGCCTTCCACTTTGTCATCTTCATGGATACTGCCTGCGGCCAGCCCCTATAATCCGTGGGGGATGGATGCATCTGTTATCAAACGGGCAGAGGATGTCGGGCCACGGCGCAATAACATCAATACGGATACGTGGACGTTCCTGCCCGGATTGAAAGGGAAGTTGGGTGCCGGATGGGATTATGATGCCTCCTACACCTATGGGCGGAGCCATCTGTCATCTCATACGCAGGATATGATCAATTATCGCAATCTTCTGGAGACGACAGGGACGAAGCAGCTGGATGTGACCAATCCTCGCAGTGCCGTGGTGTACGATCCAAGCATCTGTCAGGCATCGCAGGGCTGCGTGTTGCAGAGCCCTTTTGCGCCTTATAGCCAGCAGGCAAAGGATTATATTCGTTTCACCCAGAGGGACCGGGCCACCTATCAGCTGCGGGACACGATGCTGCGTCTGCGGAACCCGCATCTTTTCGCTCTGCCGTGGCGTTATGCAGGGCCTGTCGGGGTGGCCATGGGCATGGAACACAGAGGCGAGCAGTTAAGCTATCATCCTGATGCGTTGGTGGCACAGGGAGCATCCACAGGGGCAGCTGGTGCTTATACGGGCGGTGGTTTCACCGTGTCGGAAGGGTATGGCGAGATTCAGTTGCCTCTGCTGAAGCGTGCTCCGTTCGCACGGGACCTGACGGTCGATCTTCAGGGGCGTGTTTCTTCATACAGCCATTACGGCACACCGCTGAACTGGAAGACCGGCCTGCACTGGGCACCGGTTCAGGATGTAGCCTTTCGGGGGACGCTGGGTACGTCTTTCCGGCAGCCGGGCCTGTATGATGTCTATGGTGGTCAGACATTGAGTTATGCCTCAGCGTCCGACCCCTGCGCCCATGTCAGCAGTTATGGCAGTAATGCGGGGGCCGTGCGGGCACGCTGCCAGAAGGAGGGGATTAATCCGGCCAGTTTCACCTCCTCACTGGTGGGGCAATTACCGACTCTTTCCGGTGGCAATCCACGGCTGGGGCCGGAATATGGACGCACGGCAACGGTGGGGATGGATATTACGCCCCGTTCCCTCAAATCATTACAGCTTTCCGTGGATTATTGGCATTATAGCTTGCGTGACATGATTTCGACCCTCAGCACGCAGACGCTTCTGGATGGGTGCTATACGGGCAGTGAGCCTGATTTCTGTAGTGCCATTCTGCCCCGGTCCAGTAGCGGGCAGATCACGGCCATTGAGGCCCTGCCGCAGAATATCGGTGCCCTGAAAACGGATGGTCTGGATTTCAGCCTGCGCTACAGTCTGGCCTTGAGTGACAGGGATCAGCTGAGCTTCTATGAAAATACCCAGTATCTTCTGAGTTACAGGCAGAAGCTGACCCGTAACGGTAACTGGCAGAATTACACGGGCCGTCTGCTCTACCTGAATGGTAGCGGGCGACCACGGGAGCAGCATTACATCAGCACGACATGGCGTCATGACCATATCAGTCTTATCTGGATGACCCGTATCATCAGCGGCATGAAGATGAATGACGGCCACTGGGACCTAGACCCGGCAACATCCGGGCGGACCCATGTTGGCGGAACGATCCTGCATGATGTGACGGTGACGAGCCGGTGGCATCAGTTCCAGCTGATGGGCGGTATCAGCAATCTTTTCAATCGCCGACCGCCTTTCGTGCCGGACGGGGCCTTTAACACCGCCTTTTCTCAATATTCAGGCTATATCGCCGGAAGAAGCTTCTTCCTTCAGATGGGGGCTGATTTCTAGTCGGGCAGATGATCTGCAAAGGAGTGGGTGCGCTGGCGATGCAGCACGGTGTCATGCCGCGAAAATCACCGTCACTTTGTACTGGTACGGGCTTATTGCCAGAGCAGGTAATGGTCTGGCCTTTGATGTAAGAGACGGCAGGGTCTGGACATGGTTTGCGGCAGCAAAAGGCCAGTAACTGCCTGAGCAGGGCCAGAGGGTTTAGTCGGTGCAGCATGAAGATGGAAAAACCGGGTTCCTCATGATGGTTATGAGGGAACAACCTGAAAGGCCCGCCATAAAGCCGCCCTTTGGACATGATGGTCAGGCAGGAGTGGTATGTCCTGCCATCCACGCAGGTTTCAAAAGCAGGGAAAGGATAGGCAAAGGGTAGGCGCAGCGCCGTCAGAGCATAGGCCAGTCGTCCGATACGCTTCTTGAGCGTAGAGGAAAGCTGCTGCACCACCCATCCATCCAGTCCTATACCGGCCATCTGAAGGAACAGGGTCGGGCTGGTCTGGCCTTCTGTGGTGAGCCATCCCGGCCAGAGTGTGCGGGTCTGCCCGCTGGCAATCAGGGTGGCGTTATGGGCATCAGAGAAGGGAATGTTCAGTTCCAGTGCCAGTACATTGGCGGAGCCGACAGGCCAGAGGGACAGCGGGCAGGGGTTTTCCATCATGGCATGGGCGATCTCGGCAATCGTCCCATCACCGCCTCCGGCAATGATGAAGTCTGTTTCTGGTGGGCGGTTCTGTACGATGTCCGCAGCATGTCCTTGGTAACGGGTCTTCGTGACTTGTACGGTCAATCCAGCCCGTTCCAGATGCTGCACGAAGCCAGTCAGTCGTTTTTCGGAATAATGCCCCGCAGTCGGATTGACGATGAGCAGGGCCTTGCGAGGGGTGGGGGATGATGCCGTCACGGGGGTAGTTACTTCACTCTGGGCTGGAACAGGACGGACCTATATAGTGCCCGTTTTGAAACCTCTGTTACAGGTTTTTATCTCCCTTTGTTCTTGTGAGGGTCATTTCGCCATGCAGCCTGCCCCCCTGACCATGATGCTTGCCTTTCTGGACGTGCAGAAATGGCGTCCCCGGCCTCTGAGGCGGCAGGGGCGGCGCATCCGTTTATTTACTCTGGAGGCAGGAAGCTGTGAGGGCTGTGCGATGGAGCTGGTATCTTTGGGGAGCAGCGCTTACCCGCTGGAGGGTAGTGGTTTTCAGCGGGTTCAACACCCGGAAGATGCTGACTGGCTGCTGGTTACGGGCTCTGTGATACGTTCCTGTGCCAGTGCGCTGGCCAGTGCGTGGGAGGCCATGCCCGCCGGGCGTAGTCTCGTGGCTGTGGGAGACTGTGCTTATAATGGTGGGCTATGGAAGAATAATTACGCCACGCTGGGCGGTCTTCATGCGCTCAGCCGGGTTTACAGTTCTATCCCCGGCTGTCCGCCGTCACCTTCTGCTATTCTTCAGGCGTTGGTGGAGCTGGCAGAAGGTGGTTCGTCCTCGACAGGCTCCCAGGCTTCTTCAGCTTCACGGCGCAGACGCCAGTAAGAGCGGCGGGACAGCGGAATCATGACGAGGTAGAGCAGCCCGGCTGCTGCCAGTGCACCCCATGGTTCTGCAATGAGAATGGCCGTGTAAGCCCCTGTCCCGACCAGCATCGGCAGGATGTACCGGGATGGCACCTTGAAATTCTTGAAGGACCAGATCGGCAGGGTGGAGACCAGAAGCAGGGCCGTGACAATCAGGCAGCCCGCTGCCAGCCACGGGGAATGAGCAAAATGCTCTATCCCTGTCAGATGGTTGCGTTTGGCTTCCAGCCCAAGGAAAACTGGGAACAGGGCCAGCCCAGCCCCTGCCGGTGCCGGAACGCCAGAGAAGAAATTGGCGGCATATTCCGGTGCTGTGTCATCATCCAGTGCCGAGTTGAAGCGAGCCAGACGCAACGCCATGCAGACAGTGAAGAAGATGAAGGGAATGAAGGCCAGACGCTGCGTGGCGGGGAGTGCCCAGAGCATGAGGATGAAGGGCGGTACCACGCCAAAGCAGACGAAGTCCGAAAGACTGTCGAATTCTGCACCGAAGCGTGACGTGCCCTTCAGCAGGCGGGCGATGCGGCCATCCAGCCCGTCCATGCAGGCAGCCAGCAGCAGGGCCGCCGCTGCATGGGTGAAATGACCCGTCATGGAGAACTTGATGGCACTCAGCCCCGCACAGAGGCCGAGCATCGTCAGGATGTTCGGGACAAGCCGGTTGAAGGAAAGCCCATGAACCCGGCGCCGCTTGCGCCGGTATCTGTGCATGATGGTCGTGCCGGGAGATGGCTTCTGCATATGATGGCCCTCAGAGCTTCGCTATGACCGTCTCGCCTCCGATCATCGTCTGCCCTTCCAGAACATCGGGGGTGACACCCGGCGGCAGATAGATATCCGTGCGGGACCCGAAGCGGATGAGACCAAAAAGCTCGCCAGCCTGTACCTGCTCACCTTCCTTCACATCACAGAGGATGCGGCGGGCCACAAGCCCAGCAATCTGCACAACAGCTACCTGACGGCCATCTTTAAGGGTTACACGCAGCTCGTTGCGTTCATTATGCTCAGACGCTTTATCCAGACTGGCATTGAGGAATTTGCCAGCATGATAGGCGATCTTGGTTACCGTCCCACTGACGGGCATACGGTTCACATGCACATCCAGCACGGAGAGGAAGGTCGAAACACGCCAGACCGGCTCACTGCCCATCTCCAGCGCAGGCGGTGGCGCCACCATGGAGACGCCCGTCACACGTCCATCTGCACTGGAGAGGACGAGATTGTCACCCTGCGGAGATGTCCGCCGTGGGTTACGGAAGAAGTACAGGCAGAAGCCGGTGAAAGCAAAGCCCGCTGTACCAAGTGCCCGTGTCAGCCGCCACGGCGTGGCTCGTCCCAGCACACCGGCCAGCAGGCCAATGCCAAGGAACGGTGTTGCCGCACGGTGCGGCGGAGCAAGGACGAGTTTGAAAGATTTGATCAGTGACATGAGATTACTCATACGTCACCTGCCGGATGGGTCAAGTATTTCGTTATGAAGGGGGCTGTGGTTGCGGCTGTGGGGAAAAGGCCCCATCTTGAGGGTATGGTGTCTGTTATCCCGCTGTTTTCTGCGGGATTTCCTGTAGAAGGAGAGAGCGTATGAGTGTGGAGATCAGACCTGTTTCTGCGTTTCAGGATAATTATATCTGGTTCGTCCGGCAGGGGGATGGCCCGTGGGTGGTGATTGATCCCGGAGAGGCGGGCCCAGCAGAGGCAGTGCTGGGAGCGGAGGCCCCGGCTGCCATCCTTCTGACCCATCATCATGGGGACCATGTCGGCGGTGCTGAGGCCCTGAAGCAGCGCTATGATGTTCCTGTCTATGGCCCATCTGATGTGGCCGCTGTCGATCATCCTTTGAAGAATGGCGATGTGCTCTCCATTGCAGGGCTGACCTTTCATGTCATGGCGACACCCGGCCATACGCTGGACCATCTCTGCTATGCGCTGGAGGGAGAAAAGCCGGCCCTGTTTAGTGGGGATACGCTGTTCAGCGGGGGGAGTGGGCGTCTGTTTGAGGGCAGTGCGGAACAGCTTTTCACCAGTTTCCGTCAGTTTGATGATCTGCCGGATGATACCCTGCTCTGCCCCGGCCATGAATATACGCAGGGGAACCTGAAATTCATTGCGTCATTGGGGGAGAAGCCCCCAGCCCTTGAGGCCCGCATGGCAGAGGTTGCGAAGCTTCGGGCGGAAGGGCGGCCATCCGTGCCCGTGCTGCTGGGTGTGGAGCGGCGGACCAATCCCTTCCTCATGGCCCGGACACCGGAAGAACTGGCCCGCCTGCGGAAGCAGAAAGACCAGTTCTGACGGCTCAGGCGGTACGGATATCCAGTCCGATATCCAGAGCTTTCACGCTATGGGTCAGCCAGCCGAGTGAGAGAATGTCCACGCCGCTTTCAGCGATGCTGCGGGCGGTGTCGGGCGTGATGCCGCCGGAGGCCTCGGCAATGGCACGGCCTTCAATCATGTTCACGGCTTCCCGCAGCATGGCGGGGGTCATGTTGTCCAGCAGGTAGGCGTCTGGCCCATCAGGGCATTGCAGGGCTTCGGCAAGCTGGGTGAGGGAGTCCACTTCCAGCTCGATCTTCATGAGATGCCCGGCCCGTTGGCGGGCAGCGGCCAGAGCTGCGGGAATGTTGCTGCCAAACAGGGCCAGATGATTATCCTTGAGCATGATGGCATCATCCAGCCGGTGGCGATGATTGCTGCCACCACCGGCCCGGACAGCATATTTCTGTAAGGCCCGCAGGCCGGGGAGTGTCTTGCGGGTGCAGCAGATGCTTACCCCCGTGCCCTTCACAGAGTCTACGATCTGGCCCGTTGTGGTGGCGATCCCGCTGAGATGGGACAGCAGATTGAGGGCGACACGCTCCCCACCAAGAACGGCACTGGCAGGACCTTCCACTTCGGCCAGCACATCCCCACGGGTGATGCGGTCTCCATCCTGCCTGAAGGCTGTGAAGCGTGTGCTGCCATCCAGTAGGGTGAAGGCCAGTCGGGCACCGGGAAGTCCGGCAAGGCGTCCATCCTGTCGGGCTACGAAGGAGGCCTTCAGGGTGGGTTTACCCTGCATGAGTGACTGCGTGGTGACGTCCCCGCCAGTACCGAAATCCTCCCGCAGGGCATTGGTGATGACCGGCTCCCAGAGCAGGTCGGGCAGGAAAAGCGTATCAAGGGCCATGATGATAATGTCCTGAAAATATGGAGGAGAGGGTTATAGGGGCAGGTCGTTCATCTGTAAGTCGAGATGACGGGGTGGTTGCAGGCCGGGTGTGTCTTCCCGCCAATGTGCCCCGCGCTGTTCAGGGCGATGCAGGGCGGCCCAGCCGATGAAGGAGGCTGTCAGGGCGCAGAGATTCTGGCGGGCCAGAGGGAGGGTAAGTTCTAGAAACTTTTCCAGTTCCGTGCGAGTGCGCAGGATGCCAAGATGCTGCTGCATCTCGGCCCGGAAAGGCCAGTCTGTCGTGAAGGTTGGACGTTGCGGTGTTGAGGTGAGGAGAGGACCGCTACTATCCTTGTGGGCGTTGACGTCCCGTCCAGCCCATTGCCCGCAGACCAGAGCTTCCAGCAGGGAGTTGCTGGCCAGCCTGTTGGCACCATGAAGGCCAGTACAGGCGACTTCTCCGCAGGCCCATAGGCCTTTGAGGGTGGTGCGGCCTGTCTGGTCCACTTTTAGCCCGCCCATATGGTAGTGCATGGCTGGTTGAACGGGCAGAAGCTGGGTGTCCGGGTCAAGACCGGCTTTTCGGCAGGCCTGTGTGATGCCGGGGAAACGGGTGCTGAAAGGCTCGCCCGGCAGGGAGCGTCCATCCAGAAAGACGGTGCGGCCTTCCCGTAGCTGAGCAGCAATGGCCCGGCTGACGACATCACGAGGGGCGAGTTCTTTCGTGAAGCGTTGACCATCATCCAGACGCAGCATGGCCCCGGCCCCTCGTACGGCTTCACTGATGAGGGAGAGGCGGCTGGTCTGGTCCGGTGTGACGAGGGCTGTGGGATGGAACTGTGTGAACTCCATGTCCCGCACCGTGGCTCCCGCCCGTGCTGCCAGAGCGAGCGTCACTCCCCGATTGGCAAGCGGGCTGGTGGTGTGCTGATACAGCCCGCCACAGCCTCCACTGGCCAGAATACAGTGTTGCGTGGGAATGAATCCGGCGGAGGTCCAGATACCCTGCACGGTTTCGTCAGGCGCATGGATGCCTTCCAGAGTGGTCTGTAGCCAGTGGATGGTGTCCTTTTTCCGGGTTTGCTGGAGGATATGCTCAAGAATGACCTGCCCGCTCCGGTCACCACCGGCGAAGACGATCCGGTTGTGGCTATGGGCGGCTTCCAGATGCAGGGCGAGCTGGCCATTTTCATCACGGGCCAGAGGGACGCCGAGCCGCAGGAGGGTTTCAACGGCACCGGGGCCTGCCTCGGTGATGCGCTGCACGATGGCCGGATCGCATAATCCGGCACCGGCTCTGAGTGTATCTTCAGCATGGCTGGCCGGACTGTCTCCGGGGCCAACGGCAGCGGCCATGCCACCCTGGGCCAGGGTGCTGGATGTTCCTTCCCCCGTGAAGGAAGGGGCAAGGAGCACACAGGGGCCGTCCAGCTCCAGAGCCGCCATCAGCCCGGCCAGCCCTGCCCCGACGATGACGGGCCAGCCTGCGTAGCGGGAAAGGATATGTCCCTGCATGGGACGATCCTTCACTTGATGGCCAGCATCTGCTCGACAGAGCGGCGGGCCGGTTCCTGAAGGTCAGCCGGGATGGTGACTTCGGTGCTCATGGTTTCCAGAGCCTGACGGATGTTCTTCAGGGTGATGCGCTTCATGTGTGGGCAGAGATTGCAGGGGCGGATGAAGTCAACCTGTGGATGCATGACGGCAAGATTATCGCTCATGGAACATTCCGTGATGAGCATGACCTTTTCGGGCTTATGCTCGGCGATATAGTCCATCATGCTGGCTGTGGACCCGGCATGGTCGGCTTCTGCCACGACATCGGGAGAGCATTCCGGATGGGCAATGATGTGCAGCGGGCCGTGCATCCGCCGGTACTGGCGGATTTCCTGCGGCGTGAAACGCTCATGGACCTCGCAGCGAGCTGACCATGTGTGCATTTTGATGCCGGTTTCCCGCTCGATGTTCCGGGCGAGGAACTCGTCGGGGATCATGATGACTTCCGGCACGCCGAGGCTTTCCACGACACGGCGGGCATTGCCGGATGTGCAGCAGACATCCGTTTCAGCCTTTACGGCAGCGGAACTGTTCACATAGGTGACGACCGGCACGCCGGGATGACGCTCCCGCAGGGTGCGGACATTTTCTGCCGTGATGCCTTCCGCCAGAGAGCAGCCTGCCAGAGCATCGGGGATGAGGACGGTTTTGGTGGGGTTCAGCAGCTTGACCGTTTCGGCCATGAAATGGACGCCTGCCATGATGATGACATCCTGTTCCAGATTCTGGGCCTCACGGGCCAGAGCCAGACTGTCGCCCCGGATGTCGGACACGCAATGGAAGATTTCCGGTGTCTGATAGTTATGGGCAAGGATGACGGCGTTATGTTTACGCTTCAGCTCAAGAATGGCCTCGATGTCATCCGCAAAAAGCCGTTCCCAGTCCTGCCGGGCCATGAGAGAGGCCACGGGGCCGTATAGAGCCGCACGGGACGGAGAGGTGGCGATGCCCTGCATCATGGAGAGGTCCTTATCAAGGTTTATACTCACTATGAGCATAATATAGGCCCTGCTGAGGGGCATGCCAAGCTGTTTCTGTCTGATCTGAGAGATGGGTGAGGAGACGGATATGATGGAGTAGATGATTAAGGGGGAGGGTAAAATCTGGTGTCGTGGAGCTTTGATCCTCCTAGTCATATAGGCCCTATGATAAAGCACTTTTTTCCGTCAAATGAAGATATATCTGATGACAGATTTTCTATGGACTTTACAGTCTTTTAAAGAATTGAATCCCTTTATTCATGGTGTTTTTATTTTGTTTACTCAGGTGAATTTGACGATATGGTTTGTGAGTATTCTCATAAAATTATTAGATATATTGGAGATGACCTTTTTGGAATAACCCCTATTTAAAAAGGAATTTTTCTTCTAAGATCAAGGTGTTCTGTTTTCAGGAGAGGTCTTGTAGATAGCTTCATAAAAGAGGCTCTGTACTATCTTGTTTTGCAGAGTGAACTTGTGAAATCGTGGCCTGAAGCATACTGATACAGTCACTGAACGCATCTGAGCAGAAATTTCTGATTGTGACGTATGTAAAGGAGAGAATGATGACCATATCGGATGATGATTTCTTTTTATTTTATCAGAATTTTCTTGCGCTTATTGTTGCTGAGGAAGATTGTGCCATTGACATGCATTTTACAGCTAGTTTCTTTTGTAGCAAAGACGATGATGATGTTTGGTACGAAAAAGCAGTGGCAGCTTTGACTCGATTAGGGATATCGGGGCTTATCTGTCACGATAAGTTTGAACATGATATCAGGCCTCTTCTGAAGTATATGTTTCTTAACAGAGAGGACAATATCTGGCTTGCTTGCTATTTCAATCCAACTGAGGCCGGTGTGCGGCTGGCCAAGAAGCTGCTTATATATTTTAATGAGGAGAACCGTCCAAGAATTATCACTGATCTTTGTGAGGAGTTTCGTAAGGAATTGGGGCGCATTTTTGAAGAACATGGCGTGGGATTTGATGTAGAGCTGCCTTACGGTGAGCTGCTTTCAATTAAGAACGATTGAGGCTGGTTTTTTTCGGGATAATGGGCCAACTCTATAAAAGAAAGTCAGAATTTTTATTCTGCTGATATTGTGTAATGATGGGAAAATTTTGTCGGTCAGGAGTTGAAGTAGTGGATGAGATAATGACCATATCTGACGATGATTTTATGCATTTCTATCAGTACCCTATCAGTATACTGGTTATAGAGGGGGACTCTCATATGTATGGTATGGCAGGAATTCCTGATAATGGTGATGAGTGGTATGAAAAATCCATAGCCGCTTTGACACGGATTGGCCTGTCCAGGTTGATGTATTGCTGGGAAGAAGGCGATCTTACGCCTGCGCTGCGTGACATGTTTCTCGACAGGAGTGATGATAAGTGGGGCAGTTATATCTTCAATCCAACTGAAGCCTGTATGAAACTGGGCAGGAAATTTAATCTTGAAGATGAGGGGGAACTTGATTCGAGGCTGCTCCCCGGTTTTCGTGAGGAATTAGGGCGTATTTTCGAGGAACATGGTGTAGGACTGGATATTGACCTGCCCTATGATAAGCTGTTTTCGCTTGAGAGTGACTGAAGATCTTTTATTTTTTCAGAATATGTGGCCAGGTTCCGGAACAGGAGCCTGGCCTTTTTTGCTGTATGAGCCTTGGCGGTAAGTCTTTCCCGGTAGTGCTGAACTGCTTCTGAGCCATATTGGTCGGTTCCAGCATGGCCTGGATATGGGGCGGTCTGTCTTATGTATCATATCCATTTCATGAGGATAGTCCTGTCGAGGCGATCACTAAAAAGAAGGCAGGTGTGAAACGGATCATCCAATCATGGGCCGGTCTGTTGCATGACGGCGGCTATGATGGTTAACAAATCATTTCATGATGGCTTAATAATGGTATATAGTTGCGCTCGTAATAGATTCCATGTGACATGAAAGTAGCGGGGGGACGGGTAGTGGCTGGTCGGATAATGAAGCAGATGCTGGGTATTGTGGCGTTTTCAGCGTTGACTGTAGCAGGAGCTTCTGTCGCCCGGGCAGCTGATACGGCCCAGACCTCACCCGTTGTCATGTCTGGCACCGCGGGAGAGTGGGGATATCGTTGCGTATTCCCACCGAACAACCCGGCGAAGGGGCCTCAGTTCTGTCTGATGCAGCAGAGTCTCATGATGCAGGGTGAAGGCGGCAAGCCAGAATCTCTGGGGGCTGTCATAATGGCCCGTGCCACAGAGGATGTGGATAAAGAGCCGATTGCGAAGCGTCCGTGGCGTGTAACGGCAATGGTCCCGCTTGCTCTGTCCCTGAAGACGGATGCCCGTATCGCCGTGGAGGGACAGAGCCCCATCCGTCTGCAATGGCAGTCCTGCATTTCAACGGGCTGTATGGCGTCGGCTGATATGTCTTCCGCTCAGGCAGATCAGTTCGCCGGGGGGAAAACGGGCCATATCATGGTGGATAAGGTGTCATCCGGGACTTTGACTATCAACTTTGCACTTGATGGCGCTGATGCGGCGATGAAGCAGATTGATGGTTGGATACAGCATTCGCCTTTTCGGCACTGATTAAATCTTAAAAGCGGCAGGTCAATCATGGACTGGTCTTGCGACCTTTCTGGCGTGCTCTGATGCCAGAACTCATCGGGAGTATGCGGGTGGCTGTCCGTATGGTCGTGGCATGGTGTCTTGGCCTGACACTGGCCATGGGTGCAGCCTGTGTGGGGAGAGCGCAGGCTGCACCCTCTCTGGCCTCCGCACCGCCGATCATTCCGGGGCTGGGTGCCGGGCCGGGGTCTTCGCAGGACCAGTTCCAGCGGTTTCGCCAGCATCAGCAGCAGCTGGACTCTCTCCCGCCTCCCTCTGCCAATGTAAAGGTTGCTCCTGAACAGACCCCGCAGGATGCCTCACCAGCTTGCATGTTCATCCGTAAGGTGAGCATCAGTGGGACGACGCATCTTTCTGCAGGAAAGCTGCGACATATGGCCGCAGGGTATGAAGGGCGATGCCTTGGCGTCAGTGACCTGAATGGCCTGATCAACAGGATAAATGAGGCTTACGTCCGTAAAGGCTATATCACGTCCCGGGCCTACCTGCCGGAACAGAAGCTGAGTAGTGGTGAGCTTTCTGTTGTTGTAGTGGAAGGGCGGCTGGAAGGCATGGACATGCAGGGGCGCAGCCGCCGGCTGGTGCCGGACATGGCTTTCCCCGGCCTGAAAGGTCATATCCTTAATCTGCGTGACCTTGAACAGGGTGTGGAGCAGATGAATCGTCTGCCGCATTTCGGTGCGCAGATGAAGATCACGCCCGGCTCGGCAGCCGGTGCTTCCCGTGTGGTCGTGAATGCCCCGGCACAGGGTATTCTGCATGGTCAGTTCTGGGCCGACAATAATGGTCAGAAAGTAACGGGTCGCACAGTAGGCCATGCTCTGCTGATGGCAGAGAACCCATTGGGTCTGCTGGACATGTGGTCGGTGGAATATGATCATTCCCTGCGGGGGCCAGATCATGGAGCCAGAGGAACGTCCTTTCTGTCGGCCAATGGGTCTGTGCCTTTTGGCTACTGGACAGCCTTCGGGTCATGGTGGCAGTCGCAGGATGCATATCCGTTACTGGCCGGGACTGAAATATATCACCTGAATGGTTCACGAACCGACTGGCAGGTCGGTTTTTCCCGGACGCTCTGGCGCAACAGTGTCGGCGTGACGACAGGACAGGTCTCTTTCGAACGGAAGACATTCGGGTCTCAGGTCAATCACACCAGCATTTTCAGTCAGAGCGGGCGTCAGGCCTATGTGAATGCCAGCATCAGTGAATCACTCAAGATACTGGCCAGTAGCTGGTACATTACGGGTGGCGTAAAAATTGGCGTCGATGGGGCCGGTACATGGAATTACTACCCCAACCCCGCCCGGGATGAGCCTCACACGGCCTATGTAAAGCCAACACTGGATATTGACGGATACGTTCCCTTCGCCCCCCGCTGGCTGTGGCATACGACCATGCATGCGGAAATAAGTTCCCATGACCAGAACCCGACAAATGAATTGCAGGTCGGTGGTCCCTATACTGTCCGTGGATTTCTGGAGCAGGAGTTCATTGGCAATAATGGTGGCTACATGCGCAATGACGTTTCATGGTCGCCGCCAACGGATACTATGAAATGTGGCGCCTATACTGGGGCGTGCAGGGTTTTCCTGAAAGGTGTGCAGATTTACGGGGCACTGGACTTCGGTGTGGTCCGTGCCGGTTTTCTGTCCAGGGCAACGCCAGCCGTTCTGAAGGGTGGAGAAATGGCTGGTGTGGGGCTGGGTATCCGCAAGACGGGGGGAATCCTTTTCTGGGATGTGGTCCTTACCCACGCCATCGCCCGAGGGGCTTTGCCAGCAGAAGGCTTGATTACGTTCTTTAATGCAGGGGTACGGATGTGAGCAGCATGGAACGGTCAATGATGCAGCATGACAGCCAGACGGCCTTTTCATTTGTGCAGAAGGCAGTCAATCTGTTCTGCGCCGTGGTTCTGTTAATGGCATCTACTGTTACACAGGCCGTAGCACAGCAAGCTCCTCCGCAGATTGTGGTTGATAATTCTGTTCATGGTCTGCGCCCTGAGTTGGACAAAACGCAGAATGGTATAGACCAGATCAATATTGTGTCGCCGAATAGGGCGGGAGTGTCTCATAATATGTTTCGAAACTATAATGTTTCGGAACGTGGAATTATCCTAAACAACGCAACACATAATGCGCAGACAAAGATTGGTGGTGCTATATTAGGCAACACCAATTTGCATGGTCGGGCTGCAGAAACAATTCTGAATGAAGTAACAGGTTCACTACCCAGTCGTATTTTGGGTTATACCGAGGTTGCTGGAAAACAGGCCGCTGTCATTATTGCCAATCCAAATGGTTTGACCTGTAATGGATGCGGTTTCATCAATACATCCCGTGTTACTCTGACGACTGGGCATCCTGAGTTGAATGCACAGGGTGGTGTTCAGGCTTTTTCCGTCAGTGGTGGGACGGTCCAGTTTGGCCAGCGGGGCGCAGATTTTGCAACTGTACCTGTGCTGGATATTCTGTCACGCTCCGTCAAGATTGAAGGGCCCGTCAGTGCACAGAAGGCCAATCTTGTTCTAGGTAGAAATCATGTCGTTTATGGAACGAATGAAGCCACACCACTAGCGGATGATAAAAGCAAAAAGCCTGAACTGGCATTGGATACAGCTGCCATGGGTGGGCTGTATGCTAACAGTATTTATCTGATTGTTAATGAATCCGGGGCTGGTGTCCGCGTAGATGGCACTATGGCGGCGAATGCTGGCGACATGCATCTGGATAGTCGAGGGGATCTTGTCCTGAATGGCCATATGCTTGCGCAGGGGCAGGTGAATGTAAGGGCTGACGGAGATATACAAACCGGTAAGCAAGGCTCATTGGAAGCAGGACAGGCCTTAGATGTTGCATCTGGGAAGGCGATTACGAACGCGGGTACCATGTATGCTTACGGCGGTAAGATGCAGTTATCGGCAGATGGTTCCATTGAGAATACTGGCCATGCCGTAACTAATGTTGGTCCCCTTACGGTTCATTCACAGGGCCATCTTGCCAATAGCGGGGAGATGGGAGCCCAGCAGGGTGCGGTGTCTCTCGAAGGGGTTGGC
>NZ_JANIDY010000003.1 GCF_026385525.1 Bombella pluederhausensis
TGTTAAAAAAACCTAAAAACTCCCAGAAAACCAAGAAACGAACCGCTCTATCCCTTCTTCCAGAGTGACATGAGGTTGCCATGGAATCGTTTTTCGCAGTGCAGTCGTGTCTGCCCATGTCTGCAACATGTCTTCAGCCGGCTTTGGTGCTCTATGGATGATGGCTCTCTTGCCTAATGATGTTTCCAAACACCGGATCAGATCACCCACCGAACGAGGCTGCCCATACCCGATATTATACAGCCGACTTTCCCCTTCCTCTGCCGGGTGCTCAATCAACCCAATAATCGCCGCTGCCACATCACCTATATAGGTGAAGTCCCGTGCCAACCCGTCAGCATCCCATAATGTCAGGGGACTCCCACTCCGAATAGCTCTGGCAAACCCATAACAGGCCATATCAGGACGCCCCAGCGGCCCGTAAACCGTGAAGAAGCGCATTCCCGTCTGAGCAAACCCATAAAGATGGCTGTAGGTCTGCGCTGTCAGCTCATTCATCCGTTTGGTCGTGGCATAAAAGGAAGCCTGCCCCTCTACGGGCACAGATTCCGAAAAAGGCAACGGAGCTGACGGCCCATAAACGGCAGAAGATGATGCGTAGAGAATATGCTTCAGTGCAGGCAGAGATCGACAGGCTTCCAGCAAAGTCACCTGCCCTTCTATATTGTCTTCTATATAGGCATGAGGATTCAGGCGGGACTGCCGTACCCCTGCCCGTGCAGCCAAGTGCAGAACCGTATCAATGGCAGGGTGCGCTGCAAACAGGTCCACCAATAGAGCCCGATCTCGCACATTCCCCCGTACATAATGGAAGCTGGAAAAAGCCTGTAATGGCGCCAAACGCAGAGGCGCCATATCGGGAGCAGATTGCTCACTATCGATTCCCAGAACGGTCCAACCACGCTCCAGCAACGCATGGGCCATATGGGAACCAATGAACCCCGCAACGCCTGTTATAAAGATCGTACGAGACACATCAGTGCGCTTCGTGAGGCAGAGCTGACGATGATATCTGATCGCCCACGACCAGCCCCAGCCTCTCCGTTGTTCCAGCGGGGAGCTCCAGCACGGCCCGAACCAGCCCGTGACTGCTAATGATACCCTCACTTAATGGAACGGCATTTTCTTCAATGGCATGGATACGGTTCTGCTCATCGATAAAAACCATATCCAGAGGCACATATGTATTGCGCATCCACATGGCGCATTCCTGCGGAGCAGGCCAGATGAACAGCATGCCATGATCAGCAGGAATCTGCTTACGGAACATTTCCCCAACTTCCTGCTCATGGGGTGTTCTAGCGAGCTCAACTATAAAGAGATGGCTGCGCCCCGCCTGATCGGTAATCGTCAATGGGACAGAAGGCAGAGGTGGCTGTGCAGCCGTAATAGTTTCCTCCGCAAAAGCCAGTTCCCCAATACCGGGCACAGCCCCTATCAGCATGGAACTACAGACCAGCAGACTCCAGAACCCCACAACATAGTGTTTCTTCACAATAGCCATCCTTTCCCCTCTCATCCTACCGAAAAGCCGGATTGTTCCAGCGTTCTTCCCCAATCGTAGTTGGCAGACCATGCCCCGGCAGAACGATGGTTTCATCGGGTAATGTGAACAGCTTTGTTCGGATTCCCTCAAGAAGCTGCGGTCCATTTCCGTAGGGAAAGTCCGTACGCCCTACTGTGCCACGGAACAGCGTATCACCAGCCAGCACAAGTTTCTCGCCATGCACGATGAAAACCACATGGCCGGGCGTATGTCCCGGAATATGCGCCACCTCAAAATCATGCCCCAATAAAGACAGAACTTCGCCATCTTTCAAAAAACGATCTGGCATGACGCTTTTCATGCCATCCAGCCCAAAAGCAGCCGCCTGCTCCTCAATGCGCTGAAGCAGAAACAAATCATCCCGCAGCGGCCCCAGCACGGGGACCTCACCCTCCTGCCGCGCCGTAAGAAGGGCCTTGAGATCAGCAGCACCACCTGCATGATCCAGATGGCCATGGGTCAATAAAATAGCCTCAACATGCAGTCCCCCAGCTTGATGGGCGATCCGTGCACTCTCCCCACCGGGATCCACGATAACCGCTCTCCCATCCTGATCAGACAGAATCGTGCAGTTCTGTCGAATCGGTGTAACGGTTACTTTCCGCAAGGTTAACTTCATGATGGCATCCACGCTGCGAGTGACAATAAAGAAAGGATTTACAATTCCATGTCCCATCCGACAAGAAACCGGACACCTCACAGCGCATGAACAGAAGACTAAAAAATATTAGAAAAAATGACTCAATAAAAAACAACAGATCATGATCTTATGAATACAGTTTTAGTAGCGATCATACTATACCTGATCCCCCCGACCGTTCGCCTCTACGTTCCGGGTTCTGGGAAAGATACTCCCTTTATAAAATCATATTTCTATGTTCTTTCTATTTCCTAATATTAAATCTTATTCAGGTTTTTGTGTCACGATAAAGTCAATATTCACCTTGTCATATTCCCCTACCTTCTGATAGTTTCCTGTCACTGTTAGAAGAGGAAGGCCCATTTCGGTCAATTAGAAAAACGGGAATTATATCATGCGCCGCACCGGAAAACGGTTTGTTCTGTCATGTTTGATGTTTTCTGCGGCGGCATTCTGCGCACCTAAGGCTGAGGCACGGCATCATGTCCGTCATTCAAGCCGCTTGGTGAAAGGCAGCCATTCCCTCCACAAACATTACCGTCATTACGGCCATAGCCGCATCATTCAGTGTGTTGCTTATGTACATCAGAGCACGAACTTCCAGATTCGTGGCAATGCACGCGACTGGTGGCGCAATGCTGAGGGTATCTATGCCCGTGGCAACGAACCCGAGGCCGGTGCCGTACTGAGCTTCCGCCCCACACGCCGTATGCCTCTTGGCCATGTGGCCGTTGTGCGCCGCCGTATCGATAGCCGTACTATCGTGATCGATCAGGCTCATTGGGCTTCCAACGGGGTTAGCCATAACACCCGTGTCGTGGATGTCTCTCCTGAGAATGACTGGACTGCCGTGCGTGTGGCCCTCCCCGGGAACAGCGGACGTCTGGGCAGCATCTACCCGACACATGGCTTCATTTATAGCCGCCGTGAAGGCTCCTCGCCCCGTTCTGATTTCTTCCGCCGTGCCGTGGCCAGCAATACAGCCAGCGACATGGAAACAGCTTCTGTCCCGTCATCTGGCGATAGCACATTCTTCGGGGATGAAGCTCCCAGCCGCTCTCTCCAGTAAGAAGCGACTCTTATAAACACTGTTTCTTATGAAGCCGGACGGCTCCTTTTCAGGGGCGTCCGGCTTTATGATATGGGTGGCCTGTCTGAATGGCCTGCGCCCGGAAAAGCTGTTCTGCCAACATAACCCGCACCAGCATATGCGGCCATGTCAGTTTTCCTAGCGAGAAAACAGCATCTGCCCGCTGAATAATGGCAGCATCAAACCCTTCTGCCCCACCAATCATGAAACAGACAGGGCGGCCACTTTCCTGCCATCCCTGCAACTGGGATGAGAAAGTCAGACTGTCTATCAGCTTACCGCCTTCATCCAGCGCTACAAGAAAAGCATTATCAGGACAGGCCGCCAGAAGGGCTTCAGCCTCCCGCCGTTTCAGCTCTGCCGGGGCACCACGCCCCTGAGCCACTTCCACAATCTCGAGTTTTGGACGCAGACGGGCACAGTACCGGTCCAGCATGTCCCGTTCAGGGCCAGATTTCAGTTTTCCGACAGCAATGAGCTTCATGCCGAAGCCCTCTCGCCGTACCTCATCTTACTCAACAGCGATTTCTTCCGCTGCGGCTTCAAAATCACCGCCCCACATGCGTTCAAGCGCATAAAGCTCCCGGCTTTCCGGCATGAAAAGATGAACGACCACATCGCCAGCATCCATCAGGACCCAGTCACTACCCTGATCCCCCTCAATTTGCGGGCGGGCAAGATTTTCTTCTTTCAGGCGGCGTTCAAGATGCTGCGCCATAGCGGAAATCTGACGCTCAGAAAGGCCACTGGCAATGACCATACGCTCGGCGAATCCTGCACGACCTGTCAGGTCCAGCACAACGACATTCTCGGCCTTGTCCTCATCCAGGCTTTCCGTGATGACAGACAGAAGACGGGCCAGCCCTTCCTCACTACGAGGGGCGGAAACGGGGGTTTCAGTCGCGTTGATGATGGTTCTCACTCCTGATCGACAGATGGGCGAAACTGCCCTTTTTGACGCAAAGCGGTCGAAGATATGTCATTCTGAGGCGCAGACAGGAATGTCCAGCCCGGCCCATTTCTTTTCTCTAGCAGAAGTGACGCCGCCCTTCCATCATGTCGATAACGCCGCAGAACGGAACTCGCTCGCCCTTTCAGGGCCGGTATGATGCTTCCCGGCCGGGGTAGAACGGCAATTGGCACCATCTGTGCCAACCGCCGCCATGACCGCCAGCGGGAGAACTGTGCCAATCCATCCGACCCCATAAGCCAGATGAAACGACAGTGAGGAAAACGCTGCCGGAGCATTGCCACAGTCCTAACCGTGTAACGCTGACCCAGCTTCTGCTCTATATCCATCGCAATGATACGCCGCCCATCTGCCAGAGCCCGCGCTGTCTCCAGCCGTTGGGAAAACGGGGCCATGCCTTTACGGGATTTGAGCGGATTCCCCGGCGAGACCATCAGCCAGACCTGATCCAGCCTCAGGCTTACCAGAGCTTTACGGGCAAGCTGGATATGCCCCTCATGCGCTGGGTTGAATGATCCCCCCAACAGGCCAATGCGCATTCGGCGACCATCCCCAAACCGAGAGGCCGCAGCCCCCAGCGGAGTCGCTGGGGACTTACGAAGGGAAGAATGTCCCTTCATAGACCAAACTTAGACGTTGAAACGGAACAGCAGAACATCACCGTCCTGCACGACATAGTTCTTACCTTCAACACGCAGTTTACCGGCTTCACGAGCACCAGCCTCACCTTTGTAGGTCACGTAATCATCATAAGCGATGGTTTCGCAGGCAATGAAGCCACGTTCGAAGTCGTTATGAATGACAGCAGCAGCCTGCGGGGCCTTTGTGCCTGCCGTGATTGTCCATGCACGAGTTTCTTTCGGGCCAACCGTGAAATAAGTCTGAAGACCCAGCAGGCGATAACCGGCAGCAATCACACGATCCAGACCGCTATCCTTCAGGCCGAGACCATCCAGAAACTCCGTCCGTTCTTCCGCATCAAGCTGGCTGACCTCGGCTTCAATGGCTGCAGACACAATAACAGCCCCGGCACCTTCTGCCTCGGCCCTCTTACGGACCTGCTCGGAATAAGCATTGCCGGTTGAGGCCGCAGATTCTTCCACGTTGCAGACGTACAGAACCGGCTTGGTTGTCATCAGCTGGAGGCGAGCTGCTTCAGCTTCCTTACCTTCCGGCACGGCCGTACGGGCAGGCTTCCCTTCACGCAGAGCAGCCAGCAGCGGCTCCATGAGCTCAAGCTGTTCTTTAGCCTCACGGTCATTGCCACGGGCACGCTTCTCCAGCCCGACCTTGCGGCGTTCCAGACTGTCCAGATCGGCCAGCATCAGCTCCGTCTCGATGATGTCTGCATCACGCACGGGATCCACGCCGCCCTCAACATGGGTGATGTCATCATCATCAAAGCAGCGCAGAACGTGAATGATCGCATCCACCTCACGAATATTCGCAAGGAACTGGTTCCCCAGACCTTCCCCTTTGGAAGCTCCACGCACCAACCCGGCAATATCCACAAACTCAAGGCTTGTCGGCACGATACGCTGAGAATTGCCAGCTTTTGCCAGAACCTCCAGACGTTCATCCGGCACAGCCACCCGCCCGGTGTTCGGCTCGATGGTGCAGAACGGATAGTTAGCGGACTGGGCCGACGCCGTCTGCGTCAATGCATTGAAAAGAGTGGACTTACCGACATTGGGGAGGCCAACGATCCCGCAATTGAACCCCATTCGCTCTCTCCCCTTTCTGGGCTCTGTCGGTCTGTCTCATCTCTCACAGCCGCAGGCCTGTTAGATTCTCTATGTTCAGTTCCGCCGCAGAGCCGTCTTTGTCATGAAAGCTTCATGCTCACCCTGCGCCAGAAGCGGCGTGGCATCCGCCATATCATCCAGCCACAGCTCCAGCTCTGGCCGCTCGGTGCTGGAGAAATCCCCCAGCACATGGCCATGCACTTTCTCCCGGCTGCCCGGATGACCAATACCCAGACGGACACGCCAGTAATCAGGGCCGGGAAGGGCTTTATCCATAGAGCGCAGACCATTATGCCCGGCAGCTCCACCGCCCCGCTTAACCCTCATCTTCCCGAAAGCCAGATCAAGCTCATCATGGAAGACCGTAATCTCATCCTGTGGGATTTTATAGAAACGTGCTGCCTGCTGCACACTGTCACCAGACAGATTCATATAGGTCAGCGGCTTAAGCAAAAGAATCTTTTGCCGCCCGACCATACCTTCCGCCGTTTCCCCACGGAAGCGCTTGCGCCACGGGCCAAACCCGTGGCGCGAGGCAATCGCATCGACTGCCATAAAGCCGATATTATGCCGGTTGCGACTCATTGATGTGCCCGGATTACCGAGTCCGACCCAGAGCTTCACAACCGTAATACCCCTTACTTGGCTTCAGCAGCTTCCTCGGAAGCCTCTGCCGGTTCTTCATCGACTGTCGGCGGTGCGATAGAAGCAATCACGAAGTTGGGGATATGCAGGGTCGGTGTGGAATGTTCCGTACCCTGAAGGTCGTCCCAACGCACGTTGTCGTTGATGTCCAGCTTGCTGAGGTCAACCGTGAAGTGCTCAGGAATGTTCTCAACCGGCACTTCAACATCAACAGCGTGACGAGCAATGTTCAGCACACCACCGCGCTTGATGCCCGGAGCGTCTTCTTCACCCGTGAAGGTAATGCCGACCTGAACATGCACAGTCTGACCAGGGACCAGACGCAGGAAGTCGATGTGGATCGGCGCATCAGACACCGGATGGAACTGGATGTCACGGATCAGGGCATGGACCTGCTCGCCACCAATGTTGAACTGATACAGGCGTGAGTGCCAGGCACCACGATGCAGTTCCTTCATGATGATGCGCGGGTCGATGGAGACCAGAACCGGCTCCTTCTTACCACCATAAACCACGCCCGGGACCATGCCCTCACGACGTGTTGCGCGCGCTGCCCCCTTACCTGCTTTGGCGCGCTGGGAGATCTCCAGTGTCGTTACTTTCGCCACGTTATACGCTCCTGCGTTCTAAAATTATCACGACCAACCGGCCTCCAGGGGTGCCGGATGGTTGCCCCGCCCTAGCGGAAAAAAGCGGAAAAGACAATTTTTTTATCTCTCAGCCTTTCATCCCCGCACGGATGACAGAAAGCTGACGGCCTGTTCGTGCATCACCCTTCAGGGTCGCCCGGCGATGGCTGAAAAACCGATCATCCGCCAACGTGTCATACCCTGTCCACTCCGCCTTCACGCCCTGCTTTTCCAGCAGAGACAGGCAGAAGGCAGGTAGATCAAACTGATAATGCCCCTGCCGGGCCGCAGCCGTAAAGAAACGCTCCCCTTCAGGGTGCCGTTCCAGAACATCCCGGCGCATATCCTCACCAATCTCATAAGAAGCCGGACCAATGCAGGGACCAACCACAGCACGGAGTCCCTCTGCCCCCAGAAGACGCATCTGCTTCACGGTCTGTTCCAACACGCCGCCCACGGCTCCACGCCAGCCCGCATGAGCCGCACCGACAATCCGGCCATCTTCAGAGGAAAACAGCACAGGGGCGCAATCCGCCGTAGCCACACCCAGGGCGATCTCCGGACAATCCGTCACAAGTGCATCCCCTGCCGGGAGGGCCTCATGACCATCTGTATGAGACCAGACATCCCGCACATGCCGCAACACATGCACGTCTGCCCCATGAACCTGACGGAGAGCCACAAACCGCTCCAGCTCTACCCCCACAGAGGCCGCCATTCGCCGCCTGTTCTCCTGCACATCCTGAGGCCGATCCTGCGTCCCTAACCCACCATTCAGTGTCTCATAGGGGGCAGAGGACACCCCTCCATCCCGTGTAAAGAATCCATGCCGAACAGGCAGGAGAGATGACGAAAAGAACGGAAGCTGCTTCATTCTTCAATCCTGTCTGTTTCCCGTGCAGGACGGCGGAACGCATAGACCATCAGGCCAATACCGGCCAGCGCCATGGGCAGGCACAGAATCTGCCCCATGGTCACACCTCCTGCCAGAAAGCCAATATTGTCATCCGGCTGACGGAACAGTTCGCAGAAAGCCCGGGCACAGGCATAGCCGAACAGAAACAGGCCAGAAAGGAACCCAGCCCGTGCCCGCAGAGCCGGACGGCTCACAGCCAGCAGCAGCACAATCAACAGAAGGACGCCTTCCGTCAGGGCTTCATAAAGTTCGGAAGGATGGCGTGGTTCCGGCCCGACCGCCGGAAAAATCATGGCCCACGGCACGGCACTGGCCACAGGCCGCCCCCAGAGTTCGCCATTAATGAAATTGGCACACCGTCCCAGAGCCAGCCCGATGGGCACGACCACCACAATCCGATCCGAGAAAGCCAGAAAGTTCAGACCCCGCCGCCATGTGAACAGCGCAAGCGCAATGATGACGCCCGCCGCCCCACCATGAAAGGACATGCCGCCCTTCCATGTAGCAACGATCTCCAAAGGATGAGCAAGGAAGAACAACGGCCGGTAAAACAGGACATAGCCCAGCCGCCCGCCCAGCAGCACACCCAGTACCGCATAAACGAGGAAATCATCCACCGCCAGTTTCGAAGCCACCTTTGGGCCCAACTGAACCAACCGGCGAGCCAATGGCAACGCAATGACAAATGCCATGATGTAGGCGAGCGCATACCAACGCACCACCAACGGCCCCAGCTGAAAAGCAACCGGGTCCAACCCCGGAAAAACAAGCGTATGCGTCACAGATAGGACCTTCCTGATGCCAGATAGCCCTCAACATAAAGGCCGATCCCATCCTCCAGAGAGGTGAAAGGGGCTTTGTAACCTGCCTCACGCAAGGCCCACATATCTGCCTGCGTGAAGGACTGATACTGCCCCTTCAGGCTCTCCGGCATCGGCACATAGTCAATCTCTGCCGGGCGCCCCGCTGCCGCACAGACAGCCCGTGCCAAAGCTTCATAGGTTCGAGCCTGCCCTGTTCCGCAGTTGAACAAGCCGCTGATGGCAGGATGCTCCAGCAGCCAGAGCAGAACATTCACCACATCCCCAACCCAGATGAAATCACGCTTCTGCTGGCCATCCTCAATATCGGGACGATCAGACTGGAATAAGCGCACAGGGCCACCAGCCATCAGCTCATCATATTTCACCTTGATGACCGAGATCATCTTCCCCTTGTGGTACTCATTAGGGCCATAGACATTGAAAAACTTCAGGCCAGCCCATTGTGGCGGGGTTGGTTCGCCCGCTTCCACCGTCCGCTTCACCCAGAGGTCGAATGCCTGCTTGGACCAGCCATAAAGATTAAGCGGCTGTAGTGTATCCACACTCTCCAGCCCATCAGCAAACAGCTCCGACCTGTCCGCTGCCCCGTAAGTCGCTGCGGACGATGCGTAAAGGAACGGAACCTGACGTTCTGCACACCACTGCCAGAGCAGCTGGGACAGGGTAACATTACTCTGCCAGACCAGATCACCATCACGGGCCGTTGTCTCGCTGATAGCCCCCAGATGGATGACAGCCTCCACACCACTGGCTGTTTCCAGAAAAGCAGGCAGCTCATTGGGAGGCACGATCAAATGTGGCGGATGGGCGGCAAGGTTACGCCACTTCCCCTGATCGTGAAGGTAATCCACAATGACAGTCCGCCGCCCCTGCTGGAACAGGGCCTGCTGCACGCATGAACCAATAAATCCGGCTCCACCGGTGACGATAATCATTCTTCCTGTATAGTCTGGCGGAAAGCGGCTTCCAACAGAAAGAACGCAGGAACAGGGGGAGAGCTGTTGACAGACCCTCTCCCCGTTCTGAAAGAGTCATGACGGAAAAATCGGATCCGTTTTCAACGCCGCATGTTCAGGAGTGTATGATATGGCCTTTCGCCCCCGTTTCCTTGATGACCTGACCGGCCTTGCCGGAACGGCCTTTTCTGCCGCATCCGGTCTGCGGGAGGAGGTCCATACGCTCATCCACAGCCAGATCAACGAAATACTGTTCTCCCTTAATCTGGTCCGCCGGGATGAGTTTGATGCCGTGCAGGAAATGGCTAGCCGCGCACGGCTGGAACAGGAACAGACCGAACAGCGCATCAAGGCTCTGGAAGCCCGGCTGGACGAGCTGGAACAGACACTGACAGCACCGACAAACCCATCCCAGCACTAATACCCCATCCAGAAACACGGAGATTTCAGATCATGACAGCACCTACCCTCCTTCTCGTTGGCTGTGGCAAAATGGGCGGCGCCCTCATGCGGGGCTGGGTCAGCAGCCCGAACCCGCCACGCATCTTCATTCTGGACCGCAAACTTCAGGACGCTCCTGCTGGCAGCACCATCTTCCGCACACCAGAAGACATCACGGATGACGTAAAGCCGGACATCATCATTCTGGCCGTCAAACCCGCCGGTGCCGAGGCCATGCTGAAGGCACTGAGGCAGGTTCTGGGCGCACGGATGGACAAAGCCGCCCTACTCTCCGTCATGGCGGGTAAAAGCTGCGAGAAACTCGCCGAATGGTGTGGCCGGGCCGATATGCCCATCATCCGCACCATGCCCAACACACCCTCCAGCGTGGGCGCTGGCAGCACGGGTCTGTATGCCTCCCCGCATGTCAGCAAGGAACAGAAAGAACTGGCCATCCGCCTGATGGAGCAGGTCGGTGCCGTTGTCCCTGTCCCACATGAGGAAGACCTGCGCTCCGTCATCGCCATTGCTGGTTCTGCTCCGGCCTATGTCTTCCTACTGGCTGAATTGCTGGAGAAAACAGGGCAGGAGCTGGGGCTTGAGAAACAGGCTGCCCGTACGCTGGTCCGCAGCATGATCTATGGTGTCGGCAAGATGCTGCACGAGTTGCCGGATGAAGCCGAGACCCTGCGGAAGAACGTCACCAGCCCCAATGGTACAACTGCCGCAGCGCTGAGCGTCTTCATGGCAGAAGAAAACTGGCCCCGTCTGGTGCCGCTGGCTGCCGAAGCTGCCATCAAACGCTCCCGTGAGCTGGATGACTGAAACCGGATGCAGGTGGGCCTCGTGCCTGCCTGCACCACACCATCAATAGCGCTGTACGGACAGGGACGGAGAGAACCATCATGAACATTGACCATCACGACCCGTTTTTCGACAGGTCCATGATCGAGGCTACCCTCCAGCTTGCCCAAAGGCAGGGCTGGCAGCATGTCTCTCTCGTTGATGCTTCACGTGAAGCAGGGTTGCCTCTCCAGCAGGTCCGGCAGCGTTTCCCGTTCAAGTCCATGGTCCTGCTCCGGCTGAACCATCAGATTGATGATGCCGCCCTCTGCGGAGAAAGCTATGGCAGTACCGTCCGTGAACGGCTGTTCGACCTGCTCATGCGCCGTTTCGATGCCATGCAGGATTATCGTCACGGCATCTGCGCCGTGATGCAGGCTGTGCCCCGTGACCCGGCACTCGCTGCCTTCCTTGCCGCCACGACCATGGAGAGCCTGCGCTGGATTGCCGATTCCGCTGCACTGGATCGTCAGGGGCTTGGTGGCATGATCCGGCTGAATGCACTGCTGGCTGTCTGGTCCAAAACACTCATCAGTTGGGAAAAGGACAATACGCCAGACCTTGCAGACACCATGCAGACTCTGGACAAAGCCCTGACCCGTGCCGAACGGATGGGACTGCTGAAAGAATCCGCTTCTACCGGGCATTCTGATGCTCTCACGGAGGATGGCGGACTACCCGACCATATTGCGCCTGAAGATCAGAACAACACTAACGGGGCAGATTAAACACCTTCCTTACAAAAAATCTCCTGCCTCTCTTTACCCTGCCCATCGTTCGGGATAAGTAAGGGGCCTGCGCATTGGGGCGTAGCCAAGCGGTAAGGCAGCGGATTTTGATTCCGCCATGCGGAGGTTCGAATCCTCCCGCCCCAGCCAGACTTATCTTCCCTGAATATCGCCATACGAAAAAACGCCGCCCCATCAGGGAACGGCGTTTTTGTCATACGCTGTACAAGGTTCCGGCCCCATGAAAGGAGCCGGAACAAAAAGCTATCAGAACTTCTGGAAGTCCTTCGGATGAAGCTGCTGCTGATCGAGGAAGGTGATCTGCCCCTGATCATTCGGCAGGTCAACGGTCGTATTACCGCCCGTAACCGTCTGATGATCCAGCATCTGACCGATCTGATCGTCAGTGGCCTTAAGACCAACCTTGTTACCCGCAGCCTTGCCGAAGTCGGTGATCGTGTAGTGACCACCCTTGTTATTGAGGAACTGGAACAGGTTGGAAGACCCGCTCCCGCCGCTCAGGGTTGCCCCAGCATTGGCACCATCTACCGTATTATGAACGGAGATCGTGTCGGAAGCCGTACCACCCCGGATCGTGTCCCCAATCCCTGCAAAAGCCTGCAAAGACTGATGAGAGTTGGATGCATCGAACAGGATGTTATCGGGATGCAGCGCATTACTCTGGTGATCTGTCGTGAACACGCTCTGACCAGACGTACCCTGCTGGGCATAATGATAAACGCTGTTCGGCGTACCGAAGATCGTTGCATTATCCCCAACGGCGCGCGTGCTGGACCCAACACCACCGAGGAAGCTCAGTGTACCCCCGAGGGAGAGCTGCGCCCCATTGCGTCCATCCCCTGCCGCAGAAATGGTGTCCTGACCACCCAGAACCGTTGGCTGTGAATCGCTGGAGAGGTCATCACCCATACGGAACTGGATCGGCCCACCACTCAGATCTGAGGGAGAGATCGAGAAACCGGTCCCATCATCCCCGGAGCCGGAAGCACTTACCAGGCTAGCAAAGGACGTGGAAAACAGCTTGTTCAGATCCTCTGCTCCCTGGCTGGGAACGCTCACAGGATACTGATGTTGCTGCACACCGGGAATTGTTGGAATAGCCAAGAAACTTCACCTTATACAGCGTTAATCACACTCAACCGGGACTTGTCAGGACGACTGCCTCCCTCTGCAGTAGAGTCCCCTCATTCCTTCCCCGGAGCCACAGGATCGAAAGCCTTCGTGGTCTCCTCGGGTCAAAATTGAGGAATCTCTGGGGCAACCCGTAAAAAAAGATCTGCCACAGAAAACGACTCAAAAGAGTTAACGAAAACTATACTCGTTCCTTAATAAAGGTAGCGCCATATTTTCAGAATCACAACAGTTTTTATGAAAAACCGCTGGAAACTCTCGGTTTTCCATGAATAACAGTATGATTCTCCCCACTGGACAGGCGCAGACATAACGCACCTGCCTAGGAGCAATAACAACTCTGACAATAGGGAATCAGCGGTCAGCGAGTCCGCTCTGCAAGCCGATCAAGAGAGGCCAGCCAGAGCTCTGCTGTCCCGTCAGACGGCGCACGCCAGTCTCCACGGGGGGACAAGCTCCCCCCTGCCACCACCTTAGGCCCATTAGGCATAGCCGAACGCTTGAACTGGCTCGTGGCAAAAAAGCGCCGCATAAACAGGCGCATCCAGTGAATGATGGTCGGCAGGTCATAAGACACCCGATCCTGCTCGGGATAGCCGAATGGCCAGCTCCCCACCATTTCATCTCCCCATGCATGGAGCTGAAGGAACGCTATTTTTTCAGGGGCGAATCCGTAACGCAGGACATGATATAATGTGAAATCCTGCAAGGGATACGGGCCAATGGCCTGCTGGGTGCTCTGCACGCCCTGCCCCTGATCGGGCACCAGCTCCGGCGAAATCTCAGCCGTGACGATCTGCTCCAGAATGGTGCGTGCGGCAGGAGAAACACTTTTATCATGCCCCGCTGCCCACCGAATAACATGCTGGATGAGCGTCTTCGGCAGGCCCGCATTCACATTATAATGCGCCATCTGGTCCCCGACACCATAGGTACACCAGCCCAGCGCCAGCTCGGACATATCCCCCGTACCAATCACCACCCCCTGATGATGATTGGCCAGACGGAACAGGAAATCCGTCCGCAATCCAGCCTGAACATTCTCAAATGTCACGTCATAGACCGGCTCACCACGCCCGTAAGGGTGATCGATTGCGGCAAGCATGGCCTGTGCCGTAGGCCGTATGTCCAGCTCTCCCGCACTGACCCCAAGACTCTCCATCAACCCATGTGCCATGGCGAGGGAAGCACCACCTGTCGCAAAGCCCGGCATTGTCCGTGCCAGAACCCGACTCCGCTCCCACCCCAGACAATCCGCTGCCTTCACCGCCACCAGAAGGGCCAGCGCACTATCCAGCCCACCAGACACACCAATGACCATGGTTCTGGCATGTGATGCCTTCAGCCTCTGGCACAGAGCCTGCACCTGAATGCTCCACGCTTCCCGGCAGTCCTGCTCACATAGTTCGGGCCGGGAGGGTACGAAGGGGAAACGAGGCACATCCCGCATCAACCCCCAATCTTTCACCTCCGCATTCAAGGCAAAAGAAATGCGGCGAAAGGCAGGCCTTTCGAAAGATGTGAAATACCCGCTCTGAAGCCGCTCCTGCCTCAGCCTGTCGAGATCAACATCCGCCACGATCATCTCACCCTGTCGGGCAAAACGCTCGGAACGGGCCAGACAATCCCCTGCCTCGTACAGAAGAAGCTGCCCATCCCATGAAAGATCAGTCGTGGACTCGCCTTCACTGGCTGCCGCATAAAGATAGGCGCTGGCCGTCCGCATGGACTGCGCCGCACACAGCAAAGCCCGATGTTCCGCCCGCCCTACCGTAACGGGTGATGCTGAAAGATTGGCCAACACCGTGGCCCCAGCCATAGCCAGCGCCCCACTGGGCGGCTGTGGTGCCCAGAGGTCTTCACAGATTTCCACCCCCAGAACCAGCCCGGGAATGTCCTCGGCCTCAAACAGAAGATCCGTCCCGAAAGGCACGACCTGCCCGCCCAACACGATGGTTCCGGAACAGCCCCGCCCGCTTGTGAAATGCCGAGGCTCGTAAAACTCCCGATAGCGAGGCAGCATCGTTTTCGGCACAACGCCCAGAATACGCCCCCGATGGAACAGCACAGCACAATTATAGAGGCAGTCCCCCCAGCGTATGGGCATCCCTACAATGCCAACCGTCATGAGATCGGCCGTGCCTTCTACGAGTGCACGAAGCGCTTCTTCCGCCCCTGTCAGAACCGCTTGCTGAAAGAAAAGGTCTTCCAAAGTATAGCCGGTCAGCCCCAGCTCCGGGAAAACGGCCACGGCCACACCCTGCTCGTGGCAGCGCTCCAGCCATTCCCGCACGGTCGCTGCGTTCTTATGAGGCTCTGCCAGCGTGATAGCTGTAGTACAGGCCGCAACACGGGCAAAACCCTGCCGATACAGACACAGAAAATCAGATAACGCCACAGCCGGGCCCCCTTACCGAAAAACCTTTCTACCCGACAGCATCAACAGCGGGTAACGTCACGCTTCTTCACGACAGACCTGCACGAAACGGAACAATCTTCGCGTTTCCCACACGGCCAGACAGAATACCAACAGGGCATACAGAGCCGAAGAGCTCGTCATGGAAACAGGCAACCCGAAAGGATAATCCGGCAAATCGCAGGGCTTGGCAGGCCGGGACGGAAGATGAGCCATCCAGTCGGCAAAACCGTGCCCTTCTGTCAGGACGGCATGACATTCTGCAGCGGGGCTAGGCCAGAACCCTTGCTCTACCCCAACATGCAACACCCCCAGCCCCACACTGACCAGAAGACAGACTAACCCTGCCACTGCCAGCCATCGGGCATAACGAGGCGAAAATACCAGCGACAACACGCCAATACCCAACAGTACCCTCCACGGTCCACGCTCCCACAGGCATAGCTCACACGGAACCATATGGAGGACCGTCTCCGCTACAAAGACAACAAGCTGAACCAGCAAGGCTGACAAAATAAACAGCCCACCAATCCGCCAGACAGCCCGTATCTGCCGTTTATTGGTAAACAGCATTGCCCCCTCCTTTTTAAACTCTATCCGTTCCGCTCCAGCCTATGCTTTCTTGGCGAACTACATGAGCATGACCCGGTCAGCGGGGCTGAGCAGCCCCTCCCTGTTCAGCCTGCGGCGCAGGCAGAGGCGCCGGAGCGGACGCCGGCGGGAGCAAGGACAAGGGCGCAGATGAGCTCCCCCCTCCATCCTGAGCACTCCCAGCTCCTGACGGTGCGGACGGCGTCAAAACCTCTGGACCCCGTTCAGCATCGGCATCGACATGAGGGGCCATAATGGCTGGCAACTGCGGCGGGACAGGGGCGGGCAGAGCACCAACCATCGGCTCGACCTTGTCCCCATCGCAGGAAACAAGCTGCACATCGTACAGTGCCCCTGCATACGCCCCCAGAGCCGGATCATCCGTAAACATCCACCCCTCGAAAGGCGGGCTGCCAGCCTCCTGATTTTCTTCAATTTTCAACAGGGCGGCCGTCTGGGCAGGAAGCCCGTCCGGTTTCTGAAGACAACGCTCCAGCCGGAGGGAGAGGGTTCCGTAAGCTGTATCCTCACCAGAATGCAACGGCACGAGGTCCACATGGGAATCCAGCCGCCGCATAATACGCAGCACCGCTCCACTCCGCCCCTGCCAGCTTGTAGCCGGATAAACGGCAGGAGGTGCTATCCCCCTAACCCCTTCAGCATGCAGCGTAACGGACGGAACAGCCATCAGCCCCATCAGGCAGGGAACCATCAGCCATGAACGCCGTGATGAAACAGTTTTCCTGATCTTCATGCCACATTTCCCTTTCCATCCGCACGGCCATTTCCGGCATCCGTAATGCCCACTTCCACCATGACATCCATCAGCAACCGCTCCATACGCCGGCGCAGACCTTCCGGCCCCACATCCATGAGCAGGGCATCATCGCAGGCATCCCGCAGCACTTGCTTCAGCTCAGCCTCATTCTCCCGCAGGACACGCAACTTGCCTGTGCAACTGATGGGCTGACCGTCCCGGTCCAGCCATTCCTCTGCATCGAGAGGGTGCTTCACGGCGCTGCCTGCCCCTCACCCTGCGGCGCTTCCGGCGCTGTAGAAGATCCATCGCTTGGTACGCTGGAAGACGGTGCCGGTTCCGCTACGGAAGCCGGAGCTGATGGGACTTCGGAAGTAGATGCTGGCGCTGGAGCGGCGGGAGTGGCTTCCGGCGCAGGGGCAGCCTTCTTCTGAAGGGAGTCCGTAACAGAGAAGATGAATTTGCTCAGAAGCTGTTCCAGACTGATGGCTCCCTGCGTTTCCCCGATGGTCCCATCCGGCTTGAGCATGGCCGTATCACCACCCGGAGTCAGAGCCACATATTTCCCGCCAAGCAGGGAGTCTGACGTGATGACGGCACCACTATCAACCGGCAGCTGAATCTCTGGCGCAACAGAGAAAACGATATTGGCCTGAAAATTATGCGGATCAACCTGCATGCTCCGCACATGCCCCACTGTCACACCAGCCAGCCGAACATCCGACCCGACATTCAACCCATCAATATGCCCAAAGGACGCATGGAGAGGATAGCCCCTATCCTGCGGATGCTGCCGCCCAACAAGCGCCATGACAATCAGCACAGCCAGCACAATGGCCGTCACCAGCCCGACCAGTAATTCCAGCCGATCCCGCCCAGCCCGTTTTGCTGCAATATCACCGGCATTGCCCAAAGCCATGAACACATCCTTTTTATGCTGCTGCCTCATCAGGCACTCATGTTCCTATCGCTCTAGCGGACTCAGCCCGTCACGTCCAACACCGCCATGATCAGCCGCCGTTTTTCTTCCACGCCGCCCGCCATGCAGTTATCCCCCATATCCCCACTTTCCTGCCTGCTTATGCCCGTTATCCCCCCCTGATTACGGTTCCCTCGCCCTCCCATCAGTACTAGACTCGATATTATGAAAGCGCATCTTCACTGGAGTGGCGTTCACATGAGAACGCTTCAGACAAGCACAGACCCCGACAGTGCAGCATTGCGCACTGTTACCCTTCCTTCTGTCTGGAGTGATGACGCCGCTCAGGCGCTCGCCCAGCTTGCCCCGGCAGAGGGCGGATCCGTCCGCCTTGCCAGCGAGGCAGCTCGCTGGGTGGAGCTGATCGATTCCACACCGCCCCTGCCACACGCACAGCAGGATGCTCCGCCGGTCGGGCGCAGCCTGTCCTGCCTGCTGCTCATGCAGCAGATGGCACCAAACCGTGCCTTGTGGCGTAACGACCCGGATGGACAGCCCGGCTTTGTTGTGCGTCTTTCCGGTTTTGTTCAGGATGGCCTGTTCGCTACGGAACATTTTGCCGCCTGCCTGAAACTCGCCTGCGACAGCCTCCGCCGTCTGGACGCTGCACAGCGACCCTACCGCAGCGGCGAGCTACCCCTTTTTGATGAACCCGCCCCTATCGGCTCACAGGATGGCCCCATAGGCATCATCCTGCTGACCGATCTGGATGCCTGCCTTGCTGCGCTGGGTCTTGATTATGACAGCAATGAAGGACGCAACTTTGCTAAGGGCATCAGCCAGTTCACACGGCTGATTGCCCGGGCTGGCACCGCTAGTCCGGACACCGTCTTCAGCTGTCCCCAAGCACCAGACATCGAACAAGCAGCCATTGCCATACAGACGGCCACGCAGTCCCTGTCCGGCCTCGCCATGATCGAAACAGGTTTCTCCTCCCCCGGTGAAGTAGATGCCCTGCTGGATGTGGAAGCCTGTGGCCTTGGCCCCGTCTTCTCACTGGTCAATGGCCGGGGCGGACTGCGTCAGTCCACACTAAACCGGCTGGCGCACAAGGGACTCTCTCCCGAAGCGGCTCTCGCTCTGGCTCTTGATGGGCAAGCGCCTCTACAGCCTGCCAGGGCTGATGCACATGCCCAGATGCATGAGACTGTTCTCCCCTTCTGCGATCATCTGCCCGCTCTACCAGAGCCGGAAATGGATGACATGCGTGAAAAACTGGGGCGTGGTGTCCGGCGTCCACTACCCATGCGGCAGGGCGGTTTCAGCCAACGTGCAGCCATTGGAGGGCATCGCCTTTTCATGCGGACAGGCGAGTTTGAAGATGGAACACTGGGATCGCTATCTCTCACCCCACCCCGTGAAAGCCCTATGGCCCGCGGCTTGATGGAGTGCTTTGGTCAGGCTGTCAGCATTGGTCTTCAGTTTGGCGTGCCGCTGGATGTATTTGTCGAGCAATTCGCTTATTCCCGCTTCGGGGCTTGCGGTACGGTCGAAGGCGATGATGTGGCCAGCTATGCAACCTCCATGCTGGACTACGCATTCCGAGCCCTCTCGGATGCCTATCTGGGCCAGCGTATGCCGGATGCCCCCGTGGACTCAGGTGAGAAACAGCACGAAGCGCCCATGCTCCCCTTCGGGCCAGGGCAAGGTGACGGCCCTGCCTCGCGCCCCAGAAACCGCAAGCTACGCCTTGTCGGCTAACCTTCACTTAGACTGAATGAAAGCCGTCATCCTGACGGTTTTCATTGACAGTGCCCAAACAGCCTGTCTAGCTAGAAGCATCCGGTTAAGGATTTTCACCATGGCGCTGATGCCATAAGGCAGGAAATCCTGCCTGTAGTCCACTACGGGCAGCATATGGGGTATTGCAGCGTGGCCGATCACGACACGACCAGATATGACGGCTTCGATAAACGCCTTGCCCAGCTGGAGCAGAAAGTAGCTCCACGGCGTTCTACCAAAAAAACACCCTCCCTTTCCGAGCAGTCATCCCTCAGCATGGCATTCCGTATTGCCAGTGATATGATTGCCGGTATTGCCGTAGGCCTGGGCATTGGCTATGAGCTTGACCGATGGACAGGATACAGGCCTGTGTTTATAATTGTGTTCGCCATGCTTGGTATGGCGGCCGGCCTGCGGAATGTCTGGCGTATTGTGAATGTGACGAATGTCCCCGAAAGTGGGACGCAGAAAGACGGGAGAAGCCAGCGTGGCCAGCGGATCGACGATTGACGCGCTCGGACAGTTCGAGCTGCATCCGATTTTTGGTTCTTTCGGCGAGGCCCTGAGATTTTCCCAGGCCCCGCTGTTCATGGTGATTAGCTCAGCCGTTGTGCTGGCTTTCCTCTATATCGGCATGAAGCCAAAAGCCGTCGTGCCGGGTCGCCTACAGGCCGCTGCGGAAGTCAGTTACGATTTTGTCCACGGTCTTGCCGTTGATACAATCGGTGAGGAAAAGGGCACAGCCTTCTTCCCATTCATCTTCGCCCTGTTCTTCTTCATTCTGGTAGGTAACTATATCGGTCTCCTGCCGTTCTCCTATACATTCACCAGCCACATCGCCGTGACCTTTGCTCTGGCCATCACGGTATTTATTCTCTGCATTCTGACCTCCCTGCGTTTCCAGGGCATGAACTTCTTCAAGCATTTCATGCCAGAGGGTGCCCCTATGGCCCTCTCCCCCATTCTGGTTCCCATTGAGATCCTCTCCTACATCTCCCGTCCTGTCAGCCTGTCCATCCGTCTGTTTGCCAATATGGTAGCCGGACATGTGCTGCTGGAAGTTTTTGCAAGTTTCACAATCATGCTTGCCGGTCTCGGAGTTGTCGGCGATGTGCTGGCTGTTACTCCTCTTGTGCTCAACATCGCACTGACGGCACTTGAGCTGCTGGTAGGGCTGCTACAGGCCTATGTCTTCGCTATCCTTACCTGCATTTACCTGCGTGAGGCTGTGGATCACTGAGTGGTCGCTGCCTCCACGTTTCTCTCTCTGCCCTGTTCTTAAAGGAACCTGAACCATGGATCTTCTTCATCCCGCTCGTGAGATTGGTGCCGGTCTTGCCGTGATTGCTCTCGCCGGTGTCGGTGCTGGTATCGGTAACATCTTTGCTGCTCTGGTGAACTCCATCGCCCGCAATCCTGCTTCCCGCCCGCATGTGTTCGGTCTGGGCATGCTCGGCTTCGCCCTGACAGAGGCTATTGCCCTTTTCGCCCTGCTGATCGCCTTCCTTATTCTCTTCGTCTGAGGGCAGAAGCAATGCGCCTTACGCCCCGTTTCCTCCTGTCTGCCGCCGCCCCTCTTGCGGCCTTACCGGGCCGGGCCGTGGCGGAAGGCATGCCCCAGCTCCACTTTAAGGACCCTCTGCTACAGGGGCAGGTGGTCTGGGGTGCCCTCATCTTCATCATCTTCTACCTGCTTCTGAGCCGCTCCGCCCTGCCGCGGGTTGCATCGGTCCTCAAAGCGCGCGAGACACGCATCCAGAGTGATCTGGACCTTGCTCGCCGTGCCCGCAAGGATGCCGATCAGGCGCAGAAAGAACTCTTTGAAGCACGGGAAAAAGCGTCTGAGGATGCGAACGCAACCATTCAGAACATCCGTGAAACAACCAAAGAGACCATCCGGGTTCAGGCAGAAGAAACAGCAGCCCGTCTGGAAGCTGAGATCAAAAATGCTGAATCTCAGATTGCTCTCTCCCGCAATAATGCACTGAGCAGCATCAACGAGATTGCCTCCAGCACCGCCATGACTCTGGCAGAACGCCTTGTCGGCACAGCTGACCAGCAGGCTGTTACCGCCGCCATTGAGCACGCCCGTGCCGCAGGAGCTGATCATGTTTCATGAACCCCGCGTCTGGACAGCCATTGCCTTCGTTCTGTTCTTCGTCATTTTCGGGCGTAAGATCTGGGGGATAATTGCTGCCAAGCTTGATGAGCGCGCCAACGAGGTCCGCAAGAATCTGGATGAAGCTACACGCCTCCGCCGTGAAGCCGAGCAGATGCTTGAAGACTCCAAGCGTGACCACAAGCGTGCACAGGAAGAAGCCCAGCAGCTCATTGCCAAGTCCAACGAGGCAGCTGAGCAAATGCGCGCTCAGGCCGAACGTGACGCCGCTGAAATTGTGTCTCACCATGAGAAAATGGCCCGTGAGCGCATTGAAGCTGCCGAAAAGATCGCCCTGCGTGATATCCGCCGCCAGGCAGCTGCTCTGGCCGTGACAGCCACAAGAGACGTTCTCGCCAAGAAACTGGCCGAGGACCATGAGCTTGCCAACAAGCTCATCAATAACGGGCTTGAAACTCTCCCGCACGCTTTTGGTGACAAAGCTGCGTAATAAACCATGACAGCCAGTAAGTCGCACAGTCCCTTACTGGCTGTTGTCGTTTCTGTCCTCAATGAGGGCGATAATATCCTGCCTGTCTGCACAGAGATCCGTGAGGCTCTGACAGCACTGCCTCCGACAGAAGTCATTTTCGTTGATGATGGCAGTACGGACAATACACTTCAAAAATTGCAGGAAGCCCGCAACACGATCCTTCCACAGCTGCGCATTCTCATTCATCCTGAATGTTTGGGAAAATCAACAGCTCTGCGTACAGCCATCCGGGCTGCCCGTGCGCCATGGATCGCTACGATGGATGGCGATGGACAGGATGACCCTGCCTTCATCCAGACAATGGTGAACGCCATTCGTGGGCATGAGAATGCCCCTGTTGGACCGTTGGTTGTAGGCATTCGCCACAAACGCCGCGACAATCTTTCCCGAAGGCTAGCCACACGCTTCGCCAATGGGCTGCGCCAGCGCCTGCTTAAGGATGACTGCCCCGACACTGGGGGGCCACTCAAACTGTTTCAGCGCGATCTCTTTCTATCCTTACCTCAGTTTGAAGGGCTGCACCGTTTCATCCCGGCTTTGATGAAAAGCTACGGTGCACCACTCATCTGTATCGAAACACAGCATCGGGCACGACTTCACGGTCAATCCAAATACACCAATCTTCACCGTGCCCTTGTGGGTATTCGGGATATGCTGGGTGTTCTCTGGTTGCAGAAACGAACCCGCCGCCCGCCACCGCAAACCGAATTATAAAGCGGCTCCTATCCCCAGCTTTTCCACTTTCGAACAGTCACGAGCCACATCATGAACGGCAGCAATCCTGTCCCTATGCCGAGCTTTGCCTGTTCTTTCTGTGTAAGCCCGCCTCACCATGACACTTTCTTTCCGCCATTACGCCCTACTTGCCGCTCTGGCTTTTCTGCTGGCCCTACCGGGACGTATGAGCCTCCCACCTCTGGATCGGGACGAACCCCGCTACATGCAGGCCACAGCGCAGATGCTGTCTTCTGGAAACTTCCTCGACATACGTTTTCAGGATCAGCCCCGCTATCTGCAACCGGCAGGCATTTACTGGCTGGAAGCCGCTGCCGTTAAAACGGCAGAGATTGTCACACAAGACCCGAAACTGCGCCATGAAAGCTGGCCCTATCGCCTTCCCAGCCTGATTGCCTCCATATTCAGTATCGTTCTGACGGCATGGATCGGCTCACGTCTCTTTGGAGGCGTTGTCGGGCTGCTGGCCGCCGGATTGCTTCTGGTGGCACCTCTTTTCGCTGCCGAGAGCCGGATGGCAACAATCGACAGCGTCCTTCTGCTCGATATTCTCTGCATTCAGACTCTCCTGCTGCGTCATTTTGAAGACATGCAGGCAGGGCGCCCAACACCACGCCGTTACAGCCTCCTCTACTGGGCTGCCATTGGAGTAGGGCTAATGCTGAAAGGCCCTATCGTCCTCATCCCCGCCATCGGAACCATAAGTGCCCTCTGCATCAGTCTGCGTCATGCTTCATTGTTACGACAGATACGCTCCGGCTGGGGCTGGATCATCAGCCTGCTGATTGTTCTACCGTGGTGCGCTGGAATTACCCTTGTCAGCCATGGCGACTTCTTCCGCCATGCTGTGGGCCATAATCTTCTGGGCAAGATTACTCATGCTCAGGAAACGCATGGCTTTCCACCCGGCTATTACTGCCTGCTGTTTCTACTGGCCTTCTGGCCCGGTGCCCTCTTTGCCGTACGGGCCATTCCCACCATCTGGCAGCGGCGTATCCAGCCGAACGTACTTTTCCTGCTCTGCTGGATCATTCCGCACTGGCTGGTCTTCGAGTGTCTGGCAACCAAGCTGCCACATTATGTCCTGCCAACATACCCCGCCATTGCCATACTGACGGCAGCTAGCCTGCTCGTCTGGCAGACGAGCTCTCTCCGCTCGTTCTGGGGAAAACTGGGGACAGGACTCTATACAGCATTATGGAGCATAGCCGGACTGATCTTCTGCATGGCAGGGCCTGTCTTGCTTTACAGGATGGAAGGCCATGTCTTTGCAGAGGCTCTGCTCCCTGTCTGCGGCAGTGTACCGCTTCTTGCCGTGGGAATATGGTTACTCTGGAAGCGTGAATGGCGTGACAGCGCCTTCTGCGCCATCGGCACAGCCCTTCTGACGGAAGTAGGCATTTTCCTGTGCATTATCCCACATCTGACCAGCATCCAGCTCTCCCCCCGTATTGCGGAAAGCTTCGCCCAACTCCGTCCCTGTCAGAACAGCGTGCTCATTTCACCATCATATAAAGAGCCCAGCCTTGTATTCCTCACTGGAGGAACCGCACGCCTGCTTTCTCCAACTTTGGCCGCCCAAAGCCTGCATGATCATGCACGGTGCGATCTGGCACTTGTGGACCAGAAAGATGATTCCACTTTTAAAAAGGCTCTTACCCAACTTGGCTCTGAAGTCATTCTCTATGACCAGTTTGAAGGTCTGAATTACTCAAACGGCCATAAAATGCACCTCAGACTTTATGCCATCAATGGCCAATCATCCCCCTGAAGCCATAACAGAATTGTGTAAATTATTCTCGCTTTCGGTAACAAACTAACCTAGAATAATTCTCATGAGACGTTCGATAGGCGCGATGATGTTACGTATTTCCAATCAACCCATGATAAGGGTTCACTGTAACCTGTCCTCGTGCCCATGACACAGAACAGCTCTACTTCACTTTCCACAAAAACAGCGTCTTCACCTTCATGGTCTGTTGAAAGTACAGCTGCTGGCGTCTGCCTGACCATCAAAGGTAAATGGACAGCCCTTACGGGTGAAGCCATGCTGTTCCCGCAGGATGCCCTTCCGCCAGCAAAGGCAGGACAGACACTCACCTTTGACGCCAACGGGCTTGATGGCTGGGATTCCAGCTTCATCACCTTCGTGTGGAACGTCAAACGGGCGGCAGGACAGGCCTCCCTCTCCTTTGACAGTCAGGCCCTTCCGGCTTCGGCACAACGTCTTCTTGCCCTACTACCAGAAAAGACCGAGAAGCCGGCTCCTCATCAGGAAAACAAAGAAGGCATTCTGGCCCATATCGGCGGCGCCACTCTGAACACCCTTCAGGAGATTGGGACGGTCAGTTCCCTTGCCCTGCAGGTCGTCAAAGGAGCGGTGCAGGCCGTACGGGGCAAGAGCTCCATGCGCCTTAAAGACCTGCTGGTCGATATCTGGAATGCTGGCCCTTCTGCTCTGCTCATTGTCAGTGTCGTCAATTTTCTGGTCGGGGCTATTCTGGCGTTTGTTGGTCTGCTTGAGCTCCGCAAATTCGCTGCCGAGATTTACGTTACCAATCTGGTAGGAATTGCCTCCGCTCGTGAAATCTCTGCCATCATGACGGCCATCATCATGGCGGGTCGCACGGGTGGTGCCTATGCGGCACGCATTTCCACCATGCAGGGCAATGAAGAAATTGATGCCCTTCAGGTAACAGGCATCCCTCTGGCCGGATACATCCTGCTTCCGTCCATTCTGTCCTTGGTCATCATGATGCCATTCCTGTATCTTTACGGGACGATGGTTGCCATTTTTGGCGGTTTTGTTGTGTCCATGAGCATGATGGACCTCTCCCCCATCGGGTACTGGCTCTCTACCTTTGATGGTGTGGATCTAAGCCAGTTTGCCTTCGGCTTTGTAAAATCCCTTTTCTTTGCCGGCTTCATTGCCCTTGCGGCCTGCCGGGTCGGGCTGAAAGCCGGGCGTAGCGCAGCCGATGTCGGTATTGCTGCCACAAGAGCCGTTGTCATCGGCATTGTTGGCGTGATCGCTCTGGACGCCGTTTTCGCCATAATCGCCAACGCAGCCGGAATCTGATGATGTCTGATCAGGAAACCCTTATTTCCGTCCGTGACCTGCAACTGTCCTTTGGGCCGAAGATTATTCAGCAGAAAGTCTCTTTCGACCTGAAAAAAGGCTCCATTTTTGCCGTCATGGGTGGGTCAGGCTGCGGCAAAAGCACCCTGCTGAGGAGCATTGTCGGACTTCTCCGCCCAACAGAAGGGCAGATCATGGTCGGCGGTGACGATTATTGGGCACAGGATGATGCCCGCCGTACGGCCATCAACCGCCGCTATGGTGTGCTGTTCCAGAATGGTGCTCTGTGGAGCTCCATGACCGTAGGGGAGAATGTTGCTCTCCCGCTGGAAATGTTCACAGACCTTAAGCCGGATGCCATTGAACAGCTTGTCCGGCTGAAGCTCGGCCTTGTAGGCATGGAACACGCTATTGATCTTTTCCCGTTCGAGATTTCAGGGGGAATGCGCAAACGTGCGGGGCTTGCACGAGCCATCGCTCTGGAGCCGGACATCCTGTTTTTTGATGAACCCTCCGCAGGGCTGGACCCCATCACCTCCGCCCGGCTGGATGATCTGATCCTCACTCTGCGTGATGGCCTTGGTGCAACGATCGTGATCGTCAGCCATGAGCTCCCCAGCCTGTTCACCATCGCTGATGATGGCATCTTTCTGGATGCCGTCACCCACAGGCCCATTGCTCATGGCTCCCCCCGTGAGCTGCATGATAACTGTACCATCCCGGAGGTGACCGCCTTCATGCACCGCTCTGCCTCCATCCCTTCCCAGACAGAACAGAAGGCCGAACAGCATGTCTGAAAACACAAACAGGAAAACCCAGATCGGCGCCTTTGTCGTCCTTGGGGGCGTGCTGCTGGTGTTCGTCATCATGGCCTTTGGCCATATGCGCCTCTTTTCATCCTCCAAAGAGGTGGTTGCCGTCTTCCAGAACTCCATTTCTGGCCTTTCGGTAGGGGCGCCCGTCAATTTCCGTGGCGTGAAGGTAGGCTCTGTCAAAAGCATCACCCTGCATTTCGACCCCAAGGACAGGAAAGCCTATATCCCTGTCGTTATCACGCTGGAATCGGGGCAGATGCATGTCGTTCATGATGTGATCGGCGAGAAACAGATCAATCTTCAGGACATGATCAATAACGGTCTGCGGGCTGGCCTGAATCTCCAGAGCCTTGTCACTGGTCAGTCCGACATTGAACTCGACTTCGACAAATCAGTCCCTGCTGTCCTGCATCCACGCATCACCTCCCTGCCGGAGGTCCCTGTCCGTCTTTCCACCATGGAAAAACTGAAAAACACGCTGGAGCAGATCCCCATTAAGGATATCAGCCAGCATGCTGACACCGCTCTGCTCTCCATCACATCACTCAGTGATGAGCTGCGCCATCAGCTTCCGGGCCTCATTGCCAGCGTGAAGACAACATCTGATCGTTCACAGGAAACCGTGGAAGCCGCCACTGTTGCCATCAAGGACCTTCAGGCACGGCTGGATGTAACATTACTGAAAATGGACAAGCTGCTTGATACAGGCACCAACCAGCTAGATGCCCGTGGCAAGGACCTGCATGTAACACTGTCCACCGCTACGAAGACGCTGGATTCCCTTCAGGATATCCTTTCAGCCCGCTCCGTGGATCGTGCCAATCTGGACGCTGCCCTGCGTGACATCGCCGCTACGGCTTCCTCTCTCCGTGGCTTCGCCAGCGATGTGGAGCGTAATCCGCAACTTCTGCTTATGGGACGCCGCCCGTGATGTTCTCTCTCCGCCGTACTGCTCTGGCCCTTCTTGGAAGCTGCACTCTGCTGGCAGGGTGTGCTTCCCCGCAGCTTCATGTTTATACACTCGGGATTCCCGTCCACTCCGAGACCAAGTCATTTCAGGTAAAGCCTGATACGACTGTTGTGCAGATCAGCCGGGTCATCATGCCGGATTATCTGGACTGTCAGGACATCATTACCCGTAATGGTGAGGAACTCCGCCGCAGCTCCAACTCACGATGGGCATCCCGCCTCTCTCTTGGTGTGACAGACCTCATCACAAACGAAGTAGCTGCCACGCAGCATAATGCGCTCTTTACAGACCAGCCTCTGATTAAAGCAGCGGACATGCAGGTCGTGATCGCTATCTCCCAGTTTGATGTGGATGTGAGCGGTCATGCTGTCCTGAATGCACATTGGGCCATTGCACCACGTGACCGCCACAAGCCCATCATCCGCAATATCGTCCATCTCTCAGCCACAGGTCCGGTCAAAACGGATGCTGATACGGCAGCCTTGATGCGTAACCTCGTCATGCAGCTGGCTACTCATATTTCCAGCTCCATTCCGGTGGCTCCGTAAGTCCCGGGATTATCCTGCATGCTTCCCTTCATACGGAAGCCATGCAGGATAGACGATCTCCCTCTCATAACGGGTGAGATCACGTACGATACTGAAAAGAAGCACGGTACTGGACAGGGCTAAGACCCAGCTTCTTCCGAAAAACAGCCCTCATCTGTGCCGGGCTGTTAAAACCACAGTCAAAAGCGATAGCCTTAACGGCAAGATCTGTTGCCTCCAGCAAGTTGCGGGCACGATCGATACGAATAGCCTCTACATAATCATGCGGCGTACATCCCATCTCTTTCATGAACAGGCGGGACAGGCTGCGTACGCTAAGGCCTGCAATCGTAGCAAGGCGCCTCACAGGAAATGCCTCGTTCAAGTGGGCTGTAACATGGGCCTGTATGCTACTAAGGGGCGTTTCGTAAGCTGCTCCCGACATAAGAAGCGGGCTAAACTGTGACTGGCCTCCTTGCCGCTGTGCAACAACCACCAGCTGCTTCGCACAGGCCAATGCAATAGCTGGACCGTGATCTTCTTTTACCAAGGCAAGAGCCAGATCAATCCCGGCCGTTACCCCCGCGGATGTCACCAGCCGCCCATCCCGAGCATAGATTCGGTCTGGCTGTACATCCGCTTTAGGGAAAAGCTGCGCCAACTGCCCAGCATGACGCCAATGGGTTGTAACGATGCGCCCATCCAGCAGGCCAGCATGTCCTACCGTAAAAGCCCCCGTACAAATGGCACCATAACGTATGGCCCTGCCACAAGCAGCCTGCAACCAAGCTGAAATCACTTGATCTTCAACGCCATCCGGCAAGCACGGGCCGCCAGCGACAAGCACCGTATGAAACGGGTCCGAGGCTTGTTCAAATGTCATATGAGCCAAAAACAATAGGCCGTTTGAAGCACGTACGGGGGCTGAATGATGTCCTATCAAAGAGCACTCGTAATGCTCACATGCAGGCAGATGAGCATTTGCTTCAGCAAACACATCCAGCGGACCGACAGCATCCAATGCCTGCACGCCTTCCTGAATGACGAGCGCCACTTTTCTGCGAACCACAGGCTTCTATTCCCCCTCAGATACCAGACCTCATATCCAACGGCAGAATACCGTGCCTATCTGGCCATTTTCCAACGCTATTCCTGATTGCCGCCTCACCCGGTTTACGCCGATAAAATAGATATGCCGACACCCCGAAGTCATCACATATGCAATGAAGGGCCGCTATCATGACAGTCACTTTACCCCCTGCCATTTCAGGCATAAACATTCCTGATACCGCTCTGACACGGGCTATTACAGAATATATCCGTGATATAGAAACAGAACTTCTTTTCAATCATTCAAGCCGTGTCTATTTCTTTGCTGCTCTTGCTGGTCAAAACCGTGGCCTGAGCTTTAATGCTGAGCTGCTATATGCTGCCACCATGTTTCATGACATCGGGCTCATGCCATCACACAGCAGCCCTAATCTCCGTTTTGAAGTAGATGGAGCCAATGCCGCCCTGGCTTTTCTGCAAAGCTACCACATTGACCCTTCCGACATAGAAAAAGTATGGACTGGCATCGCCCTGCACACCACACCGGGCATTCCGCAGTTCATGCATCCCATCATCGCCCTGACTACGGCAGGCGTTGAAATGGATGTGCTGGGCCTATCCTATAAAGATTATCCGGATAACATTCGAGAAGCCGTTGTCGCTGCCTTCCCCCGCACTCCGGCCTTCAAAGAAGACATCATCCAGAGTTTTTATGACGGCATCAAACACAAGCCTGAAACGACCTTTGGTAACGTCAAGGCTGATGTCCTCGCCGATAAGGACCCGCATTTCCACAGAGGCAACTTCTGCTCTATCATCCGCTGCTCCCACTGGGCAGGATAAATGCAAAATACCGCTGATGCTGAGCAGCTCAGCAAGCAACAGGGGCAAGTCTATTTTCCAGAAATATCGTGGTGGAGCTAAGGGGAGTCGAACCCCTGGCCTCCTCATTGCGAACGAGGCGCTCTCCCAACTGAGCTATAGCCCCACGATCCGTGACTTTCAGAACATCATGCACGACAGGTACTGTCAAGATTACCGGGCCTGATGCAATTGACCTCGCCAGTCGTGCAGAACATTGTTACATCTGTCGCACTGCATCCTCACACACTATCAGGAAGGGGCCCTGCCTGTGCATGCTGCGCTCATCTATCTCCAAGCCACAAACCTGCTTCTGGTGGTTCTGGATGTCTATACCTGGATCATCCTTGCCTACTGTCTTGCCAGCATGGCCATCAGCTTTGGTGTCATAGACCCACATTCCAACCGCTTCATGGGTAGTCTGTTTGAAATGCTGGCCAGATTGGTAGAACCCGTGCTTCAGCCAATCCGCAACATTCTGCCCCCCACGGGCATGATGGATTTTGCCCCACTCATTCTATTGCTTGCCATACAATATGGCGTTCCCTTTATTCTCAAGAGCATTTTCACACTCTTTTTTCTGCCGCAGGGCTGATACGAAAACACCCCATTCTGAGACCAGAATGGGGTGTTTCTTTTTTGATCTGTGCCGTTCGATCAGAACACGGCAAACACAGCAGCCTGAGGCGAAATAGAGCGGGACGTATTATGCCCTGCCACAGGTAAGATCACACCAACAATCCCACCAACGCTTGATGTCCAGTTATATTCAATACCGGGACCGACATTAAAGGCACCGGACCAACCTGTCCGAGAGTGGATATACTGCTTCGTATAACGGTTATACCCATTAACAGAGTTAGACGTGGACCATGTGTGATACAGGTCCAACGCAAAGACCCATTTCTTGGTGATACCCAGCTCCACAGACCCACCATCGTTCCCGTAAGGGCCGGCATGTCCCCGACCAACGAAGCCTTTTTCTGTTCCGTAGCTGGTGATATTCCGTAGCTTGGTGCTTGCCACAGGGTGCCGCACCTGCGCCCAAAGACGGACACGCATGGCATGTTTGAAGAACGGCAAAGCAAACTGACTATGCACACCATAACGCAGCGCCCACACACCCTGACCAACACCTTCTGAAGCATTGGAAAGATTCTTATAGTCACCTGTTGGTGTATTCACACCGAAATACAACGTGATGGACGGCGTATAATGGGGTGTCAGACGGTACTGGAACTCTACCGGGAGGTCATTGAATTTCAGGCCGGAATGTTTGGTGTGGTTCCCCCAGCTATAGCTGTATGTCGGCAGCAGATAGATGGAAAGATGATCAGTGATACCATATTTCGCCAGTGAGAACTGGGAGATGGAATGCTGTCCCCCTGCCCCTTTACGTGTATTGAGATGACCGTTGGAGTCAAACGCACCAGCCGGCAGTCCAGCAGCCACATACGGCTCCACCGCAATCATACCCGGCGTAGGCAAAGCTGGTGATGGAGAGTAGAGGGACCCCGTATACCACTGTTCTGGCAGCGGTTTGTGAGCCGGTTTTTCAGCGGCGGCAGGAGCAGACTGTGCCTGCACTGCCTTGTTCTGGGTCGCTGCCACAGTAGAAGTACCACTGGTCGGCGGTGTTTTCTTATCTGTTTTCTTTACAGATTTACCATCCGTCCCGACACTGGCGTTAGCAGCAATAGCGGCATCCGCGGCGTATAATTGTGCGGAGGCACCATAAGTACCCACAAAAAGGCTGGACAGAAGGGCTGCGTAACGCACGGACTTCTTCATCACGGTGAACCATCTCAATTGCTGCGATAAAAAAATATTACGACAGCAAAAAGATATTTTGCAATAGCGAAACGAAAAATTATTTATATCTGAAACATATTCCATTTGTTTTATCTATCCGTCAGCCCCTCTGGACAGACAAAACAATCAGCCCGTTTTGAATGATTTTTCAGGAGGTTGTGCCACCAACCGTCAACCCGCTGACCTTCAACATAGGCTGCCCAACACCCACAGGCACACCCTGCCCAGCCTTGCCGCACGTCCCTATGCCGGGGTCCATCTCCATAGTGGGGCCGATCATGCTGATCTGCTCCATCACATCAGAACCGCTGCCGATCAGCGTTGCCCCCCTTACCGGAGAGGTGATCTTGCCATCTTCAATCAGATAGGCCTCGGAAGCAGCGAACACGAACTTGCCAGAGGTAATATCAACCTGCCCGCCACCAAAATTACGGGCATACAAGCCCTTCTTTGTAGAGCGGATCATCTCCTCCTCTGAGGACATTCCACCCGTCATGATGGTATTAGTCATGCGAGGCATCGGTGCATGAGCGTAAGACTGGCGGCGCCCATTCCCTGTTGGTGCCACAGAAGTCAGACGGGCATTCAGCCGGTCCTGCATATAGCCCCGCAAAATACCGTCCTCAATCAAGACCGTTCGATGTGTGGGCGTACCTTCATCATCCATGTTCAAAGAGCCACGGCGTTCCGGCAGGGTGCCATCATCCACCACCGTTACCCCCGGCGCTGCAATACGCTTGCCCACACAGCCAGAGAAAACAGATGTTCCCTTCCGGTTGAAATCACCTTCCAGACCATGGCCAACCGCTTCATGCAGCAGAATCCCTGGCCAGCCAGCCCCCAGCACAACCGGCATCTCCCCCGCTGGAGCCGCCACGGCCCCCAGATTCACCAGAGCCTGCCGCAATGCCTCTTGCGTCATGGCCTGCCAGCAGGAAGGGTCCATAAGACGAGACAGCGCATACCGTCCCCCCTGTCCGGCCCGACCACTCTCCCGCCGCCCGTCCTGCTCGACCACAACAGAAATATCGAGCCGTACCAGAGGGCGCACATCCACCAACGGGCCAGCCCGGTCTCCCTGAAGGAACGCAGGGCGCAGAATGCGCACGACCTGCCACTGTGTATTGAGCGTTGCATTCACCTGTACGACCCGGCTGTCCAGCCCACGGCCATAAGCGTCAATCTCGCCCAGAAGGGCCGCACGCTGAGCAAACTCACTTCCTGCTGCCGGATGTACAGCCCCATAAAGAGCAGAGCGGCTATCAGCCTCCTTCACATCTCCCACATGGCCATGAGGTATCTGGTCTGGTCTGAGCGCTGTGCGTTCTACACTGCCCAGCCCTTCCGCAGCCCGCCTGAGTGCTTCCATCCCCAGAAGGTCGGAATGAGCGAAAATAGTCTGGCTCCCCAGCACGCCCCGCAGCCCAAACCCGGAAGACCGATTAAAACCGGCATTCCTCAGCAGGCCATTCTCCAGCCCCAATGTTTCTTCTTCACGATATTCCAGAAACAGCTCGCCATCATCCATACCTGCCAGACTCTGGGAGAGCTGTTTGCTCACCTCATCGTGATTCCATGACAGAGCATCATGGAAAAACAGGGAATCAGAGATTTTTGTCAGGGACGATTCAGACATGACCACCAGATGGGCTTTCCGTACAGCAGAGGCTTGGAATTATAGAATAATGAGATCGTAAGTGTCTCATGAAATGAAGTTTATGAGCAAGCACTCGACAGATGGCCGATTGTCCCTTAATCGTTTTGGTATCAGTCCAAAAAATGCGAGGCATGCAGCCATGGCGAAAAAAGCAGTTTCCACTCCTTCCGCACAACGCCCTTCCCCTCAGAAAGCCGCCGTCCAGCGCGTTTTTGAGCTGATCGAAGAGCACGGCATTGAGTTTGTCGATCTCCGCTTCACCGACACAAAGGGCAAATGGCAGCACACAACCCAGACTGTCCGCACAATCGAGGACGACACCTTCACCGAAGGCTTCATGTTTGACGGCTCCTCCATCCAGGGATGGAAGGCTATCAACGAGTCTGACATGGTTCTCCTGCCAGACCCGGAAACTGCCGTGGTTGATCCTTTCTCCGCCCGCCCGCAGCTGATCCTCATCTGCGACATCATCGACCCCAAGACAGGCGGCTATTACAACCGTGACCCCCGTGCAACCGCCAAGCAGGCAGAAGCCTACCTGAAAAAGAGCGGTCTGGGTGACACGGCCTTCTTCGGCCCGGAAGCTGAGTTCTTCATTTTTGACAGCGTCCGCTTCGGCACGGGTGAGAATTACGGCACCTACCACCTCGACAGCATCGAGGGGCCGGAAGCTTCCATGAAGGAATATCCGGAAGGCAATATGGGCCACCGTCCGGCCCGTAAGGGTGGTTACTTCCCGGTCCCGCCGGTGGATAGCGAGCATGACCTGCGTGCCGAAATGCTTGCCACCATGGGCGAGATGGGCCTGCCAATTGAGAAGCACCATCACGAAGTGGCCCGCAGCCAGCATGAGCTGGGGACAGCATTCGCTACACTGGTGAAGTCTGCTGACTTCATGCAGATTTACAAATACTGCGTGCACAATGTTGCTCATTCCTACGGCAAGACAGCAACCTTCATGCCGAAGCCGATCTATGGCGATAACGGCACCGGGATGCATGTACATCAGTCCGTGTGGAAGAATGGTAAGCCGCTCTTTGCTGGCAAGCGCTATGCTGATCTCTCTGATGAAGCCCTGTATTACATCGGCGGTATCATCAAGCACGCCAAGGCGCTGAACGCCTTCACCAACCCATCCACAAACTCTTACAAGCGTCTGATCCCGGGCTTCGAAGCTCCGGTGCTGCTGGCTTACTCCTCTGCCAACCGTTCCGCTTCCTGTCGTATCCCGCATGCTACCAGCCCGAAGGCAAAGCGTGTTGAGGTCCGCTTCCCCGACCCGACAGCCAACCCTTACCTCGCCTTCAGCGCCATGCTGATGGCTGGTCTGGACGGTATCCGCAACAAGATCCATCCGGGCGAAGCCATGGACAAGGACCTGTACGAGCTGCCGCCGGAAGAACTGAACATGATCCCGACTGTCTGCGGCTCCCTGCGTGAAGCTCTGGAAGCCCTGAAGACCGATCATGCCTTCCTGCTGGAAGGGGATGTCTTCACCAAAGATCAGATCGAGAGCTACATCACGCTCAAGATGCAGGAGGTGTACCGCTTCGAGCACACACCGCATCCGGTTGAGTTCGAAATGTACTACTCCGTCTGATTTCCTACAGGAACTTTCCTGCCCTTCCGAGGGCAGGAGAGAGTTGTCAGCTTACAGAAAACCGCCTGTCTTTTATGAAAGACAGGCGGTTTTTCTTTATCGAACAGCCTCATGAAAAAGGGCCTCTCCCAGTAGGGAGAAGCCCTTTTCCTCACCCCTCAAAGAGAGGATGTTTTTTTAGTGTGTCGGCTTGGGCATACCACTCTCGGCAACATCCCACAGCCATGCAGCGCCACGCACGCCAGAGCTGTCACCATGACGGTTCTGGACGATCGGTGTCGTGCAAGGGGAGGTAATCACATAACGAGGCAGCAGCTTAGGCACACGCTCATAGATGCTGGGCAGGTTGGACACGCCACCACCAAGCACGATCACGTCAGGATCAAGGAAGTTGACAGCCTGTGCGCAGGCACGGGCGAAACGGTCCATATACAGGTCCAGCGCACGAATGGCAGCTTCATCGCCATTACGGGCGGCTTCCTCAATCCCGTTCGGGGAACGGTTACCTTCGCCCTTCCATTCAGCAGCCAGAGCCGGACCACAGAGGTAACGCTCCTGACAGCCCTCATTGCCACAGAAACATTTCCGCATGGGCATGTCTTCCGGCTTGGCCCATGGCAGCGGAATGTGCCCCCATTCACCAGCAATATGATGATGGCCGGACAGGACACGGGCATTTGCCACAATGCCACCGCCCATACCTGTCCCGATAATCACACCCAGAACAGTTGAATAACCCGCCCCAGCGCCATCAGCAGCTTCAGAGAGGGCGAAGCAGTTGGCATCATTCTCGACACGGATGGGGCGGCCGAGGCTCTCCTCCACATCACGCTTGAAGGGGTTGTTGTTCAGCCATGTCGCATTGGAGTTGCGGACAAGTCCTGTCTCAGGGGACAGAGAGCCGGGAATGCCAATGCCCAGCGTGGAGGTCAGCTGTGTGCCCGTAATACGGTGGGCCGGAACGCAGCCGATCTGATCCTCAGCCTTCAACACAAGGTCACGAATGGCCTCGATGGCCTTGTCATAAACACCCGGGTTTGGAATACGCTCACGCAGCACTTCCTTGCCGCCACGGTCCAGCGCAAGAATCTCAATTTTCGTGCCGCCAAAATCAATTCCCAGACGATAGTCAGCCATTGGTAGATTCTCCCTAATTTCGACTTAAGAGGCAGGCTGCAAGGGCTGCTGACGGATCACCTCCAGCACGGCACCATGTTCCTCGGCGTAGCTCGCCAGCTCCACAAAGTGATCGCTGGCCAGATGCGTCTCAAACCCGGCCTGACTGGCCCAGATTTCACTTACCGTGAAACGGCCCTTCTTTTCAGCATCACGGGAAATCTCGTAACGCTGGCAAGCTTCTTCCTTCAGCGAGTGGGCAGCACAGCTCTGCACCTTCTTTTCCAGCTGCGCCGCTTTCCCTTCTGGAATGGTAATCAGTGCCAGAATATGGATGGCTTCACTCATCTCGACTCTCCCCGTGCTTCCATGCTCAGCCGTCAATCATGGCTCACTGAGCAAAACAGGCCCCGGCAACAACACAGTCCCAGTAGGCCATCTGACGGGAAAAGCCACGGGATTTCTGTCTGCCTCCGCCTTACATGGTTGTGAGCCTCGACAAAAAACAGGGCCGTGTAAAGGCCCTACCTAGAAAACTTCCTTTCATGATTCATTTACCTAATTCGAAATCAAGATTTTTCAAAATGCGGCAAACAGCGACATTTGCATCAACAAATTCGTCCCAGCTATACTGCTCTGCATAATTCAGCTGATATTGTCGATCTACCCTACAAATATCTGGCCTAGTTTCGTAAATTAAACAACGCTTGCCTGTATCATCATAATACTGACAGCTCCCATCTCCTCGATCCAAATAACGTGTCTGTTCCGCCATATCTACATTTTGACAACACAGACCGCACTGAGTGCAGGGAAATTCTTTTGTCATCACAACAATGATGCCAACCAGTTTCGTGTACTTCCTAAATCTCCCATCTCAAATGGCAATTCGATACCACGCTCCCTAATTACTTTTTTGAGCACAAGGTTACGCTGAATTTCATCATTACAAACTTTCAGGTCCAATGTAAAAGCCTGCAACTCCTCTGCATCAAGATTAAACTCTAACAAACTTAATTCAATTAAATAACGATCCAGCTCTGCATTAACAGCTTGGAACTCCTTGACCGTTTCTACATGCGGCATAAATGAATTAATACACTTCCAAACCTTCCGAGCTATTTTACTGTACAGTAAGAAGTAGTTCAAACCTAATGTTAAAATCCCCGTGATAAATGTACTGGCAAATGCCGCTAACTCAGCACCAAATGGAAAGTTACATATTGGTAACAATTTAGCATATGCAACTGAACCAACCACCGTACCCACCCCTATAGACAACAAAGAGACTATCTTCTGGCAGAGCTCGGTAAAACTTAGCTGATCTGGATTGAAGACCATCAATTTAATAAATTCGATCAGCTGCCCCCATAATTCACGGATAATCTTTATCGCCATTTCATGAGTAGTAACAAAAATATTAAATAACGTTGTTGTCAGGCTTCCAAAGACACCTGCAAAAACACCATCCTTAAATACTTTCAGAAAATAGCTGAAACGCTCTTGTACGCGTTTCCATATCCCTTTGAGAGACTTATTAATGCTATTAATAAATGTCTCAAGCTTGAAGTTTTGTTTAAGTTCATTAAGTAATGCAGGTAGCTGTTCACGCAACTCGAACCAGATCTCTGCCAGAACAACTCCAAGCATCTGTCGGGTACCCATAGCTATCCCTGCCATACCAGCAGCCTTAGCTGTTTGATACAAAAACTTACTACTGGAATAGTATGTACGATTAATTTGCTGTTCATAAGCCCCCCGCGCTTCAGCATCACGCCTGCGCATGGCTTCAGAATCAACAGCTTTCAGTTCGGTAATCTTATTCTCGGTCTTACGAATCTTGTCTTCTAAGACACGAATCCGATGCTGGTGCTCAGGTGTTTCACGTTTCAGACCCGCCAAGCGCTCCCGATCTCTAACCAACGTAGATTCATGCGTAGTGATCAGATCCGGTAATCTCTGCAGATAATTATCAATAGAAGCCTGTTTCTTCGATTTATTAACACTTTCATGTGTAGACTGTAGATTGCTGCTTTGGTTGGCCAAGTCTACTCCACTTAGACCTGCCAGTTCACGCCCTGCATCATCATGAATTTCCTTAGCACTAATGACATGATCAAGATTGCGTTTTTCATTAACGCCCATCATGGTATTGCGGTACGGATCATACAAAGTTCCGCCTGTTTGACGGACTCCATCCTGCTGACCGGTACTTTTATAATTAGCATGCTCATGATAGGCCTTACTGCTGTAAGCCTCACGTTGATCGTAGCGTTTCCGTTCCGTGTCTGTGGCCCACACACCATTACGTACGTTATGTATGGTGTCTACTTCACCACCTTTCTGGTCTTTAAAGAGCAAGAAGTCCAAACCAAAGCTTGTTGCCAAGCTCTTTATTAAAGTCTTCTCAAGTTCCTTAGTCCAAGGAAAATCTTGTGCAGCAACAGACATGGCAACATCCGAAAAATAAGTAATGTACAAAACAACGTAAAGCTATCAAGGAGATCAAGTAGATTCTCTACGGGCAGCTTTTTCCTTAGCCTTATCAATTTCCTGATCCAAACGATCTTTATTAAGGATCATCGAACCATCTTCATCTGTCTCCATTATCGATACACCATTTTTATCCTTAACAACCTCACCATTAACATATTTGACCTTAAAAAGTGGCGTCGTAATCAAATCAACAAGAATGGCTGCCAAGGCATAACCATTTTGAATTGCATAAATGACAGTATCATTCACCTGAGCCAATTTGGCCTGTGCATTCTGTTTGGTTGATCCAGAGGTTTCGATCCAATCGGAAATCTCTTTAAGAACCTCAAAATATTTATCAAATTGTTCATAAATGGACTTCAATACAGAAAGAATATCAGAAGAATAACGTTTTATGTCACTAAGATTCTGTTGTGCTCTTTTTAGTTTTTCCACGGCGCTGTTGACTTCACTTTCTGCCTTACGCGCATTCTTCAGCGATTCCTCACCATGACTGTTATAAGCCCACCCCGCAATGGCCAGCACCGGACCCGCTACAGCAGCACCGAGAATTGCCGTGCCACCAGCCATACCCAAACCACCAGTAGCCAACGAACCACCACCAATAGCTGCTAATGTAGCATTAGTCGCAGCAACACCAGCTAAAGAAGATATAGCCGTACCAGTAGAGGCAGCACCCAGTGCCATTACACCTCCATATATAGCGAATCCTGTGGCAGCCCCGGTAACACCTGCTCCCGCTACAGTCCCCAGCACGCCAATGGCTGTATAACTGTAACTATCAACACTATTTAATTTATGCTTAGGAATGTTTATTTCCAATTTATCTTGTCGGCTAGCATTTAATTTATGCAATAACTTATCAGCCAGTATTTTAAATTCATTAAAACACTGTCCAATACGTAGTTCTTCCTTTCCTAACACTTCAAGAGCCGAAGTTGTGGCGGCCTCCTGTGCATCAAAGACTTCTCTATTTCGAGCATAGCGTTTTTTCGCACGATTAACGATATCATCAGCCTCTGAATGGCTCTGATAGCCATCATAGCCTTTCTTAACGCCATACGCCCCGGCAGCTAATGCTGCAGCACCAAGGATAAGAGGAAGTGGCACGATAAAATCCCATCATGAATTATTTAGAATCTTTTATGATTTAGACCTAATTCTATTTAAAAAGGCAATCTATAATTTACATCTATAAAAAGTGCTTTTAGATCCATTTTTCCTTTAATATGTAATTAACCTTTGCCTTGATATAATAAAAGTAAGAGATATAAAGAAAACACTCATCTATACGCTAATTATTTAACCTTCCCCATAAGTGTTAGTCAGATGTCAAACACCCGTATGTTCATTCTGGACAAAATTTATAAAAGCTCAGCGCTAAATGTAGAACACTCTATTTTCACCATTAGGGCATTACAAAAAAATTACTAGTATACCCCTTCTGGAGGCTCCTTAATGGAGCCTCCAGCTGTTCTCCCCAAAAAACAGCAACGCTTTCACAGAAATGTCCACAAAAGACAACCTGATACAGGATCAATGCCCTATCTGTGAAACGAATGGCAGGGCAGTAACTACAACCGTATGAGGCTGCCCGGCGGCATCAACAGCAAAAAGTCGTGTTCCTTCTGCCGCATGGGCAGGGGTCACGTACCCCATGGAAATCATGCACCGCAAAGTCGGGCTGAAACAGCCTGACGTGATACGGCCCACACGGTCGGTTCTGGCTTCATCTGAAAACAGCTCCACACCGCCCGCCAGAAGAACATCCCCTTCCGGCTTCAACCCGACACGTTGACGATAAATGCCGTGTTCGAGCTGCCCTTCAATCGTTTCAGCGCCGGGATACCCACCAGCACGCTCCCCACCAGGGCGGCGACATACCGCAATATTGCCAACCAAAGAGGCTTCCACCGGCGAAGTTGTCTTGTCGATATCCGCACCGTACAGACACAGCCCTGCTTCCAGCCGCAGGCTGTTACGTGCTTCCAGACCGGCAGGGGCAACATCCGGATGTTCCAGAAGACGGCGGGCAAATGCTTCCGCCGCATTAGCCGGTAGGCAGATGTCAAAACCATCCATCCCCGTATAGCCGAAGCGTGAAACGGTGATGATACCCCCCTCATGCTGAAGGTCGAAACTGTCACGGTACCGCATACCCGTGATGAGTGATGCATCCAGTATCTGAGACAGTACGGCTGCCGCTGCCGGCCCCTGAAGGGCGATCATGGCCCGGTCGAACTCCCGCACCAGCCTGCACTCATCACCCAGTGCATTCTCAATGTAATCAGCGTTGGCTTCCCGGTTTTTGCCATTCAGTATCAGCAGGAAATCCCCTTCCTGCCGTGAAATAGCCAGATCATCCCGGATGCCCCCCTGATCGGTCGTCAGCAGGGCATAACGTATCCTGTTTTTTTCCAGCCCCATGACATCCACAGGCATCAAGGTCTCAAGTGCCTCAGCCACGGCAGTCATGTTGCCATCCTTAGCCCGGACACGCACCTGCCCCAGATGGGAAATATCAAACAGACCGGCCTGCTTGCGGGTATGCAGATGCTCTACCTCCATACCAGAAGGATAATGTGCGGGCAGTTCGTAGCCGTCATATCCTCCCATCTGGGCATTCAGTTCTTTATGAAGTGCCTGAAGGGGGCTGGGCTGTAAGATCTCATCCGTCATTCTGTTTTCATCCTGCCTGTACAGGGGGGAAACGGACACTCTGCCAGCTTCATCCCCCTCTGACAATCCGGGCCTGCAAAGCGCCGGGAAAGGGTCATCAGCCTTCAGACTCAAGGGCCTTCAGAACATCCGGCTTCATGCTCACACTCTGCGCCTGTGTCGGAAACGACCCTTCCTCAACCTGCCGCACATAATGGGATAGTGCTCCCACCATCTGCTCCCCAATCTCGGCAAAACGATGGGCATGGCGAGGAGATTTACCTTCAAAAAGACCTAGCACATCATGCCAGACCTGCACCTGCCCGTCACAACCCGGCCCGGCACCAATCCCAATGGTCGGGATAGCCACTGATTTTGAAACACGCTCCGCCAGCTCCGCAGGAATAACCTCCAGCACAATGCCGAACGCCCCGGCTTCTTCCAGCGCACGAGCATCATCCAGCAGCTTGCGGGCAGCTTCCACCTGCTTGGCCTGTGCCCGCAGGCCGATCTGATGCTGTGCCTGCGGTGTCAGACCCAGATGCCCCATGACAGGCACACCCATCTCCGTCAGGCGGCGGACAATCGGGGCAATCTCCCGGCCACCTTCCAGCTTCAGAGCCTGCCCACCACCTTCCTGCATCACACGCCGGGCGGCATTCACCGCATCCTGCTCGGTCGCATAGGAAAGGAAAGGCAGGTCCACCACGATGAGCGCCTTATGACTGCCACGCCGGACCATCTGGGCGTGATAGATCATGTCCTCCACACGCACGGGCAGGGTCGTGTCCTGCCCTTGCATGACCATGCCCAGAGAATCCCCCACCAGAATGACCGGCACGCCCGCCTGTTCGGCAATCAGGGCCGAGGCGTAATCATAGACCGTGAGCATGGCGATCCGCCGGCCCTCATCCTTCATTTTCTGAAAGTCTGCGATTGTTGTCCGGCGCATGATGGGGTTCCTTCTCTATGACCTCACGAACGAGGGAGGTTCTGGGCGATATAAGGAGGCAGGCTGAAAGAGGCAACATGCACCTCTGGCGTCCAATACTGGCAGCTTCCCTCGATATTCCCTTCTCTGGCACGGCGGGCCAGTTCAGTCACATCCAGCTTATGCGGCGGCGTGCCCTTCTTGGCCATACCCAACGTCATGAAACCACCGACATAAGTCGGCACGGCTGCCAGATAGGCCGTGACATGGGGGAAGAACTTGGCACGGCGGGCCGTTGTCTCCCGCAGCTCATCCGCCTGCTGGAAAGGAACACCGCACTGATTGACGATAATCCCTTCATCCGAAAGGATACGGGCGCAATTCTTATAGAAATCATCCGTAAAGAGAACATCACCCACGCCGATCGGGTCCGTACTGTCCACGATGATGACATCAAAAGACGCATCACCAGCCTTTTTGACGTAATCGATCCCGTCCCCAACGATGACCTCAGCCCGTGGGTCATCCCACGCATCCTTACCGAACATGGGCAGATGCTGCTTGGAGAGTTCGATCACATCGCCATCAATCTCCACCATAACAGCCTTTTCGACCGTCTTATGCTGGAGGACACGGCGCAGCACACCGCCATCACCAGCCCCGATGATAAGGACACGCTGGGGCTTCGGGTGCATGAAAAGCGGCACATGGGCCAGCATTTCCTGATAGATGAACTCGTCCCGTTCCGTGATCTGCACAATGCCATCCAGCACCAGCACACGCCCGTGGCTGCTGCTCTCGAAAATGCGGATATCCTGAAACGGTGATTTTTTGTGGACCAGCTCTTTCACCACTTTGAAGCGCTGACCCCAATCGGGATAAAGGGCCTCGTTAAACCAGGTCCCGGAAGACGTGCCAGAAGTCATGGCGGCATCCTTTCTTCTTCATGGAACTACGCCTGCCGCCCACCATGGACGGGTACGGCATGAGACGCAGCCCCCTACCCCCGCTCCCTCACCCAGCATGAAAGCTGACCAGCGAACAGGAACATTCATGGAATCTATTGGAAATAAGGGAGAAAACCCGGTCTTTCCCGATCCAGCTTACCGGCCCGTATGTCGTGTCGAACTGACACGCCCACGCTTGAAGGCATCAATCTCCACGCGCCCAGCCTGAAACAGCTCCTGCATGACAGGAACGGACAGATTGGGATCGCACACACCGCACATGAAGATATCAACGGCAGCGAAATGACGCTCAGGCCATGTATGGATGGAAATATGGCTCTCGGCCAGAACCAGCACACCAGATACACCGCCATTTGGTGTAAAATGGTGGAAATGACCATGAAGAATGGTTGCCCCGGCTGCCTCGGCAGCACGCCTCAGAGTGGCGTCGATCTGATCGGGGTTATCCAGATTTCTGGCGTTCCAGAAATCTATGAGCAGATGGTTCCCTGCGTAGGTAATACCATCACGCTTGATGAAAAAGTCCTTACAGTCTTCAAAAACTGTATCGATTGCTTCTGTGTTCTGGATATCTCTCGGAAGGTCCGATTCCATCCCCAGTCGAGCAAGTGCGTCCATAACGTACCCCTGAACCAGTAGATTGCCGCATCCTCACCCAATGAAGGAGCGGAAGGCTTGACCTCTAGGGGAATATAACGCTTAACGCAACTCTATTCTGCTCCCTCATGGGTAAATTGCCCAAATGAAGCCACAAATAAAAAATGGGGAGGAAAATCCTCCCCATTCGTAAAAGCCATTTATTGGCTCTTAGTTGCGGGTCTTATCGACCAGCTTGTTCTTGGCGATCCACGGCATCATTTCACGCAGCTTTGCACCAACCTTTTCAATCTGGTGCTGCTCGTCACGGGCACGGGATGCCTTGAAGCCCACATTACCGGACTGGTTTTCCAGAATGAAGTTACGCACGAACGTACCGTTCTGAATATCCTTCAGAACCTCACGCATGGCATCCTTGGCAGCCGGGGTCACAACACGCGGACCGCTGACATATTCACCATATTCCGCCGTGTTGGAGATGGAGTAGTTGACGTTGGAGATGCCACCTTCATACAGCAGGTCCACGATCAGCTTCATCTCGTGCAGGCACTCGAAGTAGGCCATTTCCGGTGCATAACCAGCTTCCACCAGTGTCTCGAAACCAGCCTTGATCAGCTCGATCGTACCACCGCACAGCACGGCCTGCTCACCGAACAGGTCAGTTTCCACTTCCTCACGGAAGCTTGTCTCGATCACACCGGCACGGCCACCACCAACGGCGGACGCATAGGCCAGAGCCACATCCTTAGCCTGACCGGATGCATCCTGATGCACGGCCACCAGACAGGGAACACCACCGCCACGCTGATATTCAGAACGAACAGTATGGCCGGGGCCCTTCGGAGCGATCAGAAACACGTCCATATCCGGGGTCGGCTCAATCAGACGGAAATGGATGGCCAGACCGTGAGCAAACACCAGAGCCGCACCAGACTTCAGGTTCGGGGCCAGCTGTTCCTTGTACAGGGCAGCCTGACCTTCATCCGGTGTCAGGATCATCACAACGTCGGCCCATGCGGCAGCCTCTGCCGGGGTCACGACACGGAAACCAGCAGCCTCAGCCTTGGCCTTCGCCTTGGACTCCGGACGCAGGGCAACCACGATATCCTTCACGCCGCTGTCACGCAGGTTATTGGCATGGGCATGGCCCTGACTGCCGTAACCGATAATGGCAACCTTCTTCTCGCAGATCAGGTTAATATCTGCATCACGATCATAATAAACACGCATGGCTTTCTTCCTTCCTCGCAACAGGTACAGGCCCCTCAATCATCCTGTACCGACAGGGAGTTACTCCCCAAATATGAAATACTCAATCCTGCCGTCCTCATCTGAAATATTATTGGACGGCTGGTAAAACTGTTACCCGAAAACTCAGACGAGGCGTTTGCCTTCTTCTGTAAGTTCTGCACCACCGAAGACACGATCCGGCCCCAGAAGCATCTGGTCATGACTGGCCCCGGACGGGATCATCGGGAAGCAGCATTCTTCCTGCTCCACATGCACATCCACCAGCACCGGACCCTCATGGGTCAGCATGGTGTTGATGGCGTCATCCAGCCCGCCCTTCGTTTCAACCCGCAGACCACGGATACCGAATGATTCAGCCAGCTTCACAAAGTCCGGCAGGGCTGCACTGTAGGACTGGGAGTAGCGGGACTCATGCACCAGCTCCTGCCACTGCCGCACCATGCCCATATACTGGTTGTTCAGGATGAAAATCTTCACCGGCAGGCGATACTGCGCAATGGTGCCCAGCTCCTGAATATTCATCAGGGTGGAGGCCTCACCGGCAATATCAATCACCAGCCCCTCAGGATGAGCGATCTGAGCCCCCACAGCGGCAGGCAGGCCATAACCCATGGTCCCCAGACCACCAGAGGTCAGCCAGTGATTAGGCTCATCGAAACCGAAATGCTGGGCAGCCCACATCTGATGCTGCCCGACCTCGGTGGATACGAAGCAGTCCCGCTTGCTGGCCTTTACGGCCTCATACAGGCAGCTAATGGCATATTGCGGCTTGATAATGGCCGTATCAGCCTCATCCTGCTCAAAGCCGAACCCTTTGACGGCGCGCCACTGCTCAATCTCCTGCCACCAGCCGGACAGGTCCGGGGCCGTTTCATCGCCCCAACCTTCCAGCAGGGCTTTCAGCGTGGCCTTGAGGTCACCCTGAAGGGCAACATCAACCTTCACGATCTTGCCGAACTCACGAGGATCGATATCCGCCTGAATCTTGAAGGAATGAGGTGAGAACCCGTCAACACGACCCGTCACCCGGTCATCAAACCGGGCGCCCAGAGCGATCAGCACATCGCAGTCATGGGCGGCCATGTTGGCTTCCACAGAGCCATGCATCCCCAGCATCCCCAAAAAATGGTCGCTGGAAGACGGATAGGCGCCCAGCCCCATCAGGGTGGATGTCACGGGAAAGCCCGTCTTCTCTGCCAGTGTCCGCAGCAGCTTTGCCGCTTCCGGCCCTGCATTGATGACACCGCCACCAATATAGAACAGCGGCTTGCGGGCCTTCTTCATGGCCTCTACAGCACGGCTGACAGCCTGTGCATCCAGAGAAGCCTCCGCCTTTTTCTCCTCCGTCTTTGCCGGACGGGGCGACAGCGGCGCTTCAGAAACTGTAATGTTCTTGGGCAGGTCCACCAGAACCGGGCCGGGACGACCGGACCGGGCCAGAGCGAACGCTTCCCGCAATGTTGGTGCCAGAGCCCCGGCCTCACGCACCTGAACGCTGTTCTTGGTCGCCGGACGGGTGATGCTCACCATATCCGCTTCCTGAAACGCATCCTTGCCGATCAGCGGCACGGGCACCTGACCTGCCAGACAGACCAGCGGGATGGAATCCATCTTCGCATCCATCAGGCCCGTCACGGCATTGGTTGCACCGGGACCGGATGTCACCAACACCACGCCAACCTTGCCGGTAGAACGGGCATAGGCCTCTGCCGCATGGGTTGCGGCCTGCTCGTGCCGGACCAGAATGTGACGGATCCTCTTCTGCTGAAACAGGGCGTCATAAATGGGAAGGACTGCGCCACCGGGATAGCCGAAAATGACGTCCACGCCTTCTTCTTCAAGAACACGTAGAACGACTTCAGCACCTGTTGCCATCATGCGGGCTGTCTCGCTGGCGGGCATGGCGTATTCCTTCTGCCGGTTAACGCAACGCCTCTGCTCTATCGCCCCAGAGCGGGCCCGTCAATTCTGGATGATATAAAATATTCAATTTCACGCATTTTTTCACTCGAAAAGAACTCTTTTGAGCTCGTTCTTTGAAATATTATTTCGCCATCACCCTCCTGACTCAGCGCATGATGGCGGAACCACGTTGCCTGACGGCGGGTATAACGGCCAATGGCACGGGTCGCTGCCAGACGGGCTTCCTCCATGCTGCACTGGCCTTCCAGCACCTGTCCCAGCTCTGGCACGCCATGGGCTCGCATGGCGGGAAGGCTGGCAGGCAGCTTCTGTTCCCTCAAGGCGGCCACTTCTTCCAGCGCACCGGCTTCCACCATGTCATCAAAACGCTCGGCGATAGCAGCCCGCAATTCATCACGGGGTGGGTCAAGCTGAAGCGAAATGAAACGATAAGGAGCCGCTGGCAGAGCCTTATCCTCCCGCCACGAGGCTAACCCCCGGCCTGTCCCTACAAGAACCTCCCATGCCCGGCTGATACGCTGGGAATCCTGTTCATGAAGCTGGGAAGCTGTCTGCGGGTCCGCCTGCATCAACTTTTCGTGTAGAGCTTCCGGGCCGATTTCCGCCAGCAGGGCACGGGCCTCCTGTCGCGCCTCCTCTCCGGGATCGGGGACTTCCACAAGCCCATCCGTCAGGGCACGAAGATACATGCCCGTGCCACCGCAAAGGATTGGCAACCGCCCCGCCCTGCAGCAGGCCGCCATTTCTGCCAGAACCTGCTCCCGCCACCACGCCACACTTCCGGGTGTGGCAGCAGGCAAAATCCCGTAAAGACGATGGGGAATAGCCGCTTCCTCCTCCTCGCTGGGACGGGCCGTGAGGATGCGCAGTTCCCTGTAAACCTGCATGGAATCAGCATTGATGACCGTACCACAATACAGGTCTGCCAAATGAAAAGCCAAAGCCGACTTGCCCGAACAGGTCGGTCCCGCCACAATGAGAGCGTTTTCAGGAGAGTTCATACACTTATTCTGCCATATCTTCTGATCTTTTAGCGAGAGATGTCATGTCCCTTCCCTGTGTTCTGACTCTTGTTGCCAATCGCCGCCACGGGACTCTTCCCAAAGAGGCGATCGACATTGCCCGCAATCTTGTCAAAGGTGAACCGCCGGTCGTTCTGTCCGAAGGTGAAGCTGTTGACATTTTCTGCCCGCCTCCCGGCCCCGGTGATGCCACGCCTGCAACAATCCGTGCTGCCCTTGCTCCCTACAAGGTTGACGCCATTCTCACAAAGACCCGTGGCCGCCGCAAAGCCGTGCTTGTCTCCGACATGGACAGCACCATCTTTGATGGCGAGACACTGGACGATCTGGCCAAGGCAACCGGGACAGGCGATTATGTCGCTGAGATCACCAAACGTGCCATGAATGGCGAAATGGAGTTTGATGAATCTCTCCGCAAGCGGACCATCGGCCTGAAGGGCCATCCTGAATCCCTGCTGAAGGACGTTCTGGCGCACCTCCCCTTCACGGACGGTATCAAGGAACTGGTGCAGACCATGAAGGCCAATGGAGCCCGCACGGCTCTCATCTCTGGCGGGTTCGACTGGTTCACGGAACGGGCCGCCAAGACGCTCGGCTTTGACGAACATTACGGTAACAAGCTGGAGATCAAGGACGGCATCATCACCGGCCAGCTTCTGGGTGACATTCTCGGCCCCGATGCCAAGAAAGAGCATCTGGAAACTATCTGCGCCGAACGGGGCGTCAAGCTCTCCGCCAGCCTGACAACAGGTGACGGTGCCAATGACATCCCCATGCTCAAGGCTGCCGGTCTCGGCATTGCCTACCACGCAAAGCCGAATGTCCGTCAGGTGATCGAACAGCAGGTCAATTTTGCCGGGATGCGTGTGCATCTCTTTGCACAGGGCTACAAGGCTTCTGATATCGTGGGTGACAAATAAGACACCCACCTTTCCATGTCAGCCGGCTCTGCCGGCGGCATGGCCCGGGCCCGTGCGTTTAAAAACGGCGGGCCTTTTTTGTGCCCTGCCTCTTGGCACGAATATGCCCCCCTAAACGGGCCAGTGTTTCTTTCAGCTCATCATCCTCAATACCACTTACAGGGACAGGGGCAGCGTCCTTCCATGGTCGTTTTGACGGGACTGACCGCTTGCGTTGGACGGGACGGTCCTGCACCAACTTGATGTGATGCAGGGCCTCATCCCCATACAGGCCACAAGCCGTGTTGATGTTGGCCAGAATACGAGGGGCCGCATACTGCATTTCTACCGCAGCAGGGCCACAACAGCGTATGGTCAGCACGCCGGGCCGCAGGCGACATGGTTCACTCACTTCTGCCAGAGCCGGACCGACCAGCGTGTCCCATTCCATGAGCAGCCGGACATAGAGCGGTGATTTCTTGCGGAAAATGGGCTTTGTCAGGGCTGGCAGAAATGCCCCGATCATGCGGGCCGTTCCTCGGCGGCGTTCGGACCAGCCCTGCCCTCCCGCTTTCGGTTCCCACCCTGCGCCAGATGAACGGGCAGTTTTCTTCACACCGTTATCTTCTGCCATATGGTTCATCCTGTCAGACTTCATGAAGCCCCTTCATACCATCATTTCCTGAACGGGCGGGAATCATCCAGCATTGTTCCACCCCTTGCCCCGGCGTCTTTTCTTCGTCATAGACACCGGCGTGACACCTGATTCTTCCCTTCTTCTCCGCTGGTATGACCGCCATCGCCGGACCCTGCCATGGCGGGCAGCACCCGGCCAGCAGGCCGATCCATATCATGTCTGGCTGAGCGAAATCATGCTTCAGCAGACGGTCGTGCAGACCGTCATTCCTTATTATGAGCGTTTTCTGGAACGCTTCCCGACTGTTGATGCTCTGGCAGAAGCCCCTCAGGAAGATGTCCTCCAGCTCTGGGCCGGGCTGGGTTATTACGCACGGGCCCGGAATCTCCACGCCTGTGCGCAGGCTGTTCATAAGCTGGGGGCATTTCCCCGCACGATTGAAGGGCTACAGAAACTCCCCGGCATCGGGGCCTATACGTCCCGGGCCGTGGCGGCCATTGCCTTCAATATTCCGACCGTTCCAGTCGATGGAAATGTGGAGCGCATCACGGCACGGCTGAATGCTGTGGAAGACCCTCTGCCTGCATCCCGCCCTCTGCTGGCCCAGCTTGCCAGCCATCTGAATGACGATCCGGCAGCGCAAGCCCGCCCGTCCGACTTTGCACAGGCTCTATTCGATCTTGGAGCCAGCCTCTGCTCACCCCGCTCTCCTTCCTGTCTGACATGCCCATGGCGGGACTGCTGCCTTGCCAATGCCCGCAACATGGCGGAATCCCTCCCCGCACGACAAAAGAAGAAAGCACGCCCGACCCGCCATGCCATCCTGTTCCGTGTCATGGATTCAGCAGGGAATGTCCTGCTGCGTTCCCGGCCGCCGGAGGGGCTGCTCGGTGGAACGGATGAACTACCCGGCACACCATGGTCGGACGGCAAAAGCACACCCTCCCCGGATGAGCTAGCAAAAACGGCTTTCACCCATTATGCGCCCCTACAGGCTCACTGGGACAAATGTGGCGAGGTGAAACATATATTCAGCCACTTCACGCTACTTATCCGTGTCTATGGCTGCACTCTGCCTGAAAAAAGCAATTATCCCATCGACCTCATTCATGGACGATTTCGTCCTCTTAAAGAGGCCATTCTTTCCAGCGTGATGAAGAAATGTCTGCTGGTCGGGCGCAAGCATAAACCAGCAGCAGACTGACATGTTCCACATGAAACATAAAAAAGGAGGCCGGAACTCCGGCCTCCCCTTCTCTCTCCTGAACAACTAAGCGAGGTAATGAAACCTCAGGCCAGCTTCTTAACCAGACCGGCCACATGCTCACCGAGGAAGCGGGCACCTTCCAGCTCTGTTGTGCTCGGCTGGCGGGAACCATCACCACCGGCGATTGTCGTGGCACCATAAGGTGCGCCGCCAACAATCTCGTCATTCCGCATCTGGCCCTGGAAGCTGTAAGGCAGGCCGCTGATGACCATGCCATGATGCAACAGGTTGGACATCAGGGAGTACAATGTCGTCTCCTGACCACCATGCTGGGTCCCTGTGGAAGTAAACACGGCACCGACCTTGCCGATCAGCTTGCCACCGGCCCAGAGGCCCCCCGTACGATCCCAGAAATTGGCCATCTGAGACGGCAGACGCCCGAAACGAGTCGGGGCACCAACGATGATCCCATCATACTCGACCAGCTCATCTGGCGTGGCGATCGGTGCTTCCTGATCCAGCTTGAAGTGTCCGGCCTTAGCGACTTCCTCCGGCACCAGCTCCGGCACACGCTTCACGGCGACCTCAACACCAGCAGCACGCACGCCCTCGGCGATATTGTGCGCCATAGTCTCAACATGACCATAGGAGGAATAATAAAGTACGAGAATCTTGGACATTTTAAGCCGCCTTTTCTGTTCGCTTCGTCACATGGCGAAAGCTATAACTGTGTTCAGGGATAACGTGCCTCTCATCACCTGAACAGACCAAAATCAGAAAGAAAACCTTTCAGCTTTTGAAACCATCCTTAATCCTTACTCCACCTTTGTAAAAAATCCTCAAAGCGGAAGGCGCCATGAGGGCGTTTCAAACTGCCGGACGAGATAATCCATCAGCATACTCACCCGCTGGGGCCGCAATTTCGTAGCTGTCGTCACGAGATAGAGCGTGACATCCTCCACCTGCCATGAAGGCATCATCTCCTCCAGCCGCCCCGCACGAATAGCATCATTCACCATGAAGTCTGGCAGCAACCCATAACCCAGACCTGCCTCCAGCGCTGGAAGAAACCCTTCGGCATTATCCGCACGAATTCGTGCCGACTGGGACAGTGTATGGCTCTCGCCTGTCTGCTGTTCCGTAAAGCGGATGATCCCGCATGTCGGGCTGTTCATATATACAAAGCCCTTTTTGCCCTCCAGCTCTCTCGGATGCGTAGGGCGGCCCAACCTGTCCAGATAACTCGGAGAGGCCACGAGCAGACGCCGCACTGTACATATCTTACGAGCCTTAAGAGCAGAATCGGCCAGAGTGGCAATGCGGATTGCCAGATCATACCCTTCAGACACCAGATCAACGAATGTGTCAGTGAAGCTAATGGACACATCGATCTCTGGATAGGCTTCAAGAAAAGCCGGTAGCAATGGTGCCACATAACGGAGGCCGAAGGTTGTCGGCACTGTCAGACGTACCAGCCCGGAAGGCTGAATGCGCCCACCCCGGGCCTCATTCTCCGCAAGTTCTGCCTCCAGAAACATGCGATTGGCGCGCTCTAACACGAGCTGACCCGTCTGCGTGATGGACATATGCCGAGAGTTGCGGCTGAACAGCGCAACACCGAGCGACTCCTCAAGACGGCTGACCGCTTTAGACACTGTCGGCGGTGATAGCTGAAGCTCCTTAGCGGCCTGAGAGAAAGAACCATGCTCGGCAACTTTGGCAAAAATCCCCCATGCCTCAAAGTCCGGCAGCTTCATACTCCTGATCCCTTCTTTCCTTCATCTGTTCCCAGAAAATGCACATCATATGATCATATAAAATATGACAACAATGTCTTTCTTTTGTTTCTATATGAAATGTCTCTTACACGCCCTACCTATTGTTATGTCTTCAACAGGCGAAAGCATCAGACAATGATCGATATCCGCTCTTTCAACCAGCTCGGCCACGCCAATCACGGCTGGCTGGATGCTCATCACCATTTTTCTTTTGCTAATTATCTGGATTACGAACGCATGGGCTGGGGCGCTCTGCGTGTCTGGAATGACGATACCATCGCTCCCGGTACCGGGTTTGGAATGCACCCTCATAGGGACATGGAAATCATTACCTATGTTCGCCAAGGCGCCATCACGCACAAGGACAGCCTCGGCAATGAAGGCCGGACTGAAGCCGGTGACGTGCAGGTCATGTCGGCTGGAACGGGGATATTCCATAGCGAATACAACCATGAATCCATCCCGACACAGATCTTCCAGATATGGATTATTCCGACTGAAGGCGGCCATAAACCCTCATGGGGTACACGTCACTTCCCGAAGGATGGACAGACAGATCAGTTCACAATTCTGGCGTCTGGCTATGCAGAGGACAAAGACGCTCTGCCCATCCACACCGATGCCCGTGTTCTGGGGCTGACTTTGCAGAAAGGCCAGAAAACAGAATACCGTCTTGGGAAAGACCGGCGTGGCTATCTTGTTCCAGCAACTGGCAGCCTGTTTCTGAACGGGCAAACTGTCACCACCCGTAGCGGTGCCGCCATCGCCAATGAGGAAACCCTCTCTCTGGAGGCACTGGACGATAATACGGAGATTGTACTGGTCGATACAGCCCCGTGACCTGATGGAACTTCCAGATGAAAAAGCGGCTCTTTCATCTGGAATGTTTCCCGTGAAACATATAAGCCTGTCCGTGACAAAGACAGGACATCCCTTTCATGAGCCCTCCTTTTTCCCCCGAAACTCCCACATCTCCGCCGCAGGAAGTCTGGCTTCTGGACGCCACAGGCCGGATACTCGACCATGACCCGCTAGGCGACCGGATCATCCGCAAGCCATTTGACGCCCGTACCCTGCCGGGGCTGAGCCTCATCTTAAGTGCTCCGCTCCCTCAGGACGACATGGCAACCCCCGTCCGGGCACGGTTTCAAAAACGTGTTTCCTTACCCTTCCCCCTGCCGGATGTGGAGCTCACTTTTATTCCCCCCACTCTGGTAACGCTACACGCCACGGAAGAAGTGTCACAGGGCTGGCTTGGTGAACCTTCTGACACATCGGAAGCTCATTTTATTCCCCTGACCAGAGACGGTTTTCTGGGGCTTGCCATGCTTTTCAACCCGGTAATGGCTAAAGTCACAGACAGTTCCGAGGCTGACATAGCACCGGCCAATTTCGTATCGGATATTCCCTACGGATTTGCCCTTGGGACTATTGCCTTCTCCCTATCGGACAATCTGAATACGCTGATCCAACTGGGACATCTGCCACAGGGGCAGGAAACACAGATGAGCCTGCAACAGGTCGATACGCATCAGGAACACAGCTTTACCATTCGCCGCTCCAGCTAACGGATCAACCTGTCATGGACTGGGTATAAAAAAAGCCCTCAGGGAGTTGATTCCCTGAGGGCTTTTTATTGGGTCACCTTCCAGTTTCCTGAAAGGCAACCCGAGAAGGGTTTCAGCCCTTCAGTGCCTTGCGGACACCTTCGGCATAGGCCGGGTCAACTTTCTCAAACAGACCCAGCTGACGCTCAATGATGTTCTGCGGCACGCCAGCCATAGCACCGGCAATGTTGTTGAACAGACGCTGCTTCTGCGCATCATCGAACAGATGGAACAGAGCACGAGGCTGTGCAAAGTCGTCACCATCAGTACGATGTTCGTAGTAGGTAGCATCCCCGCTCACACGCAGCGGCGGCTCCATCACGGACAGGTCTTCTACCGCACCACCGAAAGAATTCGGCTCATAGAAGTCACCATCACCGCGCTTCGGCTCATCAAACCGCATGGCGCCATCGAGGTGATAGTTCTTCACCTTGAACTTCGGACGGTTGATCGGCAGGGATTCGTAATGTGTGCCGACACGGTAGCGATGAGCATCCGCATAGGCAAAGATACGGCCCTGAAGCATCTTATCCGGTGAGAAACCGATACCCGGCACGATGTTGGACGGAGAGAAGGAAGCCTGCTCAACCTCGGAGAAGTAATCATCCGGGTTGCGGTTCAGTTCCAGCTCACCGACTTCGATCAGCGGATAGTCCTTGTGGGACCAGACCTTGGTCACATCGAACGGGTTGAAGTTGACGCGCTCGGCTTCTTCTTCTTCCATCACCTGAATATAGAACGTCCATTTGGGGAAGTTCCCCTTCTCGATGTTCTCATACAGGTCTTCCTGAGTGGACTCACGGTTCCCGGCCACGATCTGGGCAGCTTCTTCGTTCGTGTAGAACTCATGACCCTGCTGGGTCTTGAAGTGGAACTTAACCCAGAAACGCTCACCCTTGGCATTCCACAGAGAATAGGTATGGCTACCATACCCGTTCATGTTGCGGATACCTTTGGGGATACCACGGTCGGACATCAGGATCGTCACCTGATGCAGGCTCTCCGGGCTGAGGGACCAGAAATCCCAAGCGGCCGTAGCAGAGCGCATGTTGGTGCGGGGATGACGCTTCTGTGTGTGGATGAAATCCGGGAACTTGATCGGATCACGGATGAAGAAGACCGGGGTGTTGTTACCCACCAGGTCCCAGTTACCGTCATCTGTATAGAACTTCAGTGCCCAACCACGAACGTCACGCTCGGCATCGGCAGCACCACGTTCACCGGCCACGGTGGAAGCACGCAGGAACATGTCCGTCTTCTTGCCAACCTTGGAGAAGATGGAAGCGCAGCTATACTTCGTGATATCCTTGGTGATGGTCAGTGTACCATGGGCACCATAACCCTTGGCATGCACGGTACGTTCCGGAATACGCTCACGGTTCTGATGAGCCAGCTTTTCGATCAGCTGATAGTTTTCCAGCAGCAGCGGGCCACGAGGACCAGCAGACTTGCTGTCCTGATTGCTCACCCACGGGGCACCGGCAGTCGTACGAATGATATTCTTCTCAGACATCTAAAGGACTCCTTCCTTCAATCTGATTTCAGAAGATAGGTATCACCTACAGGAAAAGGAAGATGATTGATCCTGTTTCTCTAATAAACAGTCCTGATCCAGTGCGGTATCAACCTTTAATTAAGAATGGTAGGTAAGTTTTCGAGCACTGTCTATCCCCTCACTTTTGAAAAAGCTGTGAAATTAATCTTGATTAAAAGCTTTTAACAGAGCCACAACCATCATTTATGAGAATGATACTCAATAACGTCTTTCTGGTTATTTCTGTTATTAATAGGACCAGTAAAACCCTATTACCAAAGCAGGCCGTTTACTACCTCACCGCTCTCAGAACAGGCGGGCCATCTTCATGAAAATGAAGGTCACGGCCATGGCGGCCACACACAGCCCACCCGCAAAGATGGTGCCCAACCCACCAGAGGCCAGAAACATCCCCCCCGTATTCATGCCAAAGAACCCCGTCACCAGAGTGGCCGGCAGCATAAGGGTCGTCACGATGGACACGATGCACAGGCGGCGGTTGGTTTCTTCCGCCTGACTGGAAGCCAGTTCATCCTGTAGGGAGCGGGCACGATCCTGCAAAGCGATGAGATCATCCAGAGCCGCATGAATCTGCCGTTCGGCACGGTCTCGCAGATCGTCTTCAGCCCATTCGGGGAGCTCGAGGTCTTCATCCCGCAAAACACGGTCAATTGGCATGACCACACGCCGCAGCTCAGTCGAGCGGCGGCGGACCTTACCTACAATACCGCCCAAATGACCAAGATCGGACCCATGAACGATAGCCAGAAGAACATCCTCAGCCCGATCCAGCTCATCATCAAGCTGCGCCAGCTGACGCCGCACCGTACCCGTAAAATCCCGTAACACACGGTCAATCACCCCAGCCGGATTCCGGGGAATACCCTGCGTCTGAAGGGACCGATAAGCCGACCCCAGAACGGGAATAGGTGTACGCCGTGTCGTAATCAGGATGTTCTGCCGCATGGCAAACCGCCACGCACAGATTTCCCGATCTTCTTCCGCCAGAGCATCATCAAAAGCAGGCAAGGCCCCCCAGACGGTATTATCAGCGGCTTCCAAGGCGATGCCATAATCCGTTTCAGCCAGCATGGTACCAACATCTTCCGGCATCCCCGGCAGACGGCCTACAGAACTACGGGCCGAGCTGTGCACCGTATCGAAATGCAGCCAGCACCAGCCACTTTCTCCAGAGGCAACATCATATCCCTCCCCGCCCGGAGACTGAAGAATGCGCTGCACTTCTTCAACTTCCAGCGGTCGGGTTCCTTTCCCCGGTATGGCCTCAATCGCCCAGACAAGCCCCTTGATCCGGGCAATAGGGGGAGCATCCTTCAAGGATGGATCAAGCACTGTGAAAGAAAAATTCGGAACAGTATTGTCGGGCACAGCCACCCCCCATTACAGCGTGTCCTGCCCGGAACGAAGGCAACGGGCCATACCTCCCGCCCGGAGGAGCCGATGGTCCAGACATGTGGATATCGCCCGTTCTCTGGCACGTTGCCCGAAGGGACGCAATATGGAGACTGCCATTTTCTGGCGGAAAACTATTGCCCCGCTGTTCTTTCCACCCCTTCAGCAAGGCTCTATAGTTTTTCCGATGCCTGAACCGTGAACAGGCCTCGCCTCCCCCGCGGTTCCATCCATAATCATCAACTGCTGAAAGCTGAGGAAGCACATATGGCTACGCAGGATTACAAGGTTCGTGACATGTCCCTGGCCGACTGGGGCCGCAAGGAAATTTCCATTGCCGAAGGCGAAATGCCGGGCCTGATGGCCCTTCGTGAAGAATATGGCAAAAGCCAGCCTCTGAAGGGTGCCCGGATCGCCGGCTGCCTGCACATGACCATTCAGACCGCCGTGCTGATTGAAACACTCATCGCCCTTGGCGCTACAGTTCGCTGGTCTTCCTGCAACGTGTTCTCCACACAGGATCAGGCTGCTGCTGCCATTGCCGCCGCCAATATTCCCGTTTTCGCCTGGAAGGGCATGAACGAGGAAGAATTCATCTGGTGCATTGAACAAACCATCAAAGGCCCGGATGGCTGGACCCCCAACATGATCCTTGATGATGGTGGCGATCTCACCACTCTCATGCACGAGAAATATCCTGAGCTGCTCAAGGACGTCCGTGGTATCTCCGAAGAAACCACAACGGGCGTGCATCGTCTCTGGGACATGGAGCGCAAGGGCACGCTCAAGGTCCCGGCTATCAATGTCAATGACAGCGTGACCAAATCCAAGTTCGATAACCTCTATGGCTGCCGTGAAAGCCTCGTGGATGCTATCCGCCGTGGTACGGATGTCATGATGGCTGGCAAGGTGGCTGTCGTGGCCGGCTATGGTGATGTGGGTAAAGGCTCTGCCGCTTCCCTCCGCAGCGCAGGCTGCCGTGTGCTGGTGACAGAAGTTGACCCGATCTGTGCCCTTCAGGCCGCCATGGAAGGCTATGAAGTCGTCACGATGGAAAATGCTGCCCCTCGTGGTGATATCTTCGTGACCTGCACAGGGAATGAAGACATCATCACCATTGAGCATATGCGTGAGATGAAGGACCGGGCTATCGTCTGCAATATCGGCCATTTCGACAGCGAGATTCAGGTCTCTGCCCTGCGTAACCACAAATGGACCAACATTAAGCCGCAGGTTGATGAAATTGAGCTGGCTCCGAACCGCCGCCTCATTCTTCTTTCCGAAGGCCGTCTGGTCAATCTGGGTAATGCCACAGGTCATCCGTCCTTCGTAATGTCCGCTTCCTTCACCAACCAGACACTGGCCCAGATTGAACTCTGGAACGCGAAGGCCGGCCAGTATGAGGCAGGAAAAGTTTATACCCTGCCGAAAATCCTTGATGAAAAGGTTGCCGCTCTCCATCTTGCAAAGGTGGGCGCTACGCTCTCCAAAATGACACAGGCTCAGGCGGATTATATCGGGGTTTCCCCAACAGGCCCGTTCAAACACGACCTGTACCGTTACTGATCACCTCCCTGTCATATGGGTCCTGCCATCATTCCCGATGGCAGGGCTATCACTGACCATTCATTCCTGCTTCAGGGAAGGAACATATCATGGGTCTTTTTAACGATATCGTCACAAAGGTTTCCGGCTTTGCCAAAAGCCTGTTCGGGTCTTCCTCTGCTGAGGCTGCGGAAACGGCACAGCCTGCCGCTGCTGCTTCTGTCGCTCAGGTGGATGTGGATGCCGTTCTGAAAGAACTGGCTGCCAAGGCTGGTCAGCCCCTGAACTACAAGGAATCCATTGTCGATCTGCTCAAGCTTCTGGGCCTCGACAGTTCCCTGAAGGCCCGTCAGACACTGGCAGACGAGCTGCATTATACCGGGGACAAGAACGATACAGCCACGATGAACGTCTGGCTCATCAAGCAGGTTTACACCGAGCTGGCCAATAATGGCGGCAAGATTCCGGCTGGCTGGGGTCACTGATCCTTCACAACCGTCAGGACATATCCTGACCAGATAGAAAAACCCTCCGTTCCTGCATGAGCGGAGGGTTTTTCTTTGCCTTTAGGCTGGTTCAGATATCCAGCAGCAAGCGCCTCGGGTCTTCAATCAACTCTTTCAGCCGCACGAGGAAGCTGACAGCCTCCCGCCCATCAACAAGACGGTGATCGTAGGAAAGGGCCACATACATCATGGGCCGGATTACCACCTGCCCATCCCGGGCAACAGGCCGATCCTGAATGGCGTGCATTCCCAACACACCAGATTGCGGCGCATTAAGGATCGGAGTGGACAGCAACGACCCAAAGATCCCGCCATTGGTGATGGTAAAACTGCCGCCTTCCAGTTCTTTCAGGGCAAGACCGCCTTTACGGGCTCGCTTGCCATAATCGGCAATCTGCCGTTCCAGCTCGGCAAAGCCCAGCGTCTCCGCTTTCCGCAGAACCGGCACGACAAGCCCTCGTTCCGTCCCAACGGCAATGCCCAGATTGACATGATCCTGATAGACGATTTCATTGCCTTCAATCCGAGCATTCAGCACCGGAAAGTCTTTCAAAGCTCCGACAACAGCCCGGGCAAAAAAGGACATGAACCCCAGACGGGCTCCATCATGTTTCTTTTCAAACAGGTCACGATACTGGCCACGTAGAGCCTTGACGGCACTCATATCCACTTCATTGAATGTAGTCAGAATGGCGGCGTTATTCTGGGCAGCCTTCAGATTCCGGGCAATAGTCTGGCGTAGGCGGCTCATGGGCACACGCCGTTCACCCTCTTTTCCACTTGTGTGGTCTTCCGACCTGACATCTGGAACCGCAGAAGTGGATTTCACGACAGTACCACCATCAGCCACGGGCTTTTCAACAGGAGTGGAAGAAACCGGGCCATGATCGGTCAGTTTGCGTTCATCTTCCTGAAGCTGATGAGTCTCAACAGAAGGTGTTTCAGTCCTGACGGGCGCAACGGCCTGATCGTCAATGAAGGCAACGACCTGCCCAACATCGACATCTGTGCCTTCTGCCAGATCATGGCTCAGCTGCCCGGCAACCGGAGCCGGAACATCCAGAGTGACCTTGTCCGTTTCCAGCTCCAGAACAGTCTCCCCGGCCTGCACATACTCGCCAGACTGTTTCAGCCAACGCATCACGGTTGCCTGTTTCAGGCTTTCACCAAGCACAGGAATTTTAATTTCAACCGCCATTGTGACTCCCGCCATCCAGAACTTGAAAAAAAGGACTGACCTTCTACCTACCGGAAGAGACCTTACCCACTCATGCTTCTTATATCCCCTGATGGGCGGATAGGGTAAAGCCTTCTCTTTGTCTTTTCACCTCATCTTGCAGGAAAATACCATGCCCCGTTCCCTTCCCGCTTTTCTTCAATCTGATCACATATCGTCCCGGACACGTTCCATCCTGTTGGATAGAATGAAACAGGAACAAGGTCATCGTGAGAACCTCTCTCAGGAAGCTTTCGATCTTCTGCAGATTGTATGTGATGACATCCTTCCTCAGGAGCCGCTGTTGGGGGATGTACGTCTCAACTTAGCTGTTATGATCGATCATGCACTTGCTGGCTCAGGAGATGGATGGCGTTTCGCAGAACTTCCGACCGATCTTAAAGCATGGGAAGCCGGTCTGGCATCATTGAATTGCTACGCATCTGCCCTTTTCTCTCAGACTTATGCCGATCTGAACGCTGGGCAACGTGGTACAGTTTTAGACAAGGCCTTTGATGGTTCACTTCCTCACCATCTTTCAGCTCCTCTGTCTCCTGCACAAATGACCTTATGGAGTGGGGATCTGCGTAATACCATCGTAGCGACTTTTCTGGCGCATCCTATCACTCAAGAAAAACTGGGGATTTCTTCCAACATGACTGGTGGAGATACCAGAATTCAGGGATTTTCTTCCGACTCTCTGACACGGAAAGAGACTTTCGAACCTGAAAATGAGCGCCGTTTTTCGGTTCCTTCCCAGACAGGAAATGAATGATATTTCTGCCTGTCAGGATGGTACGGAATGGTTCCTTGTAGAAGAAAATTTCAGGGTTTTATGAAACGCCTGCGCCTGTGCATTTTTCTGGTTCAATGCTGGAATTATCGTTTGGAACGTCCAGCAGTACAACAATTAAATTATAAATTTATAATTTAGATGATGTTGAAAGACCTTGTGGAAACTGGGGTACCCGGCTTTCTGAAAATGTACCCCAGCTTACTCACAGTGTGTACAACTCCAGAAGACTAGCTGAATCAGGGACTCCAGGATGTTATCCTTCTTTTTCCACAACGAACCTGTGTACAATCCCCTTTTTATAAGGGGGTACGGTACCGTCCCCAGTACTCGGTACCTCCTCTGACCCTGACCGTACAATCCCCATGTACCCCAGTACAAACATCTTTCATCCCAAAGCTGACGGAAATAGTTGCATGATGCAGAAACAGACATCTGATTTTTCTCAGGAAATCGCCGATATTGTCGTGATAGGCACGGGGGCAGGTGGTGCTCCTCTGACGGCAAAACTGGCTATGGCAGGCCGGAAAGTTGTGGCTCTGGAGGCGGGTCCGGCGTTTGATGCCCGATCCCATACGCCAGATGAACCGGCAGCGCAGGAACTATACTGGCTGCATGAACGGCTCTCAGCTGGTGGTACGCCACAGGCTTTTGGTGGGAATAATAGTGGCACGGGCATAGGAGGATCGCTCCTTCATTACGGCGCTTTCCTTCCCCGGATGGATGCACGTGATTACCGTTTGTACAGCGAAAGCGGAAAAGGTGTGGATTGGCCTTTTGGGGCTGAAGAACTTCAGCCTTATGTGGAGGAGGTAGAGCGTTTTATCGGCGTGAGTGGCCCTGCCCATTATCCATGGGATGCGAACCGTCATTACGCCTATCCGCCATTAGCGCCCAATATGGCGGCCCTGAAGATGCGTCAGGCTTGTGAAAATGTCGGGCTGCGTCATGCTGATGGTCCTGTGGCCGTCATTACCAGGGACCATGATCAGCCTCATTTCGGGCATCGAGAACGCTGCGTGAATTGTGGGGCCTGTCATCAGGGGTGCCGGAATGGGGCTAAGTCAGGCGTGGACAATACCTATCTGCCTCTGGCCTGCGCTCATGGGGCCGAATTGCGCCCCGGCTGTATGGCAACAGGGTTCGAACGGGACAGTCAGGGACGGATCACAGCAGTTATCTATATTCGCAATGGTCGGGAAGAACGGCAGAAATGTCGTGCTGTCGTGCTGTCTGCCGGTGCTGTGGAAACGGCCCGCCTGTTGCTGAATAACAATCTGGCCAATAGTTCCGGGCAGGTAGGGCGTAATTATATGACGCACGTTTCCACGCAGGTCTGGGGTGTGTTTGATGAAGAAGTCCGGCCGAATAAGGGATATCCGTCTCTGACCATTTCTGAAGACATGGTGCGCCCTAAAGATGCAGATTTTGCCGGGGGGTATTTGCTTCAGTCTCTGGGGATGATGCCTCTGACATGGGCGGCTAATCTCGTCCGGGCGGATGGCCGACGTGGTGAGGCACTGAGTCGGACGCTGGCTGCCTATAACTATAGCGCTGGTATTGGCATGCATGGTGAGACGCTTCCACGGGATGAAAATCGTGTGACGTTGTCTGATGAGAAAGATGCCTTTGGCCTGCCCAAGCCACGGATTGACCATACATACGGCCCGAATGAAGACGCCATGCACCGTCATGCTTCCCGCCTGATGGTGAAGATGTGGGAGTCCATTGGGGCAAAGGATATTCGTGTCATTAGCCGTGCAGCACATATGATCGGTACGTGCCGGATGGGAACTGATGCGGGATCGGCCGTGGTTAATCCGTATGGCCGGAGTTTCGATATTGAAAATCTGTGGATCAGCGATCATTCCACCTTTCCCAGCTCCGGGGCGGCTAATCCGGCCCTGACAATTATGGCGCTATCTCTGAGGACAGCCGATGCCATGCTGAAGGTGGTCTGAAGGGTCTTTTTCATCCCCTCTGACCCGGCAGGCTGCTTGACAGTGAGGTCGTCTTTCACCTAGGAAGAAAGCCGACCTCATGGCGGCGGCGTCCTGTTGTGCCTGCCGGGTCATCTCCTTCGCATCGGAAGGCAGTTCTGCCAGTTTTCTTCAGGGTGACGGTTTTGCTGTTCCTGATGGCTGGTTTGCTCATGGCGTATGTGCCACATGGCCGTACGGGTACCCAGCCCATAAACTGGCCTTCCGTTCATCCCGATCCTTATCCCCGCCGGGGCATATCAAGGCGCATAGTTTCATGCATCTCGCCGAACTGAAGAAGAAATCTCCTGCTGATCTGCTGGCTTTTGCTGAAGAATTGGAGGTTGAAAACGCATCATCTCTGCGTAAGCAGGACATGATGTTTGCCATCCTCAAGAGCCTCGCTGAACGTGACCAGGCAATCTATGGTGAAGGCACACTCGAAATTCTGCCGGATGGTTTTGGCTTTCTTCGCAGCCCGGAAGCCAACTACCTGCCAGGCCCGGATGACATCTACGTTTCCCCTGCTCAGGTACGGCGCTTTGCGCTCCGCCCCGGTGATACGGTGGAAGGTGAGATTCGTGCTCCGCGGGATGGAGAGCGGTATTTTGCGCTTCAGAAGGTTAATACCATCAATTTTGAGGCGCCAGAGCAGGTCCGGACCCGCATCAATTTTGATAACCTGACCCCTCTTTTCCCTGAGCGCCGCCTCCGTATGGAGACCGAGCCGAAAGGGGATGCAGCGCCTGCCCCGGCTCCGGCCAAGGGCAAAGGGCGGGATCGTAAGGATCAGAAAGATTATACGTCCCGTGTGATTGATCTGGTCTCTCCCATTGGGATGGGCCAGCGTGCCCTGATCGTGGCCCCGCCGAGAACAGGTAAGACGGTGATGCTTCAGAGCATTGCAGCGTCTATTTCTGCCAACCATCCTGATGTGTTCCTGATCGTTCTGCTGATTGATGAACGGCCTGAGGAAGTGACGGATATGGCCCGGTCTGTCCGGGGTGAAGTGGTTTCCTCCACCTTCGATGAACCAGCCCATCGTCATGTTCAGGTGACGGAAATGGTGCTGGAAAAGGCCAAGCGTCTCGTTGAGCATAAGCGTGACGTGGTTATTCTGCTGGATTCCATTACGCGTCTGGCCCGTGCTTACAATACGGTCGTGCCGTCATCCGGTAAGGTGCTGACGGGTGGTGTGGATGCGAATGCCCTTCAGCGGCCGAAGCGTTTCTTCGGTGCGGCGCGTAACATTGAAGAAGGTGGCTCCCTGACCATCATTGCCACGGCCCTGATTGATACGGGCTCCCGCATGGATGAAGTTATCTTCGAAGAATTCAAGGGCACGGGTAACTCCGAACTGATGCTGGATCGCAAGCTGGCTGATAAACGGACCTTCCCGGCCATCGATATCACCAAGTCCGGCACTCGTAAGGAGGAGCTGCTGGTGGATCGGGCGTCTCTCTCCAAGATGTGGGTCCTGCGCCGTATCCTTGCCCCGATGGGAACGATGGATGCCATGGACTTCCTGCTGGACAAGCTGCGCTACAGCAAGACCAATCAGGACTTCTTCGATGCGATGAATAACTGAGCAACAGACTAATTTGTTGTTCATAAAGGAAAAGGCAGGGCCATATGTTATGGCCCTGCCTTTTCTGTAAGTAAGGTCTATGCCAGACCATCAGCCATGGGGGATCAGAAGGTGCAGGAAACTTGCCACCAGAATGATGGTAAGAGTGCCCATTCCCCAAAGGCTTAGAAACCACGCTAGACGTTTGGAGAAGGAGGCGGGCACCTTCTTCTCATCGTATGTGGTGAACTTAGTGATATCCATCGGCTTTTGTGACCTTTCCACGGAAAAGATAGTAGGAGTAGATCGAATATCCCGTGATGATGGGGAGCAGGATGACTGTCCCGACAAGCTGGAAAAGCTGGCTGGGAACGGGAGATGCCACATCCCACAGGGTCAGGGTCGGTGGTACGGCATAGGGCCAGATGGTAATGGCCAGACCAACCAGGCTGAGCAGGAACCACCCGATGGTACACAGGAAAGGCGTGATGGCGTGTTCCTTGTCCAGGGTTCGCCACATCAGGAAACCGGCCAGCGCCACGAGCAGAGGAACAGGCAGGCCGAACAGGATGTTCGGGAAGGCAATCCAGTGATGGAGATAGGGCGCATGAAGAAACGGCGTCCAACAGCTCACAGCAATGATGCAGAGAAGCATCAGAATGGATAATCTCTTGGACCAGCGGCGACATTGTGCTTCCAGTTCATCGGATGTGCGCCAGACGAGCCAGGTCGTGCCAAGAAGTGCATAGCCGATGACAACGGACAGGCCACAAAGAACGCTGAACGGTGTCAGCCAATCCATGGCTCCCCCGGCAAAGGCACCATTGCTTGTATGCACCCCCTGAACATACCCGCCAAGAATGCAGCCCTGACAGAAAGCAGCAAGTGTGGACCCTGCCATAAAGCCCGTGTTCCAGAAGGCCCGATGGTTGGGTGAGTGCGCCATGATGCGGAACTCAAACGCAACACCACGGAAGATCAAAGCCCCCAGCATGATGATGATGGGGATATAGAAGGCAGGCAGCAGCGTGCTGTAAGCACCGGGGAAAACACCGAACAGGGTTGCTCCGCCCAGAACCATCCATGTTTCATTACCATCCCATACGGGGGCAATCGTGTTGATCATGATGTCACGATGCTCTGGCTTTTTCTCGAAAGCAAAAAGCATGCCAATTCCCAGATCAAAGCCATCAAGGATGACGTAGACCGAAATGGCCAGAATGACGATGAACGCCCAGATGAAGGGAAGATAGAATGCAAGGCCGGACATATTATGACGCATCCTTGTTCTGAGAGACCGTATGATGATGGCTACCGAGGATCATGATGTCATCGCTGGCGTTATCGGCAGCCTCTGGGGCGGCCCGCAGCAGGCGGATGAGCATCAAGAGGCCAGAGCCGAAAACAAAGAGATAGACCGCAACAAAAAACAGCATGGAGAAAGACAGGCTGGAGAGTGCCAGCGGTGAGGCGCTGTCTTTCGTGCGGAGCAGGCCATAGACTGTCCATGGCTGCCGCCCGACTTCTGTCGTAACCCAGCCACAGAGCAAAGCCAGAAACCCAGCCGGTGCCATGGCGAGTATCACCCGCAGAAAGAGCGGATGGTCGAACAGGCGCTGCCGGCGCCGCAGCCAGAGTGACCAGAGGCCGCAGAGCAGCATAAGCCCCCCTAGGGCAATCATGATGCGGAAGGAAAAGAACACGATTGGCGCAGGAGCCCGTTGGTCTGCCGGATAGTCCTTCAGGCCGGGAACCTTGCCATTGATGTCATGGGTCAGGATGAAGGAGCCCAGCAGCGGAATCCCTATGGCGTAATCCGTATGTTCTGTCTTCATGTTCGGGATGCCGAACAAGAGTTCAGGGGCTCGTGTTTCACTTGTCCAGTCGCCTTCCATGGCGGCAATTTTGGCAGGCTGATATTTCAGGGTGTTCAGCCCATGCATGTCGCCCGCTATGATCTGGAGAGGGGCTGTGACGACAATCATCCAGAGGGACAGAGAGAACATGAGGCGGATCGTACTGTCTGCCTGCGTGCCATTCTTTCTGGCCTTGAGCAGATGCCATGCACCTGCGGCCGCCACCGTGAAGGCCACCGAAAGCATGGCAGCCAGCCCCATATGGGTGATGCGGTAGGGAAAGGATGGATTGAAGATGATGGCCAGCCAGTCATGGGGTAGGAAATGGCCTGTCTTTGGGTCAATGACATAGCCTTGTGGGGTTTGCATCCATGAGTTGGATGCAAGGATCCATGTCATGGAGATCAGCGTCCCCGTGGTGACGGCACAGGTTGCAAAGTAATGCATTCTGCGACCGACACGGTTCAGTCCGAACAGCATGACGCCAAGGAAGCCAGCCTCCATAAAAAAGGCCGTCATGACCTCATAGGAGAGCAGCACGCCCGTGATGGGCCCTGCCTTGGCAGAGAAGCCCGCCCAGTTGGTGCCGAACTCGTAGGCCATCACGATGCCAGAGACGACCCCCATGCCGAAGACGATGGAGAAGACTTTCAACCAGTATTTAAAGAGATTCAAATAACGGTCATCATTCGTTTTTAGCCACATGCCTTCAAGAAAGGTGAGGAAAACGGATAGACCGATTGAAAATGCTGGAAATATTATATGTACGCCAACGGTGAAGGCGAATTGTATTCGCGCGATTGTTAGAGGTAAATCATGGCCATGAACCATAAATAATCATTCCTTTTCGTTGGAATAGGAAGAAATTGACGTTCGCTTATTATTGAGGTTGGTGAGGTCTCAATAATTGATTTTGTTTTTCGTCTTATAAATATTTCTTAAGCAACGGGTTATACCCGCCATTTTCTGGCCTGTTCAGGCCTGTGGCAGGTGACAAAGACAGGTCATCACATTTCTGTAAGATCATGTGATGACCAGCTTGAGCAATAAGGTAAGGCTGGATGATCCCGTGTTTCAGGAACCAGATGCTTCCTGTTCCAGCTCCAGTAGGAAGGCTTTACTCTCCGCGCCTTCAAACCCGCTGTAATCGCCACAGCCTTTACCGTGAGAGGGCAGGACACGGTGACAGGGAATAAGAATGAGCAGCGGATTGCGAGCCACGGCCTGACCAATGGATTGTGGACTGCCGCCAACAGTTTTGGCCAGCTCACCATAGGTCCGGGTCTGGCCATGCGGGATGGTACGCAGGGCGGCCCAGACACGTTCCTGATAGGCCGTTCCGCAGAGCATCAGGGGAATGGACTGAAAATCAACGGCCTCGCCATCGAAATAGTCCTGCATCATGTCCCGCACTTTCAGCAGGAGCGGGGTCTCGCTCTGGTCCCGTCCCCAGCCTTCATCAAGGGAGACGATCTGCCCGTCTTCTTCGCTGAGGGTCAGGGTGCCGAGAGGAGAATGAAAAGAAAGCTGTGGCATGAAAATCAGGCTGCCTGTTTTGTAAGAGAGCGTCAATTCTTTCTTTGGGACGCTGCTTTTCCCCTATGAGTGCTGTATGAAGGGCGGCATGACATCATCATCCAGCACATCAACACATACGATTTTTGCGTTGGCCACTGGCCCCGTGCAGGGGGCGATTGCCGTCATGCGTGTGAGCGGGCCAAAGAGTGCCGATTTGCTGAAAGCTCTGTGCGGCACATTGCCAGCGCCCCGTCATGCCAGCTTGCGGGCTCTGAAACATGATGGTGACGTGCTGGATCATGCGCTCATTCTCTGGCTGCCGGGGCCACGGTCCTATACGGGAGAAGACAGTTTCGAGCTGCATCTTCATGCCGGTCCGGCCATTGTGGAGGCTGTCGCTCAGGCGCTTGTGTCGCTTGGTGCCCGTCCTGCCGAACCGGGTGAGTTCACCCGTCGGGCCGTGCAGGCGGGGCGGATGGATCTGTTGCAGGCCGAGGCCATAGCGGATCTGATTGAAGCCGATACGCAGGCCCAGCGTCATCAGGCTCTGCGTCAGGCTGATGGAGCGTTGAGTCAGCTTTATATGGGCTGGGCTTCCCGGTTACGGCAGATACTGGCCCAGCAGGAGGCCCTGATCGATTTTCCGGATGAGGAGCTCCCGCCAGAGGTGGAGGAAGCCCTTCTGGGGGATTGTCGGGCTCTGGGAAATGAGATGCAGGATCACCTTGCTGATGAGCGGGGCGAGATTGTCCGTGATGGCCTGAAGATCGTTCTGGCGGGTGCTCCGAATGTTGGCAAATCCAGCCTGCTGAATGCGCTGAGCGGGCAGGATGCTGCCATCGTCACGCAGAAGGCGGGCACCACACGGGACGCCATTGCTGTAGACTGGATGATTGAAGGCATTCGTGTCCGGTTGATTGATACGGCAGGCGTACGGGAGACGGATGATGAGATTGAGGCGGAAGGCATTCGCCGGACCATGCGGCACGTTCAGGACGCAGACCTGCTTTTTCATCTTGTCGGGCCGGATGATGAGACGCCTTTGTTGGCGGACCACGCCATAAAGCTGCGGACAAAGACGGACCTTGCCCCGGCACGGGAAGGTGAGCTTGGCATCCATACGAAAGATGAGGCCGGGTTAGCGCCCTTAAAGGCGTGGCTGAAAGCTCATCTGGCCCGTTTCATGGCTCAGCGTGGGACTCCACCTCTGACCCGTGCCCGTCATCGGGCCGGGTTAAAGGAGGCGCAGGACCATCTGGCCCGTGCGCTGGACGCTTCATGGCCAGAGGTTCGTGGTGAGGAGCTGCGGCTGGCCATGCAGGCCCTTGGGCGCCTGACGGGCCATGTCGATGTGGAAGCCCTGCTTGATACGATTTTCGGCCAGTTCTGTATAGGAAAGTGACGCTGCTTCAATGAGTACATCACCTGCACAAATCTATGATGTCATCGTGGTGGGAGGCGGTCATGCCGGAACGGAGGCCGCTGCCGCTGCGGCCCGTTTCGGGGCACGGACCCTGCTGCTGACGCACAAGCTGGAGACTGTGGGCAGCATGTCCTGCAATCCGGCCATTGGCGGTATTGGCAAGGGCCATCTCGTGCGGGAGATTGATGCGTTTGATGGCCTCATGGGCAGGGCGGCCGACCGTGCGGGGATTCACTTTAAACTACTGAACCGTTCCAAAGGGCCAGCGGTGCATGGGCCTCGGGCGCAGGCAGATCGCTCGCTCTACCGGGCGGCCATTCAGGAGCTTCTGGCGGCCACGCCTAACCTGACCATGATGGCGGGTGCCGTGGGTGACCTGATTGTCGAGCAGGGTCATGTCCGGGGTGTGGTCTGCGAGGATGGCCGCCGTTTCTCCGCCGGGGCTGTCGTGCTGACGAGTGGAACCTTCCTGAGGGGGACGATCCATACCGGGCGGGTCAGTCAGCCCGCCGGGCGGATTGGTGATGCGCCTGCCACACAGCTGGGAGAACGGCTGGAAGCTCTGGGGCTGAAAATGGGCCGGTTGAAAACAGGCACCCCGCCCCGTCTGGCCCGTGACAGCATCGACTGGGAAGCCCTGCCTGCTGATGAAGGCGATGCCGAGCCAGAAGCCTTCAGTATGCTGACGACTTCCCTGCCCAATAAGCAGATCGTCTGCCGCATCACGCAGACAACGCCGCAGACGCATAAGATCATTGAGGAGAACCTGCATCTCTCTGCCATGTATGGTGGGGAGATCACCGGGCGGGGGCCCCGCTACTGCCCGTCCATTGAGGACAAGATCGTCCGCTTTGCCGGGCGGGACAGTCATCAGGTGTTTCTGGAGCCGGAGGCCCTGCCGGGTAATCCGGGTGGGGAGCTCGTCTATCCCAACGGTATCAGCACCTCCCTGCCCGCTGATGTGCAGGCGCAGATGATTGCTTCCATGCCGGGGTTGGAGACAGCTCGCATTGTCACCCCCGGCTATGCCGTGGAATATGATTATGTTGACCCACGGGAACTACGTTCATCTCTGGAACTGCGGGCCCTGCCCGGCCTGTATCTCGCCGGGCAGATCAATGGGACGACTGGTTATGAGGAAGCGGGTGCGCAGGGCCTTCTGGCCGGGCTGAACGCCGCCCGAGCCGTGGGAGGTAAGGAACCTCTGACGCTGGGGCGGGAGGAATCCTACCTTGGCGTGCTGATTGATGACCTGACCCTGCATGGTATCAGCGAACCCTATCGCATGTTCACCTCACGGGCGGAATATCGTCTTCTGCTGCGGGCGGATAACGCCGATCTGCGTCTGACACCCAAGGCTATTGAAGCCGGATGTGTCGGACCGGAGCGTGAGGCGGCGTTCCGTGACACGGTGCGGCAGATTGATGAGGCGATGGAAGAAGCCCGGAAACCGGCCTTTCTGCCTCAGCATCTGCGGGAGCATGGCATTGAGGTCTCGCAGGATGGGCGGCGGCGCAGCCTTCTGGATGTGTTGGCCACGCAGGCGGATGAGGCCCAGATTGCCAGTCTTGCCCCGTGGTTTGCGGCGCTGCCGGTCCGTGTCGGGCGGCATGTGCAGACAGAGGCCCGCTATGGTGGCTATCTCCGCAGGCAGGAGCGGGAAATCCAGCAGCTGAAAAGCGAAGCCTCCCTGCGTCTGCCGGATGATCTGGATTATGGGGCAATCGGCGGGCTGAGTCAGGAAATGCAGGAGCGTCTGAGTGCTGCCCGTCCTGCTGATTTTGCCGCTGCCGGACGGGTAAGAGGCGTAACTCCGGCAGCCCTCATTGCCCTGCTTGCTTATGTCAGGAGCCGTACATGACGATAGATGTTTCACATGAAACAGAAGAAAAGCTAGCCCATTTTGCCAGCCTTCTGACCCGGTGGAATGAGAAGATCAATCTGGTGAGCCCGAAGGATATTGTGCATCTCCGGCAGCGCCATATTGAGGATAGTCTTCAGCTTGTCCCGCAGGTGAAGGCCGGTGCCCGGATTACGGACCTTGGTTCTGGTGGGGGCTTCCCCGGTGTGATCGTGGCAATTGCAACAGGGAATCCCGTTACGCTGATTGAGTCCGATCAGCGCAAATGTGCTTTTCTGCGGGAAGCCGCACGGGAATGCGGGGCACAGGTTACTGTGCTGGCCAGGCGGATTGAACAGGCTGATGTAGCGCCCGCAGATATCGTAACAGCCCGTGCGTTGGCTCCCTTGCCCCAGCTTCTCGACTGGGCCCGCCCCTTGTTGAAGGAAGATGGCTATTGCCTGTTCCTCAAGGGAAGAAAAGCGTCAGATGAGTTGACCAGTGCCCGCTCTGACTGGCACATGACATATGAAACTTTCCCAAGTCGAACAGACCCTGATGGGGTCCTTCTCAGGATCAGTGATTTCAGACGTGTCTAAAGCTACTTCACATACACCGCATATTATCGCCATTGCCAACCAGAAGGGTGGTGTCGGTAAGACGACCACCAGCCTGAATCTGGCGGCGGCTCTGGCACAGCGCAAGCGTGTCCTGCTGGTGGACCTCGACCCGCAGGGCAATGCCTCTACTGGCCTTGGGCTGGATTATGACGAGCGTGGCCGTGGCACTTATGGCGCCTTGCTGGAAGATGCCCCTGCCGAGACGCTGCTGCGGCCCAGCGTTGTGCCAAAGCTGGATGTCATGCCCGCCAATGGTGATCTGGCCGGTGCGGAGCTGGAGATGATCGATCAGGATCGGCGGGAATACCGGCTGCGGGACGCTCTGCAACCGTTGCTAAACCGTTATGATATTATCCTGATTGACTGCCCGCCCAGCCTTGGGCTGCTGACACTCAATGCCCTTGTCGTGGCCCAGAGCGTTCTGGTGCCGCTGCAATGCGAGTTCTTTGCTCTGGAAGGGATCAGCCAGTTGGTCCGGTCCATCGAGCGGGTGCGTCTGGCCTTCAATGCGGACCTGCATCTGGAAGGGATCGTGCTGACCATGTTCGATACCCGCAACAATCTTTCGGCTCTGGTAGCGGAAGATGCACGGGGCTTCTTTGGCGATCAGGTCTTCAAGACGATGATTCCCCGTAACATCCGTATTTCCGAGGCGCAGAGCCATGGCCGCCCTGTCATGGATTATGCCCGTACGTCCACCGGAGCACAGGCTTATGAGGCTCTGGGGGCTGAATTGCTGAAACGGCTGAAGAAGAAAGGCTGAGCGTCATGGCAAAGAAGGCATCACCGTCATCACGCAGGCTTGGCCGGGGGCTGGCGGCCCTGCTGGGGGATCAGGCGCCTAATCTGGCTCGTGCTGGTGCGCCGCAGGGCGAGGCTCAGGCCCCTTCCCAGCCGGGAAGTCTGGGCGTGGACCTTCTTGCCCCTAGCCCTTTCCAGCCACGGCGGGATATGAACGAGGAGCGCCTTGCCGAGCTGGCAGATTCTATCCGGTCCCGTGGAGTTATCCAGCCCATTCTGGTCCGGCCAGACCCGGAGAAGAAAGGGCGGTATCAGATCATCGCTGGTGAACGCCGCTGGCGGGCTTCGCAGAAAGCGGGGCTGCATGAAGTGCCGGTCTATATCCGCCAGCTTGATGATACGGATGCCATGGCGGCCGCAATGGTAGAAAATCTTCAGCGTTCGGATCTAAATCCGGTGGAAGAAGCCATGGGGCTGCAACGGCTCATTCAGGATTACAGCCTGACGCAGGAGGAGCTAGCGGGGGCGATCGGGAAATCCCGGTCTCACATCACCAACACCATGCGCCTGCTGAATCTGCCGGAGCCCGTTCTGGCCCAGTTGCGTGATGGCGTGCTGAGCGCTGGCCATGCTCGTGCCCTTCTGGGTCACCCGGACCCGGTGGAAGGTATGGCTGTGGTGCTGGAAAAGGGACTGAATGTTCGCCAGACGGAAGATCTTGTCGCACGTTTGAACAAGGCTGCCAGTGAGGATAAAGCGGCGGCGACAGCCCCTGCCCCGGAAATTACCCGGCTTGAAGAAGATTTGTCTGCCCATTTTGGCCTGAAAACGCAGATACGCTTCAATGGCAAAAGTGGTTCGCTGAAGATTAATTATTCATCTCTGGAGCAGTTTGAGGCTTTGATGGCCCGTCTGACCGGTCAGCGCTGATTTTTTTGATAAAATGTTTAAAATCCCCTTGTCAGGTCAGATAAGGGCTGTTAGAAGACCATCCATCGGTTACCGATTGTGGGCACATAGCTCAGTTGGTAGAGCAGCTGACTCTTAATCAGCGGGTCCTAGGTTCGAGCCCTAGTGTGCCCACCACAATCAGCCGATCTTCCGAAAAAAATAAGACGTGCTTTTCTGGTCGTTGGTAGCAGGCAACCTGTTCCCGTAGGAAAGCATATGATACCGTTTCTTCTCAAAACAGCTTTGTCTGCCTTGCTTGTGGCTTCCATCGCAACAGTGGCCCGAAGGCTGCCCGCCTTGGGTGCGCTTATTGCGTCTTTGCCGCTTGTGTCCGTTTTGGGGATGGTGTTTCTCTGGGCGGAAAAGCCGGATCGTGAGCTGATGGCCGTACATAGCGAGGCGACCTTTTGGTATGTCCTGCCTTCCCTGCCGATGTTTCTGCTCATTCCTGTTCTGCTACGGCGTGGCTGGCCATTCTGGGGTAGTCTGGTAGCCGGCTGCGTGGTGACGGTTCTGCTGTATCTGGCTGTAGTCTGGTGCGCCAGAAGGTATGGGGTGGCGTTGTAAGGGGAAATCACCTCTAGATAATTTGATTGTTCTGTTATTGACTTTCTATTAATTTACTTGGAGTAAATAATTTTTCTTTCTCTGGAAGGTCGCAAGATGAAGAATAATAACCCATTCAACTACTATATAAATGCACTGAAGAACTATGTGACCTTTCGTGGAAGGGCAACGCGTCCTGAATATTGGTTCTTCTTCCTTTTTAATGTGATTATCACCATCATTCTGTCGGTATTTGATGGCTTCATGCAAACAGATGTTTCGGGAAAGGTGTACTCCCTTCTTGTCTGTCTTCCAGGTCTGGCCGTGGCTGTGAGGCGTCTGCATGACACTGACCGTTCTGGCTGGTGGATTCTTGTGCCGTTTGCAAATATCGTTTTCCTGTGTCTGAAAGGCACCGAAGGTGAGAATAGGTTTGGTCCTCAGTCGGACTGAAACCAGACAATAACGGGGCTGCCCCGATGAATGATAGCCGACAGAGAGCAGGTCTGTCGGCTGTTTTTATGGCAGGTATATATAGTGGAGATGTTCAGAGGGCATAGGGTGCCTGAATTATAAAAAACTGTCATATGTTAAGTATATAGGTTTTATTTCTGATAATAGTTTAAAAAACTATATTAATATTTTCCTTAAATATGTAGTCCTCCCAGACAGGCTGGCTTCCGTTACGGATGTTCTAATGGTTATCGGAGATGATAATGTGGAACAGTTTAATATAGGCGGAATGGCCATGGGGCTGTTATGGACAGGCAAGACAGAGTAGGATGACAGCGTCAGAAAAGATGAGAGTGCTATGCGTGTAAGCGAGTTCGAGCCTCGGCCAGTCGCAGGGCGGCATCAGCCGGTGATAGCTTTGGTCGGGTGTGATGGAAGTGGGAAGTCCACCGTAGGGACGGCCCTGCTGGCGTTGTTGCAGGCAGAGCGGCCGACTGCGTTCTGTCATCTGGGTAAGCAGGCCGGTAATCTGGGGCGTATGCTCGCACCTCTCCCTGTTATCGGCCCCTATGTGACGGGTAGATCCAAAAAAGAAAGCAACAGGGTGCGCTCTGGCAAGCCGGCAAGTGCAGCAGCGGCTGTGTTGGGCTTTGTGCTCTCCATGCGCCGGGTGCTGCGTTATAGCATTATGCGGTATCGGCATGAGCGGGGCATGACCATTCTGACAGATCGTTACCCGCAGAATAGTGTTCCCGGCCCCATGGATGGCCCTACTCTGGCCAGCCTGAATCGTGATGGTGCTGTGTTCCGGCTATTCAGCCGGGTGGAGCGGGCGCTTTATGCACGTATGTCCCGTTTTCGGCCTGATGTTGTCATACGGCTCAATGTTGATCTCGAAACAGCTATACGCCGCAAGCCGGATCATGTTCCTTTCAAGCTTGCTCGTAAGATTGAAGACCTTTCCAGAATTGATTTTGATGGTGCGCCCGTTGTTGAGATCGATGCAACGGAGCCTTTGATTCAGGTACTGGAGCAGGCAGAAGAAGCAGTCCGTAAGGTACTGGCCTTCTATCCCCGGTCCGGCCAGCCGTCTGTAGAGTCTCATGAAGCGGGTCGGACGGGCCGTGCAGGCAAGTTGGTATCGCTCGTTGGGTGTGATGGTTCCGGTAAATCAAGCATCAGTCAGTATCTGGTGCAGCATTTTTCAGAAACTCGCCCAACTGTGTATGGCTATTTGGGTCTCGGTTCTGGGGATCTGGGGCGGCGGATTGGTGCTCTGCCCTTCATTGGTCCAGCATTAGAAAAGAAGTTGAACCGAAAGGCCAAGAAAGCCCGGACAAAAGGGGAAAAGCTGCCCGGTATGATGACGGGCCTCGTTTTGTTCGCCTTCTCTTTAGTACGGATGAAGCGTTTTCTGCGGGTCAGACGGGCTGTCGAGAAAGGTTTTCTGGTCGTGACAGATCGCTACCCGCAGGTAGAAATTCCTGGCCAGTGTGATGGTCCCGGCCTGTCTGCTGCTTATAGCCGTAATCCGTTGATCTGTTTTCTGGCATGGCTGGAACGCCGTATCTATCATGGGATTGTGGAGTTCAAGCCTGATCTGGTCATTCGGCTGAATGTTGATGCGGATACGGCCCATAGCCGCAAACCGGATCACGATTTGGAGGCTTTGAAGGTCAAGGCGGAGCTGATGCCGAAGCTAGACTTCAACCATGCTCCTCTGGTTGAGGTTGATGCTCGTCAGTCCTATGAGGCTGTGCAGCAGGAAATCATGACGATCCTGAAAGAACGTGGGATTGTCTGACGGGACCCGGACCCAGTGTCTGGTCCCGTCTTGCCTCATCTAGCGGGGGCTGCGTGCGAGGAAGGCACGGATGCGCTGGGGAATCCCCTGCGGGGACTGGAAGCGGTCACGATGATAGTCCTGTGAGCCATCCAGCTTCTTTTCAATCAGCCCATCATGGAAATCACCCATCATCCCGTTGATCGTGGCGAGATATTCGGAAAGCTGGTTTAGAGCCTGTGATGGCCTGATAGTGCGTAATGTATCATTGAAGGCCACACGCCGACTGATGATCTTGCGCATGGTATGGAATTCATGGCCTGTTGTGGCGTTGAGGGTGCGGATAAGCTTTGCCAGTTTGGCATTTTCTTTCTTCTGGTAAGCAATGACCCCGGCAACGTCATCTTCTTTCCAGAGTGTGAGAGGCGTTGAAATGAGCCAGTAATAGGCTGGGGACAGAACAACCCACAGGATAAGACCATTCATCAGCGTTGCACGACGCTGATGGTTTTTAAAGGCATCCTGCATATTGCCCATGACGATGGTCACAACATGCAACAATAGCGGGTAACGGTGCTGTTTGGTGAAGTTGGCACAGGCAAAACGCATATGCTTGAACTTGGCCCGGGCATATTTAAAGGCCAACTGTTCATCTTTATTGGCATTACCTGAGAGTGCAATCTTAAGAATCAGACGGCGGAAAGCCTTGCGGTCAACGCCACGTTCCAGAAGCTGCCAGCAGAGGTTATAACCATTTCTTATTTCTGCAGCGTCACAGATGGGTAGGACATCATCTGGCAGGGGCGTATCAGGATGTGGGACATCATCAAGCAGGATATGCTCAAAGACAGTATCAAGAGCATCTTGAGGAAAAGCCGGCGTATTGCGGTGGCTGGTAGCAGGCTTGAAAGGGAAAAAGGGCAAAGTCTTATCCTGGAAGGCAGTTACCGGGTAAGGTCAGGCACTCTGACGTGTTTCACGCTCATGGGGCAGGATGATCCTGTTGCGGCGTAGATAGGTGATGCCCATCATGGCGAACATGATCAGAGTAGCAAAGAATATACCCAGAGCATAGGCGAGCCCAGCGCCATTCAGGCCATAATGATGGCCCATATAGATGAGCAAAGGTACATAAAGCGTTACAGCACAGAGCTGGGCTAACATGATGTAGTGGGAACGCCCCGCTGTGTAGAGGACACCTTCCATCGGGAGCCCGGCGGTGAAGAAGACCAGTGAGGGGGACATCCACATCATCAGGGTTGCAGCATCACCAAAGCGGTGGCCGAACATGCTGATGACAGGCTTGCCCCCGATATAAACAACCAGCATAGCCACCAGCCCCAGAGCCCCGGAAAGGATGCTGGTTCGTAGGGCAAGCTTCCACGGTGCGGATGTCCGTGGGTTCATGAGGACAACTTCAGGATAGTAGCTTTTCTCAAGCAGTTTGGCTGGTCGTTGCACAGCATCCAGAAACTCCATCGCCAGAGAATAAAGACCTGCCGCCGATGTACTGACGATCTTCCCCACGAGCAGCTTGCTGATGGGCTCCCAGACTGTTTCCAGAATGGTGGTGATGCTGGCTGTCCAGACAAAGCTCCACATGCCTTTGGGCATTTGCCGTGCGGCCTTGAAGATGCTGGGACGCAGGCCCTTCAGTAGGTCATGGCGCTTTAGTTCCAAGAGAGCCGTAGTCCAGAGATAGAGCTGCCCAGCGAGGAGAGCGAGATACCAGGCGATGACGAAGCCTGTCAGTTTGGTACCACTGACCCAGGCCAGCAAGCAGCCTACGGCCCGGACTGTCGGGGTGATGAGTTGCTGGCGGGAGACGAGGTCTATGCGGTCGAACAGGCGGAGTATGCCATAAGCGGCCGTACTCCCCAGACCGGGGATGAGTGTGCAGTAGATCAGTACGAGAAGGGTGTGCTGGTCATGAATGCCGAGCAGCCTGCCGAAGAACAGAAAGGCCAGCATGCCGAATAGCATGGAGAGCAGACCTGCGCAGATATCCAGCCCTATGGCGAGACTGATGCTGGTCTGAACTGTGTGGCGTTCGCCTTTCTGCCAGGGGACGGCGGCATAATGCAGGACAATCTGCCAGCTCTGGAACTGCCCGATAGCTGCAATGGTTTCAATATAGGACGCAATCAGGGTCAAGACGCCGAAATCATGCGGGCGTAATGTCCGCCCGGTGCTGACCAGGGCAATCAGCCCGACCGCCGCACCGATCAGCTTGGTGGAGCCAAGCTTGCCAGCATTCTTCAGGATGACACGAAAGAGGTCATCGCCCAGCCAGCTTTTCATTCTGTTGGCCCGTGAAAATCAGGAAGTTCATTGACGGTAACAACCCGCCAGTGTCCAGCAATATGCTCCACGATGCTCAGAGAGAGATTTTGAATACAGAAGCGCAGGGCCGTATCAACAGGAATATCCAGACAGTGCGAGAGAGCCATGCGAATGGCACCGCCATGGCTGAGCACGACCATATCTTGCCCTGCCCTCTCTTGGGCAAACTGCTCCAGCGCCCGGCCAATACGCTGGCGGACATCCTGCATGCTTTCCCCCTCTGGAGGGCGTTCATCCGCAGCGATGGACCAGAAAGGGGGTACGGGCTTTTTCAGCAGGGATGGGAACGTGTCGTGAGGGGTGCCGTTCCATTGCCCTATGGATTGTTCCGCAAAGGCTGGTTCAATTTCCAGAGGAATGGAGAAGTTTCCGGCTTTCTGAATGGTCAGGCCTGTTTTTCGTGCCCGTTGCAAGGGGGAGGACAGCCATGCAGCATCACGGGGCAGCCGCCGGGCCAGAGCCCGGTAGGCGGCTTTCTGGCTGGTGAGATGGTCGGGGCAGAGAGGGACATCCAGCGTACCATACATGGTCTGCCGTGCGGTGTGTTCAACAATGGCATGGCGCACCAGCCAGAAGCGCGTTACCCCACGGGGAAGTTCCGGTCCGTCCAGAAAATGTTCCTGGGGGTCTGGCTTGGCAGGGTGCGGCACAAAAAGAAACCTCTCAAACAGGTCAGCGGGCTTCAGGGGCCCATTAAGTAAAAACTAATAGAATGATCGAGGCGACATGATAAGGGCGGATGGCATGGAAAGAAACCGTGCCTCAGCCAGAAGTTGTATAAAAAGCTGGATAAGCCAACCTCAGGGGAGGCATGAGACTTTGCGTCCTGGCGGAGTTCATGGCAGTGGAGGAATCTGGTAGGGGAATGACCATGGGTTATGGTGAAGGAACGCAGGCATGAAACTTTCGGCTGGTCTGGTCAGTATGGCCGCTTTGGGCAGGATGGCGTCTCTAGCTAGGGTGTTTCGTATCATCTGGCCACGGAGTACCAATGATGTCTTCGTGCTGGATGGTAAATGGGTGATCTGGTTCCACGTATTCATCGTGTTTTTGCTTCTTGCTATTCATTTCAAGCTGGCTGGAATGGATAATTTCTGATTAGCGCCGCCGTGTGATGATACAGGCGAGGAGATAGAGGCCAACACCGCCCAGACTGATCCAGAAGGGCAGCGGAATATTGCTGTACCATGAGAGGATGAGCCCGCCCCATGAGAGCAGCAGAGCGCCCAGAACGGAGCAGATAATGCCTCGGAGTGGGGAAAGCCCTAATTTCAGAGAGGCAGAGGCTGGGCCGATCATGAGACTGAAACAGAGCAGCGCCCCAGCGATCTCGGCGCAGGCCGCAGAGGCCAGAGCGGCCAGCAGGAGGAAAAGCTGCCCTAGCCGTGCGGATGAGAGGCCCTGAGCCTCGGCCAGACTGGGGCTCAGGCTGATGAACAGCAGTGGTCGCCAGAGAAGGGCCAGTGCAGCCAGACAGATGGCGACCAGCCCGGCCAGAAGACCCAGTGTTGGCCTGTCCAGCCCCAGCACGTCCCCAAAGAGGAGGGTCGTTGCTTGAGAGGAGGCTTCATTGGCTTCATGCAGGCACCAGACGCCAATACCCAGACTGGCGGTGAGGATCAGTCCCGTCATCGTATCCCGTTGGGCGGGATGCCCTCTGCCCCGCTTTTCCTGCCCCATGAAAAGGCCGCCGATCATGCTGGCAGTCATCATGCCTGTTAAAGGTGGGAGATGAAGCCAGACAGCCGCTGCCGCTCCGCTGAAGCCAATATGAGGCAGGGCGTGAGCGGCGAAAGCCTGTCGCCGCAACAGCATAAGCCAGCCCAGACTACCCGCCAGCAGAGACACCAGGAAACAGCCCAGAAAGGCATTCTGCATGAAGGGGAAGGTAAACAGTTCCGGCTCAGACATGTAGCCCCCCGCCTTGGAGTGTGATCTCCCGCACGGGCATGGGGAGGCTATCTGTGTTCAGCGGGCCATGCGCCGTTATGAACAGGTTCATCCCTTTTTTCTGATGGAGCCGGGCAAAGAGCTGGAGCAGGGCCTCATGGCCCTTATGGTCCAGTGCGGCAAAGGGTTCATCAAGGATGAGCAGGTCGGGGGAATTGGCAAGAGCCTGTGCCAGTGCCACACGTTGTCTTTCCCCGCCGGAAAGCACGCCAAGCGGACGTTCTGCCAGCGGCAGGGCCTCCACTTCGGAGAGGAGGGCTTCTGCCTGCCGGCGTGTTCTGCCGGGATAGGGAAAGCCCCAGCATGTTCCTTTCAGGCAGGCCATGACATGGCTGATGACGGGCAGCATGGGAGCGGTCTCATCGGCCCGCTGTGGCATGTAGCCGCAGTGATGTCGGGCTTCTGTGGGGGGAAGGCCATTGATGAGAAGTGTCCCTCCCTGCATGGGAAGCAGGCCGATCAGAGCACGGAGAAAGCATGTCTTCCCGGCGCCATTCCGGCCTCGCAGGATGGTCAGTCCCTTCAGGGGCAGGTCCAGCGAAGCGTGGTTCAGGATGGAATGCTGCCCGACCTGAAAGGTGACATCGTGGCAGGCAAGGAGGGCCTCCGTCACGGTGTGGTCTGTGCTGGTGTGCCGTGAGGGGCTGTCTGCTTCAGAGCACCTTCCAGTTCTGTGATGAGCTGGTTCAGCCAGTCCTGCCAGTGTATCCCGGCAGGAAGACTTTCCCCGATGGATATGACGGGAATACCTGCCTGATGTGCCAGTGTCTCGACTGTCTGGGCCTGTGGTGCACTGATGGCCGGGTTACGGACCAGAAAGCGGATGGCTTTCTGTTTGATGGCCGTTTCCAGCATGGCGGTGTCATAGGGGGAAAGACCGGACTCATTCATCAGGGCTCTGGCCCAGTTCTGGTCTGTCATCTCCAGCCCGGCGGCTAGAAGGAGGCGCTCCCCGGCAGGTTCTGTCATGGCAAAAGGAGCGCCATGATCTGTCTGACTGATGGCATCCAGACGGCCGGAAATCTGGTCTATCCGTGTTTCAAACTGGGCAAGACGTTTCTCAATGTCCTGTTTTGCCTGTGGCCTGACCTCAGAGAGCCACGCAGCAATCTGTTCGGCTGTCTTTCTCACCGTGGGGAGGTCGAAAAAAAGATGCGGGTCTGCCCCGGCCAGCCAGCCCGCATAGTCAGCTGCTAGAAAAAGCTTCATTTTGGTGGGAAGCAGCTTCACGGCCCAGTCATCATAGGTGGCACCATTGAGCAGTACGGCGTCACTCGTGGCCAGTTGGCGTGCCATGAGCGGCGAAGGCTGGAGATGGTGCGGGTCCATTCCTTCACTGGTGATGAGGGCGTGCGTCCGCAGTTCCGGGCCGCCGATCTGTTGGGCAATGTCGCACCATACGGGTTCCACGCAGCTCAGCAGCGGGGCTGGGTGATCCTGATGCTCCTGTTCTGTCCCGGCATGGGCTGGATGAGGCATAAGCCCCGTCATCAATGTCAGAAGGAGTGACAGGCAGGCGAAGGAACGCATTGTGAACATGGAAGCCTTTCAGGCCGTGAGCGGAAGGAATGTTATATAATAACATTTCATTTGCCTGAAAAGGAACGTCCTTATTTCCCCACGGTAGAGGTGATCTGCCATGGAAGGGATAGTCGCTGGTGAATGACTGACATATGCTGTTACCGTTCTTTAAGTACTCATAGGGTGTTGGCACCATGGCTGAAGCACTGTCAGACAAAACGCACGACCTTCGCCGGGTCGATATTTCCCCTGATTATTGGTACCCCATCGCATGGTCCGAGGACCTCAAGGCAGGGAAAGCCATTGGTCGTAATTTCAGTGGTCAGCCTATTGTGCTGGTCCGCCCCAAAAGGGGGCCGGTCTATGCGCTGGAAGATAAATGCGCTCATCGGCAGGTCCCCCTCAGTGAAGGTGTTGTTGAAGGCGGAACCATTAAATGCGGTTATCACGGATGGGCCTATAGCCGGAAAGGGGATTGTGAAGACATTCCCTATCTGGGCAAGGATGAGAACCAGAAGCGCATTCCCAACTGTGTCCGTCCCTATCCCTGTATTGAAACAGGCGGGATGATCTTCATTTTTCCCGGTGATCCTCAGAAGGCCCGGACAACCCAGCTACCGGAATTGGCGCAGGTGGGGAACAGGGCCTTCAAGACACGGCGTTTCAACCCATCCGTGAAATGCCATTACACCTTCATGCATGAGAACCTGATGGACATGAATCATCAGTTCCTGCACCGGCGGCAGATGGGAAAGATCAAGGCTCGCTATCTGGGTGGCGATCAGGGCGATGGGTATGTCGAGGCCCGTTACAGTTTTGCCCGTGTGGGGAGCGAAGGCCAGCCTCTGGCTGAACGTCTGATCTTCGGAAAGCATAAATACGACCCCAGCAAGCCCCAGCCGGTCGAGGAGGTTGTGACCATCCGCACCTCATACCCGTATCAGAGCCTGCATATTCACGATAAGGATGGTGACCTCATCATGCAGCTTTTTGCTGTCTATGTGCCGGATAGTGGTGATGGGCAGAGCTGCCAGACCTTCGGGCTGCTCTCCGTCCTGCGGCCTAAGACGCCCTTCCTGTTAGACCTCATCTGGCCAGTTCTGGGTGTGTTCACAAACCGCATCTTCCATGAAGACAAAGACATCGTGGAGATGGAGCAGAAAGCATGGAACGAACAGGGTGGAGACCGGAATATCGAGGTCTTCCCCATCGTCAAGAAATTGCGGCATCTGCTGCGGTCTGGTGGTGTCCCCCATAAGGAAACGCCTCTGGAGAAGGCCGCTCAGCACGCCTGACAGAAATGGAGAGGTGCGCCTTTATTGGCGGCCTCTCCTCTACCTTATTTGTAGCCGAAAAGGTGACGGAGGTCGTCACTCAGATGCTGGAAGGCATCTTCATTGCTGCGCCGCCGCCTGTTGCCCTTCTCGGAGATGACCGTGACCGTTGCGGTCATACCTGCAGCAAGATTGAGGTCAGGCGGAATGGTATCCAGAGCGATGCGGACAGGAATACGCTGGGCCAGCCGCACCCATGTATAAACAGGGTCCACCATCGGCAGGCCAAGGGTATTTGTCAGGGCGTTTTTGCTGGCAATGCCACGGGTGATGCTGTCAACATGCCCATAAAGTGGCGTGTGATAGCCCATCAGGTCCATGCGGACAGGGTCACCAATGCTGAGGTCATGGACCTTCACTTCCTCAAAATAACCATCCACCCAGAATGAGCTGGTGTCGATGATATGGATGTTCACCTGCCCGGCGGAGGCATAGTCTCCCGGCCTCATGGTCAGGTTGGTGACGATGCCATCAATGGAGCTGCGGACGGTCGTGCGGTCCAGATTGATCTGGGCCTGCCTGCGCTGGGCCAGCATCGTGCTGTAGATGGCCCGGGCCTGTTGGGCCAGAGCCTCATATTGAGTCTTTTCTTCCTGCGAGACGGCAGCGCCCGGAATGGCATGGCGCCAGCGGGCCTGATTCAGGCGGAATTCAAGGTCTGCCTTGGCTTTGTTGACATCTGCATCAGCTTTCTCAAGAGCGACCTGATAGTCGAACGGATCGATGACATAGAGCACGTCCCCTTTATGGACCTGCTGATTATCATGCACCGGCACGGTGATGATCTGGCCAGACACACGGGGGGCAATATTGGCGACCTGCACACGGACCTGCCCGTTACGGGTCCATGGGGCGGCGGTGTAATAATCCCAGAGCACGACCGCCACAAACCCGGCCACGCAGAGGATGGAGGCCGTGACGGAAAAGCGTATGAGGCGGTAGGCTCGTGTAAACACCGGGTATCTCTGGCTTTCAGGTAACGGCTGCTTTTACAGCAGGATAGTGAACAGGCCCAGTAGGCAGATCATGATGGCGAACTGTGCCAGTGGCGGGTTGGCAAAGAAACGCCACAGCCGCATTCGTTGCAGGGTGAGGCGCAGCAGGAAGGTGCCTAGCAGGGCAAGGGCAAGGTCGATGATGAAAGACGATACGAATAGCCCATCCAGATTGATGACAAGATAATGATTCACCATCGTCTGCGTCCTATCCCGTAATGGCGGAGGGCCGACCTGTTTTGCTGAAGGAGGAAGTGGACTTCCTCCAGCCCTGCAGCGCAGAGCACTGCCGTGACATGGGCCTGATCGTCTGGAGCCTGTGCCTGCATGAGCATCTTTTCTGCCATGAGGGGCAGATGGTCTTCCAATGAAAAGAGCGTCATGCGGGTCAGGTTGGTTTGTATGGTGTCGGCAAGTGTGGTGAGAGATGGGTACTGACGAGCCATTTTGAGGTCTAGCTCCAGCCTGGCCAGAGCCGTGGTGAGGTCTGCCAGATTGGTAAAGCGTTCGCAGATGCGCCATGCCGCCTTCCCCTTCCCTTCCCGGCTGATGGTCTGGGTGAGTGTGTAGAGCTGGTGGAGGCGGTCATATTTTCGGCTGAGCAGGGCTGCCGTGAAGGAAGGCGACATGAAAGAGAATTGGCGTTCCAGCTCTCTGGCGATGGAGAGGGTGATGCGGAAGCGTGTCCGCCGGGGGCGTGGCGGCAGGAACAGGATGAGAAAGAAGGCCGTTATCCCACCCGCACATAGATAGAAGGTGTTGCGGTCTACGAAGCTCAGCAGATTATAGTCGTGATGGTTGTTCAGCCCCAGAAATACGAAGAAGAAGGCGGCGTAATGCGAGCCCATGGCTGTTGTGGCTGGATTGATGATGAGCAGGCAGCTGAACATCACCTGAAAGAGCATGATGATGCTCATGCCCACCATGGTGCCTACATGCGGCAGGATGAAGAAGGATGTGATTCCGGCCGTCAGGATGCCCAGCGGCGTACCGATCAGGATGCCTCGACCAAAGGCGGCACTGTCAGGCTGTGTGATGCCCAGACAGAGCAGCATGGCGCATTGCGAGAGGGCTGTGGACGCACTGGGCAAGCCACTGCCGATGAACAGGGCCGCCGCCGCACTGAAGCAGAGCAGCACCCTGATGGCATTGATGAGAGCTGCCACTTTGTCCGGATGGAAGGCAAACTGGCTCATGGCTTTGGTCGTGCCCAGCGGGGACGCTTTTAGTAGCGTATTGAGTCCCATACGGCTGCTATGGCGGCTGGCAATCAGGCTAGCCGTGCGTTCCAGCCGCCACGCATCGGCCCGGCTCAGCTTTGTGGCATCCGGGGGAAGGCGTTTCAGCAGTTCGGTCATAATAGCTGTTCTGTCCGTACCGGAGGGCGCATGTATGTCCGAGCGTGTCAGCGCCATAACAGCAGGGCTGACGGTAGCATGACGCATGAGGGCCAGAAGGCTGCGGCAACAGGACAGGGCTGTGACCATACCGATCAGACAGACCTGTGCCCCCTTGGAGCGCAGGCGGCCTTTTGTCAGCTCCGTTCGGGTATCATGAACCTGACTGGCGAGGGAGAAGACCGTGCTGGAGAGGGCGATGGTTTCCAGTGATGTGAGCGTAGGCGCATTGTCATCAAGGGCCAGATGGGTTTCTTGGCGGACCTCGGCGGCGGTTTTTTGCAGGCTGCGTGTGAGTTTCTGCCAGACATGGGGTGTACCGGAGAGCAGGGCCACTGTGGCGATAGAGGCCACGCCAATCATCACGGTGGAGACACGGGCAACCGTGACGTGGAAAGCATTCTGTGGTGCATCAATATGGGAGATGGCGATCAGCGCCACGACATAGCCCGAAAGTAATGCCCCATAGGCCCGGAAGCCCCGCCGCAACGTGCCCACATAGGCGCATATGGCCATCCAGACGGCGCAGCCACCCAGAAGAAGCTGACGTTCCTGCCCGAACATGGAGACAAGACAAAGCGCAACCACGCCCCCGATGAGGGTCCCTACGACACGGTAGAAGGCTTTGCTGAGTGCCTGCCCCCGTAATGGCTGTGCCAGCAGCATGACCGTTACGGCGGCACTGGCCGGGGAATCAATCTGCGCCCAGAAAGCTACGATGAGGGACAGCATAAGAGCTGCCCATATGCGGAGACCGAAACTCCACCAGCCCGGCTGAAAGAACGCTCTGGTCTTTCGCCAGAGTTGGTCTGCCATGGTGACGTGGTTATGTTTCACGTGTGTCATGGCTTAGCAGAACAGTCAGCCAGATGGGCCGCCCGATACCTTAAAACATAACAGATTTTAAGAGGAAATTTGGTGGAGCCAATCGGGATCGAACCGACGACCTCTTGAATGCCATTCAAGCGCTCTCCCAACTGAGCTATGGCCCCACTTTTACGCTGCATCAGGGATGCACCGTGTGGGGAGCATATACCCTTACATAAAAGAAAAAGGCAAGGGGGGAGACGTAATTTTTTCTATAAATTATCATTCCCTCCCTTATTTTTTTATCAGGCCGGTAGAACACCCTGCTGCCGCAGGGCCGTAAGAAGCGGGATAAGCGGCAGGCCTGCAATCGCATCGCTGCTGCCTGAAACGGTTTTGAAAAGCTGTATGCCCAGCCCTTCAATCCGGTAGCATCCCACGCAGGAGAGCAGAGCCGTGCCTTCTTGCTGAAGGTAGTGATCCAGAAACTCATCTGAGAAAACCCGCATAGTCAGGCTTGGGCTGTTGATATGGGACCAGAGGGTTTGCCCGTTCTTCCAGAGGGTTACGGCAGTGTGCAGTGCATGTGTTTTCCCTCGCAGGGCCTGAAGATGGGTGCGGGCTTCAGTCAGGTTGGCGGGCTTGGCGAAGGCACGTCCTTCCAGTTCCAGAATCTGGTCCGCTGCGATGATGAATCGCCCGGGATGGTGGGAGGTTGCTGCCTCTGCCTTGGCATGGGCCAGAGTCAGGGCTGTCGCCTGTAGGGACAGACCTTTCTGTTCAGCCTGTCGGCGCAGGGCATCTTCATCCACATCCACGGGGGCGCAGGTCACGTTCACGCCGGCGGCATGAAGAAGCTGGCGGCGGATGACGGACCCGCTGGCAAGAACAGGCATTCAGGGCACTCCTCTGAGGTTACGGAACAGCCGCTATCATATCCTTCCGCCCCGTAACAGCGGCTCATTCCATAGTTGACGCCCGCCGCCCCTGCGGGGCAAGGATAGTTCCACGGATGCCATCATGAGACATGGCCGTGGCGGGTGCTCGCACTCCCCTTTCTTTTCCGGGATTCTGAATAAGGCATAGGCATGATACAACAGGACAGAACAGTACCCTCAGGGGTGAAGACAAAGGACAAGCCGCTTCTGCGGGCCTTGAAGGGAGAAGCGGTCTGGCCGCCGCCTGTCTGGCTGATGCGGCAGGCAGGGCGCTATCTGCCGGAGTTTCGTGCCATGCGGGAGCAGGCGGACTTCATCACCCGCTGCATGACGCCTGATATCGCTGTGGAGCTTACCCTACAGCCCATCCGCCGGTATGGCATGGATGGGGCGATCCTGTTCTCAGACATTCTCATCCTTCCATGGGCCATGGGGCAAGACCTTCGTTTTGAGGAAGGGCGTGGCCCGGTGATGACACCCATCCGCAGCGAGGCAGACCTTGCCCGGCTGGATGAAGGCCGGATGATGGAAGCCGTGGCCCCCGTACGGGAGGCTCTGCGCCGCCTGCGTGTGGAACTGCCAGAGGAGACGACCCTGCTTGGCTTCGCAGGCAGCCCCTTCACGGTGGCTTGTTATATGGTCGAAGGCGGCAGCTCCCGTGACTTTGCCCATATCCGGGCCATGATGCAGAAGGACCCGGCCCTGTTCGACAGGCTGATGGATATCCTGACCCGCAATACGGCTGAAATGCTGTGCGGGCAGATTGAGGCCGGCGCCGAAGCCGTCATGCTGTTCGATTCATGGGGAGGCATCCTCCCGCCAGAGGCATTCCGCCGTTACGTGATTGAACCGACACGCCAGATTGTGGCCCATATCCGTGCCCGTCATCCTGATGTGCCGCTGATCGGCTTCCCCCGTCTGGGTGGTGTCATGGTGGCGGAATATGCCGAGAAGACCGGTATCAATGCTCTGGCACTGGATACAGTGGCCGACATGGCCAAGGTGGCCGAAATGGTGTCTGAGACGGTAACGCTTCAGGGCAATCTTGACCCGATGATCCTGCTGAACGGTGGTGAGGCCCTGAAGGTGGAAGCCCGCCGTATCCGGGACAGCCTCAAAGGGCGGCCGCATGTGTTCAATCTGGGGCATGGGGTCATCAAGACCACACCGCCGGAACATGTTGCTACGCTGGTTGAGACAATCAGGGACGTATAATCATGAAAGACGCACTGCGACCGGGCTTGAAGCTGGTCATCTTCGACTGTGATGGTGTGCTGATTGACAGTGAAGGCCCGTCCTGTCGGGCGACAGCCCAGTTTGCCCGCTTGCTGGGCGTGAATATCTCGGATGAGGAAGGCGTTGCCCGTTTTGCGGGCAAGGCCCTGCCGCAGGTGGTGAAGGAGCTGGAGGCCGAGCTTGGTCATCCCTTGCCTCCCGGCACCAATACAAGGATGCGTGAGAATCTTGTCAGACTCATGAAGGAAGGGGTCGAGCCTGTGGCTGGTGCTATTCCTTTGCTGGAAGCTCTGGCAGCACGGCATGTTCCTGTCCGTGTCGGGTCCAATTCTTCCATGGCGGAGATGGAAGCGAAGTTCGGTTTTACCGGCATGGACCGCCTTCTGCCGGAGGAACGCATCCATTCGGCTGCGGATATGGGGCAGCCCAAGCCGGACCCTGCCGTCTATCTGTGTGGTGCCGAGGCGGAAGGCGTTCGGCCTGATGAAACCGTGGTGATTGAAGACAGCGATACCGGGGCCGAGGCTGCCCGCCGGGCGGGCATGTCCTGCATCCTTCTGCGCCCGGCCTCCCATCCTCTGCCGGCCTTCTGGCCTGTGGAAGGTTTTGTGCGGGTGGAGCATCTGGACGAGGTCATGCCACTTCTGGAGGCCGTGCTGGCCTAAAAGACGGGTGGAACGGAAAGGAAAAGACGCATGACATCATTTCTGCTGATGCATCTGAGCTGGCTGGTTGCGCTGCATATCATGGCGTTCGTGTCATGGATGGCCGGGATGTTCTACCTGCCCCGCCTGTTTGTCTATCATACGCAGATGGAGCCTGATTCAGCAGAAAGTGCCCGTTTCTGCCTGATGGAACGCCGTCTTCAGCGGCAGATTATGGCGCCTGCCATGGTTGTGACCTTCTTTACCGGAGCGCTGATGGCATCCCTCCCCGGCGTCGTGGACTGGTCTGCTCTATGGTGGTGGGTCAAGCTGTTCTGCCTGCTGGGTATGTTCATGTTTCATGGGGCCTGCGCTGTCTGGCGTCGTGGCTTTGCAGAAGGGCGCAACCAGCATGGTGAACGCTTTTACCGCATCGCCAATGAAGTCCCCACTGTGCTGATGATCCTCATCGTCATCATGATCGTGGTACGGCCATAAGGGAGAGACTTATCCCTTCCCCCATGTTTCAGCAGCTGTAGGGGGCGTGGCCGTATTTGTTGTCTGATTAATGATGATGCCCTTTCTTCTTTCTGGCTTCACGCCGTTTCTCATCAGCAATGGCTTTCTTGATGAGGGCATGTTCGTGATGGCGGAGAAAGAGGAAGGAGCCTCCCAGCAGGGCCAGCATGACAGCCGCCAGCCCCAGACCGGCAGGGCCGGTGAAACTTTCTATCTGGCTGCCAAGTTCATAGGGGACAAGAACATAAAAAGTCCCCCATAGCAGGCCGCCAAGGGCGTTATAGATTGTAAATATTCCCCATGACATGCGGGAAGCCCCAGCAAGTGGGGCGATAAGGATGCGCAGAAAGGCAATGAAACGCCCCAGCAGAACACCAACCCCACCAACCCGGCGGAACAGGTAACGGCCAAGGGTCAGGCGGTCCTTGTGCAGGCCGATTTTGTGGCCATGCTTTTCCAGCAGGTGATAGCCGACCTGATAGCCAACGATATAGCCGATATTATCCCCAATGATGGCCCCGCTGACAGCTGCGGTAATCAGCCACTCCGGTGCAAAATGATGCGTATGGGATGCATAGAGGGAAGCAAGGATGAGCAGGCTCTCGGCTGGGAGGGGGATACCCGTGCTCTCCAGCATGATGACGACCCCCAGTATCAGATAGGCGTACAGCGGGGGAAGATGTTCAAGAAAGGCGGAGAGATGCTGTATCAGAGGGAGTGCTTCCTATAGATCAGGGGGCATTCCGCTAACCAGTCCAGCCAGAAAAAACTGGTTCAGTGGTGGTCTGCCCTGTCAGGGGTCTTGGTCCTCAGGATACCGGGGCAGTCCAAAACAAGGCAAGAGCGTTTTTGCAGGAGAGATATCATGACATCCGCCCCTTCCCATGCCCGGCCCTCCCTGCCATGGGTCACGCCAGACCTGATGACCCGCAGGACACGCAGCTTTGCGGAGATCAGGGCCGTGGGGGGCTGGGTTCTCTGGCAGGAGCGGCGCCCGGACGAACAGGGGCGGAGTGTCGTGGTCGGGCGTGCCCCCGATGGTACGCTGCATGATCTGACACCACCGGAGGCTCAGGTGGGTACGGATATGCATGTCTATGGTGGTGGCGCATGGGCAGCAGAACAGCACGGGCCGGATATGCTGGTGGTGTTCAGTGACAGTAAAAAAGGTGGCCTCTGGCGCAGTTTCAACGGGCGTGAGGCGCAGCCTCTTTGCCCTGCCACAACGCAGGAAGGGCTGACCTGCCGTTATGCAGACCTGTCCCTGCAAGGGGGACGGCTTGTCTGCGTGCGGGAAGTGGAACAGGCAGAGGGTGAGGAACTGGCCGATCTTGTGGAGATTGATGCACAGGGCGGTATCCGTTCCCTCCAGAGCGGGGCGGATTTTTACATGTCTCCCCGTCTCTCGCCTGATGGCCGGTTCTTGGCCTTTATTGCATGGCAGAATCCGCATATGCCGTGGACGGAAACGGGTCTTTATGTCACCGACCTGTCCGGCTCGGGTGGCACGTTTTGTCTTGCCGGGGGCACAGGGCAGGATTGTAGCGTGATAGGGCCATTCTGGGACGGGCAGCGCCTTTATGCGCTGTCTGATGCTGCCCCGGCTGATGCGTCTTCTGGTCATGACCGGCGTTGGACGCCCATTGCCTTCGAGCCTGAAGCAGCAGCAGAGCAGGGTGTCGTAACATGGCGTGCCTGTTCCCTGCCTCCAGCTCCGGCTGAGGTAGGTCTGCCTGCATGGGTGTTCGGGCAGTCTTGCTGTGCGGCTCTGTCAGGTGGGCGGCTGCTGGCCCGTGGTGTGCGGCATGGCGTGCCCGTGACCCTGCTTTATGAACCGGAACAAGGCTGGCGTGATGTGCTGGATGGTGCCGTCCCGGATGATGTGCCCGTGCCGCTGGATGATGGGTCACGGTTTGCATGGCTGAACAGCCCGCCAGAGGCTCCTCCTGCCTTGATGATTGGTACGCTGGATAGTGCAGCAGGAGAGCGGGAGATGGTCCGGCAGGCATGGGAGCTGCCGTCTGATGTCGTGGCGGCGGATATTGCCTTGCCGGAGACGCTGTCTTTCCCTGTGGAGGATGGGCCGGGGCCGCTTTATGCCCAGTTCTACTCGCCAGCGCAGGGCCCTCATTGTGAGAAGGTGACGGGAAAACCGCCGCTCGTTGTGATCGTTCATGGTGGCCCGACCGGGCAGGCCCGGACGGACCTGTCCTTCAAGGTCCAGTGGTGGACATGCCGTGGTTTTGCCGTGCTGGATGTCAATTACCGTGGTTCTACCGGGTTCGGGCGTGCCTATCGGGAAGCGTTGAATGGACAATGGGGCGTGCTGGATGTGCAGGACTGCTGCCGGGCTGTTCAGGGCGTGATTGAGAAAGGGCTGGTGGACCCGCAACGCTGCGTTATCCGGGGCAGCAGTGCCGGTGGGCTGACGGTCCTGTCCGCTCTGGCACAGTCTGACCTGTTCGTGGCGGGTACGTCCCTCTATGGCGTGACGGATTTGCGGGGACTGGTGGAGGAGACGCACCGTTTTGAGGCCCGCTATCTGGATGGCCTCATCGCACCGTGGCCGGAAGGAGAGGATGTCTATCTGGCCCGGTCGCCTCTTTCATGGCCGGAGAAAATCACGGCCCCCGTGCTGTTCCTGCATGGGGATGCTGACCGGGTTGTGCCGCTCTCTCAGGGGCAGGCATTGCAGAAGCAGCTTCCGGCTTCATCCCTGCATGTTTATCCGGGGGAAGGGCATGGCTTTCGGGATGCAGACGTGATTGCGGATTCCCTTGCCCGTGAGCTGGCTTTCTATCGGGAGGTATTTGCTGGCTAGAGGGGTACCTAGCGTATTCTGCCCTTCTTCCGGGGAAGCGTGTGACCGAGGCGGTGGATGACGGTAAGGGCCGCCATGAGGGCCAGCGAGCCGATGAGCGTGACGCCCAGAGCCTGACCGATCATCACCCCTTTGGGGCCGTAATGGATGCCAATGGCGATGAAGGGGATGGTGCCCAGTGTGGCCCGTCCCCAGTTGAAGGCTGTGGAATAGAGCGGATGGCCCAGATTGTTGAAGGCCGTGTTGGAGACAAAAAGCAGCCCCACAAACATGTAGCTGGCCACGGCCCAGTGGCAGAACAGCTTTACCAGTTCAATCCCAGCGCCCTGAACATGGAAGACATGAAGGATCAGGGGTTCGCACAAAGCAAAGGTCAGCCAGTCAAGCCCGACACAGAGGGCTGTCAGCTTGAGGGATGACAGGAAAGTCTCTTTCACCCGGTCCGGCTGACGTGCGCCGAGATTCTGCGCCATGATAGGGCCAACGGAGCCTGTCAGGGCGAAGACGAAGGCAAAGGCGACCGGGACCATGCGGTCCACCACGGCCTGACCGGAAACAGCTTCAAGCCCGAAGCGGGACATGGCGTGCGTGACGATGAGATTACCGATAGGTGTGGCCATGTTGGTGCCGATGGCTGGCAGGGCGATGGCTCCGATAGCCCGGCTGGCATGAGGGATCATTTTCAGGCGGGGGCGTTCCAGCATGTCATGGCCCCGCAGGTTGAGAAATCCGCTGAGGGAAATGACACAGCGGGACAGCACGGTGCTGATGGCTGCTCCCTCCAGTCCCAGATGGAGGCCGAAGATCAGGATGGGGTCAATGATGATCGTGCAGGCAGCGCCTGTCAGCGTTACCCTCATGGCCCGGCCTGCATCGCCTACGGCCCGTAACAGTGAGGAGAGCGCCATGCCGAGGCAGACCAGCGGCAGGGCTGGTGACGTGATGTGCAGGAAATGCGTGGCGTGCTCTAGTGCTGCCCCTTTCGCTCCCAGAAGCATCAGGAGAGGATGGGCAAGAAAGGCCGTCACGAGGCCGAGGGCGGTGGTAACGGCGAGCATGAGTACCAGAAAGGCCGAAGCATGGCGGCGTGCCCGGAAATGACGGCAGGCCCCGATGAGACGCCCTGTATTCGCCCCCAGACCGATGGACATGCCGAGCGATACGGCCACCTGCACGAACCCCAGAGAGGTGGCGAAAGCAATGGCGGCGGTCAGCGTGGGGTCATGCAGATGGGAAATGTAGAAAAAATTGAGCAGGTCCACGAAGAACACGGCCATCAGCCCAATTGCACCCGTGCCGGCCATGGTGATGACATGGCGCATGATGCTGCCATGGACGAACCGTGCCCGTCTGGCTCTCTGCTGGGCGCAGGGCGTAGCCTGCACGCCGGGCGGCGTGATGGGGGAGGAGGCTGACGGGAGGGCGGAATCAGTCTTGGGCTGCATGGCCCTTCATTCTGCCTTGTTTACAGAGGCAGGACCAGAGTCGAATTAATAAGGGGTGACGTGCTATGTGCAGGCTGCATCATTCCATGCCGATGAGCTTCCATTTCACCTGATGATAATGAGTGTGGGGGTCATATATGGCCACGTTGAGTTTCAGCTCTTGTGCTGTCAGATGACCCGTGGCGGCGGCCAGATGATAGGAATCTTCAATCAGGTTGGCCGTGTTCTGCACGAGAGTTTTTTGCTGGTCGAATAGAAGTTCCTGCTGCTGAAGAACCTCGAAGGTAGTGCGTACGCCGAGAAGCTCCTGCTGCTGGATGGCATGGAGTGCCTCCACGCCGGTGGCAACGGCTTTCTGATTACGGGCGAGCTGGTCATTATCAGCGGAGAGTTTCTGCCATGCGCTCAGGGCGCTTTCCCGTGCTTCTCGTTTCTGCTCATCCAGATTGTGCTGTGCGGCCTGAACGGCCTGTTTGGCAGCGCGAATGCGGGCATATTCGCCACCACCCTGATAAATGGGCATGGAGGCCTGAAGCATGACAGCCGTGGCGTCTTCGGAGAATTTGCCGTTCCCCTGGTTCACCTGCCGCTGGTAGGAGGCCTGGGCGGAGACCTGAGGGAGGAGCTCAGCAATGGCGAGTTTGACATCATGCTTTGCACTTTCCAGCTGGTACTGGGCCTGAAGAACCTGTGGCAGCTCGTTGAAGGCGAGCTGGTTAATCTGTGTCACCGTGCTGAATGGCGAGGGAAGACGCTCCGGGGGGGAGAGTTCCTGAGGGGGAACAATGCCGATGACCCGTTGGAATGTCGCTTCCGCCACACGGACCTGACCTTCCGCCTGACGGGTTGTGGCCTGAGCGGCTTCATACTGTGATTCTGCCTGTAACGCATCGGTGCGGGTGGCCTGATTGAGGGCAAGCTGACGTGTGGTCAGGTCTACCTGCCCTTTCAGAGTATGTTCATTTTCCAGTGTCAGGGCGAGCAGGGCACGGGCCTGTGTGACAGCTACGTAAGCTGAGACGACATTGACGAAAAGTTGTTGCTCGATATTCACAAGATGTGCCCGCTCCCCGAGGATGGAGCTACGGGCCTTGCGTGTGGCCGCCCATGTCTTGCCTCCACGGAAAAGAGGTTCGCTAACCGTTACGCCTGCGGCATAACCGGGTGCCCTGAATTTCTGATTATACCGGAAGCTCCCACCATACGGGAAGGTGACGTAGTTGGACTCATTATAGTTGGCGGTGCCGCTCACGGTGACGGTTGGCCGCCAGCCCGCCAGAGCCTCCGGCATGGCTTCATCCGTCTGGCGGAGAATGGCTTGCTCTCGCAGTATCTGCGGATTGGAGCGGTAGGCCATTGCCATAGCTTCACGGAGGGAAAGGCGGGCGACAGGGCGGGATAGTGTTTCATCAGCAAGGCAGCTTGATGGCGCAAAAAAGGCAAATAAATTAAGAAAAAGAAAAGCAGGTCTTTTCTTCAGCAAAGAAAAGAAAAACGCCATAAAGACTTAACCTTAAGTAAAGGAATAATTATCTATTTAGTGCCTTGCTTGTTTGGCGCACGGCTATAGTATTATTCATGATAAATATTAATATTTCTTTATCGTTTCTCTTTACTGTTCTGTGTGGTGTATGTCTGAAGGTACAGCAAGTCCGCTCTTTCGGGGAGAAGCCCTGAAGTGGCGGCAGGAGGCGTGGATCGGCTCCGTCCAGTTGATCGAGCCTCTATCAGGCAAAATCGCAGCGCTCTGTACCGTGGCGCTTGTGGTCTGTGTGGGGGTGTATGTTGTTTTCGGCTCTTATACACGGCGCATTCATGCCAATGGCGTGATGCTCCCGCCGGAAGGGCTCGTTGTGGCCGAGGCCGATCAGGGCGGTGTTATTGCGGCAATCCATACGCATGAGGGAGACCATGTAAAAGCAGGGGAACGGCTTTTCAGCGTGGATGTCTCTAACTGGTCGGAGACTGGGGCAACGGGGCGACAGCTTGTTGATGGTCTGCGGCGGGAACAGCATCTGCTGGAAAGCCGACAGAAGCTGCTGGCAGCCGATGCCCCTGTAGAGCTTTCATCCCTGAAAGATGAGCTGGCCTCGTTACGGCAGCAATATGGTGTGCTTCAGGAACAGTCTGGACGGGACAAACAGTCCTTGCCGTTGATCGAGCGGGCCATGAATGAAATGCGCACCGCCATGGGGCGCCATCTGGTGACGGAAACCCAGTTCCAGAGCCAGCTTTTCAGCTATGTGCAGTTCATGGATACGCAGTCACAAACCCTGCGTACGCTGGTTGAGATGAGTGGCCATATGGCGGACCTGCAATACAGGATCAACCGTCACCAGTATAAGGTGGCCGAGGATATGAACGACCTCGCCGTGCGCTTGTCGGACGTGCAGAGGCAGATCATTCAGGCGCATGGGCAGAGCATGGGGGTTATCAATGCCCGTGTCAGCGGTACGGTGGATGGTATCCGTACGGTCGTGGGGCAGCGTGTCAATCCGGGCCAGTCCCTGCTCAGCATCCTGCCTGATAATGCCACATTGCAGGCGGAGCTTTACGTTAACAGTCAGGCGGTCGGGTTTGTGCGCCCCGGCCAGCGGGTGCTGTTGAAATATGCGGCGTACCCCTATCAACGCTTCGGCCTCTATGAAGGGGAAGTGGTGGAGGTTACCAAAGCCCCCCTGCCGGAGCGGAGCAGTTACGCCGCCAATGCGAGCAAGCAGAACGGTAGTGGCGCCTCTGCCCCGCAGCCCGGTGGGGATGTGTATCGTATCCGTGTCCGGCCGAGCCGGGATTTCATCATCGCCTATGGCAAACATGAAAAGCTGACGCCTGGTATGGCGGTAGAGGCAGAGATCGCTATCGATCAGCGTAAGCTCTACCAGTGGCTGCTCGATCCTGTGGTCTCCATGGTGGATACGGTCCGTTCCATATCGGGTGGCGGTGCGCCCGCCCATTCTCTGGCGGAAGGGGTTGAAGATGCTGCCCCTTCTTCCGTTCATAAAGATTCCAGTGACATGAAGGGGACGCCGTGAATCTCCATACTATTCAAACCGGATTCCGGCGAAAAGTTCCCGTCATTCTTCAGACGGAAATCGCAGAGTGTGGGCTGGCCTGTCTGGCCATGGTTCTGTGTCATTATGGGCGGCTGGTTGATCTCGTTTCCATTCGGCGGGAAACGTCCGTTTCGGGTACGGGGCTCAACTTACGGGCTCTGATGAAGATTGCTGGACGGTACGGGCTGCATTGCCGCCCTGTCCGGCTGGAGCTGGATGATCTCGGCAAATTGTCTCTGCCGTGTATTCTGCACTGGGACTTCAACCACTTCGTTGTCATGACGAAGGTGACGGATACGGGCATCGTCATCAATGACCCGGCCCGTGGTGAACGGAAAATCTCCCTGGATGAAGTTTCACGTCACTTTACAGGTGTGGCGCTGGAGCTGAGCCCGGAAACGAAGTTCGAGAAAAAGGACGATCGCCGCCTGCTGAAGGTGCGGGATATGTTCCGCCACATAGCGGGGCTCAAAACTGTTCTTTGGACATTGGGGGGATTGTCTCTAGGGCTTGAGGTTCTGGCCCTGATTAACCCGATGATGGGGCAGGTCGTTATTGATGAAGTCCTGACGACAGGGGATCATTCCTTGCTCTGGACTATCGCCGCAGGGATGCTCATTCTGGTCATCATACAGGGGGTGATCTCCACCTTCCGTACATGGCTGGTGATGATTTTCTCCACCCGTATTTCTCTGCAATGGAATGTCAGCCTTTTTACCCATTTGCTGAATCTGCCGCAGGAGTTTTTCGCCAAGCGTGGCGCAGGTGACATCATCTCTCGCTTCGGTAGTCTGGGGACCATCCAGCATACGTTTACAACCGACCTCGTGCAGAGCGTTCTTGATGGCATCATGGCCATCGGCATGTTGGTCATGATCATCATGTACGGCAAATGGCTGGCGGCGCTGGTGACCATTACCGTGCTGGTGGATCTGGTCGTGCGGTTTGTGCAGTACGGCCCGTATAAGGAAATGTCCGAGGAATCTCTGGTTCATGCGGCAGCACAGCAGGGGCATTTCATCGAGACATTGCGGGGCATCCGCAGCATCAAGCTGATGGGGCTGCAACGGCGCCGTGCTGTCGTCTGGACCAACCGGATGGTTGATAACATCAATGCCGGGCTGCGTATCCAGCGTTATGATCTGATCTTTGCCCGTGCTCAGGAGTTCCTCATCGCTCTGGATAAAGTGGCAACGCTCGTTCTGGGGGCCCGTATGGTGATGTCCGGGGCGATGTCCATCGGTATGTTGATGGCCTTCATGAGCTATCGAGACCAGTTCTGTGGCCGGGTGAGCAATCTGATCAGCGTTGTGTTTAAGATCAAGAATCTCAAGGTTCAGTGTGATCGTCTTTCCGATATTGCTTTGGCAGAAGCCGAGGGTGGGGAAGGTGATGCCGGTCAGATAGATGCCGTAGGAATCTCTGATGATGATGGCATGGAGAATCCTGACGTGCCTATGCTGGAATGTCGGGGGCTCGGGTATCGTTATGGCAAGGAAGACACATGGGTGTTCCGCCATCTGAACCTGAAGGTTTATCCGGGGCAGAGTCTGGCGATTGTTGGGCCTTCAGGCTGCGGTAAGTCCACCCTCTTAGGGCTGCTGATGGGGCTCATCCAGCCGGAAGAAGGTCAGATTTTCTGGAAAGGCATGGAGCTGAAGGCGGCCAACAGGGACGCTTACCGGGCTCGCATTGCTGGTGTTCTTCAGGATGACATTCTGTTCTCTGGCAGCATTGCTGAAAACATCTCAGGCTTTGATGATGAGATGGATATGGAATGGGTGGCTGAATGTGCGAAGAATGCGCAGATTTTTGATGATGTTCAACGTATGCCCATGGGGCTTGAGACTATCGTAGGGGAGATGGGGAGTACGCTCTCCGGCGGACAGCGTCAGAGGCTGATTCTGGCCCGTGCCCTGTATCAGGCACCACGCATTCTATTCCTTGATGAAGCAACCAGTAATCTTGATCCTGCCTCTGAGCAGGCAGTGGAGGCAGTTTTGAATGAGCTGCCTATTACACGGGTGATTGTCACCCATCGCCCCGGCACGGCAGAGCGGGCTGATGCGCTTTATGTCATGCCCGGCGCACTGGCCAGTATGGCCGCAGCGGAAGCTGCCGCAGCAGAGGCCGCTGCTCCTGCCACCGAGGCTGAATGAAACTGTGAAACTGATGGAATGAGGGGGGTATCAGACTCCCCCTCATTTTTGTTCTGGTTGAGGGGGCAGTTCTTTATCCCGGCCAGGTCTTGCTGGATGGTGTTTTGTATCCGCCAATAAAATACCCGGTACCACCGAAGTGATACCGGGCATTCTCTCGACTATAAGGTAGAGTCGATATCAGATGCGCACGGCTGCTGCATTGCCAGCCTGACCGGCTGTACCATTGGCCCAGCCCTGAACCAGCTGGTTGATCAGCGGCTGAGAACCGCTCAGGCCATAGATCGCGCCAAGCACGGTACCAACGAAGGCACCCTGCATTGTCGGGATGATCAGGCCAACCAGCTGCCCAATGGAACCGATACCAACGACACCGCCGCCGTCACCACCGTGGGTACCACCGATTGTCATGCCGTAGCTGGCAAGAGTTGCACCCATGGCAGCTGCACCAAGCAGGGAGTCACCAATACCTGTGGAAGTGACGGTCGGAGTGACACTGCTGAAAGAGCCAAAAAGACCACCATTACCACCGGCAACGGAGTTCAGTTCTACAACGCTTAGTTCACGCATTTTTCTTACCTTAATCAGAAGAGTAATGATCAGCCAAATGACTGTCATCAAGTGTGATACTAGGAATAAAATATTAAAAAATGAAAAATGAAACAGAAAAATATAATAAATTTTGCTATTTTAAATGGCTCTGTGAGAGGTTTTTCAAATATAAAAATAGGTATTCGGCATCAATATTTTTAATTGATTGAGAGTACTCTAAGGTATCGTTATCATTCTGATGGGACAGCGCTGATTTTTATGGGATCTTTCTAAGAAAGAGGGCGACATCGGGACACCTGCCCCGATGTCCATAGGTCAGGCAACGTCAAAACCCGCTTTTTGGACGAGGGTTTTGCAGTCCTGTTCTGTCAGTGCTGCGTTGGCGGGGGTGATCTGTGCCTGTGGTGGCTCTAACGTGACGGTGGCTTTTTTGATGATAGGGGATGCCTCAAGGGCACGGGTCAGGGAGCGGACGCAGCCATCACACGTCATGCCGGTGATGGTCAGGGTGATTGTTCTGTTCATGGATGCCTCGTTTCGGCAGTAAGGAGATGATAAGGAAATTGTCTTCCCAAAGGGGAAGAACCTTTTTAATCTGGTGAGGAAGCCAGAGGGAGAAAAGGCGTTTCATGTCCGTTGGGCAGTTCTTTCGTATGATGCTGGGTGTGGCGTTGTGTCTGGTGATGCTGCTGCCTTCTGTCATGCATTCTGCCATGGCGAAAGAAAGCGGCATGGTGTCCCTTTCGGAACATGTAGCGATGGCCCGGCACGAACATGCTGTGTTTCCCATGCGGGAAGGTGGTGCCATGCCCATGATGATGTCAAAGCCGTCTCCTTCTATGCAGACGGGTATGATGGGAGGAATGGCGCCTTGCTGCCAGAGCCATCATGCTGTCTGTGATGCCGGTCTGGTGCCGGAGGGATGGATACCAGAGCCCGTTACGGGCTGGAAGGCGGCCTGTCTTCTTTATGAAACCCGTATGAGCCTACGCTCCTCTATTGTGCCTCCATGGCGGCCACCGGCTGCCTTGCCTGTCTGACTTACCGTTCGGCTGCTTCTTTTCAGAACTGGCCTGTGTGAATTACGTCTTGCAGGTATGGTTTCATGTCACGTCATGTTGTGCTGCGCCGCCAGTTTCTGGCTGGTTTAGGGGCGGCAGCATCCTTTATGGGCCTGTCATCAGGTCCAGCCCGGGCTGATGCCCGCACGCCGCTCCCTCCATTGGAGATGGAACTGCATATTACCCGTCGGAAGGTCCATGTCGCTGGACGTAGCGGCGAGGGTTATTGCATTAATGGTCAGATGCCCGGCCCTGTCCTGCGCTGGCAGGAAGGGCGGGCTGTTCGTCTGCATGTTTATAATCATATGGACGAACCGACTTCTCTGCACTGGCATGGCATCCGGCTGCCGAGCGATCAGGATGGTGTGCCGGGGCTCAGTTTTGCCGGGATTCCGCCCGGTGGGTCCTTTACATATGCTTTTCCAGTCATGCAGAGCGGGACATACTGGTATCACAGCCATATGGGGCATCAGGAAGCGGCGGGCCTGTATGGTGCTTTGATTGTTGAACCAGCTGGCCCCTCTTTACTGCCAAAGGCAGAGCGGGATTACACGATTCTGCTTTCAGATTGGTCGGATGTGTCTGCAGAGCAGATTGTGTCCAACCTGAAGATGCAGGATGACTATTACAATTTCCGTCAGCGCAGCCTCGCTTCACTCCCGCAGGAGAGCCGGACTGGGGGCGGGCTGTCTGCTGCCTTAAAAAGCCGTCTGCAATGGTCCCGCATGAGGATGAGCGCTACGGATATTTCCGATGTCAGCGGGGTTCTCTATGTCTATCTGATGAATGGGGAATCAGCAGCTCAGGGATGGAGCGGACTGTTCCGCCCCGGTGAACGGGTGTGCCTGCGGGTCATCAATGCAGCGACCATGACGCTGTTTGATGTGCGGATACCGGGCCTTGAGATGATGGTGGTGGAAGCGGATGGGAATCCGGTGAAGCCTGTCCCGGTCGATGAATTCCGTATTGCACCGGGTGAAACTTATGTCGTGATGGTGACGCCGCAGAAGGAGCAGCCCTACACCATCTTTGCCCAAAGTGAGGACCGTACTGGCTATGCCCGTGGCACGTTGACGCCACGTGCTGGCCTGCTGGGGGTAGTTCCGCCCATGGATGCCCGGCCTGTGCGGGGCATGGCGGATATGGGCATGGCAATGCCCATGATGAAAGGCATGGTCATGCCGCCAGCCATAGAACGTACCCCGGCGGATGAGATTGATGATCCCGGCCCGCCACCCCTGAATGTAGAAAACCAGAATGTGGCTGCCAGCCCATCTGAGCGTGTCAGCAGCCCAGGGGATGGGCTGGAGAATAATGGCCGGCGTGTTCTGGCTTATAGTGACTTGCAGTCCATACGCCCCCCGCCAGACCAGAGGCCTCCGTCACGGGAGATCATTCTGCATCTCACGGGTAATATGGAACGGTATATATGGGGTTTTAATGGCCGCAAATATTCTGAGTCTGGCCCTATCCGTCTGGCACGGAATGAACGTGTTCGCTTTACCATCATAAATGATACGATGATGGAACATCCTTTGCATCTTCATGGGCTCTGGAGCGAGCTGGAGAATGGTGCGGATGACCAGCATCGCCCTCTGAAACATACTGTCATTTCACAGCCGGGGTCTCGCATGAGTGTTCTGGTGACAGCAGATGCGCCCGGCATATGGGCTTATCATTGTCACCTCATGTATCACATGCAGACAGGTATGTTCCGGGAGGTAATCATTTCATGATGAAAACGGATAAATGGCACTCGTTTTTCTTGATCTGCTTTCTGGTGACGCCAGTTCAGGCTTTGTCCGCCTCTGCATCATATCATTCTGATTCCGATACAAACTTGCCTTATGAAACAGGCCATGATATGTCTTTTGATAAGGCGAGTAAAAAACATGACATGGCTATGATGGATATGTCGGATATGGACGACATGTCAGATATGGATGGCATGGACATGCCGGATATGCCCCGTTCTGCACCGCATAAGGCGGCTCCTGCCAAGGGGAAGAAACAGATCAAAAAACCCCGTATTGTGTACAAGGCCGTGGATGCTCTTGCGCCGCTGGTGGATATTGGTCATCACATGCACGGCATGGATATGGGCCGCTGGTTTCATGGCGTACTGGATGAGTTCGAAGGCCGTTATCAGGCGGGTGGGAAGTCGTCACTCCGCTGGGATGGTGAGCTCTGGTATGGGGGTGACTATAATCGTCTCTGGCTGAAAAGTGAGGGCACCATGACGAAGGGCCGGGTCCATGATGGTGATCAGGAGCTGCTTTTTAGTCGGGCGATTTCGACCTATTTCAATCTTCAGGGGGGTGTTCGACTGGACCTTGATAGCGGCCCAACCCGTGCATGGGGGGCTTTTGGCGTGGAAGGCTTGGCCCTGTATCAGTTTGAGGTGCAGGCAACCGGCTATTTCAGCGATCGTGGTGTGGCGGGACGGTTGGAAGGATCATATGACATCCTGCTGACCAACCGTTTGATTCTTCAGCCTCAGCTGGAACTCAATCTTTACAGCCGTGCTGACCGGAGGCGACAGGTCGGGTCCGGGTTGGCGGATATCGATACCGGGTTACGTCTGCGGTATGAGGTATGGCGTAAGATGGCGCCTTATGTCGCCGTGACATATGATTCCCCTCTGACACAGGGGCGTCATATGGCCCGTAAACGGGGGGAAAAGGCAAGTGAAGCCCGGTTCACCTTTGGAATCCGTAGCTGGTTCTGAGGCTGACGGATATAATACGGTCCATTTTCATGGGGTTTCTGCTTCATGAAAATGGGGTGTATTTTCTCTGGCCTGTCAGGGGCTAAAGCCAGTCATGATTAATATGGCATGATATTTTTGTGATTACAGAAAAATAACAGAATTATTACATGAACATTTCATTGAAGGCATGATTAACCCTTTTTGAATTGAGCGTAGTCATTTTTTTTAATAAAAGTATCATAAGTCATGTCCCGTTTTGGAACTGGAAAAATGGGACAGACATATATGGCGACTGCACTTGTAAGAGTGGAAGCCGGAACAGCCATTGTCTATAGCAGTGGCTCTTTATCCAGTCTCGTGGATGTTGGCGGACTTTCGTCCATCATTGTGACGCGCACGGACCGTACACCGCCGGGTGACCCTGTGCGGGTGGACCTTTCGTCTATAATAGGGCAGCTGCGGGGCAACTGCTCCATTATCGTACAGGGCGGGGCAACCGCTTATGTAGGGGGCGGGCTCGTCAATGTTGGTCTGGGCAATTCATTAAAGTTGGATGGAGGAAGGCTTGTCATTCGCTCCAGCCTGTTGAATGCGTCTGCCGCCTCCTCCATTACGGTGGGCCCGAATGCGGGGGAATTGCGGATCGAACAGCAGGGCTTTGGGGTAAAGCTTGATCTCCCTGTGAATTTTGTGGATGCAGCAGGCCGTCCAACCACAAAGATTCCGCCTAATTTTGTTATGGACTTTCCCGATACGCAGTCGGTTGGGGCGGTCTATGATCCTTCAACGGACCGGACGACCATCGGTGACGGGGTCAGCGGTCTGGGCATTATCAGTGTCGGGCGGACAACGGTGCTGAAGGGAGACCCCTTCAATTTGCGGGTCAATGGTAAGCCACAGACGGATTTCTGGGGGAATACGAATGGGTATACATATTCCTTCACAAGAAAGAATGGTCATGATGATGGGCGGGACGGGGTTATTACCTGCTTTCTTTCAGGTAGCCTGATACGCACCAGCCGGGGCGCTGTGGAAGTGGAACATCTGATCATAGGGGACAGCGTGGCGGTGTTCGGCCCGGATGGTGAGCCGCGGGGCTGGCGGGCCGTGACATGGATCGGACAGGGGCACGCCACTGTTCGCTCTGATTTGCCGGATGATGAAGCCGGATGGCCCGTTCGTATTTGCCGTCATGCTCTGGCGGAGAATGTCCCGCAGAAGGATCTGCTGGTTACGTCAGAACATTGCCTTCTGCTGGACGGGCATTTCATACCGGCCCGGATGTTGGTGAATGGGGTGTCCATTCTGTATGACCGTGGTTTCACGTCTTATGATTACTGGCATGTCGAGGTAGCGCCGCACAGCATTATCGAGGCTGATGGTGTGTTGACAGAAAGTTATCTGGATACGGGTAATCGCCGTGGCTTCACGTTCCAGGTTGGCAGATGGGCAGAGGAGGCATCTTTCTGTTGGGAGAAGGATGCGGCAGCTCCACTGGGTGTCAGACGGGACGTGGCAGAACCGATCTATCAGGCCGTGAAGGCTCGCATCACGGGGCCATTGGCTCAGCGGGTTGATGTGGAACAGGATCATGTGGATGATCCCAGTCTGACAGTCGTTACCCCATCGGGCATGGTGCTGCCACTCGTTCGGCAGACCGGGCAACGCTATCTGTTCCGTCTTCCCGAAGCATGTGAAGCGGTCAGTATAGTGTCCCGTATCAGCCGTCCCTGTGATGTTATCGGTCCCTTTGTGGATGACCGGCGCCGGTTGGGTGTTCTGGTGGGGAAGGTACAGCTCTTTCGAGAGGATGGCAGCAGGGCTGATGTAACGGCGTTTCTGTCAGCACCTCAGCAGGATGGATGGGACGTGCAGGAGGCCTCACCCTGCCGCTGGACGAACGGCAAGGCCCGTCTTGCTCTGCCGGAACAGGCCAGTAAGGGCGAAGTGCTGTTTCTGTCCATCGAGATACTGGCAGGCGGCCCTTATCTGGCCCAGTCGGAACTCGCTGAACATGGTGGGGTCCGTCTGGGGAATGATGCCGTCAGCCGTGTAGCCTGAGGGAGAACCGTGCGTGCGGGCATGGTGGACAATCCATGCCCGCCTTCCCACATCAGGAGCAATGGCCTTTCAGGCCGTCACATGATGAGATGGAAGGAAAAGATCATGGCGCAGGGCAGAACTGTATTGGTGACGGGCGGAACGTCCGGCATCGGGCTGGCGATTGCGGAGACATTTGCACGAGCAGGGGATAACCTCATTCTGCTGGGTAGCAACCCAGACAGGGACTATTCAAAGGCCGTCCAGACTGTTGAGGCCGCCGGGCGTGATGCAGGGCATGACGTGCGTGTCTGTGCCCATGGTGTGGACATTACCAATTTTGCCGCTGTGAAGGCTCTCATGAAGGCCATCAGCGACAAGGTAGGCCTACTGGATGTGCTTGTTCATTCCGCAGGCGTTTTCTTTAGCACGCCTATTACGGATGAAACGCCGGATGCGTTCGACAAGGTGATGACCATTAATGTTAATGGGATGTGGCATGTCGTGCAGGCGGCGTTGCCGTTCATTCGGCGGAAAGCCGGTGACCAGCCGGGTGGGAAGATCGTGGCTATTTCGTCCATTTCCGGGTTCTTTGGGTTTGCCGGTTTTGCCGGATACGCAGCCAGTAAGGCGGCAGTAACATCTCTCGTCCGGACTCTGGCGCTGGAGCTGGGGCCGCTGGGTATCAACATCAATGCCGTGGAGCCGGGGCGTGTGAAGACCTCCATGCATGATGCGCTGATAAATGATCCCGCACAGGCTGAGACCCTGAAGGCTGTGGCAGAAGCCAATCCCAGCAAGCGCAGTTTTTCCAGCCCGGAAGATATTGCCGCCGTGGTGCAGTTTCTTGCCAGCCCGGGGGCGGTGGCTCTGCACGGGTCAGCTATTGTGGTGGATGAGGGGACATCGCTCGGCCTCGTATGAGACCATTCCGTTTTCATGATGATCATGAATGGCACCTTCCTGCTTTGTTAACAGCTTGAAAGCGGGAAGGGCCTCTCCCATATCTGCACCATCTTTCAGCGGTAGGGCAGGATGGCCGCAGAAGATGGAGCATACGGAGCCTGCCATTTTGGAGGAGAGCAACGCATCATGAGTGATGGCAAGAACGCAGCGGAGATGAAGCAGCATAGTTTCAGTGCCGAGGTCGGGCAGCTGCTCGATCTGGTTGTCCATTCCCTTTATTCCGACCGGGAAATCTTTCTGCGTGAGCTGGTCGCCAATGCGGCCGATGCTATGGACAAGCGGCGCTTCGAGGCGCTGACGAGCCCAGCCCTGTCTCTGCCGGAAACACCGTCCATCCATATCTCTACCGATAAAGAGGCCAAGACGATCACCCTGTCCGATGACGGGCTGGGGATGAGCCCGGAGGAGCTGACACAGAACCTTGGCACGATCGCCCGTTCCGGCACCAAGGCTTTTGGTGAGAAGCTGAGCAACGCCAAGCCGGAAGAACGTCCGAACCTGATCGGTCAGTTCGGTGTGGGCTTCTATTCTGCCTTTATGGTGGCGGATAAGGTTGATGTTGTATCCCGCCGTGCCGGTGAGGATGTGGCCGCCCGTTGGGTCTCCGAAGGTAAAGGTTCCTACAGCCTTGGCCCTGCCGAACGTGATCGTCCGGGTACGGACATCGTTCTGCACATGAAGGACGATGCCGAGGAATTCATTGATCCGTGGCGTCTGCGCAGCATCATCCGCAAATGGGCTGACCATATTGCATGGCCGGTTGTGCTGCATGAGCCGGATGAAGATGGTAAGGACAAGGAAGAAACCATCAATGAGGGTAAAGCCCTCTGGCTGCGTCCGAAATCCGAAATCACGTCTGAGGAATATACCGAGTTCTACCGCCATGTGGCCCGTGCGTTCGATGAACCCTACGCCACGCTGCACTGGAAGGCCGAAGGCACGGTGGAATTTGCCTCTCTGCTGTTCCTGCCCGGTGCCCGTCCGTTTGATTTCATGGAACAGAGCAGCCGGGAGAGCCGCCTGCACCTGCATGTGAAGCGCATGTTCATCACCGATGAGGCCAATCTGGTGCCGAACTGGCTGCGTTTCGTGCAGGGTGTGGTCGATACGGATGACCTGCCGTTGAACGTCTCCCGTGAAATGCTCCAGTCCACCCCGGTTCTGGCTCGCATCCGCAAGGCTGTGACCAAGCGTGTCATCAGCGAGATCAAGAAGCGGGCGCAGGAAGGTGGCGAGGCTTTCAACGGCTTCTGGAACAATTTCGGTCTCGTCATCAAGGAAGGTCTCTGGGAAGATTCCGAACACCGGCAGGAAATCGCCGAGTTCTCCCGCTTCCATTCCACGAATGGCGATGAGCTGATTACGCTGGATGAATATATCAGCCGCATGAAGCCGGAGCAGGAGACCATCTATTATCTGGTTGGCGACAATCTGAGCGCCTTGAAGGCCTCTGCCCAGCTTGAAGGTTTCCGTGCCCGTGGTCTGGAAGTCCTGCTGCTCTCCGATGCGGTGGACAGCTTCTGGCCGGACCGTCTCCATTCCTACAAGGACAAGACGTTCCGTTCCGTGGCGCAGGCTCATGGTGATCTTGAGAAGTTCGCTCCTGAGACCGAGGAAGAAGGCGAAGCCGCTGATGTGGCCAAGCTGTCCCCGGCCCTGAAGGAAGCCCTTGGCGAAGCCGTGAAGGATGTCCGTAGCACCGTGCGTCTGACAGGTAGTGCCGTGGTGCTGGCCAGCGAAGGCGGGCCTGATCTGGCCATGCAGCGCCTCATGCGCCGTTCCGGGCAGGAGATGCCAGCCCTGCCGCCGGTGCTGGAGATCAATCCCCGTCATCCGCTCATTCGTGCGCTGGCTGAGCGTGTGGAGAAGGGTGAGGGTGTTGCAGAACATGCCCGCATCCTTCTGGACCTCGCCCGTGTTCAGGAAGGCGAGGCCCTGCCAGACCCTAGCGGCTTTGCCCGCACCCTTGCAGGCCTGCTTGCCGGGACTGTCGAGAAGTAAGATCAGGCAGATCGTCTGATGAAAAGGAAGGGGCTGCACATGAGCGTGCAGCCCCTTTTTTATTCTTTACCGTTCGTCCGTCAGTAGCGCAGGCAGAACCTCCTTGAGGCTGCGGGAGGCATTTTTGCTGTTCTGGCGAAGCTCCGTGAGGATGGTAGCATCCGTGGTCAGGGAGAGTTTTTCTGCCAGCAGCAGGAGCAGGGCGAGTGAGGTGCGCAGGCGGGCGATATAGCCTGCGATGTCCAGCATGACGCCCAGAAGATGGGTGGGCACGTCCCCGGAGGGAAAACAGGTCACGACCGTATCCAGCAGGCCGGAGAGCGTGTCAGATCCGTTGCGGGGCTTCTCCCCGTGCGTGCGGATGAGGTGGGCAACCTGCCGTTCCTGCTCCCTGTTCTGGTCCAGAATGGTGGTGATCCAGTGCTGGAGGGGGAGCGGTGCATCTGGCCGGCTGAGCAGTTCCAGCAGGCTTTCCCGCAATGTGCCTGTCAGCACGAGATGGGCGTGCAGCCGCTCCAGATAGGTGAGGCGTATGGAGGAGGTTTCAGCGGAATGACGTGGCACGTCTTTCTCCATGGCGGGAAGATAAGAGGGGCATGTCATGGGTGCCCTGTCTTGGGAACGGGGGCAAGACTAGCCTGCCTTATGGCGCTACGGAACGGGGCGGGAGTGGTTCTGCTGCATGGCAGCCTTACCGTGGAGGCGCGGCTTCAGCATCAGGACGCTCGGCATAATGACGGGCAATGACGGTGCAGACAAAAAGCTGAAGCTGATGGAAGATCATGAGTGGCAGTACGATGATTCCGGCGGAACTGGGAAAGATGACGCTGGCCATGGTCACGCCAGAGGTCAGGGCCTTCTTGGAGCCACAGAATTGTAGCGTGATGTCATCTTCAATGGTCTGTTTCATCAGGCGGCCCAGCACATAGGTGATGCCCAGTGCCAGAGCGAGCAGTATCGCATCGGCTATTCCAACACCAACAAGCAGAACGAGCGGAATGCGGTGCCACAGCCCCTGAAGCACTGCCGTGCTGAAGGCTGAATAGACCAGAACAATGATGGAGCCACGGTCACTACAGGAAATGAGGAATTTGTGACGGTGAACGACTGGTCCCATCCAACGCTGGACACATTGCCCCAGAATGAAGGGCAGGAGCAGTTCTTCCGCCACGTTGAGGATGGTCTGAAGGCCGAAGCTACCATGCCCGCCATGGTCAAAAAACAGCCCGCTGAGCAGCGGCGTGATGAGGATACCTAAAATATTTGAGACTGTGGCGGCGCAGATAGCCGCCGGGACATTGCCCCGTGCCATGGAAGTAAGGGCGATGGAGGATTGTATGGTGGAGGGCAAACAGCAGAGGAACAGCATCCCTGCCCAGAGGTCTGGTCCCAGAAACCCGGTAGAGGACAGGAGATGCGCCAGCCCGTACATTCCTGCTCCCAGCAGGGGAAAGACGGCAAATGTGATGAGGAGTGTGCAGCCCTGTAAGCGCCAGTTCTTCACACTGTCGATCAGCGCATGGCGTTTCAGCTTGGCTCCCTGAAAAAAGAACATCAGCATGATGAGCAAAGCTGTCAGGCGGGAGAGCCATGGCTGCCATACAATGGGGCAGGGCAGGAACGAGGCCAGCAGGACAGCGCCGATCAGGCACATCAGGAAAGGGTCAGGGCGTCTCATGGGGCGGTCCCTCCGGGCTCTGGGGAGCAACGTGGCGATGGAAGGCCATCCTGAAATAGGGGTAGCCAGTCTGGGGAGACGGTAAAGCAGAAGACCGCTGCTGCCAATGACCAAGCCTGCGGCGATAAGGCAGAAGGGAACTGTAAAACATTTTTTATAATTAATGGTAAACAGCTTGCCAAAGAGGACCAGATAAGGGCATTTTTTCGTCAGACCTGTGAGCAGGTCATCTCCATCAAATCGTAGGGAGGGGGTCAGAAGATGACCGTCAATCGGCGTATGGTTCTGGGATCATTTCTGGCAGCAGGTGCCCTTTTGGGGGGCCGGGCCCGTGCGGCAGAAGGTAGCGGTAGTGGGTCGGCTGCACCTGCACAGCCAAACAACGCTCATGCCGAGCCAGGTAATGCGGCTGCCGCAGCCCCTCAGCCTGTGCATGAAACACTGGCAGACAAGCAGTACCGCCCGAACATTCATTTTTCGCCCTCTACGGGATTCATGAATGACCCTAACGGGCTGATCTTCGATGGTCGTTATTACCATCTTTATTATCAGTATAACCCGTTCGGGCCTTATGCTGGTCATGTGCATTGGGGCCATGCCGTCAGTACGGACCTTTACACATGGCAGGACCTCCCGATTGCGATCCGTGAGACGGAAGCAGGTGAGGCCTATAGCGGTTGTGCTGTGTTGGATCGAGACAACCGTTCCGGCCTTTTCCCACCTCGTACGCAGGATAAGCCACAGCCGGGGTCTGTTGAGACGGCGGCCCAGAAAGCGGCCCAGCTTTTTCCCTCATTACCAGAAGGTGAGCAGGAGAGGCGGTCAGTGGACAGGCAGGCGCAGGGCCTGCTGAATGAGACTGATGCAGGTACCGGGCTGCTGAAGGAGCTGGGCGATGAGCCGGTTTCCCGTGAGCGGTCGCCGGTTCCTATGTCTCCAGCTCTGCCACCTATGGCTGGTGGCCTTGTGGCCATTTACACACGGGCCACGCCGCAGCGTCAGACGCAGTATCTTGCATGGAGTCCTGATGGCGGCCAGACACTGAAAGATTATGAAGGCAACCCGGTGCTGGATATCGGGCATAACTCCTTCCGTGACCCCAAGGTGATCTGGCACGCTCCGACCGAGAAATGGGTCATGGTTGTGGTGCGCTCTCGTGAACATAAAGTGTCTTTCTACGGGTCATTTGACCTGAAGCACTGGATGCATCTGAGCGATTTCGGCCCTTCTGGTATTACCGGGGTGGATTATGAATGTCCGGCTCTGGCTGAAGTCGAGGTGGAAGGTGAAACGCCCGGTGAAAAGCGTTGGGTGCTGTTTGTGTCCATCAATCCCGGCGGTCCGCAGGGCGGCAGCATCACGCAGTATTTTGTTGGGCAGTTTGATGGTGAGCGTTTCACGCCTGATGACACGATTGTTGACCTGACGGACTTCGGCAAGGACAGCTACGCCCTTCAGACCTACGAGAATATGCCGGGGAATCAGACGGTCTATATCGCTTGGCTGGATAACTGGCAGTATTGTGAGGAACTGCCCAATAAAAGCTGGCGTGGCATCATGACCATTCCCCGCAAGGTCGTGTTGCGGCGTGATACGTCTGGCTGGCTGCGTATTGCCCAGAATCCCTATAAGCTGGAGGCGCTGCGTCAGCCAGCCATTCCGTTCGCTCTTTCCCGTCTGGAACCGCAGAGCAGCCGTCAGGTGTCTTTGCCGACTGGGGATGCCGTAGAGTTGCTGCTTGATGTCTCTCTGGAAGATCGGGCCAGTAATCTGCCGGATGGCGATCAGGGGCGTGCGGGACGGTTTGTGATCGTCTTCTCCAACCGTCAGGGTGAAAGCCTGAGTATTGGTTTTGATGGCTTCTCCTGCCAGCTCTGGCTGGACAGAAGCAATCTGCATGGCTTCAGCCATCCCTTCTTTACGGGGACATTCTCATCAGCTCTGATTCCGGGGAGCCGCCGTTTCAATCTGCGGATCGTGCTGGATGCCTGTACGCTGGAAGTCTTCGCTAATGATGGCATGTCTGTCGGCACGGCCTTGATTTATCCGGCCAATCCGCTGGAAACATTAAGCCTTCAGGTCACCAACGCCGCCGCAGTGATCCATAAGGTGGCTCTCTATCCCCTGCGGAAGACGATGGATTGTATAGAACAGGGCTGATAGCGCTCTATTCTGATGATGGGCCCGCCCCTGCCTTTTGCCGGGACGGGCCTCGTCTTTTAGATGACCGCCAGAGCATCCTTGCAGGTTGGTGGCGGGAAGGCGTCATCAAGGGCAGCCAGATCGTTATGGGAAAGACGGATTTCCTGAGCCGCAATATTGAGGGCTTGATGATGGGGTGTGGACGCCTTGGGGATGGCGATCATATTCTTGCGGCGCAGGACCCATGCCAGTGCGATCTGTGCCGGTGTTGCGTTGCCAAGGCTGGTCTCGTATGTGCGGGCGATGGCACGCAGAACAGGATGATGCAGCAGTTCACCCCCCTGCCCGATTGGGCAATAGGCCATGCTGGTAATATGAGCCCGCTCATCCCGTGGCAGAAGGTCATACTCTGTCCCACGATATTCCAGACTATATAGAATCTGATTGACGAGCGGATAGGCCCCCTGCTCCGCCAGCTCATCCATGTCGTCCGTATCGAAGTTGGAGACGCCCCAGTCTTTGATGAGTCCCCGCTCTCTTAGTGTCTCGAAAGCGTAGAGTGTCTCACTGAAGGGAATGATACCGGGCCAGTGCAGGAGATAGAGGTCCAGATGGTCCGTACCGAGATGTTTCAGGGAGCGCTCGCAGGCCGCTATAGTGCCTTTATAGGACGCATTATGCGGCAGAACTTTACTGATGAGAAAAGCCTGCTCCCGCCGCCCTCTTAAAGCCTCGCCGATCACATCTTCCGATCGGCCATGACCGTACATCTCTGCTGTATCAATGATTCTGAGGCCAGCATCCAGCCCGATCTGAAGGCTGCGGATTTCATGATCCCGCTGGCCGATGTCATCGCCCATGCGCCACGTTCCCATACCAAGGGCTGGAAGCGTGATGCCGTTTCTAAGTGTAACAGTGGGGTAGGAGGTTGTGACCATATGACGCCCTTCCTTCTGACATGAGAGGAGTGGACTCGACTCTCTGTTTGCAGAGTAGGCCTGTGCCTGACGAAGGGGAAGGTATTTTGCGTGAAGGCTTCGTTACTGCTCATCAAAGGAACAGCAAAAAGCGGCGCCTGATGGCCGGAAATCAGCTAATTTTTTGAGGAGGATAAAAATGGTGCCCAAGGGCGGGATCGAACCACCGACACTGCGATTTTCAGTCGCATGCTCTACCAACTGAGCTACTTGGGCACCGGGCCACGGCGGCAGGGCCACCCGGCTATGGAGAGGGGTTTACCCTATGCGGGGAGGGCGATCAACCCTCTTTGCAGAAGAAAATGCATGCAAACCAGCATCATGATTCTGTGGAGCGTGCCGCCTCGGCTTCGAATTCCGCCGGGTCGTTATCCTGTCGCAGGGATGGCACACGGTAATCCCCTTTGAACCAACGCCCAAGGTCCACATCAGCACAGTGTTGGGAGCAGAATGGACGGAAGGCGGTAACGGTTGGTCTCTGGCAGATCGGGCAGCTCATGAAAGGCTCCAGCAGGATGATGGAGAAACGGGATGACTATGGAGTGTAAGGCGGCGCCCTGTTGTATGGAAGAACGCATCCAGCGCTATTTTGTCGGTCTCCAAGGCGCGGATAATGGCGGGGGGAGCATGGAGATGCTCACCTTTCAGCCCTTCAGTTATGATGCGCTGGAGAATGGCCAGTCCCTGCCCATGGGGAGAGCTGTAGAGCTCATGCAGCGGAGCACGATGGCGGGGGCGGGTCATTTCCAGCAATCCGCTCGGCGTGATGCCCGTGATGCGGGGCTGGAGCGGATCCTGCTCCTTATCCGCTGCCTTGCGGAGGAAGGGAACAAGGGCAGGGCGCTTGTTGCTGCGCACGCCTGCCGGGTCGATCAGGATGGTGCCGGAGAGGTTGCGAAGCCGGATTTCACGCAGTAACGGGCCAAAACAGGCCAGATTGGCAGCAAAATCCGGGGTCTGATGGGCGTCCAGATCAATGGCTGTAAGAGCGTGTGTCGGGGTGATATGGGCAATCAGCGGCCCGACCGAGGCGTCCGGGCTGGAAAGGGCTGCCCAGTCTGCTTCCAGAACGTCATCAAAACTGCGACTGACCCGTTTCAGGCGGGGGTGCAGGGAAGCAGGCAGGCGGGCTGCCAAGGCGGCATCATCAACAATCAGAGGGCAGTCTGCCGGGGCCCGCTGAAGAATGTCATCCAGTGGGGTGGGGCCGGGCGTGATAAGGCGTGGAGCCTCTCCGATTTCAATATCGTTTGAGGCAGGAAGGACACGCAGACGCAGTCCTTTTCCATTCTGGGCCGAGCGGGTGATCTGGGCGCAGACAAAGCTGCCTTCGGGGGGCAGCTTCCGGCCCTTCATGAAGCCCGTTTCCGCAGGGCCTGCCAGCTCCACGAAGGCCCCGCCCAGATGGGGCGCATGGGCCGTGATGCGGACGATATGTGTATCGCCCCAGCCATCCGGGGCACCGGGCCGCCAGAGGGCGGCATCCAGCAGGGCATCATCCTTCAGCAGGGCAATGCGGACTTCTCCCGGCGCACTGGCGAGGCGGATTTCCATGTGAGGTCAGAGCAGCCAGTGCTGTCCGGCGGGCAGAGGCTGGCCCCGGAGCAGCTGGGCAGTTTCAAATAAGGGAAGGCCGATCACACCGGAGGGGCTACCCCCTACCTGCCGAATGAAGGCTGCTGCCTGCCCTTGCAACCCATAACCGCCAGCCTTGCCGTGCCAATCTCCTCCCTCAATGAGGGCGTCAATCTGCCGCTCTGTCAGGCGGTTGAAGGTGACGTAGCTTTCCACCACACGCTCGCAGTAACGGCCTGCGGGCCAGCCTTCGGTGGGCTGGCAGACCACGGCGGTAAAAACCTTGTGGCGGCGGCCGGAAAGCAGCGTCAGGTAGCGGCGGGCTGTGTCGGTATTCTCTGCTTTGGGCAGAATACGCCGCCCGGCCGCCACGACTGTATCTGCCCCGATGACGAGCGCTGGCCCGTCATGCTGGGCGGCGACATGGGCGGCTTTGGCACGGGCCATCCGCAGCGCATACGGGCGGGGGAGTTCGTCCCTGTGTGGTGTTTCATCCAGCTCTGCCGGGCAGATGGCGTCCGGCTCTACCCCGATCTGACGGAGCAGCGCAATGCGGCGGGGTGAGGCGGAGGCCAGAACAAGGGCGGGCCGGGAGGAATCAGCCATGAGGGGGCCTGCCTTCCGTCTGTCTTATTTGAAGCGGAAGGTGATGCGACCCTTGCTGAGGTCGTAGGGGGTCATTTCCACATTGACCCGGTCACCAGCCAGCACACGGATGCGGTTTTTACGCATTTTGCCGCTCGTATGGGCAAGAATGGTGTGCTCGTTATCCAGCGTGACGCGGAACATGGCGTTGGGCAGAAGTTCGGTCACCGTGCCGGTAAACTCAATGAGGTCTTCTTTAGGCATGAATATCCCTTGCAGGAAGTGGGTAGTGAAGTGTGCGGGCCATGCAGCCAGCTTCATAAAAGTGGCTACAGCCCTGTCATGACGGCGCATTATGTGCGGGGAGGGGGGGAGGACGTCAAGGTTTTTTGCTGGGTGAAGCGGGATCGGGCAGATGGGCTTTCGCCTGCCAGCAGTACCATGTCAGGGTGGAGCGATGGGGGCTGAAGGAGGCTGTGGCATGTCGGAGCTGCCGGGGGGTAGGGCGGAGAGGCAGTTTCTTCAGGCGGCGCCAGCCTTCCTGCACGCCGAGGTCCCCTGCGGGAAGCACGTCCGGCCTGCCAAGATGGAAGATGAGCAGCATCTCGACCGTCCATAGGCCAACGCCACGCAGGGAGGTGAGCCGTTCTATCAGTGTGGCGTCATCAAGCTGATGGGCTTCGTTCAGGCTGGGGACAAGCCCGTCCAGCCGTCCCTGAGCAATGGCCCGCAGGCTGGTGATCTTGGCAGCTGAAAGCCCGCAGCTTCGCAGTGCGTCATCATCCAGTGTCAGAAGCATCTGTGGAGTGGGTGGGAGTCCGCTTTCATGGCCATCTGGCCCAAGAGCACAGAGCCGCCCGAATATCGTTCTGGCAGCGGCGTTGTGGAGTTGCTGGCCTGTTACGGCCTTGATGAGCGAGGCATAAGGGTCCTGCGTTTGCCTGTCTGGCGCTGTTTGTTCAGAGAGACGGCAGGGGCCGATCGTGGCAATGAAGGCCGCCAGATCGGCATCTTGAGAGAAGCAGGATGGCAGAGAAACCACGGGGACACCTCATTACGGAGGAAAGTGGCTGGGCAGAAAGACCATTACATAAAAGTAGCAACGGGACTGTTTCCGGTGATGACAATATGGTCCTTTTTGAGGCACAAAGGAGGGGTCATGACCCTTACCGTTCTGCGCCCCTCTTTTTGCCAGCGGGTTTTCCGCCCGTGACACTGTCGGACGTCCCCACGCAGAAGCGCCGGGAACGGCTGGGTGATTATGCCGCCCCGGTAGCCGGGTTACGGACAGAGGCCCGCACGCCCATGCTGCGTACGCAGGTGCTGGTTGATCCGCCTCTGATCGGGCCGCTTCTGTTTGCGGCCAGCGTGCATGGTGTAGCGCTCTGGTTGATGATTCAGACCAGCGCAGCCGTGCATGGGACACCCAACGGCACGCAGGAGCCTCAGGTTGAGATGGTGTTTGATGCCCCGCCTGTGAAGCACAGTATGCAGGGACCACCAACGCATGAGGTAGGGGGTGCGGCCAGTGCCCCGGCCCCGACCACGCCGGAGGAAGCAACGCCGGCCCCGATGGAGCCGACCCCGCACACGCCATCCTCTCCGCAGATGACGCCGACCCCGACCGGGGAACTCACGAATGCGGAAATGTCGGAGAAGCCGATCTCCAAGGCGGCACCACGTCGCCCCCATCGCAGCAAGGCAACTCCGACCCATCAACATGTGACACGGCAGAGTGAGACGAACCCGTTTGCTCACCCGATGGACCTTTCTTTTGACGGTGAACCTGCTCCGCATCCGCATAAGCGGGGGCGGCATGGTGGTACACGGGGGCCGGTTGATTTCTCCCTTGGTCCTCTTAGCCTGAACGGGCAGATTAACGCCCCTTATAAGACAAGCAGCAGCGTGAAGGGTGTCAGTTCTGATTACGGGAGTGAGATTGACCGTTGGGTGCGGAATCATATGTTCTACCCGGACGAGGCCGTGCAGAATGGGGAAGAAGGACCCTCTTCCGTTCATGTTGTGATTGATCGGACCGGGAAGGTCATCCGTGTGCGGTTGACGGAATCGTCCAATTCCTATGCGCTGGATGCGGCCACGGCAGGGATGTTCCAGGGGGCGCAGCTTCCACCTGTGCCGCCTGACATGCAGGGCGATCATTTCGATCTGGATGTGACAATCCATTATATGTTGATCCGCCATTAAGCTCTGACCTTTCTCTTGTGGTCATGTGTGAGAAAGGGCGTTAGGGTGCGGCCATGCCGGTTGGGGATGCCGGTCATCGTTCACATGATTGCAGGGAAAGTGGCTGTTCATGCGCTTCTGTCGTGCGCTGCTGGTATCAGGGCTGTGTGTGCCTCTCCTCGGGCTGGGGGGGTGTCTCGATGTGTACAGGCCATTTGCCCATAATCCGGGCGTACAGGCTCAGCACCTCGTGCGGGATAATATTCCGCCTGTCCGTCTGGCCGTGCCCGTTCCTGTGCCGGAGAAAGCACCGTGGCGGGCGGCAACGGCCATGTGGGCGCGGGATGTAGTGATCGCTCTGGTTGGTCAGTCCATCCCCGCCGTGGCGAAGTTGCCGCAGCCGGGGGACTGGTGGGTTCGTCTGGGGGCTGTCCGTGCTGAAAATGGTGGCATCCGTCCCCGTTATGCGATTGTCGGGCCTGACGGGAAGGTCCGTGCCCGTGGTTTCGGTGCTGTTATTGATGAAGAAGGGTGGCGCAATGCGGACCCCGATGCTCTGAACACGGTTGCCTTGCAGATGGCGCCTGAAATTGCTCGTGAACTGACCGAGATTCAGACCCGGATGATGATGGATGATCCACAGAGTCTTATGCACCGTTCTGCCCGTATCTGTTTTGAAGGGGTGAAGGGTGCGCCGGGCGATGGTAATAAGGCGCTTGGCGAGGCTTTCTACACGATGCTGCCTGACGGGCATAATAGTGTTCAGACTAAGGCCGAAGGTGCTGATTATATCGTCAGGACGACCGTTAGCGTGAAGCCGTCCCCTGATGCACCGCCACCGGGTGAAGGGCCGCAGCAGCAGGTAACCATTGTCTGGCATGTCATGACCCCGCAGGGCGTGGAAGCCGGTGCGGCCACGCAGGTTCATGATGTTCCAGCGCATTCTCTGGATGGTTCATGGGCGGATGTTGCAGGCGCTGCGGCACAGGAGGCAGCCGAGGCCGTGCGGACTATCATTACCAACTATTCTGGTCGGTCGCGTAAGGTTCCTGCTCCCCAGACGGATGTTGGCGGTGAGGCCTCTAAAGAGAAAGACGGTGTGAAGAAGTTCGTGGCGGCTCCGGAAGGGGGCTGAGGGGCTGGAGCCATTTGGTTTTTAATTAAGAGTATCTGTACCGTTTTTGCTCCATGTCGTATTGGGAAGGTTAATATTTTCCAAGCGTGTGGAGCTTACGGATGTATAGGGATTTTGTAGAGAATCTTTTAAAGCAGCAAATTCTGGAAAGATATTGGAAGTTATATCAAGATAATAACGTGATGTCAGAAAGTGTTCGTTTCTTGGAGGATGGAAGCATATCCGGTTATCGACACGAGAATGAGCAGTTTTGGAAATATGAAGATGGAAAACTATTTCTCCTAAATTGTGACAGAGTCGTTTCTGCCATATTTGATGATATAAGTGTTACATCAGGAAAAATTTCCCTTAAAGGGCGGCATATTTTAAATGGAAAGAATGGTCCAGATTTTTATTTGGATACACAGGACGAGAATTATCAGCCGGCTCCTTTCGCTCCAACAAGAGATATCTTTCCCAAACGAAAGATTGGTGACCATACATATGGTGGGATAGATCTTATTGATTCAGGAAGTGACGATGACCTTGAGATAGGGAAGTTCACAAGTATAGCGGGTGATGTTGCTATTATATGTGGGAATCATAACTATAATTTTGTTTCTAATTATCCTTTCAAGAGTATATGGAATATGTTCTGGAGGCAATTGGATGATGTTGATGACCATATATATAATGCCAAGACCGTTATTGGTAATGACGTTTGGATTGGTCGTTCTGCCATCATAAGTGGCGGCATTACTATTGGGGATGGTGCCATTGTTGCCGCTAATGCCGTTGTAACGAAAGATGTGCCGCCTTACGCTATCGTTGGGGGTAACCCGGCGAAGATATTGCGATACAGATTCTCGGACGAGATCATAGAAGGTTTGATGAAAATAAAATGGTGGGCATGGTCTGACGAAAAGGTAAACGCTAACCTTCATTTGATAATGTCAGAAGATATTGAGACATTCATAAAAACATTTTCATAACCAAGATGTTTTGATCAGAAAATGAGGTGTTTCTGGAGTGAATGCCTCATTTTCATATAGTGCTGTATCGATAATTACTACTGGTTATTTCGGCTGGTCACGCAGAGCTCCTGCCTACTCAAAAGGGGACAGAGTGGCTGTAGCTATTATGTTGTGGGTTTGAACTGACTTTGCAGAATGATGGATTTCAATTCTTAAGCATGCTTTTCACATTTTCTTTATTGAATTCGTATGGTTCCTTTTCTATTTGAAGGCTATCATTAATGAATAGTGACAAAAATATTCATTTTTGGTAAAAAAAACTTGCGTGGGATTTTCGCCCTCTGTAGCGTGCCTAGGGTTTAATCAAGAAAAAGGTCATCCCTGTGCCATCCAGATGCATTCGTGTTTCAGTAATTGACCAAGAATATACTTTTAAAAAGAAGTATGGGTCCATGAATATGGCACTTTGTAAAATAATAGAAATGGATAGCAGAGTGAATGTTGTAGATTCATTTGGGGAGGTTTCTGACTTTTAATAGATGGAACTAAACCTATCTGCGGATCAGTTGAAAGTTCGAGCAGTACACAGCTCGATAGAGATAAGCTTCTTTTAAGGGACAGTTTTCCAAATGAATGTTGAGTATGCTCATATCTACCAGAATGGACTGAAAATATTCGATGAAAACCCTCCGATAGATATTATTAAAGACTGCCTTTATATACCACGTATTAATTATAGAATGGATGATGGACAGCATGGTATTTACGATTTTTATGGCAGACTCGTAGATGCTGGAGGCTCAAGGCGTGGCTGGCCCAACCATACACATGGTCAGTCTCATAATTGCTGTATAAGTCCATCTTTTGCTTACCCATGGGCTCCAGAAGAATGTTATTTTTATGGTGGCCATATGCATAAGCATTATGGTCATTTCATAATTCAGGTTCTTCCAAGATATTGGGCAAGAAAAGGGGATTATAAAAAACATAAAATACTTGTCCACTCTATGGAGAGTGTAGGAGAATTATTTTCCATTCCGTGGATGAGAGAGTTCTTTAATATATTAGATGTAAAAGAAGAAGATTTCGTAATATTTGATAGGCCGACGCGCATAAAAAATTTGATTATGCCCGGGGCTTCTTTTGAAGAAGAGCATTTTGCGCATAAAATATTTGCAGAGTTCTGTAATAATATTGGCCTGCAAGAGGGGGAAGGGGACCTTGGTGATAAACCTGTTTTCCTCACACGCTCTCGTTTTACGAGTACTTTAAGGAGTATTCAAGATGAGTATAAGGTGGCTGACATTTTAGAGGCGGATGGTTTCCGTGTCATTTCACCTGAGACATTAACATTAAGAGAGCAATTTAATATTTTTTCGCAGCATAGGCCGACTGTTGGTTTTGTGGGGTCTGCCTTCCATAATAGTATATTTTGTCCTTCTCCTATTGGGGTCGCATTGTCATGTGATTGGACGTATTGTTCAAATTATTATCTGTCAGATCAGGTCAATAATGCGTCTATTGCTTATTTAAAGGCTCCTGCTGTTAAAACTTTGCCAATGGACGGTCCGAGGCTGCTTTATAAGGTCGAGCAGCCTGAGGTAGTGGCTGATTATATTCGGCAGGTTGTAGATGATAAGATCTGGGAGAGGTCTAAACCTCCTATATCCACGCCTGCAGAAGATAATTTTATTCAGGATAAAAAATACCATATAAAAACAGATCATGGAACATATCTACAGATTAATAAACAGACGGGGATTATTCATCACTCTAATAGTGTAGACCCTGATACTATAAGGTTAATAGGACAGTTGTCGCCGACAGGTTGGATAAGATTAACAACACCATCCGGTGAAATACTTACAATGATGCAGGATCAGAGGCAGGGGCCGTATTTGTACTATAAGATGCAGTACGATCCATTAAATCGTTTAGGGCTGCTCCATCCTTTGTATAAGAGATATCTGTGTGCCATCCCCAATGGTACATTGGATAACAATCGATCGGATATTGGCGATTGGGAGAGTTTTTCGTTGGAAGAACTGTAAGTTATTCATTTCAACAACAAGCCTTCATCCTGTGATGATGGCTTGTTGTTGAGTGCTTCTTTTAGAAAAGGTTATGACGGCGTCATGAGTATAATCATGAAGCATCGTTTCGTTTTTAGAAGGAGACTTTCTTCAGGAAAATGAGGGGGGCCGGTAAGCCCATTCATGCAGGATTGGCATGCTGTAAGATCATGACATTAATCGGGCAGGCTGGTAGAAGGGGCGGGTGTCGCCTCTTACCGTCTTTCTATGAAAAGTACCCGTCATGAAGATCGTTGCCTGTAACAGTAACCTGCCTTTGGCCCAGGCTGTGGCCGATGAGCTCGAAATCCCCTTGTGCAAAACCTCCATCCGCCGCTTTGCCGATGGCGAGGTGTTCGTGGAGATTCAGGAGAATGTGCGTGGGGAAGACATGTTTGTTCTTCAGAGCACATGTACCCCGACCAACGATCATCTGATGGAGCTCCTTGTTGTGCTGGATGCCCTGCGGCGTGGCTCTGCACGGCGTGTCACGGCTGTGATGCCTTATTTCGGCTATGCCCGTCAGGATCGTAAATCTGGCCCCCGTACGCCCATCAGCGCCAAGCTTGTGGCCAATTTGCTGACGGAAGCCGGTGCCAACCGCATCCTGACCATGGACCTGCACGCCATGCAGATTCAGGGTTTCTTTGATATCCCCACGGATAATCTCTATGCAGCCCCGCTTTTTGTGCGGGACCTGACAGCCCGCCACCCTGACCCTGAGAAACTCATGATCGTGTCCCCGGATGTTGGGGGTGTTGTGCGTGCCCGTCAGCTGGCTCGCCGGTTGAATGTTGATCTGGCCATCATTGACAAGCGCCGTGAACGGGCTGGCGTGTCTGAGGTGATGAATGTCATCGGTGACGTGTCCGGCCGTTTCTGCGTGCTGGTGGATGACATCATCGATAGTGGCGGGTCTCTCTGCAATGCCGCCGAGGCTCTGATGAAGCATGGTGCTGCCGGTGTGGAAGCCTATGTGACCCATGGCGTGCTGACAGGGAATGCCTGCGAGCGTGTGCGGAACAGCCCGCTTTCCATGCTGACACTGACAGACAGCATCCCCGCAACAGATGAGCTGAAGGCAGCTGGCAATATTCGGCAGATTTCAACAGCGGGTCTGCTGGGGCGTGCCATTCGGGCCGTTGCTGATGAAAGCTCTGTTTCAACACTTTTTGACTGAACCCCCTTCCCGCCGATAGGTGCTGCTGTAAGATGGCATAGAAGGGTTGGACTTGCCCTTTCATGTCCGTCCGCAGGCATGGCGGCTACGGCGGGATGGCTGTCATCATTCCCTTCTTGGTAACAGGATTTTGGGAGAGGTTAGGACATGACACAGCTTCGCATGGAACCATTCTGGTTTCTTCGGCACGGTGAGACGGATTGGAATGCCCGTCACCTTTCCCAAGGACGCACGGATATCCCACTGAATGAGACAGGTCTCGCTCAAGCCCGTCTGGCTGGCCGTCAACTGGCTGAGCTGTTTGAGCAGGGGGCACGGCCTTTCACCCATATCGTGGCCTCTCCGCTGAAACGGGCGTTCGTGACTGCCGAGCATGTACGGGATGCCATTCGTGAGCGGACAGGCATTGAGCTACCGCTGACACATGATGCTGATTTTCAAGAAGTCAGCTTCGGTGTGCAGGAAGGTAAGCCGATGGGCGACTGGTACAATACGTGGATTGATGGCACGTTTGTGCCAGAGAAGGGTGAAGATTTCATCACTCTGAAAACCCGTGGTGTGCAGGCTCTCAACCGGGCGCATGAAGCGGGAGATGGCGCTCCGCTGATCGTGGCACATGGGGCTTTATTCCGTGGATTGCGGGCGGCGATGGGGCTTGAGATTAATGTGCGTCTGCCTAATGCCATGCCGCTGAAAGCGGCTCCTGAAGAAGAAGGTTGGGTATTGAAGCTGCTTTCTGCCTGAAATTCGTCCATGTTGGGTGGACCGGGTTATGCCCGGTAAGAAAAAGGCCGCTCCTGAACAGGGAAGCGGCCTTTTTTATGGTCCGTCACTCTGGGGAGTTGTGCGTTACCACGGCACCAGCGTGGTGGAAAGGCGCTTGGCATCTTCCGGGCTGACACCAAGGTCATTACGGTTCCACCATCCACCACCAAGGGCCTGAAAGAGGCCAACCGTATCGGAGAGACGGGCAACTTCATCCTGAGCAACAGAGATCTGGTCTTGTGCGACAGCCATGCGGGCTTGGGCAACGTCAATCTCGCTGTTGTCACCCAGCCTATGCTGTACTTCGGCAATGTGCAGGGCCTGTGTGGCGGCATCAAGGCCGGACTGGTCAGCCATGAGGGTGTTTCCATCCAGCTCTACGGCATGGAGACTGTCCGCTACATCGCTGACAGCGGAGAGGATGGCGGCTTTATAATATTCTTTTGCCTGCGTGTAGTTCGCCTTAGCTTCCCGTTGGGCGTGGAGTAGTGACCCGCCTTGGAAGATGGGCTGGGTAACAGTGGCAGCCAGCATCCAGTTGCCCATACCGGGCTTGAACATCTTGCCCATGCTATCGACAGCTTCACCCGGCAGGGCGCTCAACTGCACGTTGGGCAGGCGGTTGGCAATGGCAATACCGAGCTGCGCCCCGGCAGAACGAATCTGCGCCTGTGCAGAGGCTACGTCAGGCCGCTGAAGGATTAGCTGGGCAGGTACGGAGACCGGAAGCTGCTGTGGAAGCGTGAAGTCTTTCAGCTCAAAGACGGGCAGGTCCGCATTGGGGGGAAGGCCGGCCAGCGTTGCGAGCTGATCCCGTGCCTGTGCCAGTTGCGTCTGTAATGGTGGCAGATCAGCCTGAAGCTGGGCAAGAGAATCTCGTAACAGAAGTTGGCTCTGGCGGGACTGGTCGCCCAGCCCAACCTGACGCTGATTGATGCGCAGCATGGCTGTCTGCTGGGCAATCAGAGCTTCCTTGGCACGGATCTGCGCCCGTAATCCTGCCTCAGTGATCGCTGTATTGACGATGTTGGAGATCATCGTCAGCGTTGTGGCTTCTAACTGGAAGCGCTGAATGTCCGCCTGTGCCTGAGCATTACGGATAGCCAGCCGTGCTCCCCCCCAGAAGTCCGGCACGTAGCCGATATTCAGCTGTGCCGTGTGCAGGTTATAGAGCCATTCATTATTGTTGGGGACAGGCGAGAGAGCCTTGGAGGTCTTGTTACGGGTCGGGATGAATTGTGCGGAAATGGTGGGATAGAGTGATGCCCCTTCCACACGGCGCTGTTCCCACGCCGCTTTCAACCCTGCCTGCATGGCTGTTAGGGTACGGTTGTTGACCAGAGACTGTTCAACGAGCTGGTTCAGCCGTGGATTCTGGAAGGATTCCCACCATTTTCCAGCAATATCAGCCCCGGATACAAAGTGCTGCCGGTGTAGAATGCTATCCTTTGCGTTATCCCGCCCGCTGGTCACTGGCTTGATTGGCTTTTGGCTGTAGCCGGTTTTGTCTGGCAGCGGGGGGATGTCCTTCGGGGAGGGGCCAACAATGCAGCCTCCAAGCCCAACCGCCAGCCCACCCATGAGGGTTCCGGCCAAGAGCAGGGAGGAATGTGTCTGTCTCAAGCGAGAGCGGACAGACTGTGCCTGACTGGTGATGTGCTGTCTGAAGCGGCTGAAACGCTGTGTCATGTCAGTCAGGCCTTCTGTTCATTCCTGTCGGCTCTGCGCTTGGCCCATGTTTCCATATGGCAGAAGCAGACAGGCAGAATGAAAAGGGTCAACAGGGTGGCAATACCGAGCCCGCCTACAACCACGGTTGCCAGCCCACGCTGCACGTCTGTCCCGACACCAGTGGCCATGGCAGCCGGAAGCATCCCAACGCTGGCAACGGTAGCCGTCATCAGCACAGGGCGGAAGCGCTCGGTAGCCCCCATGCGGGTAGCCTCCCGTATATCACCTCCCGCTTTGAGGTGTCGGTTGATGTTGGATACCATGATGATGCCGTTCTGGATCGCCACCCCGAACAGGGCGATGAACCCGACTGCCGTGGCAATATTGAGCGTCTCTGCTCTGGCATGGAGTGCGACCAGCCCACCCAGTGCTGCAAGAGGCACGATGCCAAGAATGAGCAGCGCATGGCGGATCTTCTGGAACTCCGCATAGAGCAGGCCCAGCATGACAGCGAACATGACACCCAGCGCTGCTACCAGGCGGACCTGTGCGTGTTGTGCCTCCTGGAACGTGCCTGCCCACTCGATGCGGAACTTCTGATGATCGTAATGGACATTCTGGTCGATGAGCTTCTGGGCATCGTCCAGATACTGGGACATGGGCCGGTTGCCATTATCAACCTGAAGGGTGATCTGACGTTCACCCATTTCATGAGCGATGCTGCTTTCTCCCATCTGGAGGCGGATGCGGGCAATATCGGCCAGAGGGATGGCGCTGCCATCGCTCGTAATCATGGGGATTTGCCCCAGCAGCTGGAGGTTGGAACGCTGGGCGTTATCAATACGCAGCGTGGCGTTATAGAAGCGGTCACCCTCAATCACGCTGGTGAGCGGCTCATCCCCGATGGCACTGTTGATGACATCCGTTACGTCATTGATGCTGATGCCATAACGGGCCGCACGCAGACGGTCGGGCGTGATCTCGATCTGCGGAATCTTGGGTTCCTGAAAGATGTCAGCCTGCACGGTGCCTTTGACGCGCCAGAGCTGTTCCACCACTTTCTGGCCGAGAGCACGCAGGCCCGTCAGATCATCACCATAGATGCGCATCACCAGAGGGCTATGAGCCCCGCCGAGCTGATCACTGAGATTATCCTCAATCGGCTGACTGATGGAGAAGGAAATGCCGGGAATCTTGTTCAGTCTGGCCCGGAGCTTCGCAATAAACTCGCTTTTACTCTCACCATGTGCCCACTGGCTGTAGGGCGTCAGGCCGACCGGCATTTCAATATGAGACGGCGTCCACGGGTCGGTTCCGTCATCAGAGCGGCCAAGTTGTGTAATGGCGTAGGATGTCTCAGGGAATTCCCGCACCGCACGGCGGATTTCTGTGGCTTTTTCCTGCCCTTTCTCAAGGGAGATGCCTGTTGGCATCTGGACCTGAAGCCAGAGGGCACCCTCATCCAGATCGGGCAGGAACTCCCGGCCTGTCGTGGCCCCCAGAGCGATGACGGCCACAAGGGCCAGCCCTGCACTGACGAAAGGCACAAGCGGGTGCCGCAGGAAATGGCGAAGCAGGGAATCATAGCGCTTGTGTAGCCAGTTCAGGGGTCGATTGTGCCAGATGGGCCGAGGCTTGCGTAGGGCCAGAAAGGACATGGTCGGGGTCAGGGCCAGAGCGCAGAGCAGAGCGCCCAGCAGCGCAAAGCTGACGGTCCAAGCCATTGGGCGGAAGATTTTGGCTTCACTGCCCTCAAAGGCGAAAAGCGGGCTGTAGGCCACCACAATGATGAGTGTGGAAGCGAAGATGGCCCGTCCGGCTCGCCGTGTGATGTCCAGAATATCTGATGAATTCAGGGGATGGGCAGCGTGTTCTTCCCTATGGCGGAGGATGACCTCGGTGACGACAATGGCACCATCAACAATCACACCAAAATCCACGGCGCCAAGGGAGAACAAATTGGCCGCCATGCCGCAGGCCCGCATGAGAATGAAGGCGAAGGCCAGAGCAAAAGGGATGGTGACGGCTGTGATGGCGGCACTGCGTGGTGAGCCAAGGAAGAAGGTAAGAATGACCAGAACGAGGCCAATCCCTTCCAGGATGGTCTCGCTGACCTTGTCGGTCGTGGATTTTACGAGATTGTCACGGTCGAGATAAGGGACGATGCGAATATGGCGGGGCTTCAGCTGTTCCTGAAGCTTGTCAACGGCTGCATGGAGGTCATCCAATACCTTGGAAGGGTTGGCACCACGCAGCATTGTCACGACACCCTCGATTGTATCGGGGTTGCCGTTCTTACCCAGCATACCTTCACGGACCTGATGGCCGAACTCAATATGCCCTAGTTCGGAGAGGAGAACGGGTACACCATCGTGATGGCCGATGACCGTGTTGCGCATGTCATCCAGAGAGTGGATCTGCCCTACGCCACGAATGATATAGGACTGCTCCCCACGGGAGACACGCCCGCCCCCAGCATTGGCATTGCTGTTGCGGATAGCATTCATCACATCGCTGATGCTGATGCCGTAACGGATGAGAGCGTTCGGGTCGAGCACCAGCTGATATTCTCGGGTGAACCCACCGAAATTATCAATGCTGACCACACCGGGCACACGCTGGAGAGCCGGAATGATCTCCCAGCGCTGGACATCCGAGATGGTCATGAGGTCACGGTCATCTGATTCCACCGTGTAGCGGTAGATTTCCCCGCTGGGGCCGGAGATGGGACCAAGGGAGGGCTGAGCGCCACCTGTCAGCTGGAGGCCGTCAAGCTGGCTCTGTACCAGCTGTCGAGCCCGATAAATATCAGCACCATCTTCGAAGATGAGCGTGATGAGGGACAGGCCGAAGGTCGTGCTGGAGCGGCTTTCAACAACACCGGGAACAGCCGCCAGCTCACGCTCCACGGGTGTGGTGACCTGATGCTCCATCTCCTCAGCCGCCAGACCATTGACCTGTGTCGTGACCAGAACACTGGTCGGGCCGAGGTCGGGATAGGCCTCCACGGGGAGCTGTTTCCATGCCAGCATACCCGTGATGAACATGGCGAAAGTGAGGAACGCAACGGCTTTACGGTGGCTGAAGCACCATGTGATGAATTTTTCAATAAACATGACTGCTCAGCGGTCCTCAGTAATCATTGAGCAGAATGGCCCCGTGCGTGATGACACGCTCACCTGCTTTCAGGCCGGAAAGAATGCGGACAGACTCCCCTTCCTCATAGCTGATGGTGATAAAGCGCCGGCGGTAGGTGTTGGGGGCGGTTTCCACAAAGACGGAAACCAGATCATTATCCATGAGCAGGGCCGTCTTGGGCAGAATGGGCTGCGCCTGCTGGGTGATGTTCAGTGTCGCTGTGGTGAACTGGCCGGGATACAGCAGGCCCTGAAGGTTACTGCATCGCAGATACAGGTTCAGCCGCCGTGTGTCCGTATGCAGGGACGCATCCTGCGAGGTGACGGGACCGTTACAGGTCTGGCCGGGGAAGGGAGCATCCAGCGTCATGGTTGTACCCATTTCCGGGATGAGGGATTCCGGCAGGCTGGCCTGAACCCAGACACTACCCGTATCGGCCACGTTCATCAGCGTGGCGGTCATGTCCGTTACGTTCTGCCCTACCCCGATGGAGACGGCTGTTACGGTGCCGGAGAAAGGTGCCATCAGCGGCTGGTAGCCTTCCCCGCCTGTTGTCCCTAGGGCCTGAAGGCGCAGATGGGCCCGGACAGCCTCGGCTTCGGCCTGTGCCAGATCATTTCTGGCAGATTGCATGTCTTTGACGGCATTGCCGCCAGCATTCAGCACACCTACGGCACGGCGGTAAGCCTGCCGGGTGAGGGCCAGAGTGGCCTGTGCCTTGCGGTCATCTGACCATGCCTGCGCCAGATCACCAGAATAGAGTGTAGCGAGAAGATCGCCTTTCTGCACATGCTGGCCGGTCTGGACATACAGGCCAGCGACCCGGCCAACGACTGGAGCGTGAATATCCACGCTCTGGCCGGGAGCGGTGATAAGCTGTGCGGGCAGCTCTACCTGATGTGGAGACAGCGTCTCGGCAACGGGTTCGACCGTCAGGCGTCCATCCAGTGGTCCACCGGCACGGATGCGCAGCAGATCGCCATCATGGGTTACGGCCGGAGGGGGGGCCAGTTCGATCGTCCGGCTTGGCATGAGTGACCATAATCCCAGAACGATCAAAAGAGCTATCAGGGAAGCGCCAGTAATAACAATGTTACGCGAGACACGCATTATTGGAAGGTTCTCCGCTCTGCTGATGCTCAGGCAAAATGCGCCCCTTTCTGACACAGATAAGAAAGTTTGTCACGAGATTGTGGCACTCTCGCAACAATCCATCATCATCCAAGGTACGATTATTATTGGACAATGGGCATTTATTCGCAGAACTATAAGAAAAAAGGGCCACAGTTATTCTGTGGCCCTTCTCTATTCCGTACTGCCGTCTGGCAGGGCAGATCAGAAGCGGTATTCGATACCCGCACCAACAACGGTCGGGTGCACATCGTCATGAACACGGACACGCCCACCAGTTACGCCATTGCCACGCTTGCTGAGATGAACGCTCTGGTTGAAAAGCAGGATCTGCTTGATGTCGAAGTTGAAGAACCAGTTGCCGACCAGCTGGTAATCAAACCCGAGATTGAAGCTCGGCCCGACATTGGTCTTCATATGCATGGCATCAAAGACAGCCCCGTTGAAGGCGCCGCCCAGATTGGTGGCTGAATGCATGTTGTGGAAGATAGCCACCGTGATGCCGAGACCAGCATAGGGGTTGAAGCGCTTATGCGGGCGGAAATGGTAGGCGGCTGTCAGTGTCGGCGGCAGAATCCAGAAGCTGCCAGCATCCAATTTGCCCAGATTGCCAACATGAGCGGCGGCTTCGTGGCGGGTGGAGGAGGCGATGAGGTCCAGAGAGATATGGTCTGTCAGGAAATATTCGAGGGTTAGCTCAGGCATGACCTGATTGGTCACGCTGACATCGTTACGGAAGTGGCTGCCGCCAGCCAGTGCCGCCGCTGGGGAGCTGGGATTCAGCTTAACGCGGGAGCCTGTGTTGTTGGTGATAACACCGAGAGCGGAGAGACGGACAACGAAGTCCCCTTTACCAAGACCGATCTTGGTGTTGGCGCATGTCTGAAAAATGCCGCAACGGTGGCTGGAGATGAACGGAGGCATCCGGAGCGGCCTGCATGGTGGTGGAGGCAGTCACGTTTTGTTGAGCGTTCGGAGCGGTTGTCTGGGCAACGGCAAAAGATGCAGACCCAAGAGCAAACAGCGCAGCTGCGGCCATCCGGGTAAGAGTGCGGCTCATTTTTCTTAGAATCCTCAGTGGTTCGTGGCGGTGCGGCAGATTGGAAGATGGACAAAATGTAATTGTTCCTATTGAGGCTATAAGTCTGATTTTTGCCGAAAACAAGGAAAAATTGATAACTGTAATAGGCTGTTAAGAACAAATAGTGAAATATGTTGATTTAAATCAAAAAATGGATTTCCCTTATTACCGTTATAAGTAACGTTATTTTTTCAAGCGGCTGTCATCCCGGTAATGCAGGAACATAACGGTCAGCATAGGAACTATGTGATGGAAACAGGTTACGGCCTCATGGATGCCGTACGGGAGCGGTGTGCCCGTTGTGCGGGGCGGTCGGTCAGTATCTGTAATGTCATTGATGATGAGGACCTGCCCGTATTGGTGGCGGAGTCCTCCCGTGTGACTGTTCCTGCCGGGCGCTGTTTCATCAGTGAAGGGGCTCCGGCACATGATTTCTATGTGCTGACAGGCGGGCGGGCCAAGCTGTTCAGCCTCATGCCGGATGGGCGCCGGCAGATCATAGGTTTTGCCGAGCTGGGCGATTTTCTGGGGCTGGCTTCATCAGACACCTATGCCTTTACGGCGGAGGCGTTGGGAGATGTAACGCTATGCCGTTTCCCGCATTCTTCCATAGACCGTCTTGTGGAGCGTTTCCCCCGTCTGCGTTGCCGGTTGCAGAAGGAGGCGTCTAGCGAGCTGGTCAAGACGCAGGCTCGTCTTATGTTACTGGGACGTAAGACGGCGCGTGAGCGGCTGGCCAGTTTTCTGATTGAACAGGCCAGCCCCTGCTGTGCCCATGGCCAGACGATAACAGATGAGCATGGTCCGCTGACATTGGCCTTGCCCATGTCCAGAACCGATATTGCCGATTATCTTGGCCTGACGATTGAAACAGTGAGCCGGACCTTCGGTCTTTTCAAGAAAGAAGGGTTGATAAGCGTCAAAGGTGCCAGTGCGGCTACGCTTCTGAAACCGGGAAGGCTGAATGACATGGCAAACGGTATAAAGCGGGACTAGGAGAGGCCCGCTTTCCAGAAGTGGCCTTTTTTTAATTTTGCCACTGCATTCTTGTGGTGTAACTACCTGCACGTTTCGTACTCATTCTAGGAGCTCCTTTATGAAGATCCGTACCCTGCTTACCGCAACGCTTCTGGCGTCTTCCTTTGCCCTGTTGCCGCAGGCTCATGCGTACGATCCGAACGATCCGCTGGCCATTCAGAGCAGCATGGACAGTGTGACCAAGTCCATCCAGAACGAGAATGCCAAGATTCAGGCTCTGCAGGAAAAATATGCATCCGCTCCGGAGAAGGCCCGTGCCCGTATCCAGCAGCGTATGGATGCCATGCAGTCTGATCTGAAGCAGCGTCAGGAGCGCCTGCAGGCTCTGCAGGACAAGTATAAGAATCTTGCCGCCGATAAGAAGGCTGAGATTCAGAAGAACATCGATGATCGCAAGCAGCAGATCAAGGATGTGCGCGATAAGTACAAGAATGCCCCGGCTGAGGAAAAGCAGCGCATCAAGGATCAGTTGAATGCCCAGAAAGCTCAGCTGGACGCTCAGAAAAAGAGCTGGAAGGATATGCGTGACAGCACCATCCAGTCCAACAAGGATTTCGTCCATTCTCTGAAAAGCGGATTCTGATCCTATTGGGGTCTGTATCCCTGTCAGGATAGGATGACATTGAGAGGCCGCTCCCGTTGGGGGCGGCCTCTTGCTCTTTGGGGGCAAGCTCTCCATATAGAGCGGGATAAGATTGAGACAGACGTTCTCGGGGCAGGGTGAAACTCCCTACCGGCGGTGTTGGCGGCTTCGTGCTGCCTCAGCCCGCGAGCGTCCTGCATGTTGTGTGCAGGAGACAAGCAGACCCGGTGTGATTCCGGGGCCGACGGTTACAGTCCGGATGAGAGAGAACGTTCTTCCTGTCCGTTGCGGGTGGAAGTGTGAGCTTTTCCCGTAGGAGGGGGAGGCGTGACGTCGCCGCGAACGTCCCTGAGATGATTGGGGACTGATGATGAAGACCGTGTCCGTGGAGACACAAAGAGCTGGAAGCGCCTCACCGCCCTTAGCGGCCATAAAGGAGGGATTCCAGCAGGCCATCAAAGAGGCCACCCGAAAAATGGGCGCAACGGCCCCCAATCCGGCAGTAGGCTGTGCCCTTCTGGATGGTGAGGGGCGTCTTCTGGCCGTAGGCGCACACCCGGCTGCGGGTCAGCCTCATGCTGAAGTCATGGCTTTGGAACAGGCCCGCCAGAAAGGTGTGCTGGAACAGGCCCGTACCGCTCTGGTGACGCTGGAACCCTGCAACCATCATGGCCGTACACCACCCTGTAGCGAGAAGCTTAAAAACAGCCCTGTGCAGACCGTGTGGATCGGGGCCCGTGACCCTAACCCGCAGGCCATGGGGGGAGCTGAATATCTGGCTGAAGGGGCGTCTCCAAAGATCGTACGGTTTCTGGCGGACGAGCCTGAGCTGCGGTCTCTGGTGCAAGAGTGCAAGGCCCTGCTGGCTCCCTTTGCTTCCCGCGTGACACGGGGGCGCCCGTGGCTGACGGTGAAGCAGGCTCTGGATGGTCAGGGCAGTATGATCCCTCCACAGGGGCGGAAAACATTTACCTCGCCAGCTTCTTTGAGACTGGCGCATCAGCTTCGGCGTGCCTGTGATGCTGTCGTGACCGGGATTGGAACCGTTCTGGCTGATGATCCTTCCTTCACTGTGCGGCATGTGTCCGATCATGAAGGGCGGGCACCCCGTCCCCTGATCGTTCTGGATAGGCAGGGCCGCCTGCCAGCGGCATGGCGTCAGGCACGGGAGGCTGATGGGTTCCACGTGGAACAGTGTCATGACCTGTCGGCGTTACCGGCGCTGCTGGGGCAGATGGGCGTTAACTGGTGCCTGATTGAAGCAGGCCCTGCTCTGCTGGAAAGCGTGCGTGAAGCAGGTCTGTGGGATGACTGGCTGACCATTCATCATGGTGGGAAAGGTGGGGAAGACCATCTCTCCATCATCCTGCGTGAAGGTAATTCTGAAAATGAAAGTCCGGTGCAGCTTCTGCGCCGTTATGGGGAATAAGAAGATGTTCTCAGGAATCATTGAACATGTTGGTGATGTGCAGTCTGTTTCCCTGCGGGATAAGGCGATGGACCTGCGAATTGCCACCCATTTTACAGACCTGACAGAAGGCGAAAGCATCGCCACGAATGGCGTCTGCCTGACAGTGACCCGTTTCACACCGGAGGGCGTGGCTGACTTCCATCTGAGTGGTGAGACACTGGCCCGTACGGCACTGGGGGAACTGGCTGAGGGGGCACGGGTGAATCTGGAACGGGCTGTCAGCCTCAATACCCGTCTTTCTGGCCATATTGTACAGGGTCATGTGGATGCCGTGGGCAGGCTGGTTCATGTGGCTTCGGCAGGGGAATCGCATCATCTGCGTATCTTTATGCCCGTTTCACTCCGCCGTTATGTCATTGAAAAAGGGTCCATTACCATCAATGGCATCAGCCTGACGGTGAATGAGGTGCATGATGACGTGCAGCATGAGGGGCAGGCTGGTTTTGAGATCAGCCTCATGATCATTCCCCATACATGGACCCATACGGATCTTTCCACGCTGGCCATCGGGGCTCGGGTGAATCTGGAAGTGGACATGATGGCCAAATATGTGGAGACACTTCTGCGCCACACACCAGAGGATGAGCTGCGTTATAAGGGGACTGCACGATGAGCATCAGCATGTCTCCCGCCCTGAAGGCCGCCATCGCCGCCGTGCGGGAAGGCCGCATGGTCGTGATGGTGGATGATGAGGACCGGGAAAATGAAGGCGATCTGATTCTTCCGGCCCAGTTTGCATCTCAGGAAACCATCAATTTCATGGCCCGTCAGGCTTGCGGGCTGATCTGCCTGTCCCTTGAAGCGGAGCAGATAGACCGGCTTGGTCTTTCCCCCATGGTGGAGAAGAATCAGGACCCACGGGGCACGGCCTTCACCGTGTCCATCGAGGCCGCTCATGGCGTGACGACAGGTATTTCCGCCGCCGAGCGCGCCCATACGATTCAGGTGGCTTCCGCACCGGATGCCACACCGGCGGACATCATTTCTCCTGGCCATATGTTCCCTCTGCGGGCCAATCCGGATGGCGTGATGGCCCGGGAAGGCCACACGGAAGGGGCGATTGACCTCATGAAGCTGGCAGGGCTGCGTCCGGCTGGTGTGATCTGTGAGATCATGGCTGAGGATGGCACGATGATGCGCCTGCCAGAGCTGCGTCATTATGCCCGCCGTCATGGTCTGCCGCTTATCAGCATTGCCGAGATGCGCCGCTGGATTGCCGAGCATGGGCGGGGTGATGTCGGTACTGTGGATATGGTGGAAGCCCCTCTGTCGGAGGAAACTCAGCTTGCCGTGGCAAACCTGCCGACCGTGTGCGGCGGGGAGGATTTGCGGGTTCACGCCTTCCGCAGTCAGGATGGTGTGGAGCATCTGGCCCTTGTGAAAGGAAAGCCAGACCAGACTGTGCCTCTGGTCCGTCTTCATTCCGAATGTGTGACGGGGGATGCGCTGGGGTCTCTGCGGTGCGACTGTGGCCCGCAGCTGCGTGAGGCTCTCAAGCGGATTGCGGCGGCAGAGTCCGGCATTCTGTTGTATCTGCGGGGGCATGAAGGCCGGGGGATTGGCCTTGCCAACAAGATACGGGCCTATGAATTGCAGGATCAGGGGATGGATACCATCGAGGCCAATGAGGCCCTTGGCCTGCCGGCTGATGCCCGCCGCTGGGACATGGCAGCGCATATGCTGTCCAGCCTTGGCGTGACCCGCCTGCGCCTGCTGACGAACAACCCGGAAAAAGAGCGTGGCCTCATGGAGGCTGGGCTGGTGGTGGAAGCGGTGGAGCGGCTGGTTGTTCCGTCCAATCCGTTCAATCGTTATTATCTTGAGACGAAACGCACCCGCATGGGGCATATGCTACAGGAGAGCTGACCATGAGCAAACATATCGCCACGGCCCCGGAAGGGCTGAAACTGACCCCGGCTCCCAAACTGGCCCTGCTGGTCAGCCGTTTTAACCCGGATGTGACGGGCGGCCTGCGTGATGGTGCGCTGGAGTGGCTGAAAGAGCGTGGCATTGATGAGAGTGTGGATGTCTATGAGGCTCCCGGTGCGTTCGAGCTGCCCATCATGGCCCAGCATCTTGCCCGCAAGGGTGTGTATGAGGGGGTGATCTGCCTTGGCTGTGTCATCAAGGGGGATACGGCCCATTTTGAGTTCATCTCCATGGGGGCGACCATTGGCATCATGCAGGCCCAGCTGGAAAATGACGTGCCGATCTCCTTCGGTATTCTGACGACCTATACGGAAGAACAGGCCGTTCTGCGCTCCCGTACGGACGAGCATAATAAGGGGCGTGAAGCCGCTGCTGCCTGTGTGGAGACAGTGGCTTTCCTGCGTAAATAATAAATGACCCTGACAGGTATCCGGGTCAGCATGAGGCTCGGATACCTGTTATAAGGCTCTGTCACGATAGAGCTTCAGGAATTCTTCCTGAGTGATTGAATGTTCAATGAAATATTTGCGGTAGGATTCAGGCACATGAGGGTGAATGCCGACCCATAGGGCATAGGCATCGAATGCGAGAAGTACGATGGAGAGATAGGTGTATGTCTTCATTCAAACGAACCAGTACTTCCCATGGAACCACAGCCTGATGACGATGAGATGCAGAATGAACAGGCAGGAGAGTCCGACACGCTGCTTTCTCACGGAAAGCGTTGCAAAGGCAACGGCAAGAAACTCCATAACGAACGGGTTGGAAAAGACGAAGCGCTCTACGGAGATCAGCTTGGTCGATGTTGCGATGAGCAGGATGAAAACCATCAGGCAGCTTTCCAGCTTCCAGCCCTGCTTGAACATCCTGTACAAAACGAAAGAAGCCGCTGCAAGATACAGGACAAACACACGTTCATGCTTCTGGGGCAGTGCGTTTATGATCTGTATGGGGAGCCAGTTGAACTTCCTGAGCCATGCGATCTGGATGTGGGAAAAGGCGAAGCCATCCCCCGTAATATGGAAAAGATACAGCACATAGAGCGAAAGGCCGAAGCCCGCAGCGCTGATGAGAAACAGATTCTTCTGGAGGCTGTCTGATAGCGTGGTGAAGGACAGTGACTGCCTGTTTCTGTAAAGGTCATAGCAGAATGACCATGCGGTGATGAACAGGACAGACAGGAAACCCGTAGGACGGGACAGGCTTATCAGGCAGCAGAAAAGGGCCGCAAGGGCCATCCGTTTCTGGCGTAATGCCATGAAAATGCAGACCAGAAGCAGGCTGAACGTGCCTTCGGAATATTGTGACGTGTACCAGATGTTGAAGGGGAACAGGACCATGAACAGCGTGTACAGGATGGGATTCAGCTGCACATTGCGCTGAAGAAGGTCCCGATACATCAGGTAGATCAGGACGGGCCACAGGATGATGTTGACGAGCAGAGCCGCATGCAGCACGTCAATGGCCATCAGCCTGTGGAGTGCAGAGGAGAGCATGGGATAGAGCGGGAAAAAGGCCCAGTTGGCCTGCGTCATGCGTAAGGTGTCATCCAGCAAAGGATGGCTCGCGTAACCATTCCTGATGATGTCCGTATACCAGAAGCAGTCCAGCTGACAGGTGCTGGAGGCAAGGGAGCCATCTGGTGCCAGAAGCTGCATGATGAGCAGATTTACGAAACAGACGAGATAGATGAAAAGCAGGAACTTCCAGCCGCCTGTTGTTTTGAGAAAGGAGTGTACCAGTCTCGTCATGCCCATGATCTCCGGAGCGTTGGGGGAGTGATCGTATTTTTCAGCAGGATGTTCCGGTTATCATGAAGGATATGTCCGAGAAAAATACGATGGAGACAGGTCATGGAAAAACGGAACAGCACATGAAAGGGAGAGGTACCACACGGTAGCTACAGGAGAAATATGCCACCCTCATGACATGGGCCGGGTAAAAGAAAAAATATGTCCGGTACGCTAAAGCCGTTTCTCCTCACTGCTTCATGAAGATGACGATGTTGTCGTCATTACTGCTCTGCCGGTGTCGGTATATTTCCCGGTAGGAGGCTTTTACCTGTTCGTCCAGCAGGGCTTTCGTACTCATATTCAGCCCGGCATTGGTGCCTCTGTCATCTTCTATGATGATGTAACGAGGAGAGAGTGCCAGAATACGTTTCACCTCTGTATCGGGGTCCACGGGTAGGGCCGTCTTCTCTGTATCAGAACTGAGATGGGCGGAGAAAGGAAGGCGTGTCAGGGAGCAATAGGGGACGGCATCCAGAATGATGTCAGGCCCGTTGAAGTTGAAGACACACCCTCCCGGTGAGGAGAGCAGGCGGGTGATCTGCTTCAGCTCATGAGCTGACCCTGTATGCTGGACCTGTTTAATCTCGGAGAGAGTGCGCTGCCCTCCCCACAGGGCAAGGATGGCCAGCCAGAGGCGGCCTGTCTTTGCCCGCCACAAGGGGGCTGCATTGATGCAGAAGGGCGCAAAGAGCGGCAGGGCATAATGTTTTGAAAAACAGCCAAACAGGATGAAACCGGCAAAGGCGGTCCATGCCCATCCTGTGATGAAGGTGAGGCAGGGGTTGGCAGGTTTCTGTCTGGTTGTCAGGGCACGCAGGGCTAAGATGGAGACAAGCAGCAAGGTGATGGTGAAGGCCCAGTGCGTCCAGTGCCAGAAGTCTTTCCACGTATTATGAGGCACCTGCTTTTTGAGGAAGATGGAGGAGCCGTTTGCAAACCACCAGTCATGAAGGTGCCCCAGCCCGGCATAAACACCGACCACGCAGAGCGTGGGAATGAGCGCTATTCCGCACCAGCATAGCGTACTTGTCAGCAGGACAGACCATGATCTTTCTGCCCGGTAGCGCATCCAGAGCAGGAAAAGCCCGGCATAAATGCCTTCAAAAACAACAGTCGGCTTGATCTGTATGGCGATGCCAAAAAGCGCCATAACCAGCAGGCCGGTGCGGCCTATGGTTTCGGGGCGTCTGTTGTTCAGACAGGTTACAATGGCCAGCATCGCTCCCGTAATGAGGAGATTGTAGAAAATGGGGGCCTGTCCCCCGATCCCCTGCGCCCCGCTGGTCCAGAGCAGATAGAGACACCCGGCAACAAATGCCCCGGCTACGGGGGCGATGAAACGGGCAATCTTCATGCACAGGATGGAGGTTGCCCAGGCGCTCAAAAGGGCACCTATCTGGTAAGCCCAGACGCGGTAGGGGCCAAAGAGATGGAAGAATTCGTAGATCAGGAAGATGCCGATGGGCTTTCTATCCCAGACATCGACATAGGGCAGGTCGCCATGCAGCATCCTGCCGCCGACAAATAGGTAAAATTCTTCATCAAAGAAGATAAAGGGATTGCCGAGCACCGACCATCGGCACATTGTGGCAAAAATAAGTAGCAGAAAGTACAGGAAAAAAGTATTTCTCGAGGTATTGCGAGCGAGATGGCTGAGTGATGACACCATCATGATAAGGGCCTTTGAGCGTAAAGGAATGAGTTTTCTTAATGAACTAATGATTTTTCATCCTATAGCAATATCTTTTGAAAGGAAAGTCATCCTGCATACTTGACTGATGCTAAACAAGAAAAAATTACCTTTCATTATGTTGAATATGTTTTTGCAAAGCGATATGTCCCTGAGAGTAAGGAAGGTATCGGAATTAATGTCTGCATCTTATCAGAAAGAACGCCTGACATGGTCATGGTGCATCTTTTGGGCTATTCTATTTCTTCTGACCTGCCTGCATACAGGGTTGATCATTTTCCATCACGTCCCTCTGGATGTGAATGAGGGCTGGAATGCTCAGCTCGCTATTCGTGCTGCATCTCTAAAGGGCGAATACGAGCTTTATTCATCTCAGGATGGTTTCGTCTTTAATAATTATCCACCTCTGTCCTTTATCCTTATGGGGGGGCTGGTAAGGCTGGGATGTGACGCCATCATTGCCGGGCGTATTTTGTCCTGTCTGTCAGTTCTTGCCGTGGCGTGCCTTGTGGTGCGGATCATCCGGGTGTTGACCGGCAAGAGCTCGGCGGCTCTGGCCGTGGCAGCCCTGTTTCTGGTGACAGCTAATACGGCTTTCTACGGGTATTTCGGGATGAATGACCCGCAATGGCTGGCACAGGCTCTGATGCTGGGCGGGTTGTGTGTGCTGCTCGGCCGGGATGGCGTGGAGTTGAATACCAAGCGCCTGCTCTTGAGTGCCTGTCTGGTCGTGTTGGGTGGCTTTACCAAACATAATCTTGTGGCGCTGCCTTTGGCCATGGCGCTCTGGCTGTTTTTCATCAGCCCGAAAAAGGCCGTGCTCTGGAGCAGCATGGTTGCTGTGCTGCTTCTGGTCAGTTTTACGGTCTGTTACGACATATATGGGATCAGCTTCTTCCAGAATATTTTCCTGCATCAGCGTGTCATCAGGTTGGGGCGTAGCCTTCAGGCTCTGTGTGAGTTGCCTTCCATGGGGGGGATGCTGCTTGTTGGTGTCTGGGTTTTCTGCCAGCGCTGGAAGGTGAGGGATCGTAGAGACCCTGCCATGCTGGTGATGCTGTTCTTTATTGTGGCTTGCCTGTTTGGAATGCTGGAAGCCACAGGCGCCGGTGTTGACTATAACTGCATGTTCGATGCGTTCGTGGCGGTGACGCTTCTATGCGGTCTAGGGCTTGCCAATCTGCTGGCGGAGGAGGGGCGACAGGGAGCGGTACGTTTAGCGTGTCTGGTGATGACAGCTCCGCTTTTTGTGCTCGTGCCTGTCCGGAGTGTAGATTTTTACAAGGAAGTCCAGTCCGTTACGCCGAAGGAACATGAATGGCAGACTTATATCACGGCCTTGAAAGGGCATAGCAGCTCTCTGCTCTGCACGGATATGGCTTTATGTTACTGGGCGCATAGCTACGATGCTGTGGACAGGTTCAATCTGTCTCAGGCGCTGAAGAAGAAAAAGAGCGTCCCTTATCTGCGTCGACAAATCGATCAGCATAGATTTTCTATAGTGCAGCTTTATGGAACCTTCGACCATTATAGCAGTGGCAATATTACCTTTGATAGCTGGCTGGAGAAGGCTGGTTATCGCCCTGTGTCCGATAGCGGACAGATGATTCTGTTGGGATATGTCCGCTAAGGCCTTTTTACGGTGGGCTGGAGATAAGATCATATGTCCCGTATCGTGTGTCGTGAAGAAAAGACATCCCGCAGGGTAGCACCATGTTGTTGAAGTTTCTGCTTCAGGGGGATGTTCTGGATATGAGGGCTTGGAGCAACATGATGGTTTGCAGAGCCGTTTTACTGTAGAGTCCGGGTTATCCCTTAAGACTGGAAAGGCTTGATATGATTGTTCCTGTTATTCTTTCAGGTGGGGCCGGAACACGCCTTTGGCCGGTATCCCGAAAGAGCTATCCTAAGCAGTTTTGTGCATTGCTGGGACAGGAGACGCCTTTTCAGGAAACTGTACAGAGAACCAAGAGTTTGGCTGTAAATCCCATTGTTGTGGGAAGTCGTGACCATCGCTTCATCATGGCGGAGCAGCTGCGACAGGTCGGGATCGAACAGGCCAATATTATTTTAGAGCCTGTAGCCCGTAATTCAGCCGCGGCTATGGCGGCGGCGGCTTTCTGGCAGGCACAGCGTGATGAGGAGGCTGTCCTGTGGTTCATGCCGGCTGATGCTGCCATTGAGGATCACGGCGCCTTGTTTGTGGCGCTTGAACAGGCCTGTGCTGCTGCGAAGGATGATTATATCGTCACGTTCGGCATAAAGCCGACCCGTCCAGAAACGGGATATGGGTATATCCAGCAAGGTGATCTGCTGGAGGGGCAGGAGAATGCCTACCATATCGCTCGTTTTCTTGAAAAACCGGATGCCGCCAAGGCGCAGGAACTGGTGGCAGAGGGGGGATATTTCTGGAACTCTGGCATGTTTGTAGCGCGTGCCCGTGTGTTTCTGGAGGAACTTAAGCGCTATGAGCCCGCCATTTATGAGGCTGTGGCCCAGTCCGTGCAGGAAGCAGGGTGCGACCTTGGCTTTGTTCAGCTAGGTGAAACAGCTTTCTCCAAAGCGCCTTCCATTTCGGTTGATTATGCTGTTGCTGAGCGGACAGATCGGGCAGCCGTTGTGCCTTCTAGCTTCTCATGGATGGATGTTGGTAGCTGGGATGCCGTGTGGGAGCTGACACCCAAGGATGAGGACGGCAATGCCGTGCGTGGCAATGTGTTCCTCGACCATGCCCGGAACTGTTATGTGCATTCGGACAGTGTGGTCGCGACCGTGACAGGGGTGGATGATCTCATCATCATCGTGACACGGGATGCAGTGATGGTCTCCCATCGGGAGCGGGCACAGGACATCAAGCACATGGTATCACGCCTGCGTGATGAGGGCCATAAGGAGGCGGAGCAGCATGTGCGTATGTACCGCCCATGGGGATTCTATGAGAGTCTCATCCAGGGTGATCGCTTTCAGGTGAAACGAATCCATGTCAGCCCCGGTGAGAAGCTGTCTCTCCAGAAGCATTTCCACCGTTCGGAACATTGGGTTGTGGTCGCAGGGACAGCACTTGTCACACGGGATGAGGAGCAGATCACCGTGCGGGAAAATGAGAGCGTCTATCTGCCGCTGGGCTGCATTCACAGGCTGGAAAATCCCGGTCGGATTCCCGTGACGCTGATTGAGGTTCAGTCAGGTCCCTACCTTGGCGAGGATGACATTGTCCGGCTGGATGATGTGTATCAGCGTTAAGAAAGGTTTATCGTTATGGGGACTTTAAATTAACCGACCGTTATTATATTGCTGACGGAACGCTTTGTGCAGGCATGTGTCATGTCGTGGTTCTGAGGAAACCGAAGGCGGTTTCCGGGGCTGATATGGCCACCATGTGCAGCGGCCAGCAGTTCACAACGTCTGAGGCCGAGGGGAGTCTGGCGAAAACTCTCCTAGCGGCCTGATGCATAAGAGAGGTACGATGAGGGTTGCGGTAACAGGTGGATGTGGTTTCATAGGGTCCGCCGTAGTACGGCACCTCATGACCAAGACCTCCCACCAGGTCCTTAATATTGATTGCATGACGTATGCAGCTTCTGAGGAGACAGTGGCCTCTGTGGCGTCCGACCCACGGTACCGTCATGCTCGTATTTCCATCAATGATCAGGCCGCTGTGGCTAAGGCACTGGCAGAGTTCCAGCCGGATGCCATCATGCATCTGGCAGCTGAGAGCCATGTGGACCGCTCCATTGATGGGCCGGATGCGTTCATCCAGACCAACATCGTGGGCACTTATTGCCTGTTGGATGTAGCCCGCCGGTATTGGCTGGGGCTGGATGAGGAGAAGAAGGCAGGCTTCCGTTTCCTGCATATTTCGACTGACGAAGTGTTTGGTCATCTGGCTCCGGAAGATCCGCCGTTTAATGAGAATACGGCTTATGATCCTCGCAGCCCGTATTCCGCCAGTAAGGCAGCTTCCGACCATTTGGTGCGGGCCTGGTACCATACTTATGGTTTCCCGGCATTCGTGACCAACACGACCAACAATTATGGTCCATGGCACTTCCCGGAAAAGCTGGTGCCGCTGATGATTCTCAATGCGCTGGAAGGCAAGCCTCTGCCTGTCTATGGCAAGGGTGAGAATCTCCGTGACTGGCTGTTCGTGGAAGATCACGCTGCAGCTCTGGTACGGGCTGTGGAGCGGGGTAAGCCGGGTGAGACCTATGCTATTGGAGCTCGCCAGCCACGGAATAATCTGGATGTTGTCCGCAAGATATGTGCCCTGCTTGATGAGCTGGTGCCAGACCCGGCTGGTCCGAGAGAGCGCCTGATTACATTCGTCAGCGACAGGCCGGGGCATGATTTCCGGTACGAGATTGATCCCAGCCATGCAGAGCAGTGCCTGGACTGGAAGGCTGAACACGATTTCGAAACGGGCCTGCGTAAAACTGTCCAGTGGTATCTGGGTAATAAGGAGTGGTGGCAGCGTCTGCGTGAGCAGCGCTATGATGGCCGGAGACTGGGAGCTGAGAAATGACAAATGTTCTGACTGGTGCTTCTGACCAGCCTCTGACCAAGGGAATTCTGCTGTCTGGTGGTTCAGGTACTCGCCTGCATCCGATGACGCTGGCTGTCTCCAAGCAGCTGCTGCCTGTCTACGACAAGCCGATGATCTATTATCCGCTGACAACCCTGATTCTTGCAGGGATCAAGGATATCATGATCATTACCACACCGGACGATCAGGATCAGTTCAAGCGGCTTCTGGGCAGTGGTGAGCAGTTTGGTGTGACATTCACATACCGTGTTCAGCCCAAGCCAGATGGTATCGCACAGGCCTTCCAGATCGCTGAGGACTGGATTGCCGGTGCACATTGCGCCTTGATTCTGGGTGACAACCTTATCTTCGCTGATGGGCTGGAGCATATGCTGCGGGATGCCACACGGCGGCCTTATGGGGCTACTGTGTTCTCCTATCAGGTGCGTGACCCGGAGCGTTACGGCGTTGTCTCCTTCGATGAGCGTGGCCGTGCGCTGGATATTGTTGAAAAACCGGTGAATCCGCCGTCTCACTGGGCTGTCACGGGTCTGTATTTCTATGATGGCCGTGTGTGCGATTTCGCTCACAAGGTGCGCCCTAGCGCCCGTGGTGAACTTGAGATCACAGACCTGAACCGCATGTATCTTGAAGAAGGTACGCTGGAGGTTGACCGTCTGGCCCGTGGTTGTGCGTGGCTGGATGCAGGTACGCCCGACAGCCTGATGCAGGCCGGTACGTTCGTGCAGGCCATTCAGTCCCGTCAGGGGCTTCTGGTTGGGTCTCCGACAGAGGCAGCCTATCGCATGGGCTTCATCTCCCATGCGCAGCTTCTGGAAACAGGCAATCGGATGAAGAAAACCCCGTTGGGGCAGACCCTGCTGCATGTGGCGGCAGAGAGTGGTCCGACCACGGTATAAGAGAATAGGGGTATCCCGGCCCGCCTGTGCAGCATGAGGCCGGGAACCTCCATAGAGAAACTGAGGAGATGACGAGATGAAGGTTGAGGCACTGTCCCTGCCCGGTATCGTGAAGGTAACACCGGCCCGTTTTGGGGATAACCGTGGGTTCTTCTCCGAGACCTATAATCAGAAAAGCATGGCCGAGGCCGGGATTCCTGATACGTTCGTGCAGGATAACCAGAGCCTGTCCCGCCAGAAGGGTGTCGTGCGTGGTCTGCACTGTCAGGTTGCTCCGCATGGGCAGGGCAAGCTGGTGCGTGTGACGCGTGGGGCTATCTGGGATGTGGCTGTGGATGCCCGCACAGGCTCCCCTACCTATGGCCAGTGGGTCGGTGTTGAGCTGTCCGCTGAAAACTGGTCACAGCTCTGGCTGCCAGTTGGCTTCCTGCATGGCTTCGTCACGCTGGAGGAGAACACCGAGGTGCAGTACAAATGCACCGGCCTGTATGACAAGGCTTCCGAGCGTTCCGTGCGCTGGGACTGCGAGCAGATCGGTATTGACTGGCCTGTTGCACGGGATGAAGCTGTCCTTTCAGAGAAAGACCTTCAGGCTCCGTCCTTTGATGCTGCCAAGGGCTGGTTCGAGTATAAGTAATTTCCTGTCAGGGCTGGTTCATGGCGGTATGGTTTCAGTACTGTCTGTGGGCTGGCCCGTTCAGGATATGTGCCATTCCGGAATGAAAGAGCACTTATCATGACGAAGCCTTCCATCCTTGTGATCGGCCGGACAGGCCAGCTTGCAACATCCCTGAAAGAGCTGGGTGGCGACCGTGTCGTGACCGTGGGGCGGCCGGAAGCTGATCTTCAGGCGCCTGAAACTCTGGCTGCAGTGGTTGATGCCCATAAGCCAGATTTCATCGTCAATGCAGCAGCATGGACAGCGGTTGATCTTGCCGAGACAGAGCAGGAAGCCGCTAAGAAGGGCAATCATACCGGCCCGGCCCGTCTGGCTGAAGAAGCGGCACGCCGTGGCATTCCATTCATCCATGTTTCCACGGATTACGTTTTTGACGGCAAGAAAGGGGCTCCCTATCTGGAGAGCGATCCGATCAACCCGGTGACAGCCTATGGCCGTACCAAGGCTGAGGGTGAAGCTGCCGTGCTGAAGGCACAGCCGCAGAGTGTTATTCTGCGGACAGCATGGGTCTATTCGGCTCACGGCAAGAACTTTGTCAAAACGATGCTGAATGCCGGTGCCAAGAACCCACGCCTGCGTGTGGTGGGGGACCAGCGTGGTAACCCGACATCATCTGATGATCTGGCTGCGGTGATTCTTGGGATCATCGACAAGATCAAGGAAACGGGCTGGCAGGACTCCTATGCTGGTATTTTCCACGCTACTGGGAGCGGGGAAGCAACATGGTATGAGCTGGCCTGTCATGCGCTGAAAGAGGCTGAGAAGCATGGGCAGACCATGCCAGAGATGGAGGCCATCAAGACCTCTGACTGGCCGACCCCGGCAGCTCGTCCGGCAGATTCTCGTCTGGATAACAGCAAGCTGGAGCGTGTTTTCGGTCAGAAGATGCCAGACTGGCGTGAGAGCGTGACACGCACAGTCAACACGCTGATGAAGTAAGCGTTTTCCTGCCATATTATGCAGGGTCTGAAAAAGGGCCGCTCCTTGGTGGGGCGGCCCTTTTTTTGTGTTGGTCAGGTCGGTTTCTTACGGGATAAAAGCCGCTTCATGCCGTAGAGCAGGGTCAGCCCTGTAAAGGCTCCTCCATAGGCGAGGGCAGGGCGGCGGCGAAAGCTATGTTTTGCCAGCATCTGAACAAAGGACAGCATGACGCTGGAATCCAGCTTGCTCTCCCCGTGTGCTCTGTCCCGGAAGGTCATGGGGACTTCATGAACCCGCAGCGTCTCAGGACGGGCGATCATGATGTCCAGCAGGATCTTGAAGCCTTTGCCATCCAGAAAGGGCACACGCTCGATGAAGATGGAGCGCTTGATGGCAAAGAAACCGCTCATCGGGTCTGTCAGTGGGACATTGAGCAGCTGTTGTGCTGCCCAGATGCCGCTATTGGAGAGGAAACGCCGCCATCCGTTGGAAAGACCTTCATTACTGCCACCAGCAACATGACGGCTTGCCACGGCAATATCGGCCCGATCCGCCTGCAAGGTCTGGATCATCTCTGGCAGGCAGCTTTCGTCATGCTGGAGATCACCATCCATGACGGCAATTAGAGGAGCCGTAGCATTATGAGCGCCTTCAATGACGGCGGAGGACAGGCCCCGACGCCCGATGCGGAGGAGGCCCCGTACATAAGGTTTTTCCTCACCCAACCGGCGGACAACGTCCATTGTGCCATCTGGGGAGTTGTCATCTACAAAGAGGACTTCCCATGCAAAACCACTCAGGACTTTTTCCAGAGCCTGTACAACAGGGACAACATTCTCGACCTCGTTGTAACAGGGGATGATGATGCAGATGTCTGGAGCGGTCATGTGAGGTTCCATTTGAGGAAGGGGCTTCACTAATAGGTTGGATGATAATCGAGTGCAAGGCAAAGGCTTCTTACGGGCAGAGTACGCAGGGCGGCGGCTAAGCCTTTCAGCAGCGGTATCTTTTAAGGCTATTCTCAGGGGTGAGAGCCCATACGGCGATAGAGGAAGGTCTGTGTTTCCGCTCGTTCGGCCTCGGCGATGGCCTCATCAATCAGGTGCCGATGGGGGGAAAGGGAGCAGACAGGGTCAGTCTGGGTGGCATCGCCGGTCAGGGCTAATGCCTGACAGCGGCACCCACCCCAGTCGATTTCCTTACGGGCGCAGGAGGCACACGGTTCCGGCATCCAGTCTGTCCCCCGAAAGAGCATGAAAGCCTGTGAATGATACCAGACATGGCTCAGCGAATGATCCCGGACATTGTCGAACTTCAGGGAGGAGATCGTTTCCGCTGCGTGGCAGGGAAGGACGTAGCCGGAGGGTGAAATATTGAGGAAGCGCTGCCCCCAGCCGCCCATGCAGGGTTTGGGGCGTTCAGCGTAATAATCAGGCGTGACGTAATCAATGGCCAGACCCCCTTTTGCTTCTTCAGCGGCAACGTAGCGGGAGGCTTCTTCAAGCTGGGTGCGGGAAGGGAGTAGGGCGGCCCGGTTCTTCAGGGCCCAGCCATAATATTGGGTATGGGCCATTTCGACACGTTGGGCGTCAAGCTGGCGTGCCAGAGCGAACATGTCGGGGATACGGGAAATATTGGCCTTCTGTAGGACGAAGTTCAGCGTCAGGGGAATTCCGGCCTGTGTGATGAGGCGGGCGGCTTCCAGCTTGCGGGGCTGGACCTGCGGAAAATCGCTCAGCCGGTCTGCTTCCGGGCCGTCCGTGTCCTGAAAGGAGAGCTGTACATGGTCCAGCCCGTTTTCATCCAGACGTTTCATGGTCTGGGGCGTGATGAGCACGCCAGACGTAATCAGATTGGTATAGAGATTCAGCTTATGGGCATGAGCAATGAGGGTGTAGAGGTCCGGGCGGGCCATGGGTTCTCCGCCAGAGAAATGGACCTGTAGAACACCCATATCAGCTGCTTCTTCCAACACACGTAGCCAGTCGTCCGTACTGAGTTCCTGCGCCTTGCGTTCCAGCTCCACAGGGTTGGAGCAGTAGGGGCAGGAGAGCGGGCAGCGATGGGTCAGCTCGGCCAGAAGACTCATCGGGGCGGGGATATGTGCCGTTCTTCCGTTTTCGCCCTTGTCGTGCGTGGCTTCGCTCACAGCCGGAGAATCCTTTTTTCCGTCAGGTCGGAGAGCAGGGCGAGAACGTCCGTGGCAATCTGGTCTCTGGGGGCCTCATAGCGCTCGGCCAGCCGGTCAATGACTGTGCCAATGGGGGTCCGTCCATCCAGCTCCTGAAGGATGGCTACGGCGATGGGGTCTGCCAGCAAGGCACGCTCTGGCGCCTGAATCACCCATTGTTCCCGTACCCTGTCATGCTGGAGGCGGTAACCCCGGCTGAAACCGGGGCAGTCATTTTCATTCAGCATGAGGTGCGGCATCTGGGATGGCATGAGAACCTTACTGGCAGGGTGGAAGGGATCAGGGCGTTTCCGGCACGAAGGCGCCGGGTGGAATGTTGCCTTCTACATAGGCATGGTCCAGAGCATCAAGAAGCTGCCAGAGAATGGCGCATTTGAACTCCAGAGCACCAAGAACTTCCTGCTGTTGCTCCGGTGTGCAGGCATGTTCTTTGACGTAGTTCAGCGCAAAGGTGGAATCCTGCGGGGCCTGAGTCAGGCGGGGCTTGAAATAGGCCAGCGTATCCTCGGAGATGTAAGGATAGTTGCGGAGCATTCCTTCCATCCGCTCTCCAATGATCGTTGGAGAGAAAAGTTCTGTCAGGGAGGAGGCAATGGCTGCCAGAATGGAACGGTCCCGCACAAAGGCCACATAGGCATCCACGGCGAATAGTGTGGCGGGTAGAAGGCCCTTCAGGCTTGTCACATACGCATCATCAAGACCCAGCCCGTTGGTCAGTTTCAGCCAGCGGGCGATACCGCCGGGGCTGTCAGCCGTGCCGTCATGGTCCTCAATGCGGCGGCGCCATTCCCGGCGCAGCTCGGTCGTGGGCAGGCGGGCCAGCAGGGTGGCGTCTTTCCTGGGAATCTGGGCCTGATAATAATAGCGGTTCAGGGCCCATGCCTGTAGCTGCCCCTTGGTCAGCTTGCCTTCATACATGGCTTTATGAAGCGGGTGTTGGCGATGATAGCGTTCCGCACCGATGGCACGGAGGCGGGCTTCCAGCTCAGCAGGGGAAAGAAGGGTACTCATGATGACACCTCATCTGCGTGAATGCGCATGCCATCCTCACCGATGACCCAGCCTGCCTGCTCGGCTGCTTGCCGCTGGGGACTGTCTTCCAGAAGGATGGGATTGGAATTGTTGATATGGACGAAGAATTTCTTCGGCCTTGTACAGGCAGCAAACTGTTTGAGGGGACCATTATCGTCATTGACGGACACATGCCCCATGCGGTGCCCGCTCTTGGGGCTGAGCCCCGTGCGGATCATTTCATCATCCTGCCAGAGGGTACCATCGAAGAAAAGCAGGTCGGCCCTGCTGGCACGGTCCTTCAGGGTCTGTGTGATCTCGGCACAGCCGGGGACGAACAGCATGGTCTTTTGCCCATCGGAGATGGAGAGGCCAAGCGTATCATCAGCTTTTGTTCCTTCAGCTTCGGCATAGAGGGGAGCTTTGCCGGGGACTGTGAAGGCTTCAAGCGTCAGGCCGGAGGGAGTGCCATCTTTAAGCAGAAGCGGCACGACCGTGCCTTCTGTAATGGCAATACGGGGAATGATGGAGCGGTCCAGTGCCTCGAAGATGGGATTCCGGTCCAGTTGGGCGAGGGTGGAGGCACTGCCCATCAGGGTGAAGGGTTCCCGCTCCCGCAGGGTCAGCAGCCCGGTGATGGCGTCAATTTCCGCTCCGGCAAGGATAACACCCTGAATCGGTGTGCCACGGGTGGCACCTGTCTGATGAAGGGCTGGAGTGGCCAGAATCTGCTGGCGGAGATCCGGCGAGGCATTGAGGAGGAACCAGTGTTTTCCATCACCACTGACGGCAAGAGAGGCCTGCGTGCGGGGCTTGGCCCGTTTCCCTTCTCTGGCCAGAAGACAGCCCGGAGCTGCGGAGTTCCATTGCGGGAAGCCGCCACCGGCTCCGGCCCCCAGAATAATGACATCAAGCACGACAGAGACCACCTTTCTCCAGCATGGCACTGATGGTCATCATCAGGCGGCTGGCTGTGTCCGTGTTACGCACCTGCAAAGCTGTAAGAAGGCGGAAATGTTCCGCAGGATCAGTCAGGCGCGGAAACAGGGAGGTATGACAGGACTGCCAAAACCTCCCTGTTATGCGTATGTCTGCGCGGAGATTACTTCTTCTCGCCACAGACATAGGAGTTGATTTCGCCGCCCAGAGGGATCTCGGTTACTTTCGGTGTGTTCCATGCCATGATGGTACTCCTTATTACTGGTCAGTGCAGGGCCTTCCGGTAGGGAAGAACGGGCCTGCCGGGGCAGGATAGAGCAGAAGCTGCAGGAAATGCCAGAAGAAACGTGAGCACCTGTTACGGTGTGATTGCATCCCGGCCATGCAGCGTCTGACATCATGGTGATTGCTGGTAAAGGAAGCGTTTTTCTGGCAGGAGCAGGGCAGAAAGATGTGAAAAGCCGCCAATAGCGGCAGAACGGAACAGTGGATGAGGAAAGCTATGGTTGAGCAGTCACGGCGGGGCGTGTGTCTGGTGATTTCGGCACCATCAGGGGCGGGAAAGTCCACCATAGCGCAGGCCCTTCGTAAGGCCGATCCGACCATTTTCACGTCTGTGTCTGTTACGACCCGCAGCCCCCGTCCCGGTGAGGAAGAAGGGGTGCATTATTATTTCCGTGATCTGGAGACCTTTCGCCGCATGGCAGCAGATGGCGAGCTGCTGGAATGGGCCGAGGTGTTCGGTCGTGGCTATGGTACGCCCCGTGCCCCGTTGGAGGAAGCTCTTGCCGCTGGGCGTGATGTGATTCTGGATATTGACTGGCAGGGCTGTCGCCTGATGCGGAAGGCCATGCCGAATGATGTGGTCGGGCTGTTTGTTCTGCCGCCGTCCCTTGAAGAACTGGAAGCCCGACTCCGGGGGCGCAACTCGGACAGTGATGAAGAAATTGCCTCGCGTATGAAGGCGGCCATGAGCGAGATTTCTCATTGGCCGGAGTTTGATTACGTCTTGATTAATGATGATCTGGACAGAGCTGTCGAAGAAGCCCAGTCCGTTCTGGCCGCCAGTCGCCTCGCCCGGGCCCGCCGCAGAGATGTGGAAGCCCTTTGGCCAGTAGCGGGCTAAGGGCGGCTCTGATAAGCTGGACCCGTATGTTGCAAGCAGGAGCTTAACCATGACTGATATGCAGGCAAAGACGCCGCTTATTCTGGCCCTTCCAAAAGGGCGGATTCTCAAGGCCTTACGTCCTGTCCTGCATCATACGGGTTTTGAACCGGCACAGGACTGTCTGGATGAGAGCAGCCGCCGCCTTCGCTTCCCTACCTCCAGCCCGGGGCTGGATGTTGTGCGGGTGCGCTCTTTTGATGTGGCGACTTTCGTGGCCTATGGCGGTGCAGATATTGGTGTCTGCGGTGCGGATGTGCTGCTGGAGTTTGATTATCCCGATCTGTATGCTCCGCTGGACCTCGGCATTGGTGGGTGCCGCATTGCCGTGGCCCGTCCGAAGGGAAGCGGCGATGATGAGCCGCCAGAAGGACGGTCCCGCCTGCGGGTGGCGACCAAATACCCGGCTATTGCCCGCCGCCATTTTGCGTCACGGGCTATCAATGCCGAGATCGTGCATCTTCACGGGGCGATGGAGCTGGCCCCGGCGCTGGATATGGCCGATGTGATTGTGGACCTTGTCGATACGGGCTCTACCCTTCGGGCCAATGGTCTGGAGGAAGTGGAAACGATCGCTCATGTGACCAGTCGCCTGATTGTGAACCGCATTGCCCTGAAAACCCGCCCAGAAGAAGTTGGTAGCCTGATCGAGCGCTTCCGTTCTGCTGTTGCCCAGTCTGTCCAGAAAGGGGAGTCCGTCTGATGAAACGCCTGAACACGACATCACCGCAGTTTGCAACCGAGCTGAAGGCTGTTCTGGCCCGTAGAGGGGAGCAGAGTGGCTCTGTGGCGGAGCCGGTCCGGGCGATTCTGGCAGATGTGCAGAAGCGTGGCGATGAGGCCCTTTGTGATTACACGGAGCGGTTTGACCGGCTGAAGCTTTCCCCCGCCCAGCTGCGCATCAGCGAGGCGGAAATCAGGGAAACGGCAGACCGTGTGGCCCCGGAGACGAAAGAGGCTCTGGCTCTGGCGGCAAAGCGCATTCGGGCGTTCCATGAAGCGCAGTTGCCTAAGGACCTTGATTACACGGATGACGCTGGCCTGCGGCTGGGGATGCGCTGGACGGCTTTGGATGCGGCTGGTCTGTACGTTCCCGGTGGCAAGGCGGCCTATCCGTCTTCTGTGCTGATGAATGCGCTTCCGGCTCATGTGGCTGGGGTCAAGCGTCTGGCCATGTGTGTGCCAACGCCGGATGGCGTGTTGAATCCGTTGGTCATGGAGGCCGCCCGCCTTTGTGGTGTGACGGAGATTTACCGCATCGGTGGGGCGCAGGCTGTGGGCGCTCTAGCCTATGGAACACCGACCATTGCGCCGGTGGATCGTATTGTCGGGCCGGGTAATGCCTTTGTGGCAGAAGCCAAGCGGCAGGTGTTCGGCCATGTGGGAATCGACAGCATCGCCGGGCCGTCCGAGGTTGTGGTGGTGGCGGATGGTCAGAATGATCCCCGCCTCGTGGCGATTGACCTGCTGGCACAGGCGGAACATGACGAGCAGGCCCAGTCCGTTCTCATCACGCAGGATGAAGCCTTTGCCGACAGGGTGATCGCTGCGGTTGAGGAGGAATTGAAGACGCTGCCTCGTGCCAAGATTGCCCGCAAAAGCTGGGATGATTGCGGTGCAGTCGTGATCGTTCGGTCCGAGGATGAAGCGGCTGAAGTGGTGAATGAGTTTGCCCCGGAGCATCTGGAAGTCTTGTTGGATGATCCTCGTGTTTTCAGCCAGAAGGTTCGTCATGCCGGGGCGATCTTTATGGGGCGTTTCTGCCCGGAAGCTGTTGGTGATTATGTCGGTGGGCCGAATCATGTTCTGCCGACCAGTCGCACGGCCCGCTTTGCTTCTGGCCTGTCCGTCTATGACTTCCTGAAGCGGACAACCTCCATTGAGACGGATATGGAAGGGCTGAAAAAGGTTGGTCCTGCCGGTGTCATTCTGGCTCGTGAAGAAGGGCTGGACGCCCATGCCCTAAGCCTGTCCGAGCGTCTGAAACTCGGTTGATGGGTCTTTGTGCAGAAAGGGCCGCTTCCTGATGGGAGCGGCCCTTTTTTATTCCGGCATCATGAAGCGGGTTTCAGCCCCGCAGGAACTCCAGCATCATGGCGTTGAAGTTTGTGGGGTCTTCAACATGGACCCAATGGCCGGTATTGGGGATGGTCTTGATGTCGGCTTCAGGGAAATAACTCCGGATGACATCATGATGCTGCGGCTTGATGTAGGGTGAATCCCCACCACGGATGAACAGGGCCGGTCCATCCCATGTCTTGCCTTTGAAGACATCTTCCGGCCAGCTCTGGATGACAGGGAAGCTGGCGACAATGTCTGTAACGCCAATGTTCCACTGGGCCGGGTTGCCGGGTGTGATGTGCTGGGCAATCAGCTCGCCCACGGAGGGGTCTTCTGTCAGGTCATGCAGGAATTTGCGGATTTCGGCATGGCTGCTCAGGGCAGGAAGTGGCGTGTGGTAAAGCTGCTGTGCCAGATCATGCTGGCCATGGATCATGACATCCGGGGCGATATCCGCCACCAGCAGTTTTTTGAACCGCTCTGGGGCTGTCAGCACCGTGGCCATGGCCGTTTTGCCGCCCATGGAGTGCCCTACGATATAGGCGTCCTTGATGCCCAGTGCATCCATGCTTTCCAGCACATCCTTGGCCATTTCCGGGTAGGAGATGGGTGCATGGGGGCTGTCACCGTGGCAGCGGAGGTCGAACGCTACCGTCTTGAAGTAGGGGCTGAGTGCTCTCTGGAGAATACCCAGATTGCGGGCCCGTCCGAAGACGCCATGAAGCAGGACAACTGTCGGTGCATCATCCACACCTGTTTCATTACGAACAAGGGAAGCGAGCTGCATGACTGTAACCCTCTAACGGACTGAAATAATTGATAAGAGCTGCCGCTTATAAAGTTATTCAGGATAAAATCAATCCTATATTATTTATGAGTGTCATTACATAAGGTTCATTTCTGTAAAGAAATAGTATCCGGTGCAGGCCTATATCATGCTGTTGTGCCTATAAGGGGTGATGTGCCTAGATATAGTGGCCCGGTCCTCCCCGCAGGTGGAACGGATGAGAATAAAAAGGCAAGGAGGCCATGATGGCACGCAGAACACGGCACCCTGAGACACTGGCCCTTCATGCGGGTTGGCGGGCAGACCCTGTGACGGGGTCGGTCGTTCCGCCCATTCACCAGACGACATCCTATCAGTTTGAAAGCAGCCAGCAGGCCGCAGATCGCTTTGCCCTGAAAGATGTGGGCATGATCTATTCCCGCCTGACAAATCCAACTGTGGATGTGTTCGAGAAGCGCATGGCAGCACTGGAGGGCGGAGCGGCTGCCGTTGCGGTGGCATCCGGTCAGGCTGCGGCGGCTATGGCGGTGCAGACACTGGCAGAGGCCGGGGATAATATCGTCAGCGGAACGGACCTGTATGGTGGGACTTGGAACCTGTTTGCCCATACATTGAAGAATATGGGCATAGAGGTGCGCTTCGTGGACCCGTCCGATCCATCCGCTTTTGAAGCGGCCAGTGATGAGCGGACACGGGCCTGGTATCTGGAAACCCTGCCCAACCCCAAGCTGGTCGTGGCCCCAATGGCGGCCATTGCCAACGCAGGGCGGGCTCTGGGGATTCCGCTGATTGTTGATAATACGGCGGCGCCCCTGCTGGCCCGGCCGCTGGAACAGGGAGCGGCCATTACGGTCTATTCCGCCACCAAATATATTGGTGGGCATGGGACATCCATTGGTGGGCTCATCATTGATGGTGGTCAGTTTGACTGGGCACAGCGTCATCCGCTGCTGACACAGCCAGACCCCAGCTATCACGGGGCCATCTGGACAGAAGCTGCCCGTCCGCTGGGGCCGGTGGCTTATGCTCTGCGCGCTAGAGCTGTGTTGCTGCGGGATGGCGGGGCAGCTCTGTCGCCCTTCAATGCATTTCAGCTCATTCAGGGGGTGGAGACGTTGCCGCTGCGGATGCCTCGCCATTGTGAGAATGCGTTGAAGGTGGCGCAGTTTCTGCAAGAACGGACCGATGTGGAGCGTGTGATCTATCCGGCATTGCAGGAAGGTGAAACCCGCAAACGTGCCGAAGCTGTTCTGAAAGGTGGATTCGGTGGGCTTGTCGGTTTTGAGCTGCCCGGGGGCCGTGAGGCAGGCCAGCGTTTCATTGATGCGCTGGAGCTGTTTTACCATGTGGCGAATATCGGGGATGCCCGCAGTCTGGCCATTCATCCGGCGTCCACCACTCATGCCCAGCTGAGCGAGGCAGAGCAGAAGGCGGCGGGTGTGTCACCGGGCTATGTCCGGCTTTCCATCGGTCTGGAACATCCTGAAGATATTCTGGATGATCTGGCGCAGGCGCTGGATCGTGCCGCTGGGTGAGGTGTGTTTCCTGTCCGCTCCTCTTGGCAAGGCTTTCTTTACGGCGCAGTGTGGCGGATGCATAAAATGATGAACAGGAAAGGAAAATTATCATGTCCACACCAGAAAGCCGCCTTGCCGAGCTGAATATTGAACTGCCCGTAGCGGCGGCTCCGGTGGCTAACTATCTGCCTGTCGTGAGGACAGGTAATCTGCTGGTCGTGTCCGGGCAGTTGCCGCTGGTGGATGGCAAGTTGCTGATTACCGGCAAGCTGGGGGCTGAGGTCTCCAATCAGGCAGGGACAGCCTGTGCACGGGCCTGCTTCATCAATATTCTGGCTCAGCTCAATACGGCACTGAAGGGTGATCTCTCCCGTGTGCGCCGTGTTGTGCGCCTTGGTGGCTTCATGGCCTGCACGCCGGACTTCACCGACCATGCCGCCGTGATGAACGGGGCCTCTGACCTTGCAGCGGCCGTGTTTGCGGGTGAAGTCGGGCAGCATGCCCGTTCCACCGTTGGTGTGCCCAGCCTGCCGCTGAATGCGCCGGTCGAGGTTGAAGCGATGTTTGAAGTCGCCTGAGTGTTCGGCTTTTGATAAAGGCGGGCCGCTCATCCCTGTGGGGTGAACGGCCCGTTTTTCGTTAGGGACCCCGTATCATATTGGGGGGTTCTTTTTAGTGGGTTGCCTGTTATGGAGGAAAGACACCGCCAGAACCGTTCAGGGGCGGTTTGACTGTAATCTGTAAAAGGATGGATTAACGGATGAGTGATACAATTCCTGATCGTCTCTCAATTTACCCGGACAGCCCGTATTTCAATGAAGACATACTGGGCCGTGGCATTGGTGTGCGCTTCAAGGGTGAAGAAAAGACCAATGTTGAGGAATATTGCATCAGCGAGGGGTGGATCCGTGTGTCTGTCGGGCGGACGCTGGACCGGCGTGGTCGCCCGATGACGCTGAAGCTGAGCGGTCCTGTTGAAGTGTGGTTCAAGGATGATGCCAACTCCTGATTCAGGGGAGCCGGCATGACAGAAAGGGGCGGAACGGTGAAAGAGGCAGAAGCCATGCCTTTGGGAGATGCTGGCCACGGTGCTGTTACGGTACCGGCACGGGCGAGCTTCTGGTTCCGCCGTTTTCTGGCCTTTGTAGGGCCGGGATACATGGTGGCCGTGGGCTATATGGACCCCGGCAACTGGGCGACTGACCTTCAGGGTGGGGCGCAGTTTGGCTATCGGCTGCTGTCGGTCATTCTGCTGGCCAATGTCATGGCTGTCCTGCTTCAAGCCCTTGCGGCGCGGTTGGGGATCGTCACCGGGAAAGACCTTGCACAGGCCTGTCGGGACTGGCTGCCTCAATGGCTCAATCTGCCCCTTTGGCTGACCTGTGAACTGGCCATCATTGCGTGTGATCTGGCCGAGGTTATCGGGACGGCAGTAGCGCTGAATCTGCTGTTTGGCATGTCCATCATGGCCGGAACGCTGATTTCCGTGCTGGATGTGTTCATCGTCCTGCTGCTCATGCGGCGGGGGATGCGGGCGCTGGAAGCCTTTGTCATTACTCTGTTGGGGATCATTGCCGTCTGTTTCGGGGTGCAGCTTGTGGCGGCGGCTCCTCCGGTGGCTGCGGTGCTGAAAGGGTTCATGCCTTCGGCAACGGTCTTTACCAACCCGGGTATGCTTTATATTGCCATTGGCATTATTGGGGCGACCGTCATGCCCCATAATCTCTATCTTCATTCTTCGCTGGTTAAGAGCCGTACCTACCCCCGCACGGATGAGGGACGGCAGGATGCGCTGCGCTGGGCGACATGGGACAGCACTCTGGCCCTGACGCTGGCTCTGTTCATCAATGCGGCTATCCTGATCGTGGCGGCGGCGGCTTTTCATGGCACGGGCCATCAGGATGTGGCGGAGATCAGCGATGCGTGGAAGCTCCTGTCGCCCGTGCTGGGATTCGGGCTGGCCTCCACATTATTTGCCGTAGCCCTTCTTGCTGCCGGGACTAATTCCACCGTGACCGGGACACTGGCCGGACAGATCATCATGGAAGGCTTCCTGCATCTTCAGTTGCCTTACTGGGCACGGCGGCTTTTGACCCGTGGTCTGGCTGTTCTGCCCGTCATTGTCGTGATAGCCATTTTCGGACAGGGCAAGGTGGGTGACTTGCTGATGTTCAGTCAGGTCGTGCTGTCCATGCAGCTGCCTTTTGCCATGATCCCGCTGGTCTGGTTCGTTTCCAGCAAGAAGTATATGGGGCGTTTCTGCCTGTCGCCCGTGCTGGCTGTGCTCTCATGGCTGGTCGTGCTGGTGATTGTGGCCCTGAACGTCAAGCTTCTGGGTGATGCCCTGTTCTGACAGGTTTCAGCAGGGGGTGCATTTGGGGGGCAGGTAATGGAAGGCCCTGTCGAACCATGTCAGGCCATGACCGGCTCCATCCTGAACCGTGATGGTATGGGCACGGCAGATCAGGACGTCATGCGTGCCGATGCTGTGCGTGTCATCAATCGTACAGTCGAGCGTGGCGAGGGCTGTTTCCAGCAAAGGCGAGCCAAGCGGGCCATTCTGCCATGTTCCATGGGTGAAACGTTCCGGAGCGGTCAGGGTACTGTTGGCGAAGGCAAAGGCAAGGCTATCATGGCCTTTGCCGAGAATGCTGATCCCTAAACGCCTGTTCTTTAGAAATGCCTGATGGGACTGGTTGCTGCGGTTCAGGCAGACCAGCACGGTCGGCGGTGTGTCTGTCACGCTGGTAATGGCGGAGACAGTCAGGCCGTGGCGGCCTGCCGGGCCATCGGTCGTAACAAGAACGACAGGGGAGCCTAACCGGCTCATGGCATTGCGGAAGACAGCCTGCATGACGGGACCTTCTGGCAGTGATAAAACAGGACCAAAGAAGGACGGATAATGGACTCAATGTGGCATGGATGCAAATGCCATTCCTGAGAGTCCGGCCAGACAGGCAGATGCCCCTGCATGGAACCATGGCAGGGGCGTCTGAAAGTTGAATTCTGCTCCGGGGTCAGTATGTCAGCGTCAGAGAAGACTGGTAGTAGGTGGCATCATGAGCACCTACCTGATGCATGGCATGGGAGGTGAGGAAGCGGACGACATGGTGATCCCATGTCAGATGCGGTCCAAGCTTGATGCTGGCGGCCATTTGCGGCGCAATACCGACAAAGGAATTATGGTCGTAGGCGCCATACATGCCAGAGGTGAACTGCCGCTGGAAGATGTTACGGCCATAGATGGAGTAGGTGTCATCCCCCGTGCTGTAACGCCAGTAGATGGGTAGTTTCAGCTGGAAGGTCAGATAGTTCGTAGGGGTGAAGCTGGCCTTGGGGGCGAAGTCGATGAGGTTCTGGCCCGTCAGGTAATTGGTCGGGTCCAGATAGTTGGTGTTGACACCGAAGGGCTCGATATAGGTATTCACGCTGCCGGTTGTTCCACGGGCACCACCGCCAGAATAGGCATCACCCTGAATGCCGATGGTCGGACGCCACATCACATGACGGAAGTGGTAATCCACCGTGCCGTTCATGGACCATGCATTCACGTTGCGGGTCATTTTATCGTAGTGATTGGCCCGGTTATAGGACTGGTAGAACGTGCCCTGCTGGTAAGCCCCACCGAAGGAGAAGCTGATCGGTCCGGCTTCACCATGCCACCGCAGACCGAAATTATTGCGCTTGGTATGGCCAAGGGCGGAGGCGTTATACATCACGGTCTGCTGGGCAGGGCCGCCATTGATCTCATACCCGTAATAAAACAGGTTGATGAAGGAATAGCCGTTCTCACCAAGGAAGTGGAAGTCCGGCGGGGCGATGGTCACGTTGGCCCCGTAGAGGCGGGTTTTGTAATCCAGCGTGTCGTGGAACAGGGAGTTGCCGCCGCGGAAGCTGTCTGTGTGGTTGTTCTTGGTGTTGATGAAGTAGAAGCCGTCAAAACGGACCCGGTTCCAATGTTCATAGATGCGGAAACCATCCCAGCTGAGCGGGACGTTCAGCACGTCACGATTGCCGATCATATAATCCGGTGCATCGAGAAACTGCTGCCGACCGAAGATGAAGCCACCATGGCCGCCTGCGGCATTGCCGCTAAGTTCCACAAAAGCCTGTTGCAGGTCCAGATTCTTGCGGAACGTACCGTCATAGCTGTAACCACGCCAGCCGCCTGCATCTGCATTGATGAGCTGGCCGAAGAAGCGCACATGCTGGCCGAAATGGAGGTCAGCACTCCAGAGGTTGCGGACAGCAAAACGGCCTGAATTGAAAGGCCGTGCCTTCATGGAGGTGGTGGGGTCGATGGCCGCACCGAAGACAGGCCGCTTGTCATACCAGTTGTTAAGGCGGGTTTCCCCGGCGAGGCTGAGCCAGATGGAGCCGCTGTCATTCAGCTTCATGTGCTTGTAGGAATCAAAAGGGTCGCCACTATCGCAGACGCCTTTTTTGGGGACGCTGATACTGTCCATTCCGGCGGGCGTGCCATATTGGGAGACCGGGCCGAACCCTGTTTCACTGCCGTCGCCCCGGGCCCAGACACCATAAGGATTGGGAGCTGCTTTGCCATCATCCTGCGGGCAGCCACCGGGGGCTGTGTGCATGATGCGGTCCAGGATGCTGCGCTGCTGGGTCGTGTTGAGTGTGGAGGTTGTGCCAACAGACGTATCAGCATGGGCAACGGAGAGAGAGGCACCAAGACCTGTTGCCAGAAGGGTCGTGCACAGGATGGTGCGATGAAAAAGGGAGTGTCTCATAGTCTTCTGTCAGGGCTCGTTTATGAATTGGTGAGCCGAGAAGACGGGAAAAAAGACGCCTCAACATTGATTTAGGGCAAGAATGTGGAAAAGATACTTACAAAATAAATCTTTTACAGTGATATGAAAAACCTATCATCTGGTAAGATGGAAAATTAATCAGGGTCCCCTATAGAGCAAAAATATCCTTTAAAATCATAATGTTATGAAATGGCTCCTGCGGGGTGATTGGGGAGAAAAATCATGGCAGGGGAAGATTTGGCCAAAAAACGCCTTATAAGAATTTCTTTTCTCTGTGATTATCGCATAGGCATATCTTGACATGTATCACGGATCAGTGATGGCCGAGCATGCGGCCATCACAGGAATCCGTCTGTTTTTCCCGATTCGGAGGTCAGTATTCATCACCTTTCCGGCGTGGCAGCAGGGCGGGGATGAACAGTAGGGAACAGACCAGCGTACAGCCAAGGGACAGTAGCAGCAGGCGTCCCATACTGGCCGTACCGGGATGGGCCGAGGCTGCCAGAGAGCCAAAAGCGGACCCTGTTGTCAGGGCTGAGAACAGGACAGCCCGTGCCGTGGGGGACGAAAGCTGGTTCTTGAGGCCCGCCCGCCAGTTCATGACAAAATAGATGTTGAAGGATACGCCAACCCCCAGCAGCAGCGGCAGGGCGATAATATTGGCGTAATTGAGCTGCTCTGGCACCGTGATGACCAGAATGACCGTCAGCAACGAGGAGAGTAGCAGCGGCAGCAGAACGAGGATGCTGTCCAGCAGGCGGCGCAGCGTGATGAGGAGGATCAGGGCGATCGCCACAATGGCGCAGAGCGCTGCCGTGATGAAGGCGTGTGTGATGGTCTGTGCACTGGCGATGATCTCCAGAGCAGGCCCGCAGATGTCGGGGGTAACGCTCTCCAGCTCATGCACGAAATGGTGCAGGGTCTCCGTCTCGGACATCCGGCCATTGGGATGAATGACCAGACGATAGGCTCCGTTGGAGGCGATATATTCTGCCCGGATATCTGCTGGAATGTTCTCCATAGTGATGGGTGATGGAGAGAGCAGGGATTTCAGCTGTGTCAGCTCATTAGGCAGGAAGCGTGTCAGAGCTTCATTGGTTGCCAGCAGGGTCGCATCCGGTGCGGTGGAGAGGCGGAGAAGCGTATCACGCAGCGTTTTGAGGGAAGGGCTGAGTTTGTCATCCAGCCCGTCAAACTCATGGGCTGCCGCCGTGGTGGCTGCTCTCAGCTCTGCAGCGGAAGGAGCCGGTGCCGGGTGAGCCACGTTCAGGGTCGGCAGCAGGATGTCGGCTGCATCATGAATGAGCTGAAGTTTCGTGCTTTGGTCATCCGGCACTAGGGCACCGAGCCAGAGCACGTCATGTACGCTATCCAGTTTACTGAGGGCAGTAGCGAGTTTGCCCGCCGTTGCTGTGTCAGAAACCAGAACCTGAGCGTTATAGGGTGTTGTAAGTGGATTCTCCTCCAGAAGGGAGAGGGCCTTCATCCCTTCTGTGTTGGGGTTCTTGGTATGGAGGGGGTCGGCATCAAAAACGAGGGAGGGCGTCAGGCACAGGCCGACAAGTCCCAGCACGCCAAAGAGGCCCAGTATGGGGCGGCGGAAGCGCCGCAGAGCGTGATCTACTGGCAGGAGGGAGGCAAAACCCCGGATACTGTCACCCGGCCGAGCACGGAATAGCATCAGCAGGGCAGGAAGAAGGGACAGCGTGCAGAGGAAGGCGATCAGCATACCTCCGCCAGCGATCAGCCCCAGCTGGGCAACCCCCACGAAATTGGTCGGCGTGAAGGCAAGGAACCCCGCTGCGGTGGCCAGAGCGGCAACAAATATCTGCCCACCACTTTCCTGCCCTGTGCGATCCAGCGCCATGAGGGGCGCCAGAGGGTGGTTCTGCCCATCCTTCTGGCAGCGGAACCGTACGCCGAACTGAATGGCAAAATCCACGGCAATGCCAACGAACAGGATGGCAAAGGCCACGGAAATCATGTTGAGGGTGCCAACGGCCAGTGTGGCAAAACCTGTTGTCAGCAATAGCCCAATGATGAGTGTCAGCAGGATGGGAATGACAACCCGTAGCGAGCGGACAGCCAGCAGCAGCCAGAGCGTGACCAGACCAAAGGAAATGAACAGCCCGATGATCATCCCTTGGGCAACGGTCGAGAATTCTTCGTCACTCAGCTTTGCTTCACCCGTGATGAGCGCATGAGCACGACCTGCCTTTATGGTGGGCAGGTTGTCCAGTGCGGTGCGCATGGCCTTTGTGGCGGCTTCGGACGGTTCGAAAGATGTGAAGTCTGGTTTCGGATGGGTGACGACAAACTGATAATGTCCGCCAAGATCGCTTAGCCCGCCAGAAAGGAGCTTCTCCCATGAGAGAGGCGTGGCATGGCCTGCAAGGCCTTCTTCCAGCGTGTGGGTCAGCCCATCAAGAGCGGTATTGAAACTGGCTGGAATAGGCTGGCCGGTGCGGATGGCTTTGGCCATGAGGCCAAATGTGCCGAACAGGCCCCGGGCAGAAGGGTCTGCGGCGAGCGTACCAAGAAAAGGCTGGGCTGAAATGGTGGAGTCCAGCAGGGTATCAAGTTGTTTCGTGTCGATGAACAGGAAGGCGTTACGGGTGTAGAAGGGATTGGCGTCTGGCTGGTCCACCCGGTCAAAATGGGTGGTGTCCTTGGAGAGACGCTCTGTCAGTTCATTGGCGGTCTCGCGTCCTTCTTCCGGTGTGGCGGCGCTGATGATGGCAACGAGGGTATTCTTTTCACCGGGAAAGAGAGATTCGATCTGATGGTTTTTCTGCTTCCATGGCAGCGTGTCGGCAAAAAGCTTGTCTGTCTCTGTCGTGATGCCCAGATGGGTCAGGCTGAGCCATGCCGACCCTACGCAGAGCAATGTGAAAATGGTCAGGACAAGGGCGACATGGCGTCCGCAGAAGGCGTTGAGACGGCTTGTCAGGGTAGAAAGCATGAAAAATTTGTCCCCTTTGTGACCTTGAGCAGGCTCTGCACACGTTAAAGAGGCCGGGCCGTATGGCCTCTGGCCGGACCAGAACTTTTCCGGCACAGCCATGGGGGTAGCCGGGCCGGGTACATGACAATGGGCGCTTTCTGGCAGCCCAGGCCGGGAGGAAGCCCCCGGCAGGCAACCATGAGCACAGGAAGTAGTAGCGTGATGGGGGGCTTTTTTCTATCCCCTGCATGGTCATCATCAGGGGAAAATGGGCAGGATGGTGACAGAAGGATGAACAAAGCCGTGCTGACAGGCACGGCGTTCTGCGGCAGAATGGAACGCATGACCTGGACATTGGACGGCATTGCCGAGCACGAAAGTATCATCCGTCATAGTGTGTTCCGCACTCTGGCGGCCCCGGTGGATGATGAGGCGGGCGCAATGGCCTTTCTGGCAAAGGTCGCTGTGCCGGATGCCACTCATAACTGTTGGGCCTTCCGTGTCGGGGGGCGGTATCGTGTCAGTGATGATGGCGAGCCATCCGGCACCGCAGGTCGCCCTATCCTGTCCGCCATAGAAGGGCAGGATTTTGACGGGGTGATGGTGGTCGTTATTCGCTGGTTCGGTGGAATCAAGCTGGGGGCTGGCGGTCTGGTGCGGGCCTATGGCGGAGCCGCTGCCGCCTGCCTGCGTGAGGCGGCAAAAATTGAACGGGTGGAGCGGGTCCGCCTTGGCTTTCATTGTCCTTTCCCGGTTTATGCAGAGGTGGAAGCCAAGCTGCCGGGCTGGAATGTAGAAACACGCCGCTGCGATTTTGGAGCAGAAGGGGCCATGATGGAGCTGGCCGTTCCCGTGCAGGAGCGCACAGCCGTGGAAAACTGGCTGAGAGACCTGACACGGGGGCAGGAACCTATCCGTGAGCTGGATGAAGAACAGGGGTAAGGCGTAAGCCGTCCTGTCTTCTAGTTTCCTTCTTTTTTGTCCTGCTGTTTTACTTCCTCTGGTGAAGGGCCAACGGCGTCCGGTGCTGTGTAGCGGGGCACCCGGCCATGATGACCGAAATTGACGATGCGTGCTTCCTTCAGCCCATGCATGGAGAACAGGAGGCGGGCAAGTTGGAGGGCTAAAGCCGAACCGAGGAATGGCCCAACCAGATAAATCCATACGCCATGCAGGTTATGGGCCAGCGTATCGGGGGCCAGTGTCCGCATGAAGTTGGTGCTGTTGCCAGAGAATCCTGAGATCAGCGGGTTGGTCACGGCAAAATAGAAGGCACAGACCCATGTGGTCAGATGCTGGAATTTCGGACGTGAGGCTGTGAAGTAGATGATGAGGATCATCCCTGCCGTAGCAATCGCTTCCATCATGGCATCAAAGGCGAGACTGTAGCTGTGGGATGGGAATGTTCCCGCATAATTGATCTGGCTGACCATAGGGTGCCAGAAGGGCAGGAGAAGGCTGAGCCCCACGCTGGCGATGAGTGTCCCGGTAAAGGCACCGACAAGCTGAGCAAGGATGTATCCCAGTGCATCCAGCCAGCGGATTTTCTTGGTCAGGAAGAAGGCAAGCGTCACGGATGGGTTGAGATGGGCTCCGCTGACTTTTCCGAATGGCGATAGCGTTGCGATGGTGCCCGAAAGCCCGAAAAACAGCCCCACCAATATAGAGCGGATGATCGGATGAGGGGCCAGTACGGCAGCAATCGGGGAGTTGTTGGCAATCAGGATGGTGGTCACGCTGATGCCGATGGTGAGCATGATGGCCGTGGCGATGGCCTCGGTGCCATATAGCTTCCAGTGGAAAGGGTGGTCAGGATGGGGATGGCCAGCAAGGGGGCGATCCACCAGCTCTTTATGGGAAAAGCGGATATGGGGCAGGCGAATATGAGGGAACCGCACATGCCGGGCCGTATAGTGTTTCTTATGATCTGGCTGCGGTTGGGAGGGGGAGTCAGTCATAGGAGGTGCCTTTCAGTAAAAGAAGGGGCACCTATGTTCTCAGAAACGATAACGGGCCGGTCAAGGGGGAGGCAGTAATTTAATCTTTCCCGGCAGGAGAGAAGCGGCGGACAAGATCGCTGAGATGCCCGGTTTCGGCGATGGTGAGGGATGATGGCGCTTTGGGGCGGGCATTGGCCGTGCCGACATGGCGGGGAATGACAGCCTGCCGGAAGCCCAGCTTGGCGATTTCTTTCAGCCGGATACCAGTCTGGCTGACCTGCCGGATTTCCCCGGAAAGACCAATCTCCCCGAAATAGGCTTCATCAGGCGCAGTCGGCTGGCCGGTAGCGGCGGAGATCAGGGCGGCTGCTACGGCAAGGTCTGCAGCGGGTTCGGTGACTTTCAGCCCACCCGTGACGTTGAGGTGAACATCAAGGCTGCCGAGTTTCAGGCCACAGCGGGCTTCCAACACGGCAAGGACCATGCTCAGCCGGGAGCTGTCCCAGCCCAGTACGGCACGCCGGGCGGCTCCATCGCCACTTTTGGCGGAGAGCAGAACCTGAACTTCCAGCAATATGGGACGTGTGCCTTCCAGCCCGGCAAAGACGGCAGACCCGGCAATATTGCCGTGCCGTTCTGCCAGAAACAGGGCGGAGGGGTTGGGGACTTCCCGCAGGCCGGTATCGGTCATGGCGAAGACGCCGATCTCATCCGTGGCACCGAAACGGTTCTTGGCAGCCCGGAGAATACGGAACTGATGGCCCCGGTCCCCTTCAAAATACAGCACGGCATCGACCATATGTTCCAGCACACGGGGGCCAGCGAGTGCCCCTTCTTTCGTGACATGACCAATGAGGATGAGGACGAAACCCAGCGTCTTCGCCAGACGGATCAGCTCGAAAGCGCAGCTGCGGACCTGAGAGACCGAGCCGGGCGCACTGGCCACGCCTTCCAGCCACATGGTCTGAATGGAGTCGATGACGACAACCTGAAGGGTCCGTTTTTCCTCCAGTGTCGTGGCGATGTCATTGACATTGATGGAAGCAGCCAGCTCCAGCCTGTCCAGCGCTTTGGGGTTCTTGTCCAGTTCCAGCCGCTGGGCGCGTAGGCGTATCTGGTCGATGGCTTCTTCACCAGAAACATAGAGAACATTATGACCGGCTTTTGCGAGAGCGCAGGTCATCTGAAGCATGAGGGTGGATTTGCCGATGCCGGGGTCCCCTCCAACCAGCACTACTGAGCCGGGAACAAGTCCGCTGCCCAATACCCGGTTCAGCTCGGCCATGTTCGTGTCCAGCCGGGCCGGTGGTGTGGCCTTGCCGTCCAGCCGTGTGGTCTTCAGTCCAGCCCCTCTTTTACCGGGAGCTGTCTTGCTGGGAGTGACGGCTCTGGTTTCTTCTTCCAGACTGTTCCACTCGCCGCATTGCTCGCAGCGGCCTGTCCATTTGGGATACTGTGCCTGACAGTTCTGACAGACGAACAGGGTGGCCGGTTTTTTGGCCATATTAACTGCCTGCTGAGCCGCTGGATGTCAGGCTGCTGGTGGGGATGGGGCCTTCCCGCCGCCCATGAGTGAACTGGTCTACGATCGGGTTGCCGCTCTCCATTAGCCTGTTGGCTGGTCCTTGCCAGATGATCTTTCCACCATAGAGCATGGCAGCATGATCCCCGATCCGCATGGCGGATGTCATGTCATGGGTAATGGTCAGGGCTGTGGACCCCAGCCGGGTGACACAGTCGCTGATGAGGCCATCAATTACGGCGGACATGATGGGGTCCAGCCCGGTGGTGGGTTCGTCAAAAAAGAGAATGTCAGGGCGTCCGGCCAGCGCACGGGCCAGCCCGACACGCTTTTGCATCCCACCGGAAAGTTCAGCCGGGTTCAGCGGAGCGACATGCGCCCCCAACCCGACCTGAGACAGGAGATGAAGGGCTTCTTTTTCCTGCTCGGCACGATTGCCTCTGGCGGCCTTCCCCTTGGCTTTGAGGCCAAACAGGATATTGTCCAGTACGCTCATGCTGTCGAATAGCGCAGCGTTCTGAAAGAGCATGCCAATCCGTTTGAGCAGTGTTTCATGCCGTCTGCGGCTGGCCTGTAGAATGTTTTCACCATCAATTTCGATGATGCCTTCATCGGGCTCGATCAAGCCAAGGATGCAGCGGAGCAGAAGCGACTTCCCGTTACCGGACCCGCCAATGATAACTGTCGATTTACCGGCAGGCACATCCAGATCAATGCCATTGAGGATTGTCCGGTCCCCGAAGGATTTTTTCAGGCCACGGATGCGGAGGCGGGGTTGGTCGGTCATCGTATCCTGCCGGGAAGAGGGTGAGAATGTTGTCATGCGGTGAAGAACAGGTCTGTCAGCAGGTAATCGAAAGCGAGAATGAGAATGGAGGAGGCCACAACGGTCGCTGTGGCCGCACGGCCCACACCTTCGGCCCCGCCTCGGCTGTTATATCCCTCGTAGCAGCCAAGGAGAGCGATGAGAAAACCGAAGACGGCTGCTTTAAGGAGCCCCACCAGCACGTCATGGCTGTGCAGGGAGGCATAGGTGGTGTGCAGATAGAGCGCCGGGCTGAAGCCCAACTTGGCCACAGCCACGATGAAGCCACCAGCCACGCCCAGAATATCGGCAATCACCACGAGGAACGGTAGGGCCAGAATTCCGGCAATAAGGCGGGGTGTGACCAGATATTTGATAGGATCAGTTGCCAATGTGCTGAGGGCATCAATCTGGTCCGTCACCCGCATGGCCCCGATCTGGGCAGCAATGGCGGCCCCGATGCGCCCGGCCACCATAAGGCCAGCCAGCACCGGGCCGAGTTCCTTGGTGATGGACATGACCACGATGCCACCGATAGCGTTTTGTGCATGATACTGGCTGAAGCCAGTATAGGCCTGAAGGGCAATGACAGCCCCGGAGAAGATGGCTGTCAGAGCAACAACAGGGAGAGAGAGAAACCCGATCTCAAGCAGGCACGATATGACGATCTGCCCATAGAAAGGCAGCCGGAGGGCTCCTGCCAGCCCCCGCAGGGCAAATAGGCTGAGGGCTCCAGCATGATGGAGCCCGCCCAGTATACCACGGCCAAGAAAGATGAAGGGAAGGGTTAAAGCTCTCACACGATCTGCCTTTGCTTTCTGCCGGTCATTTGGATGTCTGGCCCTGTGATGTCACTGGTGTGGCGACCTGTGGGCTGGTTTGGGGTGGCATGGCGGGGGCTGCCATCTTCGCTGGGCTGCCGGTGGTTGGTTGTGCTGCCTGCGGCGTGGCGGGCTGGGCAGGAATCCGCCCGGTGGAGGGAGCCTGCATCTGCATTTTGGTGGGGGCGGCTGTATCCGGTGTGGTCGGCATGGCGGCGTGCGGTTCTGCCTGCCCGGCATCCGGTTTGACTGTGGCAGGGGCCGGAATGGGGGCGGGTTTCACCACATGTGGAAGGGTTGGGCTGTTCAGTCCCTGTGCCTGCCCGTCTGGCTGGGGAGGAAGTGTCGGGCTGCCTGATGTTGTTTTGGAAGGCGTGTGTGCGGGCGCTGCCGCCTCAGGGGCTGTGGTGTGGGTGATGTGTTTCGTACCACCATCCTGAACGCTTCCTGTGACCTTGTTCAGAGTGACGCTCCCGGCATCATTGGTTGTGATGCTGGCATTATTGATGGTTGCCATGATGGAGGCATCGGCCTGATGGGATACGCTCAATGTCAGGCTGTCGATCTGCCCCTGTGCGATGGAAAGCTGGCTGTTATCAGACAGTTGGGCAGAGAGAGCGGAGAGGAGAGCTGTATCGACATCAAGGTTTGCGCCCCCCGTGGCGTTGATCTGCGCTGCCCGGTCCAGCTGGTGGATATGTGCCTGTGTTGTCCCGGAGATGGACATGTCCAGTGATTCCACCCGGTCCACTTGGAGAGAGGCATCATCCAGATTGCTCTCCAATGTCGTGAGGGTACCGTTGATGGTGATATGGGCCTGAGGGCTGTCATGCAGGGTCAGCGCCGTATCACCGGAGAGGCGCATGGTCAGTCGCCCCCCTTTGGGGCAGTCATGGAGGGACAGGCGGAGGTGGCTCTCTGTACCGTCACGGGTTGTCTGTATGACGGGGGTCAGGCCAGAGGTTTCCTCCAGCACCATGCTGTCTTTCAGATTAGGGTCCACCTTTATATGGACCTGTGCGCAGGGCGTGCTGAGGTCTAGCTCATCAGCGTGGAGAACCGCATGGGATTCCGCCGCCTGACTGCTTCCTGCCATCAGGGTGCTGCCCAGCACGGCCCCCAGGAAAAGGGTGCGCCTCAGGAACAGGGAAAGACAGGTCCGGACGTTACGCGTGCTCACACAGGGACTCCCGAAAACATGAAGATGGCAGGGATGTACCGCCTACTACAGAAAGGACATGAGACAGGTCCTGTCTGCCTGTCATGCTCATGCCCTTCGTCCATTATAGGCAGCCTGACTGCATGAAGATAGCCCGCTTTATGGGCAGGGATATGGCCGAGTGGCCTCTCAGGTCTGTGTTGGGTGTCTCATGCCGAGACAATGATAGCGGAATCCTGCATCACGCCATGTTTTTTCCTGCCATATCTGGCGGTAATCCAGAATCAGCGTTCCCCGCATGCGGGGAGCCAGTTGGGCGGGTGTGATGGGTATGAATTCGGGCCATTCTGTCAGGATCAGCAGGATGTCTGCGTCTTCTGCAGCGTGTAGGGGCGAGTGTGCATAGGTGATGCCTTCTGGTAGCAGTTTGCGGGCCGCTTCCATGCCTTGAGGGTCGTACACACGCAGGGTTGCTCCGGCTTCGTGCAGCAGGGGCAGAATGGTCAGGGAAGGTGCCTGCCGCATGTCATCCGTATGAGCTTTGAAGGTTAGCCCCAGCACGGCAATGGTGCTGTGTATGATGTTGTCACCAGCAAGGGTCAGGACCCGTTCGGCAAGCCGGCGTTTGCGGGCCTCATTAGCGGCGATGGTGGTTTCTATAAGTTGGGTGGGGGTGCCTGCCTGCCGGGCCGAGGTTGCCAAAGCCTGTGTATCTTTGGGGAAGCAGGAGCCGCCATAGCCCGGCCCCGGTGTGAGGAAGTGAGCGCTGATACGGGGGTCCATACCCATGCCACGGGTCACATCGGTGATATTGCCACCTGTTGCCTCGCAGAGGTCGGCCATTTCGTTGGCGAAGGTGACCTTCATGGCGAGGAAGGCATTGGCGGCATATTTGGTGAGCTCGGCACTTTCCAGTCCCATGAAAAGCAGGCGGCTTTTTGGTTCCTTCAGGGGGGCGTAAAGGTCCTCCAGCAGCGAGCGGGCGGGGGATGTGGTGTCAGATATATCTTCTAGCCCTATGATGATGCGGTCAGGGTCCATGAAGTCAGTGATCGCATGACCTTCCCGCAGAAACTCCGGATTGGAAGCGATATGGAAGGTCAGTTCCGGGCGTGCCTGACGGACTATGGCTGCGACCTGCCGCCCTGTCCCGACTGGCACCGTGGATTTTGTGACGATCAGCAGATTGTCAGGAGCATGGGCCGCAATGGCTCGTGCAGCGGCATGGACATAGCTCAGATCGGCATGACCGCTGCCCCGGCGTGTCGGCGTGCCCACGGCGATGAAGACGGCACGACTTTTCTGCAGAGCGGGCGCCAGATTGCCGGAAAAGGTCAGACGTTCAGCCTGCCGCTGTTCGGCAATCAGGTCTTCAAGGCCCGGCTCATAGATGGGGACCTCTCCGGCCTTCAGGCGATCCAGTCGTGTTGGGTCATGTTCAATGACGGTTACGTCAGCGCCAAAGGCCGCCAAGCATGCCCCCGATACCAGCCCGACATAACCACCGCCAATCATGGTAATGTGCATGGGGTCTCCTAACAATTCGAAGTCTAGAGGTATATTAAGAACAAGTGGTCAGCAAATTCACGTTTTGATAAATGTCACTGAATGTGCTTTGGTTTTTATGTTTTGTACATGATTGTTTTTCAGAAGGGTTAGATAGACATGGCGGATATTGAAGTAAACAATATAAGTGTTGGAGAGCTATTTCAGAAATTTTATATTGTCCCAAGCTATCAGCGTGAATATGTCTGGAAGAAGTCTCAAGTACTCCATCTTCTTGATGATATAAGGTCTGAGCAAATTCATGAAGAAAGCTCTGAATATTTTATTGGGTCATTGGTTGTTTGTCCGAGTCAAACAAGGGATGGTGCTTATGACCTGATTGACGGTCAGCAGAGATTCACGACTATTTTCATTTTGTTCTGTGCAATCAGGGATAGTCTTTCCGGGCTTGGTGCTGATGGTCTTGAGGGTATTAAAAAAAGTATTGTTGATGTTGATACAGACCAGTATGGCAGGGACTGTTACAGACCTCATCTTGAACTTCAGTATGAGGATGCAGGGGAGATATTTTCTCAATTGATAGATGGGAAAAATCTCACAAAAGACGGGACTGTGTCCATAAAGAATATTTATGGTGCTTATAATACTGTAAGAGAGTTTTTAGATGATTCTTTTGGGGATTCTGTAGACGATATTAGAAAATTTTTCGGATATGTGACGAGGAATGTGAAACTTATTAGAATATCAACGCATAATTTTGGGCGCGCGCTTAAGATATTTGAAACAATAAATGATCGTGGTATTGGATTGAATGCTATGGATCTTTTAAAAAATCTTCTTTTCATGAATGCTAAGACGTATCAGTTTGATAGTCTTAAGAAATATTGGAAGTTTATTGTTGATGAACTTTATAAAATTGATGAAAGACCCCTGCGCTTTTTAAGGTATTTCATATTTTCTACATGGGGTGTTCCTAGGCTTGCTAAAGATGAGTTGTATGATTGGCTTGTGAAAAATGATAAGAGAATTGGACTTAAAGATAATCCAGTTGCTTTTGTTGAGAAAATGAAAGAAGCACTGGAAGCATATATTAATTTTGTAAATGGAAAAGACAGTTACGGGAATTCAAATCCATTTTTGGAGAATATATCTTTATTATATAAAAAGCGCAATTCTGCTAAACAGCATCTTGTCCTTCTTCTTGCTGGGCGTAGACTTCATCCTGAAATTTTCTCCGCTTTATGTAGGGATATTGAATCGTTTTTGTTTGTCTGTCTTCTCGTCAAAGAAGAAATTCGTACATTTGAGAAAATATTTTCTGAATGGTCTCTAGGTCTTTCAAGAGTGAAGACGATGGAAGACTATAAAATTTTTGCAGATGATACTTTCAAGGTTCAAAAAAAGAAACATGCTTCAAAATTTTTTGTTATGTTCAGGGAGATAGATAATAGATCACTTCCTAAATATCAAATTGAGTATCTACTTGGTAAGTTGACGCAATTTGTAGATAGAAAAGCATATGGTGGTGATATGCCCCTTTCTATGTACTGCAATTCTAGGGATGTTCATTTAGAGCATATTTTGCCGAGACAGCCAGATAGTGAAGTTTTCAAAGAGTTTGGTGTCGGTGCAGATGACCCTAGGTTGGTTTGGTCTGTTGGCAATCTTGCGCTTGTTGAGAAGTCTATCAATATGTCTTTGGGTAATAAGCCCTTTTCTCAGAAAAAGTTTATTTATCCTAAGTCACGTTATCTTCTGACGCAGATCATTTTTGAAAGGCCAGATATAGGGAATACAGTGATTGACCAAGCTGTTTCTCAGATAGGCACGTTTGATGAATGGAATAAAGAGTCCATTCATCAGCGTGCTAGATGGTTGGCTAGGTTGGCCTGTATTGTGTGGGACGTACCAGCTACGGAAGAATAATTCTATTCCCTCAATTAAACGGCTGGTAGCGGAGGGACATCAGGATCATGTCGGCATCGCTTTTGGGCTTGCCTCCAAGGCCGGAGAAAGCCTGTACATGGGTGTGAGAATATTGTCCCCCTACCAGTAGCGTACCGTAATCGCCTTTGGCCGCTGTGTACCAGAAACCCCCAGTGGCCTGCGCTACCGTGCGGATATTGCCAGAGGCAGCGCAGTTGGTGGCGAGTTCGGTAAAGCAGCCTCGCATGTCGAAACCACGGTTGCCATAGCCGTAATGGGCGCCGTCTTCATCAAAGGAGCGGCGGCTGAGGACGGTTTCTGCCCCTGCGTAGGAGTAGAGCTTCAGATTTTTGAGGGGATTGCCATAGAGGCCGACAAGCAGGTTTGCTTCTGGCAGGGGCGTGACGGCACCATTACGCCCATAGGTGTAATCTGGCATGTTTGTGGTGCCGTATCGTCCTAACCCTGTGCCAACAAGGCCAGAGGCCTGAAAATATAGTTTCTTGTCGATGAGAGGCAGGACCATACCGCCCCCGCCGCCGCCAGCGATGCGGGTATGGTTGGTGCCTTCTCCCAATGTGCTGGTGCGGTCCCGAAAGAAGCGCATGACGCCAGTGAGTTCGTAATGCCCCCAACCGGGATCAGCGGCGATTTTGGCGATCAGGTCCGGTGCTGGGTCAGTTGTGTAGTAGGTGGAAGGGTTGTTGACGTTCGTGCCCGTCAGGCGGTCTGTCGTGGTGCAATGGTTGGCAGCGTTGGAGCAGGGGGATACACCTGCCGGGACAGCGCTGGGGTTCTCGATAGAGAGACCGGCAGCGTAGCGTTCCTCTTTGCCGAAGGTTTTGACGACACGGAATTGGGAGTTTCGTGTCCAGTTGAAGCCGGGGACATACTGGGCCTCAATCACCAGAGGGGTCTGTTCGTCACGGGCTAGCATCCCTTTGTTGAAAAGCGTGATGAGGGACCAGCTTTGCCCGCCGAGTACATACCAGCCATCTTCCCGGTCTTTCAGCTCACCATAAACGACACGGGCACGCAGAACGTAAGAATTGGACTGTCGGGAGTTGGAAGATGAACCCGACCCCTGAAAGTCCGTTTCCACATAGGCATCAGCTTCCAGCTTTCTGGTCAGCATGCCTTCTGCCAGCAGAGCGAGGCGGCTTTGTCGTTCAGTCTGGTGGAACTCGCTCATATGAGAGGCGGGCTGGTTATGCCACGGGATGCCATTATAGGCGCTGGCAATGTCTGCCGCACTGTTGCGGGACCGCCAGACTCCAGCGGCTTCCAGATACCCTCCCAGTGTCAGGCGGATACCACCTACCTGTAGCTGTCCCCGGCGCAGGGGGCTGTAAAGGTCCGGATGGGCAGGGGGGATGGCTGTCAGTTCGCCGTAAGGTGTGCTGGCTGTGCGGGATGGGGTCAGGATGGGATTGTCTGCAAGGCCGAATACATCGTCATTTTTGCTGTATGGTCGAGCGCTTCCGCCGTAGCTGCCTGCTTTGGTCTGGCCCAGAAGTCGGGCGCGGGGTGTGTAAGGATCAGCCTCAATGAGCTCCCGTTGGCGGGCAAGCTCAGCCCTTATGCGCCGATTCTCGGCGGCTTGCTTCTGTTTCATCACATTCAGCTGTGCCTGCATGGCGTGTATCTGCTTTTCCATCAGAGCGATGGCGTCACTGGACCCGGCTGCATGGGCGGATGAAAGAAAGGATGATGCACTATATGACAGTAATGTTACTGTCATAAAACTGTAATAAAGAGACTTTGTATTACGTTTAAGGCCGAGATTCACGAAGTTTTCCTCTCTTTCGTATCCGTAATTCTGTTTATTTACTAATTTTTTTCTGTTTAAAAAGTCTTTTCTTGAGTTTGGCTTATATTTTTATTGTCTGTATCGGCTGTGCAGCTATAACGGCAGATAGGTGATCATTGTCGTGTGCCGAGGGATTTATGCGTCCGAGAAACAAGCCTCTTTTCCGCTGGGAAAATTGCAGGAGAGCTTTCATGATGGTGCTGTCTGTTTCGTCAGCATTTGTGGGGGCTGCTCAGGCTGAGGAGGTGGAAGTGACCGGCGCCGGGTCCAGCTTCGCTGCCCCTGTGTATCAGAGCTGGAGCATCCCGGCAGGCAAGAAGACGGGCGTGCTGGTTAATTATCAGACGGTTGGTTCCAGTGCCGGGCAGGATCAGGTCATGGAACGGACGGTCGATTTCGGGGCATCCGACAAGCCTATGAGTGCCAGCCGTTTGGCAGAGGCGCATCTTTATCAGTTCCCGACTGTCATGAGTGGTGTGGTGCTGGTGGTCAACCTGCCCGGTGTTCCCGCTGGCAAGTTGAAGCTGGATGGCCCGACAGTGGCGGCGCTGTATGATGGCCGTATTACGGACTGGGATGATCCTCGTATCACAGCTCTGAATCCTGGTCTTACCCTGCCGGATATGGGGGTCGTGGCCGTGCATCGGGCTGATGGGGCCGGGACGAGCTACGTTTTCACTTCATATCTCTCCCAGACATCACCGGAATGGCGTGAGAAGATCGGGGCCGGGACCCTTGTGGAATGGGCTGGAGGCGCTGGTGCCCGTGGCAATGATGGCATTGCGGCTCTGGTTCGCCAGACTGAAGGCAGCATCGGCTATGTGGAATATGCCTATGCGGCTCAGAACCATCTGGGCATCGTGAAGCTGAAAAATCATGACGGGCGCTTTGTTTCCCCCTCCTTAAAGGGATTTGTGGCGGCGGCCTCCTCTGCGGAGTGGAAAGCGGAGGATCATTTTTCTGTCAATCTGCTGGACCAGCCGGGTGAAGAAAGCTGGCCCATCGTGTCCGCCACCTATGTGCTTGTCCCGGAAGATCTGGTGGGCAGTGCGGAAGGTCAGGGTGTGAAGCGCTTCTTTAGCTGGGGCTTTGCCCATGGGACGAAGATCAATGCCAAGCTGGGCTATGTGGGCCTGCCGAAGCCTGTCAGTGATGCTGTTTTGTCGAGTTGGCCTTCGAGCGCAGCAGGGCAGTAAGGAGGGAGACCTGCCCTTCATGCCGCAGCCCGTGCCAGCTTAGGAGCGTATCAGCCAGAAAGGCGAGCAGGGCTGCCACGGTGCAGCCCAGTGCACTGCCGAACAGGGCCAGCAGCCAGAGTGATGTGGTGGCATCTCCGAGGGAGCCAACAAACAGGGCGATGGCAGCGCCGCAGGTCATGGCTCCGCCGAGCCCGTTGAGGATGATGGCAAGGTCCAGCACGACAATGCGGCGGGTCAGGCGCTTCTGGCGGGTCTTCAGCCTTTGCGGCGTATCGTAGCTATATTGCGGGTCTTTCCCATCCGGTGGGGATGCAAGCAGGCGGTTGACGTTGTCCAGATGGTCCGAGACACGGGCCAGCCTTGTGTTGAAGATATTGATCAGCGTGCCGATACCGGAGAGCATGAAGACAGGCGTCAGAGCCATCTGGATGATGTGGGCAGCGTCGTCAATATTGTTCATCTGTTGCGTCAGAAAAGGCAGGTTGCTCAGAAGGGGCACGGTCATGATGGGTCTGGATATGTTATGCGCGGGGGCATTATGCTGAACATGGCCTGCTGAGGCCATGGGGCCCCTGTCCTGAAAACAGGGGGTACCACAGGATGGGGCGATAATGCACAAGGGAAGCCGGATGAGCAACAGGACTGTGAAGACCATGGCGAGGTGGGCAGGGTGCCGGGCTATGGCTCTGCTGCTCTGCATGGCGGGTAGTATGGTGTCAGTACAGGCGCAGGCAGAGGATGGAGGTGAACATCCTTCTGTCTGCTCGCCTGCGACCCGTCAGGTGGAGCTGGCCTGCCAGAGTTGGACGGAGATTGAGGCAGCTCTGAAGAAAGGGGTTAGGACGGTTCTTCTGCCCGTTGGGGGTACGGAGCAGAGCGGACCCTATATGGCGGTGGGCAAGCATAATGTCCGTGCTTATGTTCTGGCAGATGAGATTGCCCGCAGGCTGGGGAATGCCTTTGTGGCGCCTGTCATTGCCTATGTGCCGGAAGGTTCAACCCATCCTCGGACAGGGCATATGCGTTTTGCGGGAACATTATCCATTCCGCCTGCCGTCTTTGCGGGGTTGATGGAGGGGGCAGCGGAGAGTCTGCGGGCGCAGGGTTTCACCACCATCGTGTTTCTGGGTGATCATGGTGGGTATCAGACCCAGCTGGCCAGTCTGGCGGCCAAGCTGAACAAACGGTGGGCTAAAGGGGGGACGGCAGAGGTCCTTTTTGTTGGGGCCTATTATGATGTCATAGCCGGGAAATATGCAGATTATTTACGCCAGCAGGGGCATGGTGTGGCTTTGGGGAAACATGCCGACATAAGCGATACATCCCTCATGCTGGCTGTGGATCCGTCCCTTGTGCGGGAGGGGCTTCTGAGGCAGGCTGAGAAACCAGATTCTGCCGATGGTGTCTATGGTGGCGACCCGCGGCAGGCAACGGCTGAACTTGGCCGGGTCGGCACAGCCATGCAGGTGCAGGCTGCCGTTGAGGCCATTTCGTCTTTTAACAGGAGACACCCATGAGGCTTAAAGTTTCTTTTCTGGCAATGGGAGCCCTGCTGGCTGCGGGAGCAGCACAGGCTCAGCAGGTAGCCAACCATCCAGACCCGCAGGATGAGCCCATCGCTGCGGATTCACCCAAGCCCTTCCCGGATGGTGATCCAGCGGCTGCCGCAAAGACGGCGCCTGCACCGGCGTCAACACCCGCACCAGCGCCGACACAAGTCCCTGCGTCAGTGCCAGCGCCGGCTCCGGCAGCTGCTGCGCCTTCAGCTCCTTCTGCTACTGTGGCGGAGCAGGCACCTGTCGTGCACACCATTCCCGGTATGCCGCCTGTTCTGGATGTTCATAATATCTATAGCGAGGCGAGTGGCCCGGAGAAGTTGTCTCCTGTTGTGGCACATGATCTGGAGCGGGTTTATGTGCCAAACCTGCGTGGTAACAGCGTTTCCGTGATTGATCCGAAAACCTACAAGGTTGTGGATACGTTTCCTGTTGGGCGGTCTCCTCAGCATGTTGTGCCCGCATGGGACCTGCGGACCCTGTGGGTGACGAATAACAGTGAAGGCCATACGGATGGGTCTCTGACACCGATTGACCCGGTGACAGGCAAGCCCGGTAAGGCCATCCCTGTGGATGACCCGTACAACATGTATTTTACGCCGGATGGTCAGAATGCCATCGTGGTAGCGGAAGCTCATCGCCGTCTGGATTTTCGTGACCCGCATACCATGGAGCTGAAAGGCTCTGTTGAGGCGCCGCTCTGCGAAGGGATCAATCATGCGGCGTTCTCGGTGGATGGGCGCTATGCGATCTTCACCTGCGAGTTTGGGCGGTATCTTGCCAAGGTGGATACAGTCAACCGGCAGCTTCTGGGGATGCTGAAGCTCTCCAAGGGAGGAATGCCGCAGGATGTGCTGGCTGCGCCGGATGGGCATAAGTTTTATGTGGCCGACATGCATGCTGATGGCGTGTTCATCATTGATGGTGACAGCTTTAAGGAGACGGGCTTCATCCCCACGGGGCTGGGTACGCATGGGCTGTATCCGAGCCGTGATGCCAAGCTGCTCTATGTAGCTAATCGTGGGTCTCACATGGTGCATGGGCCACGGCACAGCAAGGGGAGTGTCTCGGTTGTGGATGTCGCTACGGATAAGGTGCTGAAGACATGGCCGATCCCCGGCGGTGGCAGCCCGGATATGGGCAATGTCAGTGCTGATGGTAAGACGCTGTGGCTCTCCGGGCGATTTGATGATGTCGTGTATGCCATTGATACACAGACAGGCGCCATGAAGCAGATTCCTGTTGGAGCAGAACCGCATGGCCTGACGGTTTGGCCGCAGCCGGGCCGGTACAGCATCGGTCATACGGGGATCATGCGTTAAGCGTGTTTTTCCAGTAGGTTATGATAGGAATTGTTGAAGAAAAGGGGAGCGTTTGCTCCCCTTTTTTATAAGGCTGGGCAGAAAGCTGTTTCTATTCTGTTAGAAAATCGTTAACAGATACACAGGTCGCTTCTTTCTTGGTGGCTGGTTTCTCGTCATATTTCCTGATGGTTCGCATGATCAAGACTTTTCGTGACCACCACGTGAGGAAGTGCTTTGCCTTTTTTTTTGCTGGCACCGCTTTCTCTCGTACTGGGTTATTATGCTGTCCTGTCACCTGTCCTTTATGAGACGCAGACGTTTCTCGTGGTAGAAAAGCCCGTCACGGGCGGGGGTGATGCGTCATCCCTAATGGGCACCAGCGGCAGAAATGAAGGGAATTATCTATTCCGGGCTTTCGTGACGTCCTATGAGGAGTTCATGTCTGTTGATGCACGGGTGAATCTTGCCAGACAGTACAGCTTCTTCCCGGATATCATACAGAGTTTTGGCGGGGTCCTATCTTTCTTTTCACGGAGCAGGCGCGCCCTGTACGATTATTACACTCTTTATATTGTTGATACGGATATTTCCCGTAAAGAAGGACTTGTAAAGTTTAGCGTCAAAGCAGCTAACAGGAAGCTTTCTTATGAAATTACCAGAAAAATACTTGATGATGCCCGTTTGAAACTGGCCCTGTTGAATCAGGAACCTGATAGGCTTCTGCTTCAGGAACATCAGGCCACCATGCAGAGATTGACCAAGGCCATTACGGATGATGAGAAGACCATTGCAGCCAATATGCTGTCTTCTGGTATTTATGATGGAAGTGGCTTTTATGCGTCTTCTCAGAAGGCGTGGTTCCAGATAGCAGCTGATCAGATCGTTTTGGAAGGGAAATATTCTGTCCTGAAGGATACGGTGGAGCGTGATGCTCGTGCTATGGATAGAGAAGTGCGTGTTTATGAAGCAGGGAAGACACGCTTCAGTAATGATACGGTAGAGAAACGGAATATCATTCTGGAAAATGATCGTCTGATCCATGAGGTCAGAACATTATCGGGCCTGCTGGATACCGAAATGGCTTCATATGAAAGCGTGGGAGCCCGTGCGATCATGTCACATTATTTCCTGAAGACAGTGAGTGGCCCCGTTGTGGAGGAAACACCTTTCAGGCCGGGATTCTGGTGGAGTGTCCTGACGGTTCTGGCGGTGGGGCTGCTTCTGTTCATGGCGGCTGTCTGATGAGAGGGGCCGGTTTCCTGCGCGGGTATCTTCTGGCAGCAGCGGTTCTGTCTATGCTGGAAGTGACAGGGTGTGGCCTGCCGGAAGCCGGGCCGGGTATCGGGAGCATGACACGCAAGGAGCAGCTGCGGGACAGGAAGGCGCTTTTCTCCAGTCTGGTCACGCAGGATGTGAGCATGGAAGATGCCATCAGGATGGCAGAGCAGGACCGGCGTGAGGAAAAAGAACGTATCAGGGCGGCTGTTCATGCCATTAACATAGGAAGGCATGATGGGAATCCTGTCGCCCATGCTGGGGATAATATCACGGTTTCCATTCTGTCTTTTCCTGCAGCGGGGGAAGCAGCCGGTACTGCACCGGCTTTCGTGAAGCTGGGTTCCTTTCGTGTGCTGAGGGATGGGACGGTCGCTCTGCCTTATGTTAATTCCGTTCATGTTGCGGGTCTGACATATGCCCGGATACAGCGGCGCCTGTCCCGCCTTTATGCAGCCAGAGGGCTTTTCAATACACCTTCTGTCATCGTGCGGTCAGATAGTTCTGGTGGCAGCCGTGTAGCGGATTCCATTCTTGTCGTAGGGCAGGTGACTCGCCCACGGGAGATAGCATGGCTCCCCGGTGGCATGACATTGGCGCATGTTCTGGCCGTGGCCATGAGTGACGGATCAATCTCCAGTGCCAGACCCGGAGGGGATGATGGGCTGCATACAGCCCGCTACAGACTTTCCGTAAGTATTGTTAGGGGCGGTAGGGTGGTTGGTACCGTGCCGCTTGAGGATGCCCTGACCATTGATATGTCTCTGGCACCACGGGACAGGGTGATCGTGAAGAAGGAGGCATCCATCTCGGTTCCTGTTCTGGGTGGTGGCGTGTCCCGGCCGGGGCTGTATGCGTTTGGGTCATCTCCCTCTCTGGCAGAAGTCTTAGCCATGTCCGGAGGGTTGAAAGGTGATGCAGCCTCCAGCCGGGCCGTGTTCGTGCTGCGGTACGAGCGGGACATACCGCATCTCATGAAAGTGCCGTTTGATCGGGCTTATGGTTTGTTCGTAGCGCAGAAGTTCCTTCTGAAACGGGATGATATTGTTTATGTCGCTGAATCGCCATGGGTGCCTTACTCCAAGGTGTTTTCCCTGATCCTTCAGGCGGGTGTTCTGGCGTCCATTGCCCGATGACAGGCAGTGAACGGGGCAAGCTGTTTGATTTTGCGCCTTATAGGCAGATTCTGGGTGCAGAACCGACAGATATTACATCCTTCGAGACGTTAAATCTGTTTCTTGATCGAAATGGAGAGGGTGTTTCAACACCTCGCTTCAGGCGCCTGCCTATTGGTTCGCTTGATCTTGGTATGGGGTGGAAACAGAGCATCAGGCGCCGTTTTCAGGAGAACCCCCTCAACAGGGATCACCGTCCGGAACCGGGATGGCTGAGGCTGTTGGCCAGACGGCGCCGGCGGATGCTGATGCTGTCTCTGGCGGTAACGGTACTCATGTTCATAGGAGCTCGGAAAAGCCTCTTTGTGGGTTTTGATGGGCGGGACGTGATACAGGATGTCTATATGGCGCTGTATCTGCTGTTTACGTTTCTGGCGGTTTATTCTTTTACAAAAATGAGTGTCGGCTATTGGCTAACTCTTAGGGGGCCGGAAGGTAACCCATATCATCCTGTTCATGAGGCTCAAGACCCTCCCGAAACGGACAGATGCGCCATACTGTATCCCGTCCATCACGAGGACATGCACAGGGTCGGAGCTGGCATAGCGTCTCTGATTGAGAGTTTTGAAAGGGACCTGCCTGAAAAGAAGCATCATTATGAAGTGTTTCTACTCTCGGACAGTACGGATGCTTATCATGTCCTGACAGAACAGGCGGCCATTTATCATCTTAAGCAGACCTACCCCGATATGGTCATTCATTACCGGCATAGAGCCCATAACGCTAATGCCAAGCTCGGTAATATCGTGGATTTTCTGCGCCGTTGGGGGCGGGACTATACCTATATCTATATGATGGATGCTGATTCCATCGTGTCCGGAACATCCATTCATCAGTGTCTGCGTATGATGGCGGGTAATTCCCAGATCGGCATCATCCAGACAAATCCCCTGCCTGTGCTGAGACGATCTTTCTTCGGGCGTCTTCTACAGTTCAGCAGTCACCTTCATGGTTCCGTACTCTCCCATGGTCTGGGGGCGCTTGCTATGGGGCATGCCAGCTATATCGGGCATAATGCCATCATTCGGACGGACGCCTTCATCCAGCATTGTATCCTGCCAGAATTGCCCGGAGGGCGGCCATGGGGCGGGAAACCGCTTTCCCACGACATTGCCGAGGCCGCCATGATGGGCAGGGCGGGCTATGAAGTGTGGTTTCTGGCGGATATCAAGGGCAGTTATGAGGAAATACCGGCCACTATGTCGGGGTTTCTGAGGCGGGAAAATAGATGGTTGCAGGGTAATCTTCAGAATATCCGGCTGCTTTTTACGGATGGTCTTCAGGGCCTGCACAGAGAGACCCTGCTGATGGGCGCTCTAGCCTATGCCATGGCCCCGCTTGGCGCCATGTTTATGATCGCCTCGGTCTATACGGCAACTCATATGGTCATTGGGCAGGGGGAGAGTGATGGGCCGGAGCTGTTTCAAATGATGTCTCTGGGGTTGTTTGCCCTAGCCATGATTTTCGTTTTTTCGCCAAGGCTGATCGCTCTGTCCGTTGCCATGAGGCGTAAAAATGCCCCCACCTATGGGGGACGCTGCAAGCTGCTTTTCAGCGCCATGTTAGAGATGATGTTCACGCTGTTCTGCAATCCGGTCATCATGTGTTTCATCATCCGGTTTCTGCTGGCGTGCTTGTGGCGTTCATCCGTCACATGGCAGGCCCAGCAACGGCATGATGTGCCTCTGACATTTCGGGAATGTCTTAAGGATTATTGGTGGTGTTCAGCCATTGGCGTCTTGGCAGGAGGAATGTTGAAGCAGGTTATGGAGGCGCAGCCTGATTATTCGGCGAGTTTTATGGAACAGCTGCCTTATGGCCTGTTGCCGGGTAATGCCCTGTTGGTCTGGTTCATCCCTGTGATTGTTAGTCTGTTGCTGGCCCCTGTGATGGCGTTTCTGACAAGTCAGATTTCAACACTGGCCAATCGGTGCCGATGGTTTCTCATTCCGGAAGAAGTGTCAGAACCGGCAATCATCAAAAGTGTGAAACGTCATCTCGCCATGATGAGAGAGAGCTTTTCGACAGCAGGTGCGGAGATCATCAGATATTCTCTGGAAAATCCCCGGTTTTATGTGTGTCATTATCGGCATAGCCGTCATCGCAAGGCCATAGCGGCACGGCTGCTGCCACGGATCAGGGCAGGCGAGGTGCTGGACCAGCGCAGCCTGATGATCGCTCTGAAGGAGCGTGCCTGTTTCGTAGCTCTGGTGAAGCAATATCTGGCGGCGCAGGGCTATAATGTCTGACCTGTCAGTGGGGCAGGAGGGCTAACGGTATCGGGTCCGGGATGAGAAGCCACAGAATGAACATGATGACCGTCCGTATGCCGCTTCCTTTGGGGGAAAGTACGACTGTTCCTTCTTCTTCATCCCAGAAGGTCGTTCCTGTATTTCTGAAGCGGATATAGTGGAAGATTTCGGCCAGTGGCGCCAGGATGAAGATGCCGCCTGTAAAGCACCCTACATAGATCAGGTAATTACGCCGTAGGCAGGTGGAGAGATTAAGTCGGTCGCCATTTGCTGTAGCGGGTCGGATGCCGAGCAGATATTTTCCGAGAGTATTGCCAAACCGGGCGCAGATGAGGCTGTCCAGCAGCATGGAAAGAGGGAACACGAGCAGGAGGTCCGTGGTTAGTCCTTCAATGATGCCCAGCGTGGTCATGTCCGTTGGGGTGTAGGGAATGTGCAGGAAAGCCGCCAGAGCCTTCATTCCCCTGTCGATGGGAAAGGTAAGCAGGGTATTGTAAAGGTTAAGATCAACGAGGCGGGCTACCAGACGGGCCCAGATGGTTGCCTGCTTGTCTGGGGGCGGTGGAAGATCATTCATTTTGTAAAAGTGCCTTGAAGGTGCCTGTAGGACGAAAACAGTAATCGGGTTGTCCCGGGGACGCTAGAAAAGGATTATGGCTTTAAGAGGGGCAGGCGCCAGTGTTATGGGGCAGGCTGCTGAGAGCTGTGGCGGGGGAGATACTGGATGATGCGGCATAGTGGAATGATGGTGGGGGCTGCCCTGCTCATGCTTGGCGGTGTAGTGGGACTGCCTGCTGCTCAGGCGGCGGAGAGTGCGCCAGTCGTGACCAGCCATACCAGAGCCACCCTTGTCAGTGCCGTGGATTCTGTTGGAGAGAGCGAAACCACCCTGAGGCTAGGGCTGCGTCTTCAGCTTCAGCCGGGCTGGCATACTTACTGGCAGAATCCCGGTGATGCTGGCGAGGCCCCGCACGTCCACATCACAGTCGGCGGTGTCCGCATGGGTGAAGGCGAGACGATAGACTGGCCCGTGCCGGAGCGTGTCTCTGAAGGTGGGCTGATGGCCTATGCCTATCAGGGTGATGTGCTGCTGCCGGTGCGGGTCGCTGTACACGGGCAGGGCACGGGGGATGTGCAGGTTACGGCCAAGGCAGACTGGCTAGTTTGTGCGGATGTCTGTGTGCCGGAAAAAGGTACGTTCTCCCTGACAATTCCCACGGCCTCCGGCACGTCTTCGGGAGAGGATAGTGCGGAAGCCGCCCTGTTCCGCAGGGCAGATGCCGCTATGCCCCAGCCTTCTCCCTTTGCGGCGCAGATCGGGTCTGATGGACGGCTGGAACTGCACGGCACCGGGTTGTCACCAGATACGGTCCGGCAGGCATGGTTTCTTCCGCAGGAAGGGGGCGTGATTGCCCAGAATGTGCCGCAGGCTCTGGCTGTAAGTGTCGGGCATCTGAGCCTCCAGTTGAAACCGGACCCTTACGCACATCCGCCCTTCTGGCAGAAGGAGCTGGCGGGCGTGGCTGTATTGGTGGATGGGGCTGGCAATCAGTCGGCGCTGCATCTGGTGGCCTCGCCCATAGCGGCTGGTGAGGTCCGTCCGGCAGGCACAAGCTCATCAGCCGCAGGGTTGTGGAGCAGCCTGCTCTCGGCATTTCTGGGGGGCGTCATCCTCAATCTCATGCCTTGTGTTTTTCCTGTGTTGGCTATGAAACTGCTGTCCTTTGCTCAGATGGGGGGGGCTGGCTGGCGGACCCGTATGCGGAGTGCGGCCTTCTATAGTGCGGGTGTCATGGGCTGCTTTGCGGCCCTTGGGGCTGTGATGATGGGGTTGCGCTATGGCGGGGCCGCTGTGGGCTGGGGGTTCCAGTTTCAGTCATCTGCCTTTGTGGTCGGGGTTGGCTGGCTGCTTTTTGTCATGGCGCTGAATCTTCTGGGTGTGTTCCAGATCACGGGCGGGCGTCTGACCGGGCGTGCCGGGCAGGCTGTGGCGGGTCATGGCCCAGCCAGTGATTTGATGGCTGGTCTGCTTGCTGTGATCGTGGCAACGCCGTGCACGGCGCCTTTTATGGGGGTTGCCATTGCGGCGGCGCTGGGCGGGCCTGTCTGGGCCGGGCTGCTGGTTTTTCTTGCTATGGGGGCGGGGCTGGCGGCACCTTATGTCATTCTGGCGGCTGTGCCGGGGCTGGCCCGGCGTCTTCCTCGGCCCGGCGCGTGGATGGAATGGCTGAAGCAGTTATTGGCCTTTCCGTTATTGGCCAGTTGTGTGTGGCTACTCTGGGTGGCTGTGCTGCAACGGGGTGGTGATGCCGTACTGCTCATGGCCGGAGGGGCCGTCTTATTGGGGGTGGCAGGCTGGCTGTATGGTCTGGCACAACAGCGGGCTATGGTGGGGGGAGCTTCCAGAATTGTCCTGACCTGCCGGGTGTTGGCAGGGTTGTGTGTTCTGGCCTGTCTGGTGGGGTTGGGTCGGAGCGTGACAGCAGGCGAGGAAAATCCGCTTCCATCATCCCCTTCTTTGGCAGAGGCTGGGCAGCAGGCCCCTGCCGTAGAACCGTTCTCGGATGAACGTCTGGCGGCATTGAGGGCAGAAAGGAAGCCTGTTTTTGTGGATATGACGGCCTCATGGTGCGTGACCTGCATGGTCAATGAGCATGTTGCGCTGGATATTCCATCAGTGAAAAAGGCCTTCCGGGATCATGGCGTGACCATTTTGCGGGGGGACTGGACCCGCCGGGATGAACGGATCACGGCGTTCCTTCGGGCTCATGGGCGTGATGGTGTGCCGCTCTATCTGTACTATCCGCCGGGAGGGGGAGAGGCGCAGGTACTGCCACAGATACTGACGCCCGGTCTGGTCATGGGGGTTCTGTCATCTGCTCGTTCGGGGAAAGCGCCATAAAATTCGCGTGATGCTCTCCTTCCTTTTACTTCATGTTAATATGGGGTACGCGTTGCTGATCCGATGGGCGTAGCGGCCATATGAAGAACAGTTGGGGGAGAGCTGCCGGATGGGGCGTATCATTTTTCTGAACTGCTATCCCCTTGACTGTATTTCGGGTGGGATAAAGACCACATACCGCCATGCGCTCATGTTGCAGCGTGAGGGGTTCAAGGTACAGGTCATTCAGCCCGGTGGGGCGCCCCCGTGGTTGGGGCGGGAGATGGTGTCTCTCGTCAGTCCGATGGTCTGTTCAATGATTACAGACCTTACGGCACAGGATGTGCTGGTTTTCCCTGAGACGCTGCGTGAATGGTATGCGGAGATGATCCGGGCGTCTGTCCGGGGAAAGAAGGTCATTTTCTGCCAGAATCCCTATTATTTCTTCACTTACCAGCCATCCCGCCAGAATTTGGAAGAATGGGGTGTGCGGCGTGTTTTGGCCCCGGGGGCGTATGCTGGCCGTATGCTTCAGACCGTTCTGGGGCTGGAAACGCCACCTGCCGTGACATCTCCTGTTGTGGATGGGTCTGTGTTCCGTCCTCGCACCAAGAAGCTTCAGATTGTTGTGGCTCATTGGAAGTGGCGCCAGCAGGAGCCGCTCCCTGATTACGCACAGGTGATCTTTCAGATGCTGATGCTGAAATACCCGCAATTTGCGGATGTCAGCCGGGTGTCTCTGCAGGAAAAGAGCGAAGATGAGGTGGCTGTTCTGTTGGGAGAGTCGGCGGTCTGCCTGTCTTTGGGGAGACTGGAATCTCTTGGTGTCATGGCGCTGGAGGCCATGGCATCAGAGTGCATTGTGGTGGGGTATCACGGTGGCGGTGGGCAGGATTATGCGACACCGCAGAATGGGTTCTGGCATTCACCGGAAGATATGGAAGGGGTTGTGGACTCTCTGGCCACGGCCCTGTCCGGCTTCATGACTGGAAATCCGGCCGTCATGAAGAAGGTGGAGCAGGGGCGTCTGACAGCACGGGCTTACGGCCCGCAACGGGTCAGTGAGCAGTTGCGGCAGGTTTACGGTCAGCTATTGCAGGAAGGTTAACGGGAAGATTAACGACCGTCAGGAAAAAAATATTCTGTAGGGATGTTTTCATCGCCCATCAACGATATAAAAGCCATTCATTAATATATGGGTCTACTGGTTCGGGCTAGGTGGACCGTTTCATGTCATGGCGTATAGGAGGATGCGGAGATGCTGGATCGTTTTGTGGCATACAATGCCCGCTGCGCTGGTGAAGCTGCGGCATTTGGCAGCCTCTCCCGCCATCGTTCCTATGCCCTTTTGGAGGCAACAGTCAGTCGTTTGGCCCGTGCGCTGGAGGGGTTGCGGAATCTTACCCCCCGGCGTGTGGCGGTGCAGTGTCCCGATACATGGCGGCATTGGGCATTGACCCTTGCCCTAGGAAGGCTGGGACTGACCACGGCCTCCTTGCCGAATGGCGAAGTATCTGCCGAAGAATTGGCTGTACTCCAGCCTGACCTTATCATTCTTCATGGTGTTGGCGGTATGCCAGCCGGTGAAGGGCGGCTTGTACTGAAAGATGATTGGTTCGATAGAGTGCTGGATGGTGTGGAGCGGGATAATGCGTCACATTATTACCCGCCTGTGCCGGTGGATCGTTCAGCCCCCTGTCGGGCAGCTCTGGCCTGCGGAACGGATCGTGACTTCCATCTGATGGAGCTGAGCTTTGCCGAGGTGGAGGCTCAACTGCACCGGCTGATCTATCACGATATGGCGGAGTTCTTTGCCCGTAATACCAGCCGCCGCACCCGTATGACGGAGAAGCCGCAGCTGCTCTGTTCAATTGGACCCCAGTCTTTGAGCGGGTTCCTCATGGCGGGGGCGGCTCTGGCTGGTGGTACGACATTGCGGAGTAGTGATTCCCAGAATATCGGTGCTGAAGTCATGCAGGCCTCTGCCCTGATGATTGTGATGACACCAGCCCATCTGGAGCATCTTCTGAGGGCACTGCCACCGGGAATGAAGCCGGTGAACCACATTTATCTCAGCGTGGTGGGCGGGAAGTTGTCTTCCGGTACGTTGGCCCGGACAAAAGAGCGTTTCACGCCACATGTTCAGGTTGTGTACGGCACGGATGAGTGTGGCATCGTAGCTGCCATTGCTGCAGAGAAGCGGCAGGCTGATGATGATGTTGGTCCTCCTCTGCCGTGGGTTGAAGTGGAAGTCGTGGATACCGAAGGGAACAGGCTCCCCGCTGGAAAAGTGGGGGAGATACGCATTCGGGGTGGTGGTGTCGTGCGTGGCTATCTGGATGACAGCCCGGCCGGGGCTCGCCGTTTTCGTGATGGATGGTTCTATTCAGGTGATCTGGGCACGTTCTCCGCTACGGGGGCGTTGCAGCTTCGGGGGCGGGTGGATTCTCTTGTCAATATTGGCGGTGCCAAGTTTGACCTTGGCGTGGTGGAGGAGATTCTGCGTTCCGAACCTCGCATCAGGGATGTTGGTGTGTTCACGCTAGAGAACAGGCGGGGGACAGAGCAGTTCTATGCCGCTCTTGTGTCTCATGAGGCATTTGACAGTGAGGCACTTTCGGCCCGCTTGCGCCAGCGTTATGTGGCCCTGCCGCCTGTGACCATGGTCTGGGTGCCGGAAATTCCCCGGACAAGAGAAGGTCATGTGGATAGGGGGCGGCTGAAGGCTTCTCTAAAAGATTATATCCGCCAGGAGCTGGACCCCCGGTAACGTAGGGCCCTTCCCGAAATAGTGAAAATAGCTGTCGAGACGATCGAAAACAGGAACGGAATCACGATGAGCCAGACATATAATCCCGATGAAATTGCCATCATTGGCGTTGGCTGTGTGTTGCCTGCCGGACTGGGGGACAAGGAAGCTCTCTGGCAGTTCCTGCTGGAGCGCCGGGATGGCTGTGTGGCCGTGCCTGCCGATCGTTGGGGGCGGAAGCGGTTCTATGACCCGGTGGACCAGACACCGGGCAAGACGACCATGCAGTATGGTCACTTCATGAACCCGGATGACCATCAGTTCGAGCCGCTTTTCTTCGGCATTTCCCCGCGTGAGGGAATGGTCATGGACATCCAGCAGCGCCTTCTTCTGGGTGTGGCGTGGCGTGCGATGGAGAACGCAGGCGTCATCGCCAGTTCGCTGGCAGGCACCCGTACCGGTGTCTTCATGGGAAGCTTCACGCAGGATCAGCTTGTCCAGTGTGGCAGTCCCTTCATGCAGTCGCAGATCCGGGACCAGTTTGCAGCCGTCTCCGCCGGGATGACCATGTATGCGGCCCGTATTGCCCATGTGTTCGGGTTGCAGGGGCCAGCCATCGCCATGGATACGGCCTGTTCCTCCTCTCTGGTGGCGCTGCATCAGGCATGCAACAGCCTGCGTCTTGGTGAGTGTGATGTGGCTCTGGCTGGTGGCGTGAATTTCATGGCCTCCCCGCAGACGGCCATGCTCATGACGAAGGGGCACTTCCTTGCCAAGGATGGCCGGTCCAAGTCCTTCGCGGCGGATGCGGATGGCTATGGGCGTGGCGAAGGCTGTGTCATTCTGATGCTCAAGCGTCTGAAGGACGCCATGCGGGATGGTGATGACATTCGGGGCGTTGTGTGCAGTTCCGGTGTGAATCAGGATGGCCGCACGCCAGTGCTGACCATGCCGGACGCCGATGCTCAGGAAACGCTGATCCGTGACGTGCTGCGTCGTGCCAATGTCGAAGCGCAGGATGTGGCCTATGTTGAGGCCCATGGTACGGGGACACCGGTGGGTGACCCGATCGAGGTTAAGGCCATTGCACAGGCCATCGGCCAGTATCAGCCCGAGGGCCAGAAGGTGCTCATCGGTTCCGTGAAGGCCAATCTGGGCCATATGGAAGCGGCAGCGGGTGGTGTGGCCGTGCTCAAGACCATGCTGTGTCTGGAACATGGCAAGGTGCCCGGTCAGGCCAACCTGAAGGAGCTGAACCCGGCCATTCCGTTCGATGATTACCGTGTTCAGGTGGCGCAGGGTGAGGCAACGCCTCTGCCAGAGCGTGACCGGCTTTATGCGGTCGTCAATTCTTTCGGCTATGGCGGCACCAATGCGGTGGCCCTGCTGCGCCGCCCGACGGAAACGGAGCGGAATTCAGCACGGCGCAAGGCTGTCCGGGAACACAGGCTGAAAGGCGTCCGCCCGACTGGCTTCATGCGGCGGGTGCCGCTGCTGCTCAGTGCGTTCTCGGAGGCCTCTCTGGGGCACATGGCCGGGGCCTATGCCAGCAGGCTGGATGAGGGCAAGGCCGAGCGGAGCACATGGGAGGCTCTCTGCTTCTCCGCAGCGCAATATCGGGCACGGTTCCGTCAGCGGGCTGTCATTCTTCCGGAGCAGGGTGAGAATGAGGTCGTGCAGGCGCATGAGGCCCTTCAGGCCCTGTCCGAAGGCAAGACACATCCGGCCCTGTTTACGGGCAAGGCCGTTGTGGATGAGGCCGTGAAGCCGGTCTTCCTATTCTCCGGCATGGGGCCGCAATGGTGGGGGATGGGTCGTTACCTTCTGCGTAAAGGCCCGGCAGATGTCCGTGCGCTGGCACAGCGCTGCGATGAGCTGTTCGTGAAACTGGCTGGCTGGTCCCTGCGGGAGGAACTGCTGAAGCCTGAATCCAAGTCCCGCGTGCAGGAGACGGAAGTCGCCCAGCCTGCCATCTTCCTCGTGCAGGTCTGTCTGGCAGCGTTCTTTACCCGTCATGGCGTGATGCCGGGTGCCATCATCGGCCATAGTGTGGGTGAGGTTGCTGCGGCTTATGTCAGCGGTGCGCTGGAGCTGGAAGATGCCGTGACGGTCATCTATCATCGCAGCCGCCTGCAGGCGACACGGGCAGGCAAGGGTACCATGCTGGCCGTTGGCATGAGCCGCAACGTGCTGGAAGGGCGTCTTGAAGCCTTCAAGGGCAAGCTGACCATTGCGGCCATCAACAGTAGTGAATCCTGCACCGTGGTTGGGCCCCGCAAGGAGCTGGAGGCTCTGGAGGCAGGCTGCACGAAGGAAGGCGTCTTTGCCCGCTTCCTGAAAGTGGACGTGCCCTATCACAGCCCGGAAATGGCAGCGATCGAGAAGAAGATGCTGTCCTCTCTGGCACATATCAAACCGAAGGCACCGACTGTTCCGCTCTATTCCACCGTCACGGGCAAGGTATGGGAAGAAAACGAACGGCATGATGCGGCCTACTGGTATGCCAATGCCCGCGAGCCGGTGCTGTTCCATGATGCCATGCGGGCCATGCTGAAAGATGGCTATGCTGTCTTCCTTGAGCTGGCTGCTCACCCCGTTCTGGGTACGTCCGTGACAGGCTGTGCTGAGGAAGGCCGGTATGAAGTGGCTGTCATTCCGACATTGCGGCGTAAGCAGGATGATGCGGCAGGTCTGCTGCGGGCCCTCATCCGTCTGACGCTCAGTGGAGCAGAACCGGACTGGCGCTATGTTCTGCGCCCGGAACGGACAGAACTGCCGCTTTATCGCTGGGAAGTGGAAAACAAGGCATGGCTGGAGACGGAAGCCTCCCGCCGTGACCGTCTGGATGAACAGGTCCATCCTGTTCTTGGTACGCCGAGCTTGCTGGAAAGCCGGGCATGGCGTGCAGATATTGGTGTGGTGTCAATGGAGTGGCTGATGGACCATAAGGTCCATGGCATGGCCCTGTTCCCGGCTGCTGCCTATATTGAGGCCGCTCTGGCCGCTCATTCCCAGCTGGAGGCCAAGGCCCCGGCCGTGATTGAGGAAGTGACGATCAACACGCCGCTGGTCGTGCAGGAAGGGCAGGCGCCTGTTGTCATGTGGCGTTTCGACATGACAACCCGCCGCCTCGTGTTCGACAGTGAAACGGTCTCATGGAACGGTGACTGGCAGGCTCACGGGCAGGCCACGGTCCTTCAGTCAGCACCATGGTGTGCGGCTTCCGAGAAGAACAGGAACTTTGATTTCAAGGCCCTGTGTGCAGGGACGACCCGCTTCGAAGGGGCTGAGGTTTACAAGGCTTTCGCAGCCATGGGGCTGGATTATGGTCCGGCCTTCCAGACCATGCGTAACCTCTACCGTGGTGAGGGGTATTCTGTCGCCGAAGTGGTGCTTGGCGAGGCACAGGCAGCCACGCTGAAAGACTATCATCTGCATCCGGCCCTTCTGGATGGTGCCATGCATGCGCTCATCGGTGCCTTCCCGTTTGAGGAACAGAAGGACGTGTATGTTCCGGCGGCCATCGAGCGCATCAGCTATATGGGGCAGAAGGTGGATCGTGCCTATGTGAAGGCCACGCCGACCCTGCGGACCCATCGCAAGATTGTGGCTGACCTGCGGCTTTACACGATGGAAGGCGAGCTTCTCTGCGAGGTGCTCGGTCTGTGCTGTCGCCGTGTGGCCCGTAGCGGGAATGATGCGTCTTCTGCTGCCCGTCTGGTCTATGCCCCGAACTGGGTGAGCGCCGAGCGGCAGGTGCTGCTGAGCGAACCGCTGGCCGTTACCCTGCTTGGCGAGGGTGATGGGCTGGCGGCACAGGTCGCTGAACTGCTGAAGGATAATGGTGCTGACCTGACTGTCAGCGCCGGGCTGAGTGGGAAAGAGCTGGCCGACACGCTGGATCAGGAACCCTTCCTGAACAGGCAGCGTGCGCTGGTGCTGTTCCCACGGGCCGGGGATGACTACCAGCAGTGCCTTGAAGATATGGCCGCCTGTGTGGAGCTGCTCCAGCGTGTGCCGATGCGGGGACGCAAGCGGCGTCTGCCGGTCATCATCGTGACCCGTGGTGCTTATGATGTGGCCGGTCAGGCGCAGGCGCTTCAGCGTGCCTATCACGGGCTGTTCCGTGGTGCGGAAGCCGAGCGTATGGACCTTGCCATCCGGTGCGTGGACGTTCCGGCTGAAGGTGTCGAGGAGCTGCTGGAAGACCTCGCTGCCGAGCTCGTTCTCGAAGACCCGTCAGAAGACACGGTCTGGCTGCGCCCGGCAACCGGGCAGTCCCCTGCCGAGAAGAAGACCGGGAAAGCCGCCAAGGCTGATGCCGGAAAGGCCGAAGAAGGTGAAGCCCCTGCTGCCGAGACGGTTGAACGTCTGGTACAGCGTCTGGTGTCCCCGCCGCTGGAGCCGGAACCCCAGCCCATCCCGCTGGAAGAGATCATGGGCGGCAAGGATGACGGCACCATTGGCGTGCGTCTGGAGTCCAGCAAGTCCGGTGCGCTGGAAGGAGTGACATGGCAGGCTTTTGCCGTGCCGGAGCCGGGACCGGGTGAGGTCAAGATTCGGACCCGCATGGCCAGCCTCAACTTCAAGGACGTTCTCAAGGCCATGTCTCTCCTGCCGGAGAGCGTGACGGAAGGGACCTTCAGTGGTGACGACCTCGGCCTTGAGTGCGTCGTGGAGGTCGAATCTGTCGGTGAGGGCGTTGATAACATGAAGCCGGGCGACCTGTTCGCCCTCGTCTATCCAGACAGCTTCTCCTATCGCCGCATCGTGGGTGTGAAGGAGCTGGCCTATTGTGCTCTGCCGCTCTCCGAGGAGATGCTTCAGTTCCCGCTGGAGCAGATTGCCGGTGTGCCGTTGGTGTTCGTCACCTCCTATTACACGCTGGTCCATCTGGCCCAGCTTCAGGAAGGTGAAAGCGTTCTCATTCATGCCGGTGCCGGTGGTGTGGGGCAGGCTGCTATCCAGATCGCCAAGCTGAGAAAGGCCGTGATCTACAGTACGGCGGGTAACCCGGAGAAGCGTGAGTATCTGCGGGAGCAGGGCTGTGCGGGGGTCTGGGATTCCCGGACGCTGGAGTTTGTCGATGGTATCCGTGAGGCCACAAATGGCCGTGGCGTGGATGTCGTGCTGAACTCCCTGCCCGGTGAAGCCATGGTGCACAGCCTGAAGCTGGTGGCACCGATGGGCCGCTTCGTGGAGATCGGCAAGCGTGACATTGTGGAACATCGGGCACTGGACCTGATGCCTTTCAATGAAAATCTGGCCTATTTCTCCTTCGACATGGACCGGATGATGCCGCATGAGAAGCTCTATGGCATCATGGACGAGATCATGCTTCTGGCCCGTCAGGGCAAGCTGTCCTTCCCGCAGACCCGTATCTTCAAGGCTGCCGAAGCGTCCGAGGCGTTCCGTTACCTCATGTCATCCCGTCATATCGGCAAGATCATGATTTCCTATGAGGACATGAGTGGTCTCAAGGCCCGTCCGCTGCCACGGGTTCTGCCGGGTTTCAGCCGCAAGGGGGCCTATCTGGTTACGGGCGGCATGGGTGGCTTTGGCCTCAAGACGGCGGAGTATCTGCTGTCTCAGGGTGCTGGTGTGCTGCATCTGGTGGGACGCTCCCTGCCGAAAGACCCGGAGCGGAAGAAAGCCATCGCCACCCTGAAGAAGCTGGCTGAAAGTGCTGGTGGCAAGGTCGTGACGCACCGTCTGGACGTGACGGATAATGGGGCTGTCAGCAAGCTGGTCAAAAAGCTGGCCCGTGAGGATATGCCCCTGCGGGGTGTCTTCCATGCGGCTGGTGTGGTGGATGACCAGCTCATCAGCAAGATGGATGCTGCAAATGTGGCTCATGTCATGGCGCCCAAGGTTCTGGGTGCGCAGGCACTGGATGAAGCCACGCGTGGGCTGGAGCTGGATCACTTCGTGCTCTATTCTTCCTTCACGGCGGAAATCGGCAATCTGGGGCAGAGCAGCTATATTGCTGCCAACAGCTACCTGAATGCTCTGGCCGAGAATCGCCGTCAGCAGGGTCTGCCTGCTCTGGCTGTGGGCTGGGGGGCCATCGGTGACGTTGGCATGTTGACGGAAAGCGATGCTGCCGGACGCATGTTTGACGTGGCCGGGATCAAGACCATGACGGCGGCTGACTGCCTCAAGCATCTGCCGGTACTCTATGGTGTGGACCGCAGTGACGTGTCTCTGGTGGACCTCAACTGGGTGCAGGTCTTCGGCGCTCTGGCATGGCTGAAACCATCCGCCCGCTTTACCCTGCTGCAGCAGGAAAGCCGCAAGGGGGGCATTTCTGACTCGGTCCAGCTGCTGATGAACATGCCGGAGAATGAGCGTCTGGATTATGTCCTGCTCCGTCTCAAGCAGCAGCTTGGTTCCGTCCTGCAGGTGGACCCGGAATCGATCGAGGACAGTGCCCGTCTTTCCGAGCTGGGGATCGACTCTCTTGCTGGTGTGGAACTTCAGACGGCCATCCGGTCCGAGTTCGGTGTGGATGTGTCCCTCGTGCTTCTGGCCCGCAATGAGACCATCATCGAGATGGCCCGCAGTCTGCTGCGTCAGGCCGTGATGATGGTGCAGCAGGGTGGTTCCGTGACCCTTGAGGGGGCGCAGGCTGCCGTGGGGGGGGCATGACATCCTGGGCATTTCATACGGTCAAGAAGTCCGGCTACACGATCGAACAGTATGAGAACGGCCTGGCCATACTGGACAGGAACGAGAACCGACTGGACGAGATGCTGAGCTTTCGGGCGATGGAAAAGCCCGATCAGGTGCAGTTTGCCGTTCTGGATGAAAATCTGGACATCGCCGAGTCTCTGACATTCAGGCAGGCCCATGAATGGGCCTGCCGGGTAGCGGGGCTGGTGGACCGTTTCGTGCCAGAGCGGGGCCGTGTCATGCTCTGTTTCGAGAATGACATGGCAGCCGTGGCGGGTTTCTTTGGCTGTGTCTATGCCAATACGGTGCCGGTATCAGGCGTCTATCCCAGCATGGTTGGCAGTGTTGAACGTCTGTTTGACATTCTGGAAGATTCCGAGGCTGTAGCGGTTCTGGGGCCAAGGGATACGCTGATGGGGTTCCGGCGGCAGGCGGCGGGCCGTGCCCGGAAGGTGAAATGGATTCCCATTGAGGGCGCAGAGAGTGCCGAGCCACTCTATCGCCGCCATGCCGCGGAACTGGATGATGTTGCGCTGGTGCAATATACGTCCGGGTCCATCGGGCGGCCCCGTGGCGTGAAGATTACCCATCGCAATCTGGGCTCCAATCTTTATCTGCTGATGATCCGCAGTGATTTCTGGGCAGGCAATCTGGGACTGAGCTGGCTGCCACTGTCTCACGATATGGGGCTGATGGGTGTCATGTTCGGTGTAGCGACAGGCGGGGCTTCATGGTTCATGAAGCCGGAACATTTCATTGCCAAGCCGGAACGCTGGGTACAGGCGATTGACCGGTATCGTGTCAGTTTTTCAGCGGGCCCCAATTTTGCTTATGAGCTTCTGGCCCGTCATGTTCCGGATTCAGCACTGGAGGGGCTGGACCTTTCCTGCTGGAAATGGTCCGTCATCGGGGCGGAAATGATCGAACAGGGAACCGTGGAGCGGTTTTTTGAACGCTACTGTCCGCTGGGTATTGAGAAACCCATTCTGCGACCCGGTTATGGCATGGCTGAGACGACCCTGATGATTACCAGTGGTGGCTGGGATGGCAAGGAAGTTGTGTCTTTTGATGCGTTCTCCCGCTCCGGACTGGCAGAGGGGCGGGTAGAGCCACCCCAGAACGAGCATGATCGGCGTGTAATAGCCAATTGTGGCCGTGCGATTGAGGAACATGCTGTCCTTGTCGTTGATCCTGAAGGCGGTACGCCACTGCCAGAAGGGCAGGTGGGTGAGCTGTGGCTGAGTGGTCCTTCTGTAACGCCGGGTTATCTGAATCGGGAGCAGGAAAACAGGGAGCGTTTTGGTCTTGAGTTGGAAGGGCGCCGCTGGTTCCGCAGCCGGGACATGGGCTTTCTTCTAAAAGGGCGTTTGTTCGTGACGGGCCGGATGGAAAATAGCCTGCTTGTTGGTGAACAGCGCTATGACCCGGATGATCTAGCACAGGCTATTCGCCAAGCATGTCCTGTCTTCTCAAGCCGGAGTGTGGCGGTGTTCCGGCATGAGGGTGTGCTGTGTGCCATGGGCGAGCTGTCTTTGGCGCAGGTCAGGGAGAATCCCGATCATGAGGCTCTGTTGTCGGCCATGGCGCGGGCTATTGGGCGGATATGCCCGGTTCAGCAGATGCGTTGTGTGCTTGTTCGGCAAGGTGGTGTCTGCCGGACACCAAGCGGGAAAATCCGCCTTTCTGCTACGTCTGAGGCCTTGGCGGCAGGGCGTTTGCCTGTTGTGCAGGAGCAGCATTTTGGCCCGGATGAGCTGCAGCGGGTTGAGATTCTCGCTTTAGGAAAGACACCGCTATGAGCTGGATTGATGAGTGGAAGGGCTGTGGATGGCAGGCCTGGAGCCGAGATGTATGGGCGGGGGAATGTGGTCATGAGTGAAAATGAGAAGATCGTCCTGACGCAGGCTGGTCCAGAGGGTATCCGCTACGACTTTAATGACGGGTGCCGGGTTTGGGTGCCTGAAGGAGCAAAATGGCTCGTTGTGTTGCGGGATGTGGATACAGATACCCTCTTGTTCCGGCAGGAGCTTAATGGCGCTGGGATGGTGCAGAGCCATAAGCGTTATTATGTCCGGTTTGAGATTATCATCTGGAAAGATGGTGAGCAGGTTTTCACACATACCTGCGATCTGAAAGATCGTGAGGTGCTCATCACGATGCAGATGGGCGGGCTGGGAGATCATATTGCCTGGGTGGGGCAAGCCGTTGCTTTTGTGGAGGAGCATGGCTGTCGGGCGAGTTTCTTGGTGAAGAAAGAAATGATCGCCCTGTTTGAAGATGAGTATCCTCATATTCGTTTTATTGATGAAGATGATATGGGGGATAGGCAATATTACGCTCATTATAAGGTATTGGTATTCTTTGGTGACCGTGAGTTCATTTGTCAGCCAAATGACTATCGCCAGAGCGGTCTTTCCCATATGGGGGCTTATATTCTGGGGCTTGATCCGGAAGATCGTAAACCGCGTGTCACTTCTGATCCGGGCGGGCGCCCCCTTGAGGAACCTTATGTCTGCATTGGTGCTCAGGCTTCTGGCCTCAGCAAATACTGGAACAACCCACGGGGCTGGTACGATCTGGTCCGTTTCCTGAAAGAAAAAGGATACAAGGTTGTCTGTATCGATAAGTGCCGGGTGGCGGGTCCCACTACGGCTTTGCGTTACATTCCGCATGGAACTGAAGATGAAACGGGTGACCGCCCGTTGACGGAGCGTGTCCGCTGGCTGAAACATGCCGAGTTTTTTGTGGGTACATCATCCGGGTTGGCCTGGCTGGCCTGGGCAGCGGGAACGCCCGTAGTGATGATTAGTGGCTATACAGAGCCCTACAATGAGTTCCGAACACCCTATCGCATCATCAACCGGAATGTGTGTAACGGTTGCGCTAATGACGTGAATATCGAGCTGCAGGCGGCTGATCCTTTTTTCTGCCCGCGCCATAAGGGAACAGAACGTATATTTGAGTGCTCTCGGGCCATCTCTTTCACGCAGGTGAAGAAGACCATTGAGAAGATTCCGGGGTTTGGAGGCGTTGCAAATGACTGACAAGAAAACAGAGCGCGTCCTGCAGGATATTGTCGAGCTGCGTCCTCCGTCCCCCGCTTCTGTGCTGCCTATCACCGAGGAGACCGTGAGTTCTGGCGTTGAGCCGGAAGGAAGTGGTTCCTCAGAGAGCTCGTTGTCATCGGTGGTTGTGTCGGGGTCGGAAGGTTCTGCCTCGTCTTCGGATTACACAGTCGAGGAGAAGAACAAGGCGCCAGAGGCAGGGGGATATTCCCTGCCTGAGGCTGCTCCTGTGCCAACGCAGGAGGGGCCGCACGGCCTGCGCTATGACTTTAATGCTGGTATTAGGGTACGAATGCCAGAAGGGGAACAGTGGCGGCTGCGCTTCTGGGATGCTGGGACCGAGACTTGTCTGTATGACGGCAAGCAGGGGGAAGGGGACTATATCTGTTCTCGCAAGAAATACTTCATGCAGGGGGTCATAGAGCTTTTTGATGGTGAGGAGCTGGTCTGGACGCATCATTTTGATGCGAAGGGCAAAAAAGTAGCGGTTATCCTGCCGGTTGGCACGTTGGGCGACCCTCTGGGGTGGATTCCCTATGCCGAGCGTTTTGCCCAGCAGCATGAGTGTGAGATGACCATCGTTGCCAGTGAGGTGATCTGTCAGCTCATGGGGCCTGCTTACCCGGATATGAAGTTTATCCAGGAAAGCGAGTTCAATGAGGTGCGGGAGGAGTTTTACGCCAGCTATTATATCGGGCTGTTCTTTCGTGATGAGGAACGGGAATGGCAGCCACGGGATTTCCGCGCGGTTGGTCTGCACAGGACAGCCGGATGGATTCTAGGAGTAGACCCGACAGAAATCCGTCCAAAGGTGCATATCGAGGAGGCTGATACCCGCCCGATAGAAGAACCCTATGTCGTGGTGGCTGTGCAGGCTTCTTGTGCTTGCAAGATGTGGCATAACCCGTTCGGGTGGCTCGATACGGTAGGGTACCTCAAGAAGCTGGGCTATCGTGTCATCTGCATCGATAAGGACCCGGTCGTGGGCTGGAGCTGCCATTGGAACTGCCTGCCGCATGGTGTGGAAGATGAAACGGGTGAACGCCCCCTGACAGAGCGTGCCCGTTGGTTGAAACATGCCGAGTTTTTTGTTGGTCTGTCTTCAGGGCTTTCATGGCTGGCATGGGCAGTAGGGACGCCGGTTGTCATGATTAGTGGCTTTACGGACCCGATTAATGAGTTCCAGACGCCGTACAGGGTCTTTAGTGTTCACGGGTGTAATAGCTGCTGGCATGATATTCGGACGCCATTCCAGCATGATGACTATCTTTTCTGCCCACGGCATAAGGGAACACCACGGGCCTTTGAATGTACCCGTAATATCAATACGGCGTATGTTATTGATACGATCAAACGGCTTTGCAGGGATCACGGTTATAAACCGCCGGTCCTGTCGGAGACACAGCCGGATGATCTGGTCGAGGCGACTGATCAGCTCATGAAGCAAAAGGGTTATGAGGTGAAGCATCAGGCTTATTGGAAACTCTGATAGTCCGTTGAACATGTATTGGTCATGTGGCACCTTCATCTCTGCTGGAGGGTGCCCCTGACTAGTCTATCCTGCTAGAAGAACAAAGAGTTCCTTCTTTGCGAGATGGTTGACTGAATGACTGATACATCCTTGCCGGTCTGTGTGGCCGCCCTTTATCATTTCACTGCTTTTGACGATCATAAAGCCCTGCGTGAGCCGCTTCTGGAGACATGCCAGAAGGAAGGTGTCAAAGGCAGTCTGTTGCTGGCCCGTGAAGGCATTAACGGCACGATTGCCGGGTCAGATGCGGGTATTGATGCTGTTCTGGCGTATATTAACAGCCTGCCGGGTTGCGCCGGGTTTGATTACAAGAAGTCCCGTGCCAGAACGATGCCTTTCCTGCGCATGAAAGTGCGGCTGAAGAAAGAGATTGTGACGATGGGGCAGCCGGATATTGATCCGCATGTCTGTGTCGGTCGTTATGTCGAGCCGAAAGATTGGAATGCTCTGATCTCCGACCCTGATACGGTTGTGATGGATACACGCAACGATTATGAGGTGGCCATCGGGACATTCCGTGGTGCTGTGGACCCGAACCTGAAGACGTTCCGAGCTTTTCCGGAATGGTTCCGCAACTGGCGGAAAGAGGTGGAGGCGCAGGGGCGCACACCGAAGATCGCCATGTTCTGTACGGGGGGCATACGGTGTGAAAAATCCACCGCCTTTGCCCGTCAGGAAGGTGTGGAGGATGTGTATCATCTGAAAGGCGGCATTCTGAAATATCTGGAAGAAATCCCGGAAGAAGAAAGCCTGTGGGATGGTGAATGTTTCGTATTCGACCAGCGTGTCTCAGTCGGGCATGGGCTGAAGCTGGGTAAGTACGATCTTTGCCATGCCTGCCGTGCGCCTATCAGTGCGGAAGACAAGCAGTCTCCTCATTATGAGGAAGGTGTGAGCTGCCCGCATTGTTATGGCCAGAAGACGGAGGCACAGCGCCAGCGTTATCGTGAACGCCAGCGTCAGGCACAGCTGGCCGAGCAGCAGGGACGCATCCATCTGGGTGATGAAGCGCAGGGCTGAACTCTGTCTTCATGTAGCAGGAAAAGGCGTCTCCCATACAGGAGGCGCCTTTTTCATGTTCAGAAATGCTCCCGCAGGGTCAGGTTGAGGGAGCGGCCCATGCCCAGCACGGGGCCGGGAGGGCTGCCTGCCGTGCTGACGGCCCGGCCACCCAGTGGCAGGGCGTAACGCTGGTTCAGCAGGTTATCGAGGCTCACATCCAGCTGAAGGTAGCGGGACCAGTGATATCCTGCTCCGAGATTGAACAGCGCATAGCCGGGTGTGCGTGGCTCATTGCGGACCCAGTCCACCGTATGTTTTGCTTTGACAAGCACGACCTCGGCCATGCCATGCCATGGGCCAAAATGCTCATGCAGGCGGATGGTTCCATTAAGGGGCATCTGCTGGTACAGGCCGGAATGAGTCTTGAAGTCCTGCCCACGTACCCAGTTCAGATTGGTTGAGAGCTCGCCCGTGCCCCAGCGCGTGTTGTCCCACAGGGTTGCCCGACTGGACGCATTGATGCCGTAGCTCTGGGCATTATGGTTGACGAACTGGAGCAGATTGAACCCTCGTGCGAGGGCCCCGATACGTACGACGTTAATGTAATTATGCGTGTAGGTGTAGAAAGGCTGGATCATGGCCTCCCATTGATGGTCATCCGCATCGTGGAAGCGGAAGGTCACGCTGGTGGTGTTGGCGACTTCCGGTTTCAGGTTCAGGTTGCCGACATAGCCGTTGCCATCTCCAAACCAGTTTATCATACGGGCTGTCATGCTTTCCCGGCTCCAGCCATAGCGTTCATACAGGTTGGGAGAACGTGTCTTGCGGGCATAGCCGCCTTCGATGTTCAGATAGGCACTGGCTCGGTAGCGGAGCAGGGCTGTGACATCGAAATTATCGTCTGTACGTCCCCGGCGGGCATTGTTGAAGGCACGGGCTGCTGCCTGATTGGTGCGGCCCATGCTCATGCCAGACATTCCCATACCCGACATGCCCATGCCGGACATGCTGTTCATGCCCATCATAGACATGCTGCCTCCCATACTCATTCCGCTCATGGAGGATGACAGACCCTGATAGGGGGAGACCGGGCCGGTATTCATCATGATGACATCGCTGCGCATACCGAGTTCGGAGGAGAGGCGGGGCGTCCATTGTGCATCCCATTGGATGAAGTGACCGAGATGATCCCGATGTGCTCCGTTCAGGCTGTGGAAGGTGCCCGGCCCCATCATCATGCTGCCCATGACAGGCGGCCACCAGTCATTGAGACCATCATGGCTGAAGGAACTTCCCACTTTGAGCTGATGGCTCCGGCCAAGCGGTACCGTGGCAACGAGACTATAGCCCGCCGTCCGGCCATCGCTGTTCATGGGCATCCCGGTGGTGGCGCTATGGCCGCCTTTGTCGGCCAGCATGTTCATGGCATGGGTCACACGCTGCCAGTAACCTCGGGCTTCCAGCGTGCCCCAGTTGAATGTACCGGTATATTTGCCATTCACGAAGGTGGAACGGTTGTTGGTTTCATCCATGTACTGGTTGGGGAAGCCTTCATAGGGTGTGTCCTGCTGGCCAAATGTCAGGCTGAAAAGATGGTTCTTCAGCTTCAGTCCAGCTGTCACATCATGGTTGAAACTGAGATAGCTGCTGGAACGAACTCGTCCCCCACGTCCTCCAGCCGTATAGTCACTGGCATGGGTGTAAGAGCCACTATAGCGCAGGCTGAACATGTCGTTGGCCACTGTGATGGAGCCACCGGCGCCAGAGCCGCCGCCATTGCTGCGCCAGTCTTCCCGTCCATCGCCTGTCACGAGAATGTTGCCTTTCTTGGCGAATTGCGGGTCCTTTCGTTCTACGGATATGGTGCCGCCCGTACTGTCTCCGCCGAGGCTGACAGGTGTGATCCCTGCAATGGCAATGCTGTGGGAGACCTCATCAAGGCTGATCTGGGAGAGGGCAGGGTTCATGTGGTTGGGACAGTCTGCCATCAGGGGCATGCCATCCACGAAGGTAGCGACCCGGTCATCAGCCATGCCGTTGAGGACTGGCAGGCTGGCAATACCCCCCGTTTTGTAACTACTGAAGCCCGGTACGTCCCGGAACAGGGCGGTCGTATCGGCTGCCTGTGTGAAAGGCCGTCGTGTAGCCGTGACATTGATCTGCTCAACTGCGTGGGGCGTGTTGGAGGATGGTGTAGCCGTTTTGGGTGTCAGAGAGGCAGGGAATTGCTGGATGGGGGATATTTGCGGGGGATCGGTGGGGGAGGTTGTGGGGGCTGGTATGGTCTGGGCGTTTGCCTGTTGGGTTGGCAGGATCAGGCTGCCCAGCAGCAGGGTGGTCAGAGCGGAGAAAGACGGTAGACGATGACAGGCATGGGCTGAACGCATGATACGCCCGCCCTTGCAATGGCAGAAAATAGACAAGACTCATCCATCCTGAAGAAAACATGCAGAAAGGCCGATACGCAGCCCTTCAGGCTGGATCGGTCAGATTGGTGCGTGATTCAGAAGGATGGAGGGTGGTCCACGGCTGGGAGGGCGCTGACGTGTCGGTTCCGGTGGGGCTTGTGCCGGTGGTACGGCCTGCCAGACCTGTCTGGCCAGCTTGATGCAGCTGAGCAGTACGGTAAGGACCGTCAGCGCAAGAAGGATGTGATCCAGCAGAGGGCAGAGAGGACAGTCCAGCCCGTGATGGTGATGCCCACCAGAATGATGATGACTTTTCATCTGGTGGGGAGATGCTTTTGGTAGGCAGTGTTGATGCGGCGCTCCCGGCGTCATGGTGGCATGATCCATGTCGGTCATGGCAGGCGCAGGATCGGGGTCTGGCTGGGGAGCAATATCAATGCCCGTCAGTCGTAAGATGGCCGCTCTGGGGCTTTCATCCGGCAGGCTGGAGGCTGTGAGAAGTGTCTGTGCCCCAAAGCCCAGCAACATGACCAGTACCATGAGGCAGCGCAGCGGGTGCCAACGTAGCAGGGCAGGGAAGGTCAGTAGGCTGTGGGCGGGGGCGGCTCTCATGCTTCAGTGTCGCACTCCACCGGAGAGGCAGGCCAGCAATGTCCCCAGCATGATGAGTCCCACTCCCAGATAGGCCATCATGTTGAGGGGCTGGCGGAAGATGGTCACACCGATGAGAACGATGCAGACAATCCCCACCCCACACCAGACAGCATAGGCAATGCCGAGGGGAATGCATTTCAGCGCCTGTGCCAGACAGAAGAAAGCAGCCCCATAGAGCAGGAGCGAGCCGATGGTGGGTAGGGGCCTGCGGAACCCGTTGGAGATGTTGAGCAGGCTGGTCGCCAGAACCTCCAGAAGGATGGCTCCGAACAGAAAGAGCCAGGCAAGAAAAGGCGTCATGGCCGCACCCTATATCAGGCTTTCCGCTTTTTGCCACCTTTCCTGACAGGCTTCTCTGATGTCTGGCTGGGGGTAGAGTGACCGGCGGCCAGCATGGGGGCGAGGAAGTGCCCGGTATGGCTCTCCTTGCAGGCGGCGATGTCTTCCGGCGTGCCGGTGGCGACAACCTGTCCACCACCCGCACCGCCTTCCGGCCCGATGTCGATCACCCAGTCTGCCGTCTTGATGAGATCAAGATTATGCTCGATGACCAGCACCGTGTTGCCCTGTTCCACCAGAGCATGAAGAACATTCAGCAGTTTGTGGACGTCTTCAGTATGCAGGCCGGTGGTGGGCTCATCCAGCACATAAAGGGTCCGGCCTGTGGCACGGCGGGCGAGTTCCTTGGCGAGTTTCACACGTTGGGCTTCACCACCGGAGAGGGTGGTGGCCTGCTGCCCAAGGGCTACATAACCCAGCCCCACCTGTTGAAGGATGGAGAGACGGTCTGCAATGCGGGGCACAGCGCTGAAGAATGGGACAGCCTCATCCACCGTCATGGCCAGAACGTCAGCGATGGATTTGCCCTTAAACTTGATCTCCAGCGTTTCCCGGTTATAGCGGGCCCCTTTGCAGGTATCGCAGGTGACGAATACATCCGGCAGGAAGTGCATCTCGATCTTCAGGACACCATCACCCTGACAGGCCTCGCAGCGCCCTCCCTTGACGTTGAAGGAGAAGCGCCCCGGCTTGTAGCCTCGTGCTTTGGCCTCTGGCAGTTCAGCGAACCAGTCCCGGATGGGGGCAAAGAGGTCTGTATAGGTGGCGGGGTTGGAGCGGGGCGTCCGCCCGATGGGGGACTGGTCGATCTCGATGATCTTGTCGAGCTGCTCGGTGCCTTCCAGCCGCCCATAAGGCAGGGGGACAGCGGCAGATTTCATGATCTGTCGGGCCAGTCCCTTATAGAAGGTATCGGTAATCAGCGTGGACTTCCCGCTGCCGGAAACGCCCGTCACGGCAATGAAGGTACCAAGCGGGAACTTCACACTGACATTTTTGAGGTTGTTTCCTTTGGCTCCGTGGATGCTGACCCAGCGTTTGCTTTTGCGGCGTGTGGCGGGGACGGGGATGCCCCGGCGGCCTGCCAGCCATGCGCCAGTCAGGCTGTCGGGATTTTGGGCGACTTCTTCCGGTGTGCCACAGGCGATGACATGCCCGCCCTGTGTTCCGGCACCCGGCCCCATGTCGATGAGATAGTCTGCCTGCCGGATGGCATCCTCATCATGCTCCACGACAAGGACGGTATTGCCGAGATTCCGCAGCCTCTCCAGCATGGTGAGCAGGCGGGCATTGTCCCGCTGGTGCAGCCCGATGGAGGGTTCATCCAGCACATAGAGGACACCCGTCAGGCCAGAGCCGATCTGCGAGGCCAGCCGGATGCGCTGGCTCTCCCCGCCGGAGAGTGTGCCGGAACTGCGGGAGAGGGTGAGATAATCCAGTCCCACACGGTCAAGGAAGTGCAGCCGTTCGGTGATTTCTTTGAGGATGCGGCGGGCGATTTCGGCCCGCTGGGGAGTCAGGCTGGCCTCCACGGTGCTGAACCATGAGAGGGCCTCGCTGATGGTTAGTTCCGAAGCCTCGGCGATGTTGCTGTCATTGACCTTCACGCAGAGGGCTTCCGGCCGCAGGCGGGCACCATGACAGGCGGGGCAGGGCATGGCGGACTGATACCGGCCAAGAGCCTCCCGTACATGAACGCTGCTGCTTTGCGCCAGACGGCGTTGCAGATGGCTGATGATGCCTTCAAAAGGCCGGTTGATGGTGTAGGTCTTTCCCTTGCCATCCTGATAGGGGATGCTGACAGCTTCTGGCCCGCCATGAAGAAGGAATTGGAGGGAGGTTTCCTTCAGCTTGCTCCAAGGTGTGTCCAGTGTTTCTCCGCAATGGCGGGCGAGGGCGGCGAGTGTCTGATCAAAGAGCGGGTCCTGCTCATTCCGCCATGGTGCGATGGCACCTTCACGCAGGGTCAGGCTGTCATCGGGGATGATGAGGTTGGGGTCGAAATGCGTTTCTGTCCCCAGCCCGTCACAGGTTGGGCAGGCTCCCATTGGGGCGTTGAAGGAGAAAAGGCGGGGTTCCACACTTTCCAGCATGAAACCGGATTCCGGGCAGGAATAGCGGGAGGAGAAGGCGGCTTTCAGCGGCTCACGCTCTTCCCCGCTGCGGAGGACTTCCTCAACGGAGGCCAGACCGTCCGAGAGTTCCAGAGCGGTTTCAAAACTGTCCGCCAGCCGGGTTTCCACACCCTCTTTCAGCACCACACGGTCCACCACGACATCCACATTATGGCGTGTCTTGCGGTTCAGTTTCGGGGCGTCACTGATCTCATAGAGCGTGCCGTCAATCCGCACACGGGCGAAGCCTCGGCGGGTCAACTCGGCCAGTTCCTTCGCACAGTCGCCCTTGCGGTCCCGCACGACCGGGGCCAGCAGCATGAGCCGTGTGCCGGCGGGCATGGCCATCACACGGTCCACCATCTGGCTGATGCTCTGTGCCTCGATGGGCAGGCCGGTAGCGGGGGAGTAGGGAACTCCCGCCCGTGCCCAGAGCAGGCGCATATAGTCGTGAATCTCGGTGATCGTGCCGACCGTGGAGCGTGGGTTGCGGGAGGTCGTTTTCTGCTCGATGGAAATGGCCGGGGAGAGACCTTCAATGGAATCCACATCCGGCTTGCCCATCAGCTCCAGAAACTGGCGAGCATAGGCGGAGAGGCTTTCCACATAGCGCCGCTGTCCTTCAGCGTAGATGGTGTCGAAAGCGAGGGAGGACTTGCCAGAGCCGGACAGGCCCGTCAGTACGGTCAGTCTGTCCCGGGGGATGGTGACATTGACGTTCTGCAGATTATGCGTGCGGGCACCACGGACAATGATGTGGCTTGTGCTGGCGGGAGGGGCTGTATCTGTCACGCTATGTCCTCAATGACGGCCTTGCGGGCTGTGGTGGATGCATGGGCGGTCCATCTGTGCAATATAGGCAATATGGGTACACGGTGCCAGAATCGAACCGTGGCAATGAAAAGTTCTTGAGAGAAGTGGAAAAAGACGCATGGCAGGCAGCGTAAATAAGGTCATTCTGGTAGGAAATCTGGGGCGTGACCCGGAGGTTCGCAATACCCAGTCCGGCAGCAAGGTCGTCAATCTGGCCATCGCCACGAGCGATACATGGAATGATCGTAACACGGGCGAACGGCGTGACCGGACGGAATGGCACCGTGTCGTCATCTTCAATGAGCGTGTTGGCGAGGTGGCGGAACGCTATCTGCGTAAGGGCCGTAAGGTCTATATTGAAGGTGAACTCCGTACCCGCAAATGGACAGACCAGCAGGGCATGGAGAAATACACGACTGAGGTCGTGATTGACCGTTTCCGTGGCAATCTTGTGCTGTTGGATAGCCAGCGCAGCGGTGGTGGTGACGGTGGTTATGGCGATGATGGCTATGACGGCGGTTACAATGACGGCGGCAGCAATTGGGGTGGTGGTGGCGGTTCTGCCCCTGCGGGTCGTGGCGGTGCTGGTGGTGGTAATCGTGGTCCGCAGCAGGGCGGTGGCTTTGGTGGCGGGTCCAATTCTGGTTGGGATAGCTCATCGTCTGGGCATGGCGATCAGAGTCTGGATGATGAAATCCCGTTCTAACCCTGTATCGTGATGATGAATGGCCCGGTGACGTGTGCCGGGCCATGATGGGGACACGTCCATAAGGCGGAGAGGCTGGGGACATGAGGGGAGTGTGGTACAGACGGAGCGCGGGGCGTGTGCAGGCTGGTGCCGTACTGGTACTGGCCGGGGGCCTGCTTGCCGGCTGTGCTACTGCTCCACCACGGAATCCCAATAATCTCTGTTCCATCTTTCAGGAAAAGCGCAGCTGGTATCATGCGGCCATGCGACAGGAAGCCAAATGGCACATTCCTGTTTCTGTCCCCATGGCCATGATGAATCAGGAATCCAGTTTTCGGGCTAATGCACGGACCAGACGGACTTATATCCTTTGGATCATCCCGTGGGGCCATATCAGCACGGCTTACGGCTATGCGCAGGCCAAGGATGAAATCTGGCACGATTATCAGCGGCAGACGGGTGCGGGTGGTAGCCGGACTGACTATGCTGATGCGCTTAATTTCATGAATTGGTACATTACCAATAGCAGAAAGGTGGACGGTATTCCTGTTACCGATGCCACCCGTCAGTATCTTGCCTATCATGAAGGATGGACCGGCTATCGCCGCCGGACCTATGCCTCAAAAGGATGGTTGGTGACGGTGGCCCGTAAGGTAGGCCACCGTGCCCAGCAGTACCAGCAGCAGTATGATGCCTGTAAGGACAGGCTCAAAGGCGGCTGGTGGGAAAACTTTTGGGATTGGCTGTTCTAATCAGCCGCCTTTCTGCGGGCTTGTCAGGCCGTTGGCCAGTGCTGCGGCTGCGCCGGGGCTGTGCGGGGCCTTTGTGGGGGCTCCGTCCCGGTCATCATGGCGTGTGTGGGGAATGACGTTACCATTCATCAGCACGTAGCGGAACTGACCATCCTTAATCTCGGCCAGGAAGATGTCTTCCAGCTTTTCGATGTTCCGCTTCTTCATGTCTTCCATGAGGTCTTCTTCACTAAGGCCGACATCTTCAAGATCGTTGGCACGGATAACACCATCATAATAGACGATCAGGGCAGGCAGCTTCTTCTTGTCTGTAATGGCGGTAATGGCACCGCTTGGCTCCACCTGTGCGAAGTAAACATCATCGAAAGAGTAGATGCCCTGAATATTGAGCTGTGAAGCAATATTGAGCATGTCAATCTTGTTGTTCTTGTCCCGGATGTTTTCCATCAGGAACCGGCCATCCTTGATGATGGGAATCTGACGGCCAATCGTCACGTTTCTGAACAGGTTGATCTTCCGGCAGAAGCGCGTGAGTGTCAGCAGAATACCCACGCCAATAAGCAGGGCGATGACATATTCATGGAAGGAAATGTTGGTCGTATAGAGGACCCCACCGACAAGACCACCAAGGATGAAGTTACCGACAAGGTCGATCGCATTCATCTGGGAGACTTGGCTGCGCCCGGAGATGTTCAGATAACCGATGATGATGGCGAAGCCTGTCACCAGTTTCAGGAACATCCATAGGTTGAGGGTAAGGTTAGGGAAGATTTGGTGGAGCATCGGAAGACCTTGCAGAGGGATAAGTAGCATGTCCCGGCGGGCTATGGTCGCTGTGCCTGCCCGGGCATGGGGGATGAAGTCCCTGCTGCGCTATGCTATAAGCTTCTCCCATAGGTTTTCAAGATATTGCGATCTTTTTCCTGCCTGTTAGTCTTGCAGTAAGACAGGCGTAAGGTTTCAGAGACCGATTCAGGTAAGGCAAATGAAGGAGCGTTCATGAGCAAGCACACGAATTTTCCGATCCCCGATCAGGCCCCTGCTGCCATTCTGCCCACAGGGCGCCTTGAGATGATCCTTTTCGACTGTGATGGCGTGCTGGTGGGGGGGGAGCATCTCTCCACGGCTCTGATGTCTGAGGATGCACGTAATCACGGCTGGGACATCAGCGATGAAGAAGGCAATAAGCTTTTTGGTGGCGGCGAGCTGGCCAAGATCGGCGAAATGATTGCCGAGAAGACAGGCGATACACTGCCTGATAACTGGGACATGATCATGCAGGACCGCATCGTGGAGATGATGCGGAAGAAGGCAAAGGAAGTCCCTGGTGCCACGAAAATGCTGCGTGATGTCGTCAATGAGATCCGCTTGCCGATCCGTGTCGGGTCCAATTCTTCAGAAGCTGAAATGGAAGCGAAGTTCTCCAGCACGGGTCTGGATAAGATCCTGAAGGAGGAGCGTATCCACTCCGGTCGGGACCTGAACATGCCCAAGCCACGCCCGGACATTTATCTCTATGGCGCCAAGCAGGAAGGGATCGACCCGGCTCATTGTCTGGTGCTTGAAGATTCCGATGCTGGCGTTGAGGCTGCCCGCCGTGCAGGTATGGCCTGTGTGTTGCTGCGTGACCTCGACAAGCCTGCTCCTTCATGGCCGGGCCTGCTGCGTATTGCACACCTTGATGAGTTTGTGCCGCTGCTGAAGAAGATTATTGCGGCTCAGGAGGAGCATCGCAAAGGCTAAGCCGAGCCTGTTTGAAACTGGCATCCGCCTCGCACTGGATTGGGGCGGAGACGGCTTTGCCTGTCCATTTCCTCCATGATTCTTCCGGAGACATGTTATTTATGCTGACATATGACGGCCTGAAGACCCTGCCGAAAACCGTTGCTGGCCCCTCTTACGATGTGCGCAAGGTGACGCCCGGCATCGTGCATTTCGGTGTAGGTAACTTCTTTCGTGCTCACCTCGGGTACTATGTGGACCGTGTTCTGGCCCTGCCTGACCAGCAGAACTGGGGCGTTATTGGTGTTGGTCTGCGGTCTGGTGGGCAATCCGATAGGAAGGCGGAGGAGTTCCGTGCACAGGATGGCCTGTACTCTCTGACGGAAATCGCGGCGAACGGTAAGGCTGATATTCGTGTTATGGGCTGCCTGCGTGATTATGTTCATGCACCGGATGAACCGGAAAAGGTGCTTGCCCTTCTGGCGGATAAGGCAACGAAGATCGTCTCCATGACCATTACGGAAGGCGGCTATAATATTGACGAGACAACGGGTGAGTTCCGTACGTCTCTGCCGACTGTTCAGGATGATCTGGCTGATCCGAAGAATCCAAAGACCATTTTTGGCTTTGTGGTGGAAGGGCTGCGCCGCCGCCGTGAGGCTGGTCATGGTGGCCTGACAGTCATGTCGTGCGATAATCTGCGCCATAATGGTGATGTGTCCCGTAAGGCTTTTGTTGGTTATGCCCGTGCCGTGGATGCTGATCTGGCAGCGTGGATCGACCAGAATGTGACTTTCCCCAATGCTATGGTGGATCGCATCACACCGTCCGTTTCTGCGGAGGGTAAGGCAGAGCTGAATAAGCGCAGTGGGTTGGATGACCTTCAGCCGCTTCTGTCTGAGGATTTCATCCAGTGGGTGATTGAGGATAAGTTTGCAGCGGGTCGTCCGGCCTTTGAGAAAGTGGGTGTGGAGTTCACCGATCAGGTGAGTGCCTATGAGCATGCCAAAATACGCATGCTCAACTCCAGCCATCTCATTCTCAGTGCAGCGGGTATGTTGCTGGACCTCAAGCTGGTCGATGAGGTTCTGGCCGAGAAGCGTGTGCATAAGTTTGTGGATTCTGTTCTGGAAAAGGATGTGATCCCTACTCTCAAGGCACCTCCGGGTGTGGACCTGCACAAATATAAAGAGACGCTGCTGACCCGTTTCTCCAATGCGGCCATGGCGGATCAGGTTGCCCGTATTGCCTCTGATGCGACCTCTAAGGCTCAGGTATTCTGGACGGAGACTGTCCGTGCCGCTCTGGGTGGTGAGCGTGATCGTTCCCGTGTTGTGTATTGTATGGCGCTGCTGCTGGAGCTCCTGCGTGGTCGGAGCGAAAAGGGCGGAAAAATCACGCTGCATGAGCCGTTCCTGAGCGAGGAACAGTTGAAGATTGCTGCTTCTGATGACCTTAAGGCGTCCATCGGGCTACCCGCTTTTGATGGTTGGCGTGATCTGCTGACACCGGAGATTGAGCAGGAGGTTGCTCATGCTCGTGAGTTGATCCGTAAAGAAGGCGTTCTGGCTAGTCTGCCCGTGTGATAGCTAGCTTTGTTCGAGCATGGATGAGGGGGAAGGTTCAGCCTTTCCCCTTTTTCGTATCTGTGACCATTTTTGTGGATAAGTTGTTTCCTGATGTGAATGGAGCCTTTTCAAAGGCCGTTGTTTTTCTTGTTTGTGCCGTGAGTAGGCTTGTCTCGGAATGGATAGTAAATTTATATTTAAGTTGGTACGTTCTTTGACAATAAAAAAAGACTTATATTATAGGTGGTTATAAGAAGTCTGTTCCCCGCCTACGCGGGGATGAACCCAATTCTGCCCATTTAACGATGATAGTCACAACCTGTTCCCCGCCTACGCGGGGATGAACCGTTGACGCAATACTTGACAGCGGGGCAGGTTTCCTGTTCCCCGCCTACGCGGGGATGAACCGTATTTAACATCATTTTACCGGGGGTTTGCAGGCTGTTCCCCGCCTACGCGGGGATGAACCGGCGTTTTGCAAATCCTGTGAGGCAGACGTTTTCTGTTCCCCGCCTACGCGGGGATGAACCGGGTTTGAGGATGACGCTGTTTTGGCTATCATGCTGTTCCCCGCCTACGCGGGGATGAACCGGCATCCGTGTTTTTCTGTATAGCCACATTAAGCTGTTCCCCGCCTACGCGGGGATGAACCGCTTAAAGCAAGGGTTATTGCCCTTGCTGACAACTGTTCCCCGCCTACGCGGGGATGAACCGGCAATAGTAGAGCTAATAATAGAGATACTGAACTGTTCCCCGCCTACGCGGGGATGAACCGGGGGAGGTCGATAGTGTGGTAGCTTGTTTGAGCTGTTCCCCGCCTACGCGGGGATGAACCGTGGCTTTTCCTTCATTGACATTGGAGGAAGATCTGTTCCCCGCCTACGCGGGGATGAACCGTAAAGGAAAGCCTTTTTACTTGCCTACTTCAACTGTTCCCCGCCTACGCGGGGATGAACCGGCGGCGAATGAATCCGCCCCTTTCTTGCCGACCTGTTCCCCGCCTACGCGGGGATGAACCGAACGGACATTATTTCTTACTAATAAAGAGCTGCTGTTCCCCGCCTACGCGGGGATGAACCGATAAACGATACGTAGAATTGCGTGATAGCTCACTGTTCCCCGCCTACGCGGGGATGAACCGGGCAGTCAGGAATCCGTTTGTCCCTTCACATCCTGTTCCCCGCCTACGCGGGGATGAACCGCTGGAAATGCGCCTGACGCATGGCCATGGTGTCTGTTCCCCGCCTACGCGGGGATGAACCGATTTTCAAGTCGTCGTGCAGCTAAAGCCGGGCCTGTTCCCCGCCTACGCGGGGATGAACCGACACTGCGATATCCAGCTGGCCTTGAGAGTCTCTGTTCCCCGCCTACGCGGGGATGAACCGAGTGCAACTATTAACTGCCTCTATCGTTGCATCTGTTCCCCGCCTACGCGGGGATGAACCGCGTTCCAAGGCTTCCGAAACTGAAACAACCAACTGTTCCCCGCCTACGCGGGGATGAACCGTCCGACCCATACCTTTCCTTGACACCGGAGCCCTGTTCCCCGCCTACGCGGGGATGAACCGCCGTGCGCCTCAATGAAGGCAAAAGCTCGGTCCTGTTCCCCGCCTACGCGGGGATGAACCGAACAGTCCCCACAGCGTGCCCCACTGCGGATGCTGTTCCCCGCCTACGCGGGGATGAACCGCGCATCCGGGCGGCAGGGTTGGCATCGCCCCACTGTTCCCCGCCTACGCGGGGATGAACCGACTGTTTTTAGCATCAGCAATTTGTCCTTGGAGCTGTTCCCCGCCTACGCGGGGATGAACCGGGTTTGCTTTATGGCGATAATGCCCTTCAATCCTGTTCCCCGCCTACGCGGGGATGAACCGCAGAGCCAATTTTTCATAATTCGCCTCACAACCTGTTCCCCGCCTACGCGGGGATGAACCGATTTAGTCTGTATTATGGACTTGGAGGCTTTTCTGTTCCCCGCCTACGCGGGGATGAACCGTAATAGATGGAGTTTTTCACAGTACTGTTGCACTGTTCCCCGCCTACGCGGGGATGAACCGACCGTGAGGCTGTGGCGCAGCAATGGTGAACCCTGTTCCCCGCCTACGCGGGGATGAACCGTGGAAATCGAGACACAACCCGACAAAGGCGGACTGTTCCCCGCCTACGCGGGGATGAACCGCGTGGGCACCAGCCCGACTTTCCGTGGTCCCTCTGTTCCCCGCCTACGCGGGGATGAACCGTTATTATCAGGCATTGGACCCAGTGACGGGTACTGTTCCCCGCCTACGCGGGGATGAACCGCCTTTGCGTGTTGGCGCATTCTCACGGCATAGCTGTTCCCCGCCTACGCGGGGATGAACCGGCTTTAGCACGGGCAAAGCCATGCCGCTCCGCCTGTTCCCCGCCTACGCGGGGATGAACCGGCGAACAGCACGAAGCCCTCAGGGTCTAGAGCCTGTTCCCCGCCTACGCGGGGATGAACCGGCGATTGCGATACCCAGATTGTCCGCCGTCAACTGTTCCCCGCCTACGCGGGGATGAACCGCATCTTCTCCTGCTGCCGGACATTGATTTCAGCTGTTCCCCGCCTACGCGGGGATGAACCGAGGAGATTCGAGTAACCCCATCTGGATTCACCCTGTTCCCCGCCTACGCGGGGATGAACCGGGTCACAGAACGCAGATGTGCGTCTGTCATATCTGTTCCCCGCCTACGCGGGGATGAACCGCTGAGGGGCTTCATTGAGCTGGCCATGGGGTCCTGTTCCCCGCCTACGCGGGGATGAACCGGGTATGGATTCCCAGAGCGCAGGGAAAGGGTACTGTTCCCCGCCTACGCGGGGATGAACCGGCTCTAGAAAAGCGTGGTTTGATCGTCAAGGCCTGTTCCCCGCCTACGCGGGGATGAACCGAAGGGGGGCTCCAAATAAAAACCCCGCTTGAGCTGTTCCCCGCCTACGCGGGGATGAACCGTCCCACGGGGAAAATCCCGTCTCTTTCACGTCCTGTTCCCCGCCTACGCGGGGATGAACCGGGGATGCGGCTACCTTGCATCGACAGGTTTCGCTGTTCCCCGCCTACGCGGGGATGAACCGGAAGAACGGCTGGCGGCAACAGGAAGCACCTGCTGTTCCCCGCCTACGCGGGGATGAACCGACGTTCAATTCCGTGAAATCGTAGAGCGGGTGCTGTTCCCCGCCTACGCGGGGATGAACCGCAGGCACGGGAAAAGGCCAAGTTCAAGAGAAGCTGTTCCCCGCCTACGCGGGGATGAACCGCTCTCTTGGAGAGACGCATCGGCCATCGTAGGCTGTTCCCCGCCTACGCGGGGATGAACCGGCTTTAGCACGGGCAAAGCCATGCCGCTCCGCCTGTTCCCCGCCTACGCGGGGATGAACCGGCGAACAGCACGAAGCCCTCAGGGTCTAGAGCCTGTTCCCCGCCTACGCGGGGATGAACCGGCGATTGCGATACCCAGATTGTCCGCCGTCAACTGTTCCCCGCCTACGCGGGGATGAACCGAATCTATTTTGCTCATATAAACATGAGCAGAGCTGTTCCCCGCCTATGCGGGGATGAATTAATTGACCATCAACTTAAAGGGTGGTGAGAATTTTGTTGTGTGTTCATGTGGGGGCAAAATAGCCATTAAAGGAGGAATTATGGGACTCTTTAGTGAGAATGTCAGGACTGCCATTTTAGTCCTGAATACTATCTTATTACTCCTCATTGCTATAAAGCTGTGACAGAGGGAATTTGAAAGGGATATACCTGCCTTTTCAGTTAAACAGGGTCTTCATAACGTATAAGTATAAGGCGGTGCTAAGGTTAAGGCCCAGTACGAGCCTGCCAGAGCCATTCCAGTGCTTCGGGGAGGGTCTGTTCTATGGTGGGGCCATCTATATGCTGGGCGTTGCGGGAGAAGACAAACTGATAGTCATAGCCCTTGTCTCCCAGCACACGGGCCAGATTTTCACCGGCCAGAACCCAGTCATGCATTCCATCTGGCATGGGGCGAACAGGGTAGAACAGGTCTTGATCTCCGACCTCGTACCAGATGTGCAGTGGTGCTCGGGGTGCCGCAGGTATAAGGGCGGCTCCGGGTTCGGGGGAGACGGCTTGCGGGGCGCCAGCCCATGGGGAATGAAGCTGCCATCCACCGCCGGGTAATGCCGGGTTGTGAGGCCACTGCTGGTTAACTAGAGATGGTGAGTAGGCTAACACCCGATGATAGAGATTTGGCCGGAACCACGCCATAGCAAAAGCGGCTGCTCCGCTGGAGCTGAACCCCATAGTGGCCCGTTCTTCTGGATTATGGGAGAGGATGACGTTAGCTTTCTGCTCTACGAGAGGCAGAATATGGGTTTCTACCCAGTCCGCATAATCGCCGGACATGGTGTCATATTCCCGACCACGTTCACTGCCCTGAGCATCGCCGCCGCCCGATCCCACGCCAATCACAACCATGGGGGGGATATGGTGTTCTTCTATCATCCTATCTACAAGAGCGAACAAATCACGCCCCGGATAGATGCCATTATTGCCGCCATCACCAAAGATTAGGAATGGCAGGGGGCGGTTGGCGGGCATGTTGGGGGGAACATAGATATCCACCGTGCGGGTCCACGGGGCCGGATGGGCAGCCGGAACATTCAGAATAGACGGGTCACCTGGCTGACTGGTGGAAACATTCTTCATGCCAATGGCACAGGGTTCGGGTTCGTCCCGTGTGGTTCCCGGATTATAGCCGCTGGTGGATGATGAGGTTAGCGTGAAGCTGATGAGCCGCCCTTGTGCAGGTGGAATTTTCTGCCATTCGGGCGGTAGTGAGTGAGTTGGCCCAAGAATGTAATTGCCTGTCTTGCCAACTGGTGGAAGTGTTGAATCTGGCAGGTCCGTGGCTTTTGGATAAAGCGGATTATGTGGGTCATGCACGGGCATGGCACCGGCCCCGCTCAGGCCAGATGTATCAATATAGAAGGGTTTATGCGGGTCTGTCGTGTTAGCCTGCGGTGGCTGGAGAGCTTCCAGCGGTTTGCAGTCGGCGGATTCGGTCTGTGCCAGACAGGTATTCCCGAGAGGCAGCATCAGAGCGCTGGCAAGGAGGCCGTGCTTCCAGAAGCGGAGTATCTGATGGCGGAATGGTGAATCTACAGACATGGAGCCGTCACGGAATAGAAAATGATGTTCCAGACGCTACCATAATTCTGTTCATGGAAAAGCCATAGTTTTTCAAAAATGGCAGGCCCTCTATTGCGTGCGAGAACCTGCCATGACCGGGGTTAGCTCGGCTGATGTGTTTTGATCAGGGATGCGAGCTGTTCAGCATCCTGTGCAGAAACACCCTTCAGAGGACGGGGCAGTGCATGGGCACCGGCCAGCCCCATGATCTCGGCGGCCGAGGCGATTACACGCAGGGAGCCACCATAACGGGCGCTCATTTCCCAGAAGGGAGCGAAGATGGCGTTGATACGGGCCACTTCGTCTTTCTGCCCGGCCAGAGCAGCATCCGTCAGCTGGCGGGCCAGACGGGGGAACAGGCCACCCCATTCGGAGAACCAGATGCGGGCACCATGCATCAGGGCATTGCCAGCGGTCGGGTCACCACTGATGCCGGGAGAGACATCCTCTGGCAGGGCTGGCAGCAGACGCTTTATCCGGGCAGAAGCTTCTTCGGCTGTGGGGGAGCCGCTGGGGAGCTTGATGGAGCGAACATGCTTCAGCTGGCAGATGCGCTGCATCAGGGAGTCCGAGAAATGGAACTGTGTCGTGCCGGGTGTGTCATAGACGACTACTGGTACGGAAACATGGCTGTTGACGGTCTCGTATAGGGTAAAGACCTCATCGTCCCGCAGGGGGAAGTAGCTCATGGGGGGCAGCAGCAGGGCTTTTACACCGGCTTTCTGGGCATCTTCGGCCAGCAGCAGCGTGTCCCGCAGATTAATGGCTCCGATACTGACCAGAACTGGCGTTGCGCCAGCATGTTTAACAGCCAGGCGGGCGATCTTCTCCCGTTCACTCCGTGTCAGGAAGGCATAGCTGCCGGTGGAGCCGAGAGCCCCAATGGAATCAACTTTTGCCTCTACCAGCCGGGAAATCAGCGTGGCAAAGCGGGATTCATCAGGCGCATCCTGATGCATGGGGGTGATGGGGAAGGCGCTCAGCCCTTTGAAGGAAAATGTCATGGAATTTGTCCTTTCCGTTAAGGTCTGGACATCATGGCGGGAAGGCAGGTGGACCGTATAGAAGGAATGTGACCTTCCGCTATTTTAATGTGGCACCGGGCCTTCTCGATACCGGCCCGGTGTCGTGCCGAAGGTCCGGCGAAAGAGGCGGCCCATATGGCTCTGGTCGGCAAAGCCTGCATCCATGGCGGCCTGAAGGCTGCTGACACCGGAGCGTAACTGCGCCTTGGCATGGTTGAGCTGCTGGAGCAGGCGGAAAGCCTGTGGGGCCAGCCCGTAATGACGCTGGAAGCGGCGGGAATAGGCCTCCCGGCTCATGTTCGCCTGACGGGCGAGAGTCTGGATGGAGTCCATGAAAGGCCCATCCTGCATGGGCAGGGGGAGGGCAGGCGGTGCTGCAAGGTGAACATGTGATGGACGTTCACTTTCCCCGAGATAGTGCTGGATGAGTCCGGCGCAGTCGGCCCGGTCCGTGCAGAGGTCGGGCGTAAGATAGAGATTCAGGCAGAGTGTCTGTCCGACATGGGCCGGGTCATCATCTTTCGAGAGATGGGGCGTACCTGCGGGAATGAGCAGGGCCTGCCCCGCCATGAGGCGGATGGACTGACCGGCAATGAAAAAATGACGGCAGCCCGACAGTAGGAAAGCAAGCTGGTCTTCCTGATGAAAATGCAGTGGCAGGGCAAGCGTGGTGCCCTGTGCCATGCTCATTTCTTTCACGTCAGGGTGACCGGCACGCCAGTAATGCCACGGTGGCCCGGAAGGAAGCAGGGAGGAAGACGAAAGAAGCATAATGCAATTTCAAGGGGATATGATCCTGATGGAAAGGCAGGATAGTCCGTTTTTTATGGTGTCGTCCATGAGGGTGGGATAAAAATAGAACGACCAGTCTATTTTTAAATGGACAGGCAGGAATCTTTCTGGTACACAGGCAACATGACAGTCGCAGAGAAACATGTGCAGGCCCGCCGGCGTATTCTGGAATCCGCCCGTCCCCTGATCGGGGTGAGGGGGTTCTCTGCCGTGGGGCTGAGTCAGATTCTGGAGGCCGCCAATATCCCCAAAGGCTCATTCTATCATTACTTTGAGTCGAAGGAGCATTTTGGGGCGGCCCTGCTGGAGCTCTATAACGAGCAGTATATGGCAAAGCTCGATGCTCTCATTGCCCAGACGGGCAAGACAGGGTTCGAAAAACTGTCTCTCTATTGTCAGTGTTGGGTGGATGCCCAGCAGAATGGGTGCCTTAGTGAGAAGTGCCTTGTCGTCAAACTGGCTGCTGAAGTGTCTGACCTGTCCGAGCGGATGCGTCTGATTCTTGAGGAAGGCACGACCGGCATCGTGGACCGTCTGGCTCGTATCATTGAAGAAGGCCAGAAAGATGGGTCCATCACCAAAGGGCTGCCTGCCCGGCAGATGGCCTCTGTGGTGTATCAGACATGGCTGGGAGCTACGTTGCTGGTGAAGGTGACGCGTCAGCCTGCACCTTTTGAGGAGGCTCTTGCGGCTACAAGGCAGCTTGTGGCTGCCTGAAAGCCTGCCATTTTTTGTCCTGTGCGAAGGGATAATGTGTTTTCCGGAATTTGACCTTTCATTTTCGAGATGACCGGTCTATTTTAATAACACCTCCTGATGAAGGACATGAGTGCCGAGGGAAACGATCATGAAGGCATATTTTATAGATGACCAGTCTATTATTTATGCCCTGAGATGAGGAAAAGAGGACAACATGGATAATTTTGAGTTCTATAACCCGACAAAAATTCTCTTTGGCAAAGGGATGATTGCCAAGCTGGATGAGCAGCTGGATAAGCAGGCACGGGTTCTTGTCCTCTATGGTGGGTCCAGCGCAGAGAAAAGCGGCACACTTGGTGAGGTCCGCAAGGCTCTTGGTAAGCGCAGCTTTTGTGAGTTTGGGGGGATCGAAGCCAACCCGACTTATGAGACCCTCATGAAGGCCGTGGATGTTGCCCGTAAGGAGAAGGTGGATTTCCTTCTGGCCGTTGGTGGCGGGTCCGTCATGGATGGTACGAAGTTCGTTGCCGCTGCTGTGCCCTATCAGGGTGAGCCATGGGAAATCCTGCTGAAGCAGGGTGAGACAGTCAAGAAGGCCTTGCCGCTCGGCACGGTCGTGACATTGCCTGCTACTGGGTCGGAAATGAACGATATTGCCGTGATCTCCCGCAAGGAGACAGGTGATAAGTTGGCTTTCTCAACCCCTCATGTTTTCCCGGCGTTCTCCATTCTGGACCCGACCCGCACATTCACCCTGCCGCCCCGTCAGGTGGCCAATGGTGTGGCGGATTCCTTCGTCCATGTGATGGAGGCTTACATGACCCTGCCGCAGGATGCGATGGTGCAGGATCGTTACGCCGAGGGTCTGCTGCTCAGCCTGCATGACATTGCCGAGCGCATCACCAAGGCCCCCGCTGATGATTATGACCTGCGGTCTAATCTGATGTGGGTGGCAACGCAGGCCCTGAATGGCCTGATCGGTGCTGGTGTGAAGCAGGACTGGGCCACTCATGCCATCGGGCATGAGCTGACGGCGAAATACGGGATCGACCATGCCCGTACGCTGGCCATCGTGTTCCCGGCCATGCTGAAGGAGCGCCGGGTACAGAAGCGTGCCAAGCTGCTGCAATATGCCACCCGTGTTCTGGGGCTGACCGAAGGGACGGAAGATGAGCGCATTGATGCTGCCATCGCCCGTATTGAAGCCTTCTTTGAAGGGTTGGAGATTCCTGTCCGCCTGTCTGCTTATGAGATCGATCGTGCCGGGATTGATCCCATCATTGCCCAGCTTAAAGACCATGGCATGACGGCTCTTGGTGAGGATCAGGCCATCACGCCAGAAATCAGCCGCAAGGTTCTGGAAAGAGCTCTGTAAGTTCCCATATCTGACTGGGGGGCGATGTGCAGTTTGCATGATGGCCCCTCAGGCAGCCTCGGGCGACGCCATAGTCAGGCGGCCCGTATTACGAGGTTCCGCCAGAGAGCGGAACCGAGAGAAGTGAGGTATTTCATGGCCTACGCTACGACCAATCCTTATACCAATGAAGTCATCAGGACATTTCCTGAGGCAACCGATCAGGAAGTGCAGGCTGCCCTGACAGCAGGCCATAAGGCCTATGAGGCATGGCGGAAAACTAGCTTTGCCGAACGGTCCAAATTGCTGAAGTCCGTTGGCGCTCTCCTGCGCCGGGATGCCGATAAGCTGGCCCGCCTGGCCGCTCTGGAAATGGGCAAGGTGCTGGCAGAGGGCAAGGCGGAAGTCATTCTGTCTGCCGAGATCTGCGAATATTACGCCGATCATGCTGAGGAACTTCTGAAACCGGAAGAACTGAAGGTATCCAGCCCTGCCATCGGGCGGCCAACCATAGTGCATGAACCACAGGGCATCGTGCTGGCGATTGAGCCGTGGAATTTCCCTTATTATCAGGTGGTTCGTATTGCTGCGCCGCAGATCTCTGCCGGTAATGCCGTTATCCTCAAACATGCGGGCAACCTGCCGCAATGTGCTGCTGCCTGTCAGGCACTTTTTGAGGAAGCCGGTGCTCCGAAGGGGCTGTTCCAGAATCTCTATCTGGCCCGCCATCACACGGAAGTGGTGCTGAATGATCCTCGTACCTGTGGCGTGGCACTGACAGGCTCCGAAGGGGCTGGTTCTGTCGTGGCAGGCATTGCGGGCAAGGCCTTAAAGAAGGCAACGATGGAGCTGGGTGGCAGTGATGCCTTCATCGTGCTGGATGATGCCGACCTTGAGAAGACGGTCAAATGGGCCGTGTTTGGCCGCCACTGGAATGCCGGTCAGGTCTGTGTGTCTGCCAAGCGTATCATCGTGGTGGATAGTCTCTATGATCGCTTTCTGGAGCTCTATAAGAAAGGTATTGCCGAGCTGAAGGCTGGTGATCCGTTGGACCCCAACACTAACTTCGCCCCCCTTTCGTCCCAGAAGGCTGCTGATGATCTGCGGGCTCAGGTAGAGGAAGCCAAGAAGCACGGTGCGAAGGTAGAAACCATTCCGCTGCCTGTGCCGAATCAGGGGGCTTTCTTCCAGCCTATGATTATGACGGGGCTTGATGAGAAGAATGAGGCCCGTCACTGGGAGTTTTTTGGCCCGGTTACGCAGCTTTATCGGGCGAAGGATGAAGATGATGCCATCCGTATTGCCAATGATTCCCCTTATGGGCTCGGCGGGTCTGTCTTCACGAAAGATGAAGCCCGTGGTGCCCGTGTGGCAGCGAAGATTCGTACCGGCATGGTGTTCATCAACCATCCGACCGGCACGAAAGCTGAACTGCCCTTTGGTGGTATCGCCCGTTCCGGCTATGGCCGGGAGCTGATTGGCCTTGGCATCAAGGAGTTTGTGAACCACAAGCTCATCAATATCGTGGATATTGACGCTCCGTTCTGAGGGGATGATTTCTCCCGGTTACAGAAAAGGCGGCTCCAGCAGGGGCCGCCTTTCTATACTGTGACGCATTATGTATGATTGAAGTTCTGAATGGTACTCGCCAGTTCAATGGGAAAAGGCGTAGGAATTAGCCAGTGATGTGATTAAGTTTGACGAAGCGTTCTCTTTCCATTTCTCTGGTTGCAGATTGAATCTTTATCGAGATTGATAATTCCAGACGAGAAGTGGTGTAGTCGTGCCCGTAGTATGGTCCTGTCCTTGTTGGAGAGCGGTTCTCTCTACATCAGAGAAGCGAAATCAGGGCGTGCAGGCAGAGGGTTTATTACGCATTTTTTTTATTGTAGTTCCTGTTATAGGGTGGCTGGTATTGCTATATAGAATAGGCTTTAATTTAAGTTTTTAATTGTGTAACAATCACCCATTGTATTTAATTTTAATATGTTAGTTTTCGCCGTTGGTTTCGATAAAATTCAGCTCGAGGACGATACCGAGGATCAATCTGGGCTGCTTCATAAAAGCATGATATTAGTTTGGAGAGTAGCTGCAACTTTTCTGTATTATTCGTGCAGGTCGTGATTTTTTGCTCTAATCGGTGAATTTTCCGCCAGCGTGAAAAGGGTAGAGTAATTTTATCCTGCTTGATTGCTATCCCTGTTACAATTTTTACGCTATCACCCATGAAAAAACGTGCTTTGTGTGCACGCAAGCCGGCCTTGAAGATTATCTGCCGTACCTTGTGAAGAAGGGCACGAGAAGCACGGGGACCAGACATAGTAATATCGTCCACATAACATGTCATAATAAGTCCATGCTTCAGAGCAAAGTTTGATAGGTCATTGAATAGGTGTTTGTGAGTATAATAGGAGATTATTGGACTGATTGAGCTGCCTGTAGCTAATATACCATTGTAACATATTAGGTTTGCAAGTAGTCCTGCTACGTCTGATGTACAGTTCATTTCATCGCGAAAGAAATGCATTACTTTGTGTTGGTGGGTTGATTGGTAGAATTTTGCAATATCGATTTTTATAAGTGGATGATTACTAATATGAACACGAGCATTAGACAAGTACGATCGTCCTTTCACTGCTGAGTGGAGATAACTGGGCACTTCGATACGAGCTAGATATCGATGTAATTGTTTATGAAGACTCTGTAATGCGGTGCCGGATTCCTGAATTTCACGACCTGTACTTTTATGTTTGTAAATGCGATATTGACCATCCATAGCCAGTTTATTTAATTTATTTAGATCCCAACCTAGTCGTTTTGCCAATGTATGTGGTGATTGGAGGCTATATAGATGACAACGATTAATCGGTATGGGTGGTTGTTGCGCTCGTTTTTTTTGACTCATTATTCTCTCCATCAGCTACCCATTCCAGCATTTTTAATACCTTATCCGCAAAAAATATACGTGCCTTATTGAAGTTTTTATTTGATTCTTGTTCTGCAAATAGCATGAGTGACGATATTGGTAATTCAAATCTATCAGCGTATTTCTTAAGAACTGCTAGGCTGGGTTCTTTTTTCTTGTGCTCTATCTCGTTGAGATATGATCGAGATATATTGATTTGCTTGGCAAGATCAGACTGTGAAAGTCGATGATACTGTCTAATAGTTTTTAAGGCTCTGTCGTACATATTCTCTTGTCTCATTCTTAAACTCTTTTGAAAGAGTTAAGGGGGGATTACGTCAACATCTCCCAGATTTTTGTGCCAACACGGACTGCCTTGAGGATGAAATCCAAGGCAGTCATTGCAGCTTTCCAAGTCATCGGCCTCAGAAGAACATCCCGAATCAGACGTTTCCGTTGGCTAGTTTTCGCACGCTTCTTCTCAGCACTTGGTGAGGGATTGGTGCCCATAGGTAGTCCTCCTACACGCTCGCCCCGGAATTAGGACCAGCTCCACCAGCAGGAGTACAACGAGAGAAGAAGCATCCCCCCAACTTTACGCATCCTGCCACACGGATGCGTCTTACCGACCCTGCAGAAGATCCCGAGTGGATTCCTTCACGCAGCCGATAAGTGTGAGGATTAATTAAAAATTAATCCCGCAGGTGATTACTCACCCAGAGTTCAGTGGGATGTTGCCTTTGTCCCAAGTGCATGGGGCCTTGTGTGCCTATATTAGGATCGATTGTCAATGAAAATTCGCCTGTGGCGAACATATTTTTCCATTGGCGAACGATTCCCCATGAAAGCAGTTAGTTTAGTAATGCATTGCGTGAATGAATTCGACTATAGCCTGTTTTTATCGCTCCAACGAATGCTGAGTTTCGATATTATCATAATCGATGAACCGGGCCGTCTTCACATGAAGAAAGGGTAGGCATGCACGTAGCAGAATAATCAGACGATAAGCCTGATTGTTACATTGCAACTCAGTATCGCATTTGGATTGATCAGCTAGGGTGAGAGGCTGGATCAGTCGCCGTCGTATCTCTAATGTGAATATCAAAGCATCATATTCGGGTTTTACCGCCTCAGCATGGACCCCATGACACCATCACGCCGGATGATGCCATGCAGCAGGGCGGCTCCGATATGGGCGAGGATGAGGAGGATCAGCCCATAGGCAAGCAGGCTGTGCAGGCAGCGCAGCGCACCCCAGAGATGGGGGTGAAAGCCGATGAGGGGCGGGATATGGCAACCACCCCATAGGGTGATCGGGTAGCCACCAGCCGAGAGCATGGCCCAGCCAACCAGTGGCAGGGCGATCATGAAGCCATAGAGCAGGATGTGGGACAGATGGGCTGCCAGCTTCATGACGGCAGGCAGGTCATTCGGCAAAGGCGGGGTGTGGCTGGCAAAGCGGTTGATGAGTCGGATAACCACCAGTAGCAGGAGCAGAAAGCCAACCGTGCGGTGCAGCGTGAACAGCCCTGCATAATGAATGGTGGAGTCATGCGCCATGACCAGCCCAACAAAGAGCATGACGATGATGAGCGCCGCCATCACCCAGTGAAGCAGGATGGAGAGACGAGAGAAAGACATGGCTTACTGGCCCTTTTCGTCTGAAGTGAGGGGCGGGTTGGCGACATCGCCGGGTGTGACCATGCTGGGCGTCTTATGTTCGGCAGAACGGGTCGCATAGGACCGCATATAGATTGAAGACCGCAGAGCCAGTAAAGGATCGCCAGAAACACTGATTCCGTCAGGCAGGATGGTGGGGTCGAATACCATAGGGCCGCAGGGGCTTTCATCCTCGCTGTAGGCCTTCGTGAAGGTTACCGTTCCGACTGTTACTTTCTGGTCTGCTTCATTCCAAGGCTGGCTGGGGTCATTGACCGGGTCGCCCTCGCGGGCAACAGTGGCAACAATATCCCAGCTGAGTGGTTTCTGGTCCAGCGTCTGGACAAGCCGTTTGAAAAGATAGTTCCCATCATTGGTGCCGCTGCCTTCTGCGGGGCTGAAATCTTCTTTCGCCACGACTGACCAGCGGACAGCGACCTGTTTTCCAGCATCATTGGTCAGGATGAAACTATCGAGGCTGTTATAGGTATCGTTGGTCAGGTCAGAACTTTGTTTATGGGCTTTGACCTGTTCAAACGCTGTTTTCAGCCAAGGGCGTTGGGCAGCATAGGCTTGTGAGGCCGCCGGGTCAGTCTTGTGTGTGGTCGGGTCCAGCCGTGCCGCACCAAAGAAAGCATAGGCATCGGCAATGTCCCGCATGGGCTGGAGGGGGACATCCACCAGAGCCATGCGCCAGTCATCCCCGGTGGCAGACCGTATCTGCAAGGCCAGACTGCGGGCCACGGCAGGATTGTCCGGCAGGTACGGCATGGGCGGAGCGAGAGAGAAACGCCCCATGACAGGCAGATGCTCACCCTTGAAAACACCGGAGCGGGACAGGACACGGCCTTCCGGTGAGGGGTCAAACCAACCTGTGGCACACATGCCTTTGGCATGGGCACGGCGGAAGCCGGTATCGGGTGCGCCAGCATTATGGAAACGCTGCATGAAATGGGAAGGAGATATGGCAGCCGGACTGAACATGCCAGCCGTCCAGGCCATCAGGCCACCCAGACAGAGCGGCGGCAGAATGACCGCCGCCCAACGGGCCGGACTGCCCTTGCGGGGGGAATGCGCCATGGGATGATCTCCTCAACGGGTGATGGAACTCTATCCTCAGCCTGTATCAGATGTCATCCGCTGCGGGAAGGAAAGTGTCTATATGTAAGGGGCGAGTAAATGGCCCACCCTGTTACGTTCAGCAGGGTGGGCGCATTATGGGCTTAGGGCATCGCTCCAATGGGGAGCGGCTTGAGACGGGCATTTGTGCCACGGCCTACAGCATCCGGGGCATCATGAGACAGGTCCTCATGGGCTTCGGGATGTTCGGAGGCATTGACGTCACCAACCTGTTTGGGATGGTGCAGCCCTTCATACTGGAAGGCCCCGACAGACAGCGTCTCTGCCATGGTGGGCAGGTTCTTGGAATCCCATCCACCGCCGAGACTGCGGATCAGCGAGACGTCAGCCTGATACAGTCTTGTGGCAACTTCCACCTGTGTGATGCGGCTGTGCAGGGTGTTTTCCTGACTGAAGATGGCATCCAGATAGGTACCCACACCGCCCTGATAGAGCGTCATGGTCATGTTCTGGGTTTCCAGATTGGCATTGACGGCCTTTTCCAGAGCCTGATTTTCCAGATTCAGACGGTTGGTGCGGGAGAGACCATCTTCCACTTCACGGAAGGCAGAGAGTACGGTCGTGCGATACTGGTCCCGTGTTTCCCGATAAGCCGACCATGAACGCTGAAGTTCTGCCCGATGCACACCGCCATCAAAGAGCGGGATGCTCATACGGGCACCATAGGTCCAGAGTGAGTTGGCCAGATTGGCCAGCTTGAAGCCATTAGCCTCAAACCCGGCATCCGCATTGAGAGAGAAATGTGGATAGAAAGCGGCACGGGCAATACCGATGGCCCGGTTGGCCTGTGCCATTTCGCGTTCTGCGCTGGCAATGTCAGGTCGCCGCTCCAGCAGACCGGACGGCACACCTGTGGGGATGTTGGGCTGGTGGAAGTCCAGCGCCTTGACCGGGTCGATATGGAAGCTGGAAGGCGCACTGTTGGTCAGCACGGCAATGGCGTGTTCCGTCACCTCACGGGCAGCCTGAATGTCATACAGGGCGGCCTGTGTGGTGTAGAGCTGGGCTTCGGCACGGGCGAGGTCCAGCCGTGGAGCGGCCTTATATTGCAGCTGCGTCTTGGTGACTTCCAGAGCCCGCCGGTAATAGGCGATGGACTGCTGGTAGATGGCGATCTGCGCATCATAGCCACGCAGCTGGATGTAATCGCTGGCCAGTTCGGCTTCCAGACTCAGCCGTGCCATGGCGAAGCGGGCAGCTTCCTGTTGGGCGGCCTGCCGGTTCATGCGGACACGGTTGCGGATAGAAGACCAGATATCTGGCTCCCAAGAGGCCAGACCGGCATATTCTTCCTGTGTCTGGGTCAGCGTAGCCCCGTTACGGAACAGCCTGTCTGCCGACTGTTTGTTGTCAGACCCGCCAGCCTCAAGGTTGAAATGCGGGAGCAGATCGGCTCGTGCCTTAGCAACGAGGGAGCGAGCCTGAAGGAAGCGCTCTGCTGCGGCCTGAAGGTCACCATTCTCGGCAATGGCCCGGTCTTCAAGCTGGTTCAGCAGCGGGTCATGAAAGAGCGTCCACCAGTCGCTGGGGAGGGTCGCATCCGCTGGCTGGGCCACGGCGAAAGGCGCCTGCCCCTGCCAGCTGTCCGGCACGACAAAATGAGGCTTCTCATAGCGTGGAGCGAGGTCACAGGCTCCGAGGCTCGTCAGGGCCAGCAGGCCACCACCAAGAGCGGCTTTGCGAGCCAGCCGGCCCAGCCTGTGACGGGTCTTCTTCATGGTGGTCATCAGTCATCATCTCCGGATTCTTCCCAGCCGCTCTGGTTATAGCCACGGGCAGGTGTCACGACATGGACGGGGTCACCTTCCAGAAGGTCAGCCGGCGGGTTGTTGATGATGCGGTCTTCAGCCGTGATGCCAGCCTGAACCTCGGTAGAACTGTCTGCCATCTTGCCGACACGGATATTCTTGAAGTGAACCGTGTTCTTCTGGTCCACGGTTGCCACCTGCATTCCCTTTTCCTGAAAGACGAGGGAGCCGGTTGGAATCTTCAGCAGATGGGAGGCGTTGTTATTAGCTTTCAAAGCCACGGAGGCAAAGGTCCCCGGCCAGAGGGCATGATCGGCATTATCCACGGTGAACTCGGAGACAGCCGTTCGTGTATTGGGGTCATAGCCAAGGGAAGCTGTCAGGAACTTGGCGGTGAAGGTCCGGTCCGGGTACTGGGGAACGTGGATTTCCGCTGTCAGCCCGTCTGTCAGCATATAGGAGAAGATTTCTGGCACAGAGATGAACAGACGCAGGCGGTGTGTATCGGCCACGGTAAAGAGTTCGGACGCTCCCCCCGTGGCGTTGAGCTGCCCGCCCCCACTATTGACGTAATCACCCACATTGATGGAACGAGCTGTCACGACACCATCAAAGGGCGCTACGATCTGCTTGAATTTCTCTAGGGCGGCGAAGTGGTCCACATTGCGCTGGGCGGCTTCCATCTTGGCATAGGCAGCCTGTTCATCCGCTGTGGCAACAGAGACGGACTGACCAGACACAGCCTGAGAGTGCCCCATAGCCCGCCAGCGGTTGGCAGTGACGGAGGCTAGATTATACTTGGCCTTCTGTGCATCCAGATCAGCCAGTGCCTGAGCGTACTGGGCATCCAGCGCCGGGGCGTTGATTTCGGCCAGTACGTCACCCTGATGAACAATGGCACCGTAATCCTTGTACCACATCTTCACATAGCCGGAGACCTGAGCGTAGATCGGAGCCTGATACCAGGCATCAATCGTGCCGGGGAGTGTGAGGCTCACCTTGCTGTCGGCCTTGTGGGGCAGGATGATGGCCACATTGGGTACAGCATTCTGCTCGGCTACCTCATGCAGGTGGGCATTATGGGTCATGCGGCCAAGCAGAAGCACAATGATGTAAAGGCCAAGCACCAGGGCGATCAGGCCGAGCAGTAATTTACGTTTGCGGGGCATGCTGGCCATCAGACGGTCTCCTTATGACGCGCATTACGGTTGTGGATGATTGCATAGACACAGGGAACAAAGAGCAGTGTGGAAAGCGTGGCGACAATCAGCCCGCCGATCACGGCCCGGCCCAGTGGGGCATTGGTGGAGTTGGAGGTGGCCATGGGGATCATGCCCACGATCATGGCAAGGGCGGTCATCAGCACGGGGCGGATACGCTCCCGTCCGGCTTCCGTTGCGGCCCGGAGGGCATCACCATGCATCTCGATCCGTTCTCTGGCGAAGGACACCACAAGGATGGAGTTCGCTGTGGCTGTACCCATGCACATGATGGCACCTGTCAGGGCCGGAACGGACAGGCGTGTCCCGGTCAGGAACAGGGCCCAGGCGATCCCTGCCAGTGCCCCCGGTAGAGCGGTGATGATGATGAATGGGTCTGTCCATGACTGGAAGTTGACGACAATCAGTAGATAGATCAGCACGATGGAGACCATCAGACCGATGATGAGCTGGCCATAGGCGCTATACATGGTCACAGCGGCACCGTGAATCTCCGTTGCGGCCGTTTTGGGCAGCAGCGGTTTCGTGTCGCTGATGACCTTCTTCACGTCCGTCAGCACGGCCCCAAGGTCCCGGCCCTCGGTGGAGACATAGATGTCCACTTCCGGCATGGAGTTGAAGTGGGAGACCTCACCCGGTGTTCCTGTCGGCACAACGGTACTGATGCTGCCGAGAAGCTGATCGCCTGTGCCGGTCGGATTGCCATCCCCCTTATCCACCGGAATGGTCAGAAGGTCGCTCAGATGTGTGAGCTGGTCCTGAGACACATAGGTGTTCAGCGGGAAGGTGACGTCATTGCTGGGGTCGAGCCAGAATTGTGGGTCCACCGTGCTGGAGCCGGAAAGTGTCATCAGCTGGTTGTTGGCGAGGTCGGCCTCTGTCAGACCCGTGGCCTGACTGAAGGTACGGTTGCCACGGATCATCAGGGTCGGCGTCTTCATCGTCTGCTGGATGACAACATCGGCAGCACCCGGAATATGGCGCAGGCGGCTTATGATCTTGCGGGCATAATCATAATTGTCTGCAATATCCGGCCCGTTGATCTGGATGTCGATCGGAGAGGGAGAACCGAAATTGAGAATCTTCGCTGTCAGGTCTGCCGGCTGGAAGGTGAAGACCGTCCCGGGGAAGTGGGCGGACAGGTCCTTGCGCAGCAGGGCACGGTAATCCCAGACAGGGGACGCCTCGTTCTTCAGCGTGACGGTCAGGTCACAATCCTGCGTTCCGATGGTCGGGGTGGGGATGAAGGCCTGGTTATGGGCGCCTTCTGGCAGACCACAGTTGCTGACGATTTCTTCAACCTGACCCGGCAGATCGGCTTCAATACGGTCAGAGACCAGAGCGGCAATACGTCCGGCTACTTCGATACGGGTCCCCAGCGGGGCACGCATATGCATCTGAAGCGCATTGGACTTCGTTTCAGGAAAGAAGTCCCGTCCTGCTGTGAAGTAAAGCCCCAGTGACAGGACGGAAATACCGAGGAAGACACCTACGAAAACCTTGCGCTGTTCCACACAGCGGACAAGCAGGGCGTAGTAGCTGTCCCGGAAGCTGTTGAATTTTTCCTCAAATCCCTGCTGGAAGCGGATGAAGAAGCCCATCACACCGCTGCGTGGCGGCAGGGGAGCAGGCCGGTTGTGGCTGTCCGTTCCATCCCCACGCTGGGCGGGGTGCCCGGCAGCTACAGCGGCGGCGTTGGCATCGGCGATATGCTGTTCTTTATCAGGAATGCCGTGGCCGTGACTGTGATCGGCCAGCAGATATTTTGCCATGGTCGGGACCAGTGTCCGGGACAGGACGAAGGAGGCGATCATGGCGAAGATGATGGCCTCTGCCATCGGGCGGAACAGATAGCCCGCTACGCCGTCCAGCTCGAAAAGCGGCAGCCACACGATACAGATGCAGGTGGTGGAGACGAAGGTCGCCGTCACGATCTGGTTGGCGGCATCAATGATGGCGGGTTCGAGCTCTTTGCCCATTTCAAGATGGGTGTCGATGTTCTCGATCATCACCGTAGCGTCATCCACAAGGATACCGACCGCCAGAGCCAGTCCACCAAGCGTCATGACGTTGATGGATTCACCCGCCCAGCTCAACCCGATGACCGAGCAGAGAATGGCCAGTGGAATGGAGGTGGCAATGATGACGGTGGAGCGCCACGACCCAAGGAAAAGCAGAACCACGATGCCGGTCAGGAAGGCGGCAGTGACCATCTCCCGCACCACGTCTTTGATGGCGTCCTTCACGAAGATGGAGGCATCGGTGAGGATGCTGACCTTCACATCATCCGGCAGGACAGCCCGCAGGCGGGGGAGGGCTTTTTTCACGCCATCCACTACGTCCAGCGTAGAGGCCTCACCACTTTTCATGACGACCACTTCGACACCCTGACGCCCTTTGACGAGCACAAGGTTGGTCTGCGGGTGTCCGCCCCGGTACACATCGGCCACGTCATGAACGTAGATCATGGCATTACCGACCCGTTTGACCGGAATATTGCCAATGGCCTTCATGCTCTTGGGGGTGGCGTTGGTTTGCACCATCCAGTCCACGGCATCAATTTTCTGGTCACCGGCAGGCAGAACGATGTTCTGGTCATGCATGGCGTTCTGCACGTCCATGGCCGAGAGGTGATGCGCCCGCAGCTGGTCCTGATTCAGCGTGACCATCACGAAGCTGTCCATCCCGCCATAAGGATGCGGTACCACAGCCCCTTCCACCGTCACCAGAAGCGGGCGGACCCGGATCATGGCCAGCTTGTAGAGGTCGGAAGGTGTCTGCCTGTCTGATGTGATCTGGAGCGAGATGACCGGAACAGAAGATGCATCCAGCTTCATAATCATTGGCGCTGGAATATTCACCGGAAGCTGCTTGATGACCGTCTGGGAAATGGCGGTCACTTCTGCTTCTGCCTCACCAATCTCCGTACCGGGCTGGAAGAAGATCGTCACGATCCCACGCCCGTAATAGGAGTTGGATTCCATATGCTCGATGCCCTCCACGGTGGAGGTCACCATCAGCTCGTAATTATAGATGATACGGCCAGCAAATTCCTCAGGCAGCATCCCGCCATAGGTCCAGACAGCGGAGACCACCGGGATCTTGATATTCGGGAAGACGTCAGTCGGTGTTTTGAAGACTGACATCACCCCGAACATCACGATCAGGATGGACAGTACCACAAAGGTCAGAGGCCGCTTTAGTGCGGTTACGACAATGGCATTCATGGGCAGAACTGTTCCAGTTATTCCAGAGGCAGAAGGAAGTTGGAACAACTTAGGCAAAAATGGCGGGAAGGCGTATTAAATACTGTTTTAGTCTGCTTTATGACGGCTCTGTAAGAAAAGCCGTTACTGTCCCTAGCTTAGAGAGAAGGTCTCTTTCAGTATGGAAACGTCCCTGCCGGTGCTGTCTCTGCTTCCGCTAATATTACAGGAATGTCACTAATTCATGAGGGGGCGGTAGCATGAAGGTGCCGGGCCGCCCCGTTTTCATGAAGCTCAGTTCTTGGGGAGCTGAGCCGGTGTTTCCAATTGTGGAAGGTTTTTGCGGATGCGCCGCACGGCCCCTTCTTTCACGCCCTTACTGTTATTTCCCCAGCTCTGCCGGATGAAGCTGACAACATCGGCAATCTCTTTATCAGAGAGTGTATCTGCAAAGCTCGGCATGGCGAAGGCAGAAGGTGTTGTATGCAGGGCGTGTGTGCTGTCACCGGCCAGAATGATGTGGATGAGGGAGGTCGCATCATCCGTCATGACAACCGGGTTCCCGGCCAGTGGAGGGAAGACTGACCCATAGCCAGCGCCATCCGTGCGGTGGCAGGCGGCGCAGCGATCCACATAAATCTGTGCACCCGGTTGGGACAGATCGGCATGGCGCAGCTTCTCGGCTGTTGTGGGGTCATAGACCCATGGTGTTTCTTTCCGGGCAGGAGCGAGCTGCATCAGGTAACGGGCGATGGCGTGGAGGTCATCATCCTTGAAGGCATGAGCACTATGCACGATGACAGGCGACATGCCGCCAAAGCTGGCGCCGGTCCGTGCCCGCCCTGTGCGGAGGAAGTCCACAATGTCCTGTTCACTCCAGCGGCCCAGCCCCGTACGGTTTTCCTGCCGGAGGGACGGAACGACCCATTGTTCCACTACGCCACCACCGGAAAGAAAGAGTGGTCCATCCTTGGCGGTTTGGGCTTTCTCATTGAGGGCAATGCTGCGGGGGCTGTGGCAGGCGCCGCAATGGCCCGGCCCTTCCACCAGATAGGCCCCACGGGCAAGAACAGGATCGGAGAACTGGTTGTTTGTGCTATGCTGGGCCGACTGGATGGAGGGTGAAAACAGCCAGCGCCAGATATGCAGTGGCCAGCGCATGGAAAGTGGCCAGATGATGCCATTGGCCGGAGGGTCAACAGGCTGTGGTGTAACCCCTCGCTGGAAATAGACATAGAGTGCATGAATGTCCGCTTTGCTCAGCCTCGCATAGGAGGGATAGGGCATGGCGGGATAAAGGGCGCTGCCATCTTTGCGGATGCCGAGCTGAACAGCTCTGGCAAATTCTGCCTCTGTATAACGGCCAATACCATGGACCGGGTCTGGTGAGATGTTGGTGGAATAGATGGTGCCTATGGGCAGTTTGAAGGGCATTCCACCACTATAGGGTGGTCGGCCGGGCTGGCTGTGGCAGGCGGCGCAGTCTCCCAGAATGGCCTGGTAATGGCCTTCTTCAATCAGCCCGGCAGGGAGAGGGGCATCCGCTGCCTGTGCCGTGCGGGTAGGCAGAGCGGCGCCAGCCAGACCGAGCAGGCCAAGCCCAGCCATCAAGAGCGGGCGGAGAGCGGATGAGAGCGTCTTGCTGGAGGAACGGGAGAACAGGGAGGTCATGCGCTTACCATCGGGCCGGGATTACGGAGATAGGTCCGGCGGATGTGATAGGCGGACCAGTACGCCAGTGCGGCTACCAGCCCGGTCGGGTTGTAGCCCATCCCCTGCGGAAAGGCGCTGGAGCCAATGACGAACAGATTAGAGACATCCCAGCTTTGCAGATAGCGGTTCAGGGCGCTGGTTTTTGGATTTTCCCCCATAATGACACCACCATTGAGATGGGTTGTCTGATAGACACGGCTATCGAAAGGCTGACCCTGCTGGAGGCTGTTCAGGCCGATGCGTGTGGCCCCCATGGTCTGAGCAATGTCGCCGATATGCTTGACGACATACTGGTTCATGCGGATGTCGTTGTCCTTCCATGTGAAGGTCATCCGGAGCATGGGCTGGCCATAAGCGTTGCGCCATGTGGGGTCCAGGTCGAGATAGACATCCCGGTAGGCCATGTTGCTCCCATGAGCATCAATGCCGAATGAGTGCCTGTATTGGTCGATCACTGCGGACTTGTAGGCACTGCCCCAGCGTGGTTCTCCCTTGCCGCCGCTGCCCTGTGCAGCGGCAATGGGTTTCAGCCCGGCCTGATTGACCCAGATGGGTGACCCGCCGATGAAGCCTGCCTTACCTCGGTCGAAACCGGGCTGATTGAAGTCATCAATAGCGACACCGGCCCCGCCTGCTCCCACAAACTGGCTTGTGAAGCGGTCTTTCGGGAGCCAGATGCGGGAGGATGTGATGGTCTGATAGGTGAAGTTACGACCAATCGTGCCGGTCTGGGTGACGGGGTCGTAGGGTTTGCCGATGCCCGAAACCAGCATGAGATGGACATTATGCAGCTGGAAGGCACTGAGAATGACGAGGTCGGCTTCAAGTGTTTTTTCGGATTGGATCTTAAGGTCGGCATACCGCACGCCAGTGGCTTTCTTGCGGGTATCATCCAGCATGATTTCCAGAACCTGCGCTTCAGTAATGAGTGTGAAGCGTTTGTCCCGCCGTAGGGTAGGCAGGATGTTCACATTGGGCGAGGCTTTGGAATAGAGATAGCAGGCATAGCCGCTGCAATAACCGCAGAAGTTGCATGGCCCCATCTGGCAGCCATAGGGGTTTGTGTAAGGCTGGGACGCATTGGCAGCAGGAATGCTGAAAGGATGGTAGCCTGTTTCGGCAGCGGCCTTGCGGAATACGCTGGCTGAGAAAGTATCAGCCATTGGGGGGAGAGGGAAATGGTCGGAGCGATCCGGGGCAAAGATGTTGCCTTTCCCGGTCTTCTGTCCTCGTACGGAGGCGGCTTCTCCTGACGTGCCGAAAACTTTTTCAGCCTTATCGAAGAAGGGCTCCAACTCTTTGTAAGTGACCCCGTAATCCTGAAGATGCATGTCTTTGGGGATGAATTTCTGCCCATAGCGCTCGATGGTGGCGCTACGCAGGCGCAGATCATCCTCTGTGGCCCGGAAATGGCAGCCTGACCAGTGCAGACCTGCTCCACCAACCCCTTCTCCGGGCAGGAAGGCGGCTAACTGGCGGTAGGGGAGGGCTGTCTGGTCAGGGCGGTTGCGGATGGTCAGGGAGGTGCGGGAGAGCTTCTGGAACAGACGTTTACGCACGGCCCCACGCAGCTCATCAATTGAGCTCGGATAGGTGCCTTCCACGGCGGTGCTGTGGTCGTGCCCACGTTCCAGCATGGTAACGGTCAGTCCGGCCTCGGTCAGTTCCTTGGCCATGATGCTGCCAGCCCAGCCCGCTCCGATAATCAGGACGTCCGGCCGTTTCGGGGGAGATGTCTCGTCTGTCATGAAGGGTCAGCCCTCCTCGTCATTCTGGAAAGCAGGGCTGTACGGGTTCGCTTTGGGCGGCATCCCGACTGGGCCAAACGGGTAAGGAGCACCTTCCTGATTAATCCAGTCCATGAAGTCGGCCCGTGCCCCGGGGAAGCCCATCATCTTCCAGCCTTCCATGTTGTGGTTGCCCCCATAGGCAGGGTCGGAGAAGGCGCCTTCCAGCGTGTTGGTACGAAGCTGCTCAAAGAAGGCAGCGCCGGGAATGTCGTTGAAGCGAAGCGTGTTGCTCTCCAGAGCGTGCAGCACGTTATCCTGCTGTTCTGGGGGGAGTGCAGCGAACAGGGCGTTATAGCGTATCAGGCAATGGGTATTGATTGGCGTAATGGCCCCTCGATACAGGTCCCGCGGTGTGTAAGGGAGTTGATAGCCCAGCTCAGGCGGTCCTTCCACGAAAGGGGCCTGCATGTACCATAAAGCACCAAGGCCGTAGGGTGTGTTCATCTGCTTATCGATGAAGCGGGGCACGCCGAGTGCCTGCGCTCCCGGCCCATTCTCATCCTGCGGAAAGAGGCGTTCGCAGGCATGGTAGAGAAAAAGATATTCTTCCTGATTGAAGAAGGTGGGCTTGTAATGGGCCGGGTCGCCATCATCCTGTGGCTGAGGAGCGGGCTGGTCGGGATTGGCCTGTGCCGCACGGCCAAGCAGAGGTGTGCTGGAGAGGGAGGCTGCTCCCCCCATGAAGCCACGGCGGGATAGTGAGGCTTTGACACTATGGAAAGAAAAGACGGGAGATGATGTCATCGCACAGTGTGGCCCAGCCGGAAATGTGAAAAGAAGCTCATGGGAATGGCAGGATGGAAAAAATGACAGCGGAACACAAGTGAAACCGCTGTCATTCATATATCTTTTCGTCTGGTGTTCTGCCTGTTCCGCTACTTTCTATTATTGCGGGAGGCTGAGAAAACCCGGCTGGGGCGAATGGAGGCGTGTGGCAGAAGATGCTTTATCCATTCCTGCATCGACCCGTTTCTGCCCGTTACTTGCTGCCGTATTGACCGTGCTGGTGGCGTTACTGGTGGCACGATCGGTGAAGGTTCCTGCAGTGGAAAGGCCCCTGTCTGTGGCCTGCTGGGCAGGAGCGGTGCCCGGAGCGGACAGGTCTGTGCTGCTCAGCTCCTGACTCTGAATGGTGGCGGCATTAAGCGGCGTACCCGTAGCATCTGTCAGCCATGAAGAAAGATGGCTGCGCACCTGATATTCCAGCTCGACATTCATGTCGTCCATCAGCTGGGTGTTGAGCGTGTGGAGGTTATGCTCCAGCCCCAACTTGCTGGGGGCATCTATCGTGCGCTGAACATGGGCCGTGATGAAGCCATGATGGTTATGGGCGGCGTCATCCACATGGAGCTGGACTGTGTAGCTCCCGCTTAGAGTATGGCGGGGGGCTTTGGTCATGTCTGCCCGTGTAATGGTGAAGCTGGCCGTGCCGGACGACCCTGTAGCATGTAGGCGCTGATGTGCCATCAGGGCCAGTGTGCTGGTGGGGCTGGTTGGGCTTTTTACAGCAAGGTCGTCACCATCGGGGTGAGTGTTATCGCTGACATTCACCTGACTGACACTCAGATTGAGCGGCGGCAGATAGCTGTAATCTGGTTTGGGGAAGGTTTCCTCAGGGGGTGTGCTGGAGCAGCCGGCCAGCAGGGCCAGCCCGCAGAGCATCCCCAGAGTGGAGAGAGAGGAGCGTGGTTTCATGCGGCTGACCAGAGTGGGAATTCTGGCACTATGATTCATCATGGCTTTCATGTCTGGCGCCTGTTGCTCTGTCGTGTTTTGCACCACGGGGGAGGTGGTCCTGAGACCTACGGGATGGGCTGGCCCTGAACAAGGAGGACCGTCCCCAAGATGGAGACAAAAATGGAAAAGATGATGGCATTTGTCCAGTCTCTTGCGACATGCCGGTAGAGGGCTTCACGTCTTCCCAGAGGGAAGATGCATGACCCACGCCATAATCTTCCAGTCGGAACGGACGGGCATGGCGCAGTTCCTCGGTGCAGTGAGGGTTGCTGATGAGCCATGTCAGTACGAAAACAGGGACCAGCGGCGTGAAAGGTCCGTCTCCAGCCAGAAGATGGCCTTTCGGGTAATAGAAGAAAGGTGTCGTCTTTTCTGTAGGGACGGTTTGTCCTGCAGGGGCCGGCCAGAAAAGATAGAAGGTCTGGCCGTCTTCCTCATCGCTAAAGCGGCAGGCCACGCCTTTATCGGTCGGCATGGTCAGTTCGGCCCGTAGGGTGCGACCTGTGAAGGGAGAACAGGCTAGAGTATGTGGCCCGGCTGGACGTGTATCAAACAGGCTTTTAAGGCGGGTGACTGAAAAAGGCGTTTCAGCGTCTTCTGTATTGTCCTGTTCAGTCTGTTTCAGCAGGTCAGCGAGGGGCAGAATGCGCAGGCCGGTGCTGCTGGCCCGACACCAGAGGCCGATAAGCTGAAGACGGGCCATGAGTGGCAGGCCAGTAAGTGGGGCCAGTGCTTCATGGGGGAGGTCGGCTTCTGTTGGAATAGGACCTCCGCCGCTCAGCAGGGTGGTGCTGACCTGTTGGAGTGCGGGACCGATAGCTTCCAGAATCAGGCTATTCCAGTGGCTGTCCAGTGCAAGGGAGTGACAGGCCAGAATCTCGCCATCAGAGGAGAGCCACCAGCAGGCTTCCTGCCCTGTTTTGGTATGATAGAGACTGAGGGCCTCCAGACCGGCAGGGCCATGATGGCGCCCGCTGGCCTGCCAGCCGGGATAAAGCCGTGTTACAGGCTGCCCATCCCGGTGGAGTGAAGGCGGAAGCTCTGCCATCATGGTGCTCAGGCGTTACCTTCGGCATGACCAGCGGGCAGGCTGTCACGGTCGAAGGTGAAGGCCGTATTGCAGAAATGGCATTCCATAGAGATCACGCCGTCCTGCGCCATATGGTCAAGGTCATCCTTGCTGAAGCGTTCCAGCACACCCTGAAGCCGTGTCCGGCTGCACCGGCAGCCAAAGGAGAGCGGTCTGGCCGGGGAGAGCTCTACATCCAGCGTCCCGAAAAGACGGTTGATAAGCGTGGCGGGAGAAATGGCCGGGTCGAACAGCTCATCAGCCGTGAGGGTGTGGCCAAATGTCCGGGCCGTTTCCCACAGGTCCTGAATAGTGGCTTCAGCATGTTTCTGGTCGTCATTGCCGGCCAGAGGCGTGCTGTCAGGCAGGCGTTCCAGCACCAGCGCCCCGGCCTGCCAGCCTGCATCCGTATGGCGGGAAAAGAGATGAATGGCGCAGTCATGCTGTTCGCTGGTCTGGAAGTAATGGACAGCCATTTCAGACAGGTCCTTGCCTTCCAGCCCTACGATACCCTGATACAGCTCCGTATTCGGCCCCTGATCCACGGTGAAGGCCATGTATCCCTTGCCCAGCAGGCCGGGTGCATCTTCTGGCAGGGGGGTGGTGTAGTCCTCGGCCATGCGGGCCGTGAAGCGCAGCTCACCCGTGTCTGTGCAGTCTGCCAGAAAGAGGGAAACTGGCCCGTCACCTTTCACCTGAAGGGAAAAGGAGCCTTTGAATTTAAGAGCCGTTGCCATGGCCGCCACGAGGGCAAGAGCCTGCCCACCAAGCAGACGGACCGGCTCTGGTAGCTCATCATGACGGGAAAGGATGGCACCGGCCAGCGGGCCAAGCGTGATGAGCCGCCCACGAACAGGCACATGGCCCAGATGGAAGGGGGTGATGGCATGGGCGACCGTGAGGTCCGGCACGTCATGCGGACGGGGGGCTGTTGTGGTGGTCTCTGTCACCGAGGTCATAATTCTCTCTTTCCGGCCTGTCCGTTTCCTACCCTGACAGGGCCCCGGTAGAGGCAGCGTCAGGGTGAGGAACAGATGCGGGGCTTAACCCTGATAGGCTGAAAGGTCATCCTTTTTCAGGCACCAGAGCAGTAGCCCTTTCTGGGCGTGCAGGCGGTTTTCTGCTTCATCAAACACAACGGAGGCCGGGCTTTCGAACACGGCCTTGCTGACTTCTTCCCCTATATGGGCAGGCAGGCAGTGCATGAACAGGGCCCCCGGTGCGGCAAGTGCCATCAGGGCTTCATCCACATGATAAGGACGGAAAATCTTGAGGCGTTTTTCCGCATCCTTGTCCCCCATGCTGACCCATGTATCGGTGATGACGGCATCGGCACCCTTGGCGGCTTCCTTGGGGTCGTGTGTCAGCTGGATGTCAGCGCCATGTTCGCGGGCCCATGCCACAGCAGTTTCAGACGGCGTGAATTCGCCTTCCGGCGTGGCGATGTGCAGGGAGAAGCCCAGACGGGCGGCGGCTTCAATCATGGAGGTGGCCACATTGTTGCCATCGCCGATCCATGCGAGCTTCTTGCCAGTAATGGGGCCACGATGTTCCTCAAAGGTGAGGATATCGGCTAGAATCTGCACGGGGTGGGATACCGGCGTCAGCCCGTTGATGACCGGCACGCTGCTCCAGCGGGCCAGTTCCCGCAGGTTGGCATCGGTGCCCGTGCGCAGGGTGATGACATCCACGAAACGGGAGAGGACACGGGCCGTATCGGCAATGGATTCTCCACGGCCAAGCTGCATCTCCGAAGGGGACAGGACATTGACGGTCCCGCCAAGCTGCTTCATGCCGACTTCAAAGGAGACACGGGTGCGTGTGGAGGGGCGGGACATCATTAGTCCCAACGCCCGACCAGCCAGCGGCAGGCCGGGGCAGAGCGGGTGCTTGCGCCCCTGCTGAAGGGCCTTGACCCGTGCAGCAAGTGTGAGGATGTGCCGCAGTGTCTCGGTGGAGTGATCCTTGATGTCGAGGAAGTGGCGGGGGGATGCTGCGTTGGTGGTGCTCACGCAGTGGTCTCCTTATGTGTTGGCGAGGGCGTGAGCAGCACGCCCGATGCGGGTGCAGGCTTCCTGACAGTCAGCCTCAGTTGCGATGAGGGGCGGAACCAGACGCAGCACGTTGTCCCCTGCGCCTATGGCCAGAAGGCCCTCCTCCATGACAGCAGCCAGCACGTCACCGGCAGGGATGCGGCAGCGCAGCCCCCGCATCAGCCCGGTGCCACGGGCATCCTCGAAGATGTCGGGATGGTCTGTCACGCATTTCTGGAGCATGGCCCCGAACGCCTCGCCGGTCTTGCGAATATGGTCCAGAAAGCCGGGTGCCAGTATTTCTTTCACGACAGCAAGACCGGCAGCACAGGCCAGCGGATTGCCGCCATAGGTGGTCCCGTGTGTACCGGGGGTGAGATGCTGGGCGAGCTCTGCCTTGGCCAGTACGGCTCCGAGCGGGAAGCCGCCCCCGATGCCTTTGGCGGAAGACACGACATCCGGCGTGATGCCTGCCTGTTCGAAGGCAAAGAGCGTGCCAGTACGCCCCATGCCGCTCTGTACTTCATCAATGCCCAGATAGAGACCTTTTTCATCACACAGGGCCCGGAGAGCACGGAGGAACTCATGATCTGCCGCCCGGATGCCACTTTCTCCCTGTATGGGTTCCAGCAGGATACCGGCGGTCTGGTCTGTTACAGCTGCACGGACGGCATTAATGTCGTTGAAGGGGACATGGTCGAACCCGTCTACTGGCGTGCCGAACCCTTCCAGATAGGCCGGGTTGCCGGTGGCGGAGATGGTGGCCAGCGTCCGGCCATGAAAAGCATTGTTGAAGCAGATGATCCGTGTGCGTTCTGGATGACCGTTTTTGTACTGTGCCCGGCGGATCAGCTTGATGAGGCCTTCATTGGCCTCTGCCCCGGAATTGCAGAACAGGACGGAATCCGCAAAGCTGTTTGCGACCAGCAGGTCTGCCAGAGCCTTGGCCTGCGGCACCTGATAGAGGTTCGAGACGTGGATGAGCTTCTTTGCCTGTGTGGTGATGGCGTCCACGAGGGCGGGGTGGCCGTGACCAAGGGAGGACACGGCAATTCCGGCCCCGAAATCAAGATAGCGTCGCCCATTCGTGCCGGTAAGCCAGAGGCCTTCACCATGCTCAAAGGCAAGGTCGAAGCGTTTGTAGTTCGGCATGATGGAGGCGATCATTGTGGACGCGTTCCCAGTCTGAAAAATAACGACGTGCAGCCTGCATTTCGCTGTATGGCATAGGATGTGCCCCCAACAGGAAACGCCCCTGTCCGTAGATCAGGGGGAGACTGCCGAACCATACTGCTTGCAGAAAGGGGAATCGTCAAACCCTGTTTTCAGGGAAGCAATGACGGAGCCTTCATGTCATGGCCTTATGGTTCGGAAGTGGAACGATAACCTTACAGGCGTTGATAGACAAGGTTTCGTGCCAGCCAACAGCTGACACGTAGCTGATGAATGCGCCCGTTGCGCCGCTGGAAGTGCAGCGTCCAGTCTCCGGGTGGAGTGTGGTCGAGGGCACGGGGGCAGGGGAAGGTCCACAGGTCTGGCCCCAGATTGGTGAGCCGTTCCATGCGTCCCGTGCCCAGAAAACCGGAAAAGCCACCATGCAACAGCCCGCCCTGATTGGTGATGGTGAAGCGGGAGCCATCCAGCTCCTCACAGACATAGTCTCCGACCAGTTCTGCCGGTTCAGGCTGGGGTGTGTCGGGGTAGGGACGGAGAATGACATGACGGTTTTCCCCCGGTCGCCCCATGATAATCTGGGGGCCGGCAGTCTCTTGTGTGTCCTCCTCAGCCTGAATGTGACGGACACGGACAGCACCAGCCTCAGCAAGGTGTGGGGTGATGATGTCCAGAGTTTCGGGCAGCATGAGATAGCGGAGCTGCAATGTGCCTTTTTCTGCCGCCGTGATGCGGGTGGACAGGCCGGTTTCTTCATTCAGCCAGAGACCTTCAAGAGCGTGTGGTTCCTGCTTGTCGGGTAGTGTGGTTTTGATGGAGGGTTTTTCAGCCTCTCCCAGAAAGGCACGGAACAGGCTTGCCGCTGCCTGATGGGCTGGGGACATGTGGTTGAACAGTACGACAATGGAGAGGCGCAGTGCCGCACAGTGCAGCCGGTTGGAGCGCCAGCCTCGCAATGCACCGCCATGGGCGGTGATCTCGTGCCCTGCGATCTTGCCGTGCTGCAACCCGAAGCCATAAGGGGCCTTGTGTCCGTTATCGAATTGCACAGGCTGGCTCATGCGGTTGTAGAGGCCGTTCGGGTCATCACGTTGCTGGTCGATGTACTGTTCCCAAGCGATCATATCATTCAGAGATGCGGCCATTCCGGCATCGCCTGTCCAGTAGATATGATTGCGGGCGGGCCAGTATCCGCCTTCCTGTGTGCCTTCATAGCCGGTTGTGCCATCGGGGAGGGCGCTGGTTTCTGCGGCGAGAATGGCTCGTTTCATGCCTGCTTTGTCGAACACATGCTGCTGGAGCAGCTCGGCAAAACTCAGCCCGCTTTCTTCCTCCATGGCCTCGGAGATGAGGCGGAAATTCTGGTTGACGTAGGAATAGGACGTACCGGGCAGGAACTGGAGGGAGCGGGTTCCAGCGATGACACGGTCGGAATCTGTCGGGCCAAATGTGCCTTCAATGGCGGCACCATGCAGCATGGCTACGGCCCAGTAGTCCCGCAGGCCGGATTGATTATTCGCCAGCTGTGCGACCGTGGGGGGATCGGACCGGAGATGCGGGAAACGTTTGCTGATATAAGGAGCGAGGATTTCGGGGTCTTCGTAGCGGTCCAGCATGGTGGCGCAGGTGAACTGCTTGGTGATGGAGCAGATGCGGAACAGGCTGGATGACGTGAAGGGAAGGCGGTGTTCCAGAGACGCATAACCCCAGCAGTGCTGGGCAATCACCTGCCCTTCATGCAGGACGGCCACAGCACCGCCGGGGCCGGGATAGCGGGCGGCGATGGCGTGTATTTCTGCCTGTAGGCGCTCGGTTCGGGGTAGGGAGGAGCGTTGTGCGTGCATGGGAACTCACTGGCAGGTAATATGGGCGGGGCCTGCTTCTAGTGATGAAGACTTTGGGCAGGCGGGGCAAGGCAGGTTATGGACTGATCGCATGGATGTTATCCCACCTTCACCGGATTATCAGAGCTTAAGAGAGGCGGCTTTGGCTCATCTGGCACGTTTTGCTACGACACGGCAGAGCCTGCGGCAGATGTTGCAGCGGCGTGTCCGCCGTTGGGGTGTGCGGGCTATGCGGGCAGGCATGTTTGCCGAAGAAGTCGCCATGCAGGAAGAAGCCTGCCAATCTCTGATCGGGCAGATTGTGGAGGAGATGGAACAGCTTGGCGCTGTGGATGATGCTGGTTTTTCCCGCTCCAAGGCTCGTAATCTCACCCGCTCCGGCCGGTCCCGCCGGGCTGTGCAGGCGCATCTTCAGGCAAAGGGTGTGGATGGCGAGACCGTCCGGCAGGCTGTGGATGAAAGCCTTGGAGAGGCTGGAGAAGATCGTGCCCGTCAGGCCGAGCTGGCCGCTGCGCTGGTTCTGGCCCGCAAGAGAACAGTCGGACCGTTCCACCGGGCGGATAGGCCAGAGAAAGACCGCATGAAAGTGCTGGCTATCTTTGCCCGTAATGGTTTCTCGCAGGACGTTGCCGTGAAGGCTCTTGCGATGGACAGGGAAGAAGCAGAAGACCTCATTATTGAGTTCCGGTCTCTGTGAGGGGCGTTCTGGCAAGGGCCGGATTTAGCCGTAATGATTGGATAGGCCGCTTTCAGAAAGGAAGAATGGTGTGAGGCGGAATATGGAAGAAGGGCAGTCTGTCGGGCAAGGACAGCGGGGTCATACCCGCTGGGGCGTGCTGACCGTTCTTGTTGCCTGCTTCACTCTTGGTGCCTGTAGTTCAGTCGGGTCCTATCATGGGCCGGTGCAGTGTGCGCCTTATGCCCGCAAGGTGAGTGGCATCAACCTGCGGGGACGGGCGGCGAGCTGGTGGTGGGAGGCGCGGGGCCATTACCAGCGCAGCCACCAGCCACAGAAAGGGAGTGTGCTGGTTTTTCGGGCCAGTTCCCGCATTCCGGATGGTCATGTATCGGTCGTGCGGCGCATCCGTACGAAACGGCGGATTGAGGTGGATCATGCTAACTGGGTCGGTGGGCGCATCGAACATGATGTTCCTGTGGAGGATGTGTCTGCCCGGGGGGACTGGTCGCTTGTCCGTGTCTGGTGGGCCCCGGTGGGAAGTATGGGCAGGCGTGCGTATCCTACCTATGGTTTTATCCTGCCGATGCGCTAGGATGCAGCCGTGACGTAAAAAGTGCGTACGGCCTGAGGGGTTGCACAATCTGCATGCCCTTGCCACATGAAGAACGCCTTAACCTTATTAGGGAGTATGGTCCTATGGGCAGCATGAGTCCGATTCACTGGATAATCCTTGCCGTTATTGTTCTGGTGCTGTTCGGTGGTGGTGGCAAGATCAGCAGCCTGATGGGTGATTTTGCCAAGGGGATCAAATCCTTCAAGAAAGGTATGGCTGAGGAAGATGGCGATGCTGCCAGCCAGAAGCCGGCTGACGAGCGTCTTTCTGCTCCACAGCACCAGCAGGCTACGAGCCAGACGCAGGGGGCACCTGCTCAACAGCAGCCCGATGCCCGTATGGCTGATGATGAGAGCCATCGGTCTCACTGACCGGCATAGGACACTCCCCGTTCATGACGACCCGATGATGCTGATATGACTTTCTGCACAGACTGGCGGGCCGTGCCCCGTTCTTGCTGGGGGGCGGCAGTCGCTCTGGGTAATTTTGATGGTGTGCATCGTGGTCATGTGCATCTGTTGCAGAGCCTGAAGATGGCTCGCCCCGGCTGTCGGCTGGGCGTGCTGACTTTTGAGCCTCATCCCCGGTCCCTGTTCCGCCCGCAGGATCCGCCCTTCCGTCTTATGCGCCCGGAAGTGCGGGCAGCGGCCTTGAAGGAACAAGGCGTGAGCTGTGTGGTGCAGGCCGATTTTGATGAAGATTTCTCTCATTTGGGGGCAGAGGCTTTTGTCCGGGATGTGCTGATTGAAGGGCTCCATGTAGCTCATGTGGCCTGTGGTGCTGACTTTGCATTCGGGCATCGCCGGGAAGGTGATGTTGCTTTGCTGGAGCAGCTTCTGGTCGAGCATGGGGTTGGTGTCAGTATCGTCCCTCAGCTGGCTGATGGCGCTGGGCCGGTTTCCTCCAGTCGGATACGCCGCCTGCTTCAGGAAGGATACCCGGAGAAAGCGGCGGAGCTTCTGGGGCGCAACTGGGCCATCACGGGGGAAGTCGTTAAAGGGGATCAGCGGGGGCGGCTGCTGGGCTTCCCGACAGCGAATATCGCTCTGGGTGAACATATGGAGCCCGCCAGAGGGGTCTATGCCGTGCGTGTGCGGATGCCAGATGGCAGGCTCGTGCCCGGTGTTGCCAATATTGGCCGCCGTCCGACCATTAATGACGGGCGTGAGAGCCGGCTGGAGGCGCATCTGTTTGGTGTGGATGAAGACCTTTACGGCCAGATACTCAGTGTAGAGCTTGTTGCCCTATTACGGGATGAAAAACGCTTTTCCTCACTGGATGAACTGAAGGCCCATATTGCAGCTGATGCTGCACAAGCAAAGCAGGTGCTCAGCAAGACAAGGGGTTGACCGGGCGGGGTCACTCTCTCCATAAGTAGAGGTATTTTTATTCCGATACTGAGAGCTGGCGCACCTATTCCATGTCTGAGCCTGTAGAAAAGACCGATACCGTTTTCCGTGAGCAGCAGGAGCGTTACCGGGGGACGGTCTTCCTGCCCAAAACGTCTTTCCCCATGCGGGGGAATCTGCCCAAGAAGGAGCCGGAAATGCTGGCTCGCTGGGCAGAGATGGGGCTGGACGGCCAGATAGGCGAAGCAGGGCGTAAGGCGGATAGTGTCTTCACACTGCATGATGGCCCGCCCTATGCCAACGGGCATATTCATATCGGCCATGCCCTCAATAAGGTGATGAAAGACGTCATCAACCGTGCTCAGCGCATGAATGGGGCACAGGTGCGCTACATGCCGGGCTGGGATTGTCACGGCCTGCCGATCGAATGGAAAGTTGAAGAAGAATACCGCAAGAAGGGCAAGGATAAGGACGCCGTGCCGGTCCTTCAGTTCCGTGCGGAATGCCGGGACTATGCCGCAAAATGGGTGGAAGCCCAGCGGGAGGACTTCAAGCGTCTGGGGATTCAGGCAGAGTGGGATAACCGCTATGTGACGATGGATTTCTCATCCGAGGCACAGATTGCGGAGGAGATCGGCAAGTTCCTGCTCAATGGCCGCCTCTATCGTGGGCTGCGCCCCGTGATGTGGAGTCCGGTCGAGAAGACCGCTCTGGCTGAGGCGGAAGTTGAATATCACGATATTACATCAACGACCCTGTTCGTGGCCTTCCCCAATGTGAAGGACCCGACAGAAGGGCAGGTTCTTTCTGGCGCTTCAGCGGTGATCTGGACCACGACCCCGTGGACGATCCCCGTCAATCGTGCGCTCGCTGCGGGGCCGGAGATTACCTATAACGTCATCCGTGTCACGGGCGTGAAAGAGGAAAGCCTCGTACCGGTCGAGGCAAAGCTCATCATTGCCGAGGATCGTCTGGAAGGCTTCCTTGCCGAGGCAGGCATCAGCGGGCACGAGGTGCTGCACACCCTCCCCGGCAGTGCGCTGGAAGGGGCAGTATTCGCCCATCCGCTACGGGGGCGTGGGTTCGATTATGATGTGCCTCTGCTGCTTGGTGAGTTCGTTACGACTGATGCCGGTACGGGTCTGGTGCATATGGCTCCGGCCCATGGTCATGATGACTTCATGCTCTGCCGTGCCCATGGCGTGGAAGTGACGGAAGAAGTCTGCGACAACGGCACCTATGTTGAGTGGATGCCGGAGCTGGGTGGCATTCATGTCTTCAAGGCTACGCAGCCCGTTTGTGATCTGCTGACACAGGTGCGGGAACAGGCCCGGCAGGAGCAGGCTCCGGCCCGTGGTCTGATGGCCCGTGCAGAGATTGTCCATTCCTATCCGCATTCATGGCGCTCCAAGAAGCCGGTGATTTTCCGGGCCACGCCTCAGTGGTTCATTGCCATGGAACCCCGTGAAGGGGATGAGGGCGGCCCCGGTTTGCGTGAGCGTGCCCTGAAGGCCCTTGATAACATCAGCTTTGTCCCGGCCAGCTCACGTCGCCGTCTGACGAGCATGATTGAGCAGCGGCCTGACTGGTGTATTTCCCGTCAGCGCTCATGGGGTGTGCCGATTGCCGTGTTCGTGGAGAAGCGCACTGGCGAAGTCCTGCGGGATGCAGACGTGATGGCCCGCATCGTGCAGAGCTTCAAGGAGCGTGGGGCTGATGCGTGGTACGATACGGACCCAGCCGTCTATCTCGGTGAAGGCCGCAACCCGGATGATTATGATCAGGTCTTCGATATTGTTGATGTCTGGTTCGAGAGCGGATGCAGCCATCGTTTCGTCCTGCATCAGGAGGGGATGAACTACCCGGCTGACCTGTATCTGGAAGGTTCTGACCAGCATCGTGGCTGGTTCCAGTCCTCCCTTCTGGAGAGTGTAGGGGCTGAGGGCGAAGCATCTTACAAAACGGTCGTGACGAATGGGTTCGTGCTGGACGGGCAGGGGCGCAAGATGTCCAAGTCCCTCGGCAACACCATCGTGCCGGATGATGTGACGAAGACACTGGGTGCAGATGTGCTGCGCCTGTGGGTTCTGAACTCCGATACGAATGAAGACCTGCGGATCAGTCAGGAGATTCTCAAGCAGCAGGGCGAGCTGTATCGCCGTGTGCGGAACACGCTGCGCTGGCTGCTGGGAGCGCTGGATGGCTTTACGGAGGCAGAAGCTCTGCCTCTGGGCTGGGATGACGTGTCTGCCCCGGTGGATGTGATGCTGGACAGGCTGGTCCCGGACGAGGCCGCCCGTGCCCTTCGCCAGAAGGCCACGGTAAAGGCCCGTAAGGCTCTGCCACTGCTGGAGCAGTATATCCTGCATCGTGTGTATGAGCTGTATCAGCGTGTGCAGGAGGCCGTGCAGACCCATCAGTGGAATGGCGTTTATCCGCTGCTGCATAATTTCTGTAATAACGAGCTGTCGGCTTTCTATTTCGACATCCGTAAGGATGTCCTGTACTGCGATCCGGCAGAGTCTCATACACGCCGTGCAGCCCGTACCGTGCTGGATGTGCTGCATCGTGCCCTGACGACATGGCTGGCCCCGGCTCTGGTCTTTACGGCGGAAGAATCATGGCAGGCCCGTTTTGGTCAGGAAAGCAGTGTGCATCTGGAACGTCTCTTTGTTCCGGAAGAAGGCTGGTATGATCCTGAACTGGCTGAGCGTTGGGAGAGCCTGCGCCAGATACGCCGCCGTGTGACCACAGCTCTGGAAGGGGCTCGCCGTGAGGGCATGATCGGGTCTTCGCTGGAGGCGCAGGTTCATCTGCCGCTGACGGCCGAGGAGCAGGTCGTGTCCGAAGGGATTGACTGGGCAGAGCTTTGTCTTGCTTCAGAGGTGCATGTTCAGGAAGGGCAGGCCGAGGATGAGGTGAAGGTCAGCCGTGCAGATGGGCAGAAATGTGCCCGTTGCTGGCGTGTCCTGCCGGATGTCGGGCAGAATGAGGATCACAGCCATCTCTGTCTACGCTGCTTTGATGCGGTAACTGCATGAAGCAGGCCGGGACTGAAGGCGTAAAGGGAGGTGGAGCGTCTGCTTCACCTTCTTTCCCACGGTGGCGGCTGGTTGGGCTGGCTACAGCCCTGATCGTCCTGTTTGTGGATCAGGTCAGCAAGGAATGGGTGCTGTATTGGCTGGACCTGCCCCTGCGGCGGACCGTGCCTATAATGCCGGGTCTCAATTTCACGATGGTCTGGAACCATGCCGTGACATTCGGAATGTTCGGCGGGCATGGGCGCTGGCTGTTCATCGTCATTTCCCTGCTGGCTGTGGTCGGGCTGTTGGTGGCGTTGGCCCGTTCCCGGCGCCGTCTGGTCAGTCTGGCCTGTGGGGGAATTATTGGCGGGGCTGTCGGTAATGTGATTGATCGTCTCCGCTATGGGGCTGTCGTGGATTTCCTTCACGTCCATGTCGGAGACTGGTCGTGGTATGTCTTCAATATTGCTGATTCTGCCATCGTGTGTGGGGTAGGGCTCTGGCTGCTGGACTCTCTGCTGGTGGAACGGCGCAGCCGGCATGTATAAAACGATAACCGGCTTGCCCATTGCAGACGGGCTCTATAGGATTGGCCATCTTCTTGTGAGTGCAGTGCGGGAACCTGTCATGCGGCTTTTTGCTCCTTCAGTTATGCGTTATGGGGTCCGGTTGGGTGTTCTGGCCACGTTCGGGCTGGCGCTGGCTGGGTGCTCCGGTAGCGATGTGGCACGTGGTTTTGGCCTTCAGCGCAGCCTGCCGGATGAATACACCGTGACAACCCGTGCACCGCTTTCCATGCCGCCTTCCGAGCAGCTGGCCCTTCCGGGTGCTGCCAATGCCAACCGGCCGGATGAAAGCCCTCGTATGCAGGCACTGGAAACGCTGGACCCGGATATTGCTCTGCACCCGAATGAGGGAACGGGCAGCGCTGGCCAGACGGCTCTTGTCCAGAGCGCTACATCTGCTGCACATGGCCCGAACAATGCCGAGCTGGGCGATGCTGATGCTGGCTTTGTGGACAGCCTGCTGTTCTGGCAGGGTGGCCGTGCGGGCAGTGTCGTGGATGGTGAAGCTGAAAACCGCCGTATTCAGAAGAATGAAGCTCTGGGACAGAGCTTCACCGAGGGGGCAACGCCGACCCTGCGGAAAGGCGGCAAATAAGGGGGCGTTCTGCCTTCTGTCTCTGACCCGTCCTGCTCTGCCCTGCCTGTCTGCCTGAGGAGGAGTCTGTGATGCGGCCTGTCATCCGCCGTCTGTCCAATCATGTCGTGGATCTCATCGCTGCGGGTGAGGTGGTGGAGCGTCCGGCTGCCGCACTCAAGGAGCTGGTGGAAAACGCTCTGGATGCCGGTGCCACCCGCCTTGAGGTCACCCTGCGGGGTGGTGGCTGCGAGCTGATCGAAGTCATCGATAATGGCCGGGGGATGGAGGCTGATGAGCTGCTTCTGGCTGTGGAACGGCACTGCACATCTAAACTGCCAGATGATGACCTTACGGCGATCAAAACCTTGGGGTTTCGTGGGGAGGCATTGCCCTCCATCGGGGCCAGTGCCCGCCTTTTCCTGACATCACGGACCGAGACTTCAGAAACCGCCTGGGAGCTCTCCGTGCAGGGTGGTGCGGTTGAAGGTCCCATACCGGCGGCTGGCGCCGTGGGGACCCGTGTTGTGGTGCGGGACCTCTTTTTTGCGACCCCCGCCCGCCGGAAATTCCTGAAAACGGCACGGGTAGAGGGCAGCCACGCTGAGGCCGTCATGCGGCGTGTGGCACTGAGCGCTCCAGACTGTGCCATCAGTTTTATTATGGATGGGCGGGAGGTGTTCAATCTTCCGCCGCAGGACATGCAGACCCGTGTTGCTACCATACTGGGCGTGCCTGCGGATGGACTTCTGGCGCTTGATGAGCAGCGTGGAGCCATGCGGCTGACGGGCTATGTCTGTGGGCCGGGGGAGACCAGACGGACAGGGAACGGGCAGTTCATGCTCGTCAATCACCGGCCCGTGGTGGACCCCATTCTGAGGACAGCCGTGCGTGTGGCCTATCGGCCTGTCATTGAGAAAGGGCGTTTCCCTGTCCTGCTGCTGCATCTTCAGCTTCCGCTGGATCGTGTGGATGTGAATGTCCATCCCGCCAAGACAGAACTGCGCTTTGCGGATGAAGCTGAGGTGCGGGGGTTTGTCATCGGTGCTGTGGGGCGTGCTCTGGCCCGCAGTGCTGGAGAAGGGGGCGGTATACAGGCGGACCTTGGCATTATTGGTCGCCGTGCGTCTTCCATCGGGCAGAAGGTGCCGGGGACGTCTTATTCCTACATGCATACGGGGGCCAGCAAGGTGCCACCGGCTGATTTTGGGTTTGGCACGTCTGTCCGGCGGCTTTCTTCATCGTCTGGAAGCATGAAGATGCCGGTGGCTGGTCTTGCCGAGAACCAGCGTGATTATGGTTCATCTGGTCGGGCTGCTGCGGCAGATGTTTTTCAGACTGTTCCAGCCGATCCGGTGGAGACGGAACAGCCTGTCCAGCCGCTCGGTGTGCCAATTGCCCAGATTCATGCCACCTACATCCTGTCCATTGCCCCGGATGGTGACCTGATCCTGACAGACCAGCACGCCGCTCATGAACGTCTGACTCATGAACGTCTGCGGGCCCGTTTTGAAGAAGGAGCCGTGCGGGCACAGGCCCTGCTGATGCCGGAAGTGGTAGACCTGCCGCATGAATCTGCCGAGGCCCTTCTACATTGTGCGGAGGAACTGGCTGGCTTCGGGCTGGAGATTGAATCATTCGGCAGTGGCAGCGTGCTGGTGCGTAGCATTCCTGCTCCGTTAAGTGGGGGCGATGTGGCCGGTCTTCTGCGGGATGTGGCGGAAGAACTCGTCCAGATGCCGGATCTTTCAGCTCGACAAACGGATAGTCTTGATGGACGGTTTGAGGCCATCATGGCCCGGATGGCCTGTCATGGCAGCATCCGTGCAGGGCGTCTTCTGAAACAGGAAGAAATGGATGCCCTTTTGCGGGGCATGGAACAGCATCCTCGGGCCAATACCTGCCCGCATGGTCGCCCAACATGGCTGAAGCTGGATAAGGATGGGCTGGAAAAACTGTTCGGCCGGACCAAATAACGCCTCGTCTTTACGGGCCTTTTTCACATTTCTTTGACAGAAAAACAGCCCTGCCTTTCGGGACTGTCTATGGTTATCTGGATGAGATGAGGGGTAATATCACGCCTTATTTCACGGAGATGACCTTTTCTTTCCGGGGATGCCCCAGATGATGGAAAGGACAGAAAGAGGATGGAATGGCCGATATTGTCGATGATCTGAAGTCTGTTGTCGGAGCCGGACATGTCCTGACGTCAGAAAGTGCGACCTATGGGTATCGCAAGGGGTTTCGCTTCGGGGATGGAAAGGTGGAAGCGGTCGTCATTCCTGGTTCCCTTGTGGAGCTGTGGCGTGTCTCGAAGCTGTCTGTGGAATCCGGGCGTATTGTTCTTATGCAGGCTTCCAATACCGGGCTGACGGGAGGGTCCACACCGGATGGTGATGATTACGACAGGCCGATCATTCTCATCAGCACACGCAGGCTGAAAGGCATTCAGCTTCTGGGAGAAGGGAAGCAGGTTGTCTGCCTGCCGGGAGCGGACCTGTATGAGCTGGAAGAAAAACTGGCTCCGCTGGGGCGGGAGCCTCATTCTGTTATTGGATCATCCTGTATTGGGGCGTCTGTCCTTGGGGGGGTGAGCAACAATTCCGGCGGGGCGCTGGTTCAGCGTGGCCCCGCTTATACGGAGATGGCCCTTTATGGGCAGGTGGATGCACAGGGGAAACTGCATCTGGTCAATCATCTGGGCATCCGTTTTCAGAATGAGGATGTGGCTGAGTCCGTGCTGGATGCGCTGGAACATGGCCGTTACAGCCCGGACGATGTGGACTGGTCTGGCAAGCAGAAGGCTCATGATGATGACTATGTCAATCGCATCCGTCAGGTCGATGAAGCATCACCGGGGCGTTACAATGCTGATCCGGGCCGTTTGTTCGAGGCTTCCGGTAATGCGGGCAAGCTGATTGTCTTTGCTGTGCGGCTGGATACGTTCCCTGCGGCAAAAGATACGGCTGTTTTCTATATTGGCAGCAATAAGACCGATACGCTGGAGAAGGTTCGCCGCCATCTGCTGACGGCTTTTGATGAATTGCCGATTGCCGGGGAATATATGCACCGGGATGCCTTCGCCATTGCGGATAAATATGGCCGGGATACGGTGGCCCTCATCCGTTTTCTGGGGACGAAATATCTGCCCGCCATGTTCCGTATGAAATCATGGATGGACTCCTTTGCCCGCCGTATCTCATGGGTGCCGGATGGGTTGAGTGATCTGCTGATGCAGTTTGGCAGCAATTTCCTGCCTTCACAGGTACCGGCTCGCATGATGGAGTATCACCGGAAATACGATCATCATCTCATGCTGCGTGTGTCTGGTACGTTGGCCCAACAGGTTCGCCCATGGCTGAAAAGTTTCTTTGCAGATGCACAGGCTGTGGACGGCGCCTTCTTTGAATGTACGACTCAGGAGGGCACGCTGGCATTTCTTCACCGCTTCGCAGCGGCGGGAGCGGCAAATCGTTACGTTGCTGTCCATGGTAAACGGACAGGCGGCATGACGGCACTGGATGTTGCCCTACGCCGGAATGACTGGGAATGGCTGGAACGTCTCCCTCAGGAGGTGGACGACCAGCTCGTGCTGAAGCTCTATTATGGGCATTTCCTCTGCCATGTCATGCATCAGGACTATGTTGTCAGGCCCGGTGTGGACCCGATGGAAGTCGAAACGACAATGATGTGGCCGTTGCTGGACAAGCGGGGCGCCCGTTATCCTGCCGAGCATAATGTGGGTCATCTCTATCACGCTCCGCAGAGCATGACTGACCATTATCGGTCACTTGATCCCTGCAACTGCATGAATCCCGGTATTGGCCGCCAGACGAAAAAGAAAAACTGGGCGGCTGAAAGCGTCTGATATCTGGGTAAAGGAAGGCGTCCTTTAGAGAAGGGCGCCTTTTCTGCGTGGAGATTGGAAATCGTCTTCTGTCAGAGGGACGGGTGTCAGGCTGGCGGGTAGATAAAGCGGATGCTCGGGGCGGTGGCCTTTCCGGCTCAACCGCAGGGCCGTGACCTTATGGCCTGCCTTCAGGAGCAGGCGGGCAATCTCCGGGCCACGATAGCGGAGCTCTTTTGCTTGAGGTGTCCCATAGGCCAGCACGATGAAATCCGCCTGTCCGGCCATTTCCAGCAGATAATGGTCGGTCTCCGGGCCGACAGGGTCATTCACTTCCAGAAGGCGCTTCTGGTCCGTACAGCGATAGGCGAAGCTGTTGCCGACAAACATGCCCCCATAGCCCCACTGGCGGCTGTAGCGCTGGCATTTGGCCACGGAGCGGTCATCACCATATTCCGTAGCTACGGAAGGATTCATCATGATCCACATGATGAAGGGTTTTGTCTCATCCCATGACCGTCTGAGCGTATAGCGGTAACAGTCACCCGGCCCGGCATAGAGGGCCGTGCTTGTCACATCATCGGCCAGCCGGAGCGGTTTTGCCGTGCCAACATGGTGGGGTGTTTGTGACATGGGAGATTGCTGCTTTCTGTTCTTCAGGGTGTTGAGCCGGGTGGGATGGTGAGGCAATCCATGGTGCCCCGCAGGCGCTTACAGGCCCCTGTTGCCTGACTGTGCGTCAGGTTTATCAGGCGGGCACGGTATAATGTTCCCCTGACTGTATGGACTGGCATGACATGAACGGTAGCATCGCCTGCAATGGGTGTGATGCGGGGGCGCAGCTGTGTTGCGACCATGAGGGCCTGTCGTTCGCCAGCATAGCTGCCTAGCTGGATGGCCCAGTCATGGGTGGATTCAGCAACCATGTCCGTGGCTCCTCTCCGGCTGGCGGGAGCGTCTGCCAGTGGGATAGAGCGGATGCGCAATATGCCGTCAGAATCTTCCGGGGGAGGTGCCTTCTGTTGTGGCGCGCGCGGGCGGGGTTGTGGTGCGGGCCGGGACGGTGCGGCGGAGAAACTACGAGCCGCCCATGCTGCTCGGACATCCTGTGTCTCTGCTGTCTGGACAGCCTGCGCAGGGCTGGCAACATAGCTGCTACTGTCATCTTCCGTCATATCCATGCGGCGTGTTGTCTGGGCTGTTCTGTCATGGCGGGCCACGATGAGATCATTCTGAGAGCGTTGCCGGGGCCAGATACCCATGATTTTTGGTGCGATGGCTGCAACGTAATTACGGGTTTCCCGTGGGAGGGCCCTGTTCTGGCGGAGGTAATGGTCCAGACTGCCGGGGCCATAATTATAGGCCGCCAGAAAACCGGGAGAGCCATAGATGTCATACATCTGGCGGATATAGGCTGTACCGGCGAGGATGTTGTCATGCGGGTCGTACGGGTCTGGGCCGAGATTGTACTGGGTACGGAGGTCATCATAGGCTGGGGGCATGATCTGCATCAGCCCCATGGCGCCGGGTGTGGAGGTGATGAAGTTGCCGTAGCGGTCATAAAGATGCCCGCCTGATTCCTGATGCATGACTGCTCGAATCCATGCGGCAGGGACATCGAACCGGCTGGATGCCTCATTAATATAGGGGCCCCATGGGTCATTTGGTGGGCCTGGTGGCGTGTAATGCGACCGGGCATGAGCCTGATAATCTGCCTGTTCTTCTATGACGGGCATAGTAGGGCCGGTGTTGGGATGTGATACGCAGGCTGCCAGCAGGACGGGAAGCAGCAGTGTCAGGCAGAGACGGATCATACGCATGGGGGCAGGGGAGACAGCAGCAGCGGTGCGTATCATGGGGGCTTCCTGTGCAGGGGCGGGCATGAGCCTCCCCTTTATCATGGAAATGATGTGAGGCAGAGAGGTAAAGAGCCGGTTGGCTCTATAGGTAAATAGAGGGTTGCAAAAGGGTGTCCATAAAGGGCGGGGGATTGAAAAACAGCCTGAAATAGGCTTAGTGTTGACATAAATATCCCATAATAGTGGTGTGATTGCTGCCGGACAGCGATTTCTGCCTGTACTTATGGCGAGCCGCGTGTTCACTCTTGAGGAAATGAGGTACGGAAGATGTCTTACGCTGCGCTGGACGCTGGCCGGGTGGCCCGAGCTGCTGAGCTGGCCTTGCAGACTTTGTCCGCAGAGAAAGAGGCATCTGAGGTAAATCAGCGCAAGACGATCATGATAGAGCGTATGCATGCGCTTGCCAGAGCCGCTGCCGAGACAGCAGGACAGGGAACAGTGACGCTGACGTCTGAGGAGTTCTGGCTGATTTCCAGAAACTGGTAAGGTTCCATTAGCCGGAACTGGACTATGGTAAATGACCGATCGTATGAATCTGACAGTTTGGGTATTGGGGAGCGTTAAGGGATGAAGTGGTTTTTTGCAATTACGGAAAATACGCTTTCCAACGACCCCGATCACGGTTTTATCGACTGTATTCGGGCGGCTGTACAATCTGCTCGTGAGAATACAACCCTGATCCCGCACATGGTCTTTGATGGCAATGAGTGCGATTTTACGAGGGAAATGCGGGCCGCCGGTGTGAATGTTATTTTCCACCGTCTGCATTTTTATGATCGTCTGCTGGATGCGCAGCGCCGCCTCAAGCCGGAATGGCCTAATTACATCCATACAGCAGCAGGGGCCTTCATGCGGCTGGAGCTGCCCCTGTTGGAGCAGGAAGATCAGTACGTCCTCTATACGGACTGTGATGTGATGTTCCTGAAAGACCCGCAGGTTGAGTTCTGCAAACCTGAGATTTTTGCGGCCTGTGGTCAGTTCGGCAAGCAGGATTACTATACGGACATGAATTCAGGCGTCATGGTGATGAACCTTGAGCGCATGCGCCGTGACCTGCCTGCGATGGTGGACTTCCTTTGTGATAATCTGGACCATGTGTCTGGTTACGATCAGGAGCTGCTCCGCATTTTCTACAATGCACACTGGAGCCCTCTGTCCGCCCGCTTCAACTGGAAGCCCTATTGGGGTGTGGATGACCGGGCCACGATTGTGCACTTCCACGCTGCCAAGCCGCCGGCTGCCCGTCATCTTCTGGATGATCCGTCTTATCGTGAGCACGATCATGTCTTTCATGCATGGCGGCATTGGTTCTTCCAGAATCCGGCAGGGTATGGCTACTATGTCCCGGAATGGGAGAAGTATCTGGAAAAGGCTAAGTCCTCTTATACCCCTGACATGGTTGATGAGTTTGACGCATTGAGAGAAGACTGACCTTCTGCCCCCCCGGTTATTCTGGGGTAAGATTTTTGGGATCAGGATAATGGAAAGGCCCCTTGATGGGGCCTTTTTTCATGTCCAGAGCTGGTCGCGGTATCCGGTTTGATCTGTTCAGTCTCCAGAGGACTGGAGCAGTTTTTCTGTCAGAGGGGTGCGGGCATGGCGTTCTAACCAGCGGCCAAGCGGGCGGGCTATGGCAGGCCCCAGCGTGATGACGGCGATCATGCGGGCTGTCTGCATGGCGATGATAAAGGGGAGAGCAATAGGGATATTGGCACTGATGACGATGATAGTGTCCAATCCGCCGGGGCTGGTGGCCAGATAGGCGCTCAGCAGGTCTATTTTGGCAAAATGGGCGACAGGGAAGGCCAGCAGAGCGCAGATAGCAATGAGTGTGAGCGAAGACAGCATTACGGCCGGGATGGAGCGCAGCGCATAGCGCAGAACGGGCGCCGTGAAGCGCAGACCAATGGACCAGCCAATAATGAGATAGGCTGGAATCCGAAGCCAAAACGGGGCGCTGATCTGTAGAATACCGCTGAGTTGTGCTGCAGCGCCGGTGAGGATGGTCAGCAGTAGGGCAGCAGCTGGCATTTTCAGCCTGACCCCGATGAGGGTGAAGGTAGCGATCAGCAGCAGGGTAGGAATCAGGTCACCCCGTACAGGGGGAGGCATGGCTACATTGTGATGGGTCCGGATGACAATCCACGATACCAGAGATGTGGCAACGGCTACCATGATAACCCGGAAATAGAGCATGAACGCCGTCAGTCTCGTATCGGCACCGAAGGAGCCACAGAGCATGACCATAGTGGAGGCTGCGCCGGGGGATGTTCCCCACAGGGCTGTCGTGCCGGGCATGATACCGAACCATGCCAGTGCCGCCCCCGTGCCGAAACTGACGAGGATGACCGACACTACACTGAAAAGCACCAGAATCCAGTGGGACAGGATATGGTGCAGGACAGACATCGTCAGGCTGTTGACAACCACACAGGCAAGGATCGCCTGCGCCAGTGTGAAAAAGGTTGGCCGGATGGTAACGCCACGCCCTTTGATCGACATGATGATGCCCGCAATCATGGGGCCGAGCATCATGCCCGCTGTCAGATGCAGCAGAAGGAACAGGCCGGAAATTATAGCGGAGAGTGCAGTCAGCCCCGCCCATCGCATACCGTGGGATCGCCAAGGGAGGGACGACAGATTCACACGCCTGACCTCACTTAGCTCTGTCTGTCATCTGGTGATTCAGAAGACTCATCGGATGGTTTTTTGCGGAATGCAGCCAGACTGACGACTTCAGCCCCTTCTGTTCTGGAATCTCCACCCTGTTCCGGTGTGGAGGAGGTGGCTTTATGTTCACTTGCTACGGAGCGGAAGTCATGCACTTCTGCCGGGGTGCTGTCATGCTGTTCATCCGCATCGGCTGAGGCAAGGCCATCTTCCGGTTTGTGGTGCGGGTTGAAACGCAGGATGAGATGAACATGGGGGTCGGCAAATGCCGTAATGGCCCGGAAGGGGATATGCAGCGTGCTGGGAATCCCACCAAAAGACAGCCCCACCGAAAATGACTGCGCCTGACGGTTCACTGTCAGGTTCTGGAACTGATGTTGCAGAACGATGGTCATTTCCTCAGGGTAGCGTTCCTTCAGGCGGGCGGGAATGTCCACATCGGGCATGTTGGTCAGGAAGGTCATGTAGAAATGATGATCCCCCGGCAGACCGTGCTCACTGACATAATCCAGTGCCTTGAGCATGACCTCGCGCTGGGCATTTTCCAGCCAGACATCATAAGGAAGAAGGCTGGCAGGAATGGAGGGGTCAAAGCCGTCTTGGCCAGTGGTATCATCACTCATTGAGGAAGACCATTATCTGTTTCGTCAGAAAGTCTTTCAGGTGTGCGACAGCCTGCACAAAATCGCAAGGGCTGTGCCTGATATTCTTTCATTAAAAGATGATGTACGGGGAGGAATGGGTGGGGGGCTTCTGTTGCCCGGTGCCCCCCGGACCGCGCTTATCGCTTATGCAGCAACAGCGAGCACCTCAGAGTTATCGTTGGCACTTGTAAAGTCAGCCCGATGACGGCGGAACAATACCGGGCAAAAAGTAGATCTTTACCATGCGTGTCGAGCCTGTTTCGTCCCCATAGCGCCAGCCTTGAGGCTGATGGTGGAGACGCCGGGCACTGCCCCCGGGTCCACAACACTTATTTCATCTACCGTTTATCGCCATAGCCAAGGCCGAAGCCTCCGGCACGGAGAGATATAGGCTTTTCTCCCTGTCATGACAAGGTGATTGCACGGGGCGCTGTATGCGTCTTGCTGTCTGCTTGACAGGCGGTTACATCATGAGCGGAAGATACGGGCCTCTTTTGAGGCCCGTCATTCTGAATCAGACGGATGATTTGAGAGAGGTAGGAGAGAAACTTATGGCCCTGACAGAAGATCAGCGTTCGGAAATCACGGCCTTGCGTGCCGCTCCTCACCAGACGGTCCGGCCAACGGTTCCGGCCATGGAGGAGATCCTCTTTGAGCCGTTCCCTCTACTGGATCATGGTTTCATCCGTGTTGTGGATTATATGGGTGGGGATTCGGCAGTTGTGCAGGCTGCTCGTGTCTCTTACGGCAAGGGGACCAGAAAGACATCCGAAGATGCTGGGCTGATCCGCTATCTGATGCGTCATCGTCATTCCACACCGTTCGAGATGTGCGAGATCAAGTTTCACGTGAAACTGCCGCTTTTTGTCGCTCGCCAGTGGATTCGCCATCGCATGGCCAGTGTTAATGAATATTCTGCTCGCTACTCCGTGCTGGACAAGGAGTTCTACCTGCCAGATGCGTCACAGATTGCCGCACAGAGTAAGGTTAATAATCAGGGCCGTGGGGATACTCTTAGCGTCGAGACAGCGCAGGAGGTTCTGTCTATCCTTCAGCGTGATGCGTTGCAGTGTTATGGCGATTATGAGCAGATGCTCGACCCGGAAGGGCTGGGTGTTGCCCGTGAGCTGGCCCGGATCAATCTGACACTCAACACCTATACGCAGTGGTACTGGAAAATTGACCTGCATAACCTGATGCATTTTCTGGCATTGCGGGCTGATTCTCATGCTCAGTATGAAATCCGTGTCTATGCTCAGAAAATGATTGAGATTCTCAAGGCATGGGTGCCGCACACGGCACAGGCTTTTGAGGAGTACCGTCTTGGGGCATACAGCTTTTCTGCGGGGATGCTGAAGGTGCTGCGCCGCCGCCTTGCTGGTGAGACGGTCACGCAGGAAACATCCGGCCTGACAAAACGGGAATGGACCGAAATGCAGGCCGTTCTGGAAGGCTGATCTTGTCCGCTCCCGACCCTTTTGATGATGAAGACAGGCCGCTGGGGCCCGTACAGGATTCTGAATCTTTGTTGCGGGAAGGGCGGCGCTTCCAGATGGAAAATAACATTCCCGCCCTTCTGGGGCACAAGCCCCGCTTTCTGCCGTGGGCTTTGCTGGCGGGGCTGTTGGTTCTTATCTCTCTGGGGATAGAAATTTTCTGGCCTTTGCCGGGGCGGCACGGGCCTCTGCCTGCCTGTGGGCAGGTCCCGGCGGGGACGGTTTCCTGCCAGCAGGTTGCTGCGCCACCAGCATCATCTGGCGGTGGCGTAGCTCATTAGGGAGTGGTCGTTCTGGCAGGGGCAGCAATGCTGCGCCCACGGGCTCCCAGAACCCGGAATGTTTCATCCAGTCTCTGGATGAAGCTTTCCTCTCCAGCCTGCATCCAGCGTCTTATGTCGTAATATTTCTTGAGCGGACGGTGCGTGTCCGGGTCGACCTGATGGGTGAAAGCTGTTTTATGGTCTTCAACATACCGGGCAACGCCTCGTGCGTAGGCAAACTGCGTGTCTGTATCAATATTGAATTTGAAGACACCGTAATCCACAGCCTTCCTGATGTCGTGTTCTTCTGATCCTGAACCCCCGTGAAAGACCAGCGGAACGGGATTGGGTGACGTCTGGAGCTCCTGCGCCACGAGCGTCTGGGACTGGCGCAATATATCGGGGTTGAGGCAGACATTGCCCGGTTTATAGACACCGTGCACATTGCCGAATGAGGCCGCAATGGAGAGCATCCCCAAGGGGGACAGGGTTTTCCAAGCTCTCAGCACGTCTTCCGGGCTGGTATAGAGGGATGGGTTGCAGGCTGTTTCATGGGGGTGCAGCTCCATGCCGATGCCATCTTCTTCACCGCCTGTCATGCCAAGCTCAATTTCCAGACCAATGCCCAAGGGGGTCAGAGCCTTCATCAGTGTGGCGGCGGTGCTGATATTGTCCGAGACGGGTTCTGTCGAGAGGTCCAGCATGTGGGATGAAAAGAGAGGCCGCCCTGTCTGTTCATGATGCCGCCGACTCTGTTCGACAAGCCCATCAATCCACCCCAGTAGGGACCGATTAGCATGGTCGGTATGGAGAATGACCGCCACACCATAATGTTGGGCGAGAAGGTGGACATGCTGCGCCAGTGCCGTTGCTCCGAGAATCTGCGCCTGATGCTCATTCGGGAAGGACTGGCCAGCATAGAAGCAGGCACCGCCAGCGGATATCTGAATAATGATGTCAGAACCATTTTTTCGGGCCGCTGCCAGAGCTGCATTTGCTGCTGTGGAACTGCTGACATTGACGGCAGGGAGAGCATAGCCTCCCGCACGGCAGGCCTGTTGCAGGGCCCGGTATTCTTCTCCGCTGACAACGCCTGGCTGGATGGCTGACAGGCGGGATGAGGAGGAAGCGGGAGAGGAAAGCATGTCGGGTCTCTGGTGAAAGAAGGAAAAGGCTGGTCTGAAAAGCATAGTCTGTTCTGCCTGTTCGATATACATAATGCAGAAAAACAGGACCATGAAGGTCCATTGTTCTTGCGTTGCGTTAAAGGGTGCTCATCTCATGGGTATCTGATAAGAGAGGCTGCTATGACACAGAATGACCTTATGCTGATTGAAACCGAAGACACCCCCAATCCGGCAACGCTGAAGTTTCTGCCAGGCCGGGATGTAACAGGTGACCGGGACCCGGTTGATTTTGCCGAGGCTGGTATTGTGGCCGGGCGTTCCGCTCTGGCTGACGCCCTGTTTGCTCTGGCGGATGTAAGGCGTGTGTTTCTGGGCAGCGACTTTGTCTCTGTCACCAAGGATGACGCTGCGGACTGGGCTACGCTGCGCCCGCAGATTCTGGTCACCCTGACGGATTTCTTCCGGGCAGGGAAGCAGGTTCTGGCCGCCGATATTGCCGCACCAGAGGCTGTTATTTCCCCTGAAGATGCCGATATTGTCGCCAGAGTGAAAGAGCTGCTTGATACACGGGTTCGCCCGGCTGTGGCCAGCGATGGCGGGGATATTGTCTTCCGTGGTTATCGTGAAGGTGTGGTGTATCTGAGCATGCAGGGCGCCTGTTCTGGCTGTCCGTCTTCCCGTGCCACGCTGCGTCATGGCGTGGAGAACATGCTGCGCCATTACGTCCCTGAGGTGTCAGCAGTGGAGCCTGTTGAGGAGTAATGGCTGATGACGACATCACCGGATTCAGTAGAAGATCACACGGCCAGTACGCTTTTGGCTGAGGAGCTGTTCACGCAGTGCCGCACGGCGGAGGGTTTTTCAGACCGTCCGGTGGGTGATGATGTGCTGCTTCGTTTGTATGACCTGCTGAAGCTGGGGCCGACCTCTGGTAACTGCTCTCCGGCACGTTTTGCCTTCCTGAAGACGGAAGAAGCCCGGCAGAAAATCCGTCCGGCTTTGTCCCTTGGGAATGTCGAGCAGGCCATGGCGGCCCCCGTTCTGGTGATTGTCGGTTACGATCCGCTGTTTTTTGAGAAACTGGCAACGCTCAACCCCATGCCGGGCTTGCGGGACTGGTTTGCAGCGGATGTCGGGCTGAGTGATGAGACGGCTTTCCGTAACGGGACCCTTCAGGGGGCCTATCTCATCATGGCAGCCCGCGCGTTGGGGCTGGCTGTACGGCCCATGTCCGGTTTCGATTCCATCATGGTGGAAGAACAGTGCTTCCGGCAGCAAGGCTGGCGGGCCAATTTCCTCGTTGCGCTGGGTTACCCGAAAGAAGGGGAAGAACCAGCATCACCACGTCTTCCTCGTTTGCCCCATGAGGAGGTCTGTCTGTGGCTGTAATGCCGGAACGGTGCCTTGTGCTGAATGGAGCTGGTGCAGGGCGAGGGCAGAGCAACCTGATTGCCGTGCTGGAGCGTGGCATCGTGGTGGAAGAAAAAGTTCTTTCAGGCCGTGGAGCCTCCGAGCGTTTTGCGCCTGCCGTACAGGCGTTGCTGGCACGGTCTGGCTGGCAGCAGCCGCCGGAGCTCGTGGCGGCCATCGTGGGGCCGGGATCATTTACCGGGCTGCGGGCCTCCCTGTCTCTTGCTGCCGGGCTCGTGCGAGGGTGGAATTGCCGTGGTGTTGGAGTGAGGCTGGGCGATGCGCTGCGAGCGACTATGCAGCATGATGAGGCCGCCATTCTTTGTCTGGCCCGCCGGGGGCGTGTGTTTGTGGACCCTCCCGGTCGTCCGGCCTATGCCTTGCCGGTAGAGGATATCCGCCCTGATAGCTGGCCTGCTGTGGCTGGCGATGCTGTTTATGGAGATGATGCCCTGCCGGAGCTTTCAGGGGAGCCGGGTGACTGTCTTCTGGGGCGGCAGACGGTCCGTCTTCCTTATGCTGTTCCTTCAGCGGGGGGTATCTTCCGGGCAGCCTGTCAGGCGCTTGTACAGGGTGATCGGGCCTATCCGCTGGAGCCTCTTTATGTTGACCCGCCTGAGGCCAAGCTTCCGGCGGGTGGCCTGCGTCCTGCGCCACGATGAAGATAGAGGAGGCGTTTCCGGCTGAAGGCGGGGACCCTACCTCGTCTGATTTGCCTGTCACTGCACCAAGACAGGTAGGGCCGGAGGCAGCGTCTTTGCTCTCACTAGTGCATCATGCTGCTTTTGCAGGGAAAGAGCCTTGGGATGAGGTTGCGTTTCGGCAAATTTTGGAGATGCCGGGTGTTGTGGCGTGGCTGGCCTGCGTGGAGGATCGCCTGCCAGAGCGGGAGATGGTGCCTGCCGGGTTTATCATCACCCGCTATGTGCTGGATGAAGGTGAAATTTTAAGTCTGGCAGTTCACCCCCATAAGCAGCGTCGTGGGGTCGCACGTACGTTGCTGCAGCATGTTCTGAAGCAAGCACAGAAAGCCGGAGAGACGCTTTTTCTGGAAGTCCGGGTCAGTAATCAGGCGGCTGCAACATTATATGAGCGTGCTGGATTTCAGCAGGTTGCTGTACGATCACGCTATTATGAAGATGGCGAAGATGCTCGCCTCTTACGGTGGCTGCCAGAGTAAAGATAACAGGTCATTTTGATATTCATGCCCTGTCATTCTGGAATGGATAGAGGGTATAGGCATGGGATGCCGGAATGGCTTCTGCATGATGAGGCGGTCCAGATGGTCTCTGTGGCAGATTATTATTTCACAGTAACTTTTAATTAATTTTTCTTTCTATGTCCCTGCATAGGTTATGCTGGGGCTCCAAGTGGTAAGGACTTGCTTGGATAAAACAGGGAAATCTTTGCGTTGTGGATAATTACCGATAAAATATAGTGTTATTATAGTAGCTGAAACGAAACCAGTTTTCTCATGTAACACTGAACTTTTATGGTACATTTTATATGCAGCAGGGAGGTCCTTATACCATCAACAAGTAGTTACTATTACAGAGATGTTTTTTTTCTTATTGTCTTTTCCTGCAATCCGTTATAGGTCGAACTAAATTTCTTGGGAGATAACTTTTTTATGTCGTCTGAGACAGAAAAACAGGATCTGCGCCAGCTAACCGCACAGATCATCACCGCTTATGTAAGTAGCCATGATGTTGCTGCTGAGGCTCTGCCAGATCTCGTCCGGTCTGTACATGGTGCGCTGGCTGGTGCTGGTGCCCCGGTTGAGGCCGAGCCAGAAAAGCCCGTTCCGGCTGTGCCGCCACGCAAATCCGTCTTCCCTGATTACATCATCTGTCTGGAAGATGGTAAGAAGCTGAAGCTGCTGCGCCGCCATCTTAAGACTGCGTACAACATGACCCCGCAGGAATATCGTGAGCGCTGGGGTCTGCCGCCTGAATATCCGATGGTGGCCCCCAATTACGCAAACCATCGTTCCTCTCTTGCACGGCGTATCGGTCTGGGTCGCCGCCGTGAGGAGAATGAAGGGCAGCAGTAAGCGCCCCCTTACGATCTGAAAAAAGGAGGAGTGCTTTCCGGCTTTATGATGCGGATTGGACAAACCGCATCATAATCGGATAGATCATCAATATGGTGATGAGCACAAAAAAAGCGGGGCGCGGGAGTGCTGCGCCCGACAGTGCGGTGGGAGATTCTCCCATCGCGCGACTTTGCGTCAAGCATGGCCTGAAAATGACCGGGCAGCGGCGTGTGATCGCTCGTGTTCTTTCCGAAGCGGAAGATCATCCCGATGTGGAGGAGCTGTATCGCCGTGCCTCCGAGCTGGATAGCCGCATCTCTGTGGCTACTGTTTATCGGACGGTTCGCCTTCTGGAAGAAAAAGGTATTCTGGAGCGCCGCGATTTTGGCGGTGGGCGTGCGCGGTATGAAGCAAGTGAGAATGGGCATCATTACCATCTAATTGACATCGATAGCGGCAATGTTATCGAGTTCGAGAATGATGAGCTGGTGGGGCTGCTCGCCCGGATTGCCGCAGAGCTGGGGTTTGATCTCATGTCCCATCGTGCGGAGCTATTTGGTCGGCGTACCAGTTCTGGTAAGAAGAAAGATGTTGCTTCCGGTAGTGGAAGCGAGGATGAAACCACCCCCCCAAGCCGGGCATAAGGAGTAGTTGATTTCATATGACCGGAAAGAGCCTGTCCGATACCATCGAGGATATGCAAACCCCCGCCAGCCCTGCTGAAAAGCTGGATATGGGGGGTATCGTCAGCAGCGAGAAAACGCAGCGGCAGATGGATACTCTGGCGACACTGGCTCTTAATCGGGAAGGCGGCTTTCAGGAGCTGCGTGGGGGGAGTCTCGGCGTTCGTCTGGCTACAAGCGAGGAGGAGATCCGTGCTGCACAGGCGTTGCGGTACCGTGTCTTCTTTGACGAGATGGGAGCGCATCCCAGTGAGGAAGCGCTGAAGACCCGTCTTGATGCCGACAAGTTTGATGAAATTGCCGATCATCTTCTGGTTGTGGATCATGCCCTTGGTGCCGGTGCGGCCGGTGTGGTGGGAACGTACCGCCTTCTGCGCTCTGATGTGCTGGGAGAGAATGGGCGTTTCTACACGGCTGACGAGTATGATATTTCCTGCCTGACAGACTTCCCGGGGCGCCTGCTGGAAGTTGGTCGCTCTTGCGTGGCACGGGAGTATCGTGGGCGGGCTGCCATGCAGCTACTCTGGCGGGGTATTGCGTCCTATATTTTCCTCCATCGTATTGATGTGCTGTTTGGCTGTGCCAGTTTGCATGGCACATCCCCTGAGACGATGAGTGATGAGCTGACATGGCTGTATCATAATCATCTGGCTCCGCCCGCTTTGCGTGTGCGTGCTCTGCCGGAACGTTATGTGAGCATGTGTCGGACAGACCCGGCTACTCTGGACCGGCGGACATGTCTCAGCAAATTGCCGCCTCTCATCAAGGGTTATCTGCGTCTTGGCGGGTATATTGGTGATGGTGCCGTGGTGGATGAGCAGTTCAATACGACAGATGTTGCCGTGCTGGTGAAAAGTGAGTTGCTGGCAGACAAATATTACCGGCATTACGAGCGCCGTCTTAAAGACGCTTTGGATTAAAGGCTCCTTGAAGATTATCGGGGCGGTGTGTGCCTTCCCGCAGAAGGGAGGGTGGCGCAGTGTCATTTTTATGCTGGCACTGGGCGCCGTGGCCGCTCTGTCTTTGCCGCCTCTTTGTTTTCTGCCGGTTCTGCCTGTGGCGATGGGGTTGCTTTATCGCCTGTCATGTGAGGCTTCCAGCCATCGTCAGGCGGCGTGGTGGGGCTTTCTGTTTGGTATGGGGTTTCATACGGCAGGGCTTTACTGGCTGACCAATGCTGTTCTGACACGGGTGCAGGACTTCTGGTGGGTGCTGCCATTTGCTTCATCAGGTGTAGCGTTGCTGATTGCCCCGCTGGTGATGATTCCGGCGGTGTTGTGTCGTCTGGTGCCAGCAGGTTGGCCTCGTATCCTGCTGTTTGCTGGCAGCTGGACATTGGCTGATATGGCACGGGTTTTCTATTTTTCTGGCTTCCCATGGAATCCCCTTGGCAGTGCTCTGGAACTGTATGGCAGGGTCGGGGATTGGCTGATTCAACCTGCTTCTTTGATAGGGGTGGATGGACTGACCCTTATGCTAGTTCTGGCATCATTGATGCTATGGCAGGGCCGGAAAGCGGCGATTGGGGTGGCTGTTTGCGCTCTGTGCTGGTGTGGCTGGGGGATGTGGCGTGCAGGACATGCAGATTTCGTGTCGGGTCAGGTCAACCCGGCTGTCGTAATCGTGCAAGGGAACGTCACCGAGACAGAGGTGCTGGAGCGTGACGGGGCTGTAGCGCAGTTTAATAGCTATTTGGATTTAACGGCTGCCGGTGTGAAACAGGCACGCATGATCGTGCCGGATCGTCATGCTGTGGTTGTCTGGCCTGAATCGGCTTTCCCGGGGCTTTTGGATGAAGATGACTGGGCTCGCCGGGACATTGCCTTGGCAGCGGCCGGGGCACCCGTCTTGCTTGGTTCAGATCGGCGTGCCCAGGGGAAAGGGCGCTGGTATAACAGCCTGATGGCTCTGGCCCCAGATGGGCATATTGAGGCGATATATGACAAGAGTCGCCTTGTTCCTTTTGGGGAATATGACCCTTGGATCGTGCCTTTCCATCTTCTGCCTGCCGAGGTGGTGCCCGGTCCGGGGTTGAAGACGTGGAATCTGCCACAGATAGGTCGGGTCGGCCCCATGGTCTGCTATGAGATCGTGTTTTCTGGCAGTGTGGTGGCGCCGGGGCAAAGGCCGAACTGGCTGCTGACCATTTCCAATGATGCGTGGTACGGCAATAGTGCAGGGCCCCGTCAGCATTTGGCCACAGGTCGGATGCGTGCGGTGGAGGAAGGGTTGCCTGTGGTGTTTGCCAATAACCGTGGTGTGTCAGCCATTTATGATGGTCGTGGCCGAGAGGTAGGGCGTACAGGCTGGGGGAAGGAGGAGGTGCTTGTCAGACCTTTGCCGGGACCAGAAAAACCAACCATGTTCGCTATGATGGGGCATCGTCTGGTGCCGGGTCTGCTGTCCCTTTTGTTGGCAGGCCTTGCTTTTGGGGCAGGCAGAAAGGGAGGGAGGAATCAGCGCCGCTGAAAAGGCAGGATCACAAGGAAGTGTGTGATCATGGTAATTAAGTGTTAATTTTTATAAAGAAACAATAAAATGCCAGACGTTTTTTATAGAGGTTGCGGTTGATGGTAGAGAAGGTATCACCTGTTGATGAACATGTGGGAAGGCGTATTCGTCTTCTTCGAGGGTTGCGGAAATATTCACAGGAGAAGCTGGCCAAGGCATTGGGGATCACATTTCAGCAGGTGCAGAAATATGAGCGTGGTACGAATCGGGTAGGGGCAAGTCGTCTATATGATCTGGCGCAGATACTTGATGTCCCGGTTGGTTTCTTTTTTGATGGTCTAGAGGGTTTTACTACCGCTCATGGAGTTGGATTGCACGAGGAGCAGGCGGGCTTTCAGAGCGGATCAGAAAAGGAGGAAAAGGATACACCATCTGAGGTGAAGAAGGATTGCAGAATCGAGCTGCTCATGCAGCCGGAGACGCTGGAGCTTGCTCAGGCCTATTACAGCATCAAGGATGAGAAGACCCGTCAGCAGCTTCTCAATTTCATCAAAGCGATTGCTACCCGGCCATGATGGCAGGGGGGATTATTCCCGCCGTAAGATCATGTCATTGAGGAAGGAGCTGAATCGCCCTGCCCGGTAAGCGCTGCGGAGGGCATCCTCGTCATATTCTTGCTCTACCCAGTCCATGAAGGAGAGACGGCCTTCGGCTGTTTTCTGGTAAAGCAGAAAGAAAGCATCAAGAATGCCTGTACGGGACCGGCGAAAATGCAGGAAGCGCCAGTGAAGATGCTTCAGAGCATCTTCGGCTTTTCCTCCTTCAAAGAGGGTCACGAGGCCACTGGCAAGGCCAGCTCTGTCCGCACCGGACTTGCAGTGTAAAAGCAGGGGAAAGCGGGCCGTGCTGTAGAGTTTATGGAAGCGGAGAATGCGTTCCTTATGAGGGGCATTGCGGCTCTCAAAGGCCATGTCCAGATAGGGGAGGCCGAGCTTTGTGCAGGCTTCCCGGCCAAGGGCATCAGCACCGCATTGCCGGTGACCTCGTAAGTTGATGACCATGACGAGCCCTAGTTTTTTCTGCCAGCGGCGTAGCCGCCCTGGTGTGGGGTGATTGCTGCGCCAGACACGCCCCGGCACGACAGGGGCCAGATTGGTCCAGACCAGGCGGAAAATGGCGTGATCCACAAACAGCCCATCATACCAGGCACGAAGGCGTTGTAGGGGAGAGGAAAGAGGGCCTTTGAACATGGTTGTCTCTTTTCACGCCTGTGGGCCTTCGTCAATTCCGTGGACGTGTTATAGAGGGAGGGTCATGCGGCTGTATCATTCTCTTTCCCTGTATGCCCGCCCGTTTTGCCGGGTTCTGTGGCTTTGCCTGATGGGCGTTGCCCTGCTGACAGGCTGTGCGGGAGAGGATGATGATGCCCCTAAACATCATCTCCCTAAAGCGGACATGACGGAAGCTTACCCGAAGAAACCATTCCGGGAGCTTCATCACCCTATGCCGCCTTATTCGGGGGGAATGGTTCCAATGGTGCAGGTTATTCAGCCAACGCCGGATGAGATTTCTGGGCGTGCTTTCCGTACCGCTGATGGCAGCGGCGGTAGTGGCAGTGGTGGTCGCAGCGGTGGTGGTAATGGTGTTCCTCATTTCCCCGCACAGACACAGACCGATGTGTCCTACGGGCCGCCAGTGGCCCAGCAGAAATAGTGAGTTGACGAACGGGATGCCTGTCTGACAGGTCAGGCAGGCTGTAAAGCAGGGCAGGATCGCACAGGCGGTCCTGATGCTTTTCCCTCAGGAAAGAAAGACCGTGCTTAGTCCTTCAGGGGTGTTGCCTGTTCCGGCAGCATGACGGGGATGCCATCACGAACAGGAAAAGCAAGTTTTGCCAGTGGGCTGATGATGCTGTTGCTCTCTTTGTCATAATGAACCGGCCCTTTGGTGACTGGGCAGACGAGGCGGGCCAGAAGTTCGGGAGAGGGGGCGGTGTTGGTCATGGTAGGGCTTCCTGTTGAATATGAAAGGAAGGGCCGGGAGCGGCCCGGATTAACCTGCATGAAAGACTAGCGGGAGAGTTCTTCAAGCAGTTGATGGGCCCGTTCTGCTGGTCCGTTACATTCCAGCATGGCCTGTTTTACTGTGGCTGGAAATGGCAGCAGCATGGGGAGCATGGTTAGCAGGGTACCGTCATCAAGTTTTCTGAGACTGTCCCAGTTGATGGAAAGGGCATGACGCTGGTTATAGCCCTTCAGTGCGGCTGCAAGGTCTTTGCGGTCCAGATGAAGGGTCGGGCTTTCAAGAAGATCGTGGGAGAAGGGGGTGGCGTTGATGCGTCCTTCCCGCCAGCCTCGTTCCGTCAGCTGATCCTGCAATAGGCGGAAGCGGCATACGCCCGTAAGCGTGATGAAGAATTGGCCGCTTTCCTGTTCCATGAAGGAGGTAACCCGGCCAATGGTGCCGACAGGTTCCAGCGGGGGCATCATGTCGCCATAACGGGCTGTCTCGCAGGGCTGGATGATGCCGATCAGACGATGGTGAGACAGGCAGTCTTCCAGCAATGTCAGATAGCGGGGCTCGAAAATGGTCAGCGGAAGCTGGCCTCGTGGAAGAAGAATGGTGTCTCCCAATGGTAGAAGCCCGACTCGTGGCGGAATATCCGCCAGTGTCATGTCTGTTAGGGCCGGTATGCGGCGTTTGGTTGTGGATTGTCGTGTGTAGGTAGGGTTCTGCGTATCAGACATCGGACATATGCTTCTGCAAGGGGCAGGGGGCCACGGGGATGGGCGTCTCCCTGCATATGGGTCAGGCGGTGCCTATTCCTTCATGAGAAAAGCAGTGAAGACAGCTTGCGGCGGGCTGTCAGGGTGGCAGGGTCGGTCATGCCCCATGCGTCAAAGAATTTCAGCAGTTCGGCCTTGGCGGATTGTCCGGCTCCATCCCTGTCTCTGGCGATGATATCCAGCAGAATCTGTGCGGCGCCCTCCCGGTCGCCAGCCCCATTCAGGGCTTTGGCGAGGTCTTCCAGAAGGCTGGTATCGTCTGGGGCCTGTTCCAGTTTCTGACGGATGTCATCAATCTTTCCGGCAGCTTCCCGGCCTTCCTGATAGAGTTTGAGGGTCGTCAGGGCACTGACGATCTGATCGTTTGTGGCAAGGCCTTCTGGAATCTGGGAGGCTGCTTCTTTGGCACCTTCCGGGTCATCCATGGTGACCATACAGCGGATTAGACCGGCCCAGCCTGCTGGATTTTCCGGTTCGGTTTCCAGCACGCTGGCATAGATGTTGATGGCCTCGGCGAGTTCACCAGCCTTGAAGACAGCTTCAGCCGTTTTGAGCTGCTCGGCAACGGGCATAGCCTGCCCGCTATCCTTCAGGAGTTGTTCCACAAAGGTCCGGATTTCACTTTCCGGCTGCGCACCCTGAAAAAGGTCACGTACCTGCCCTTTCCAGAAGGCAACGACCATCGGAACAGAGTGTAGAGGAAGGCCCATCTGCACCAGCTGGGCAACCAGAGATCGGTTAGCTGTTACATCCAACCGTGTCAGCCTGACCCGCCCTTCCGTGGCACGGGTGACTTTCTCCAGCACAGGGGACAGTTTCTTACAAGAGGCAGATGATTCCGCCCAGAACTCCACCAGAACCGGCACGTCCTTGCTGGCTTCCACAACCTGCTTCATGAAGCTTGACTGATCCACCTCCAGCACGTGGGACTGTCCGCTGGAAGGGAAAAGGGCGTCTGTCATGGTTGGTTACCTTATGTCGTCTGGGAAGGGGCCTATGTTACGATCTTTTTAAATAAGATTGTTCCCGTGTTCCACGGAGGCAAGGGGGAAGGAACCTTCAAAAAAGGAAAATAAAATGCAGGAGGGGGATTGCATCAGGGGCGTGTTTGGGGCATAAGCCTCCCACCGACAGCATGCGGGCGTAGCTCAGGGGTAGAGCACAACCTTGCCAAGGTTGGGGTCGTGGGTTCGAATCCCATCGCCCGCTCCAGATTTCGAACTCTGGAGAGCTGCTGGTGAAAATGTGATGCGGGCGTAGCTCAGGGGTAGAGCACAACCTTGCCAAGGTTGGGGTCGTGGGTTCGAATCCCATCGCCCGCTCCAGATAGATGAAAGAACCACTTTGTCAGTTCAGGCGAGGTGGTTTTTTTGTATCTGCCATTATCGCACGCATAACAGCGGATGTAGAAACGGGCGGCCTCCGGTCAGGAAACCGCCCGTGTTCAGTAAGGCCGTTACGGTCTTACTTCTTGGCAGCAGCGATGGCAGCCTCGATGACCTTGCCAGCCTCAGCCTTGTCGCCCCAGCCGGAGACCTTCACCCATTTGTTGGGCTCAAGGTCCTTGTAACGCTCAAAGAAGTGAGCGATGGCCTTCAGCGTGATTTCCGGCAGCTGGTCGAGAGAGTCGATCTTGCTGAACTGCGGATGAATCTTGTCGTGCGGTACGCAGATCAGCTTCTCGTCCTGTCCGCTTTCATCTTCCATCTTCAGCACGCCGATCGGGCGGGAGCGGATGACGCTGCCGGGGAGGACATCAGCCGGTGTCAGCACCAGTGCATCCACCGGGTCGCCATCAGCAGCCAGCGTGTTGGGGATGAAACCATAAGCAGCCGGATAGGCCATAGGTGTGAACAGGAAACGGTCAACAAAAATGGCGCCGCTGTCCTTATCCACTTCGTACTTGACCTGAGAACCCTGCGGAATCTCGATCACGACGTTGACGTCATTCGGCACATCTTTGCCGGGGGAAAGCTTGGTCACATCCATCGTCTGCTCCATCCGTAATCTATGGTGATATGATGAGGCATTATTAATGAATATGCACAGTGTTGTATATGCGTATTGCTTCTTGTGCTCTGGCGGCGGACTGACAGAAAAGGGAAAGCGTATTATTTACCCGGCATGGCATGTTTTTGCCTGTTAAGGGGTTGAAAAAAAGTTGCGTATGAGCAATGTGGCGGGATGTCTGTGCGCCTGTAGCTCAATTGGTTAGAGCTGGCCGCTCATAACGGCTAGGTTGCGGGTTCGAGTCCTGCCGGGCGCAGGTGACACCTCCACAATGTGGAGCAGCCTGTTTTGTTGGGAAACGCCCCGGGCGAGAGGGGGCATAGCCCTGCTTCCTGCCTTTTCGTTCGTGTGTTTTAGAGGAGACCGTTCCATGGCCGCCTATCAGTATGTCTATGTCATGAAGGACGTCACAAAGTCCTATCCGGGCGGTCGTGAGGTATTCAAGGGGATCACGCTCTCCTTCCTGCCGGGTGTGAAGATCGGTATCCTCGGTGTGAACGGTGCGGGTAAGTCCACCCTGCTGAAGATCATGGCCGGGATTGAAAAAGAATTCGGTGGTGAAGCATGGGCCGCCGAGGGCGTCCGCATTGGCTATCTGGAGCAGGAGCCGCAGCTGGACCCGAACCTGACCGTGGGTGAGAACGCCGCACAGGGCTTCGGTGCGCTGAAGAAGGCTGTGGAGCGTTTCAACGAAATCTCCATGAAGTTCGCTGAACCTATGTCCGATGAGGAGATGAATGATCTTCTCGCTGAGCAGGCCGAGCTTCAGGAAAAGATTGATGCGGAAGATGGCTGGGAGCTGGACCGCCATCTGGAAATCGCTCTGGATGCGCTGCGCTGCCCGCCGGCGGACAGCCCGGTAGATAAGCTCTCCGGTGGTGAGAAACGCCGTGTGGCCCTGTGCCGCCTGCTGCTGGAAAAGCCTGACATTTTGCTGCTCGATGAGCCGACCAACCATCTGGATGCCGAGAGCGTGGCATGGCTCGAGAAGACCCTGCGTGAGTACAAGGGTACCGTGATGGTCATCACCCATGACCGTTACTTCCTTGATAATGTCACGAACTGGATTCTTGAGATCGAGCGTGGCCGTGGCTATCCGTTCGAGGGCAACTACTCCTCCTGGCTGGAACAGAAGCGCAAGCGTCTGGAACAGGAGGAGAAAGAAGAAAGCTCCCGTCAGCGTGCTCTGGCCGCTGAACAGCAGTGGATCGCCAGCTCTCCGAAGGCCCGTCAGGCCAAGAGCAAGGCCCGTATCACCCGCTATGAGGAAATGCTGGCTGCCGGGCAGGAAGCTGCCGGAAGCACGGCGGAGATCGTCATTACGCCCGGTCCCCGTCTGGGCCAGACTGTCATCGAGGCTGAGAATCTCTGCAAGGGCTTCGGTGATCGCCAGCTGATCGACAACCTCAACTTCAAGCTGCCGCCGGGTGGTATCGTTGGTGTTATCGGGCCGAATGGTGCCGGTAAGTCCACGCTTTTCAAGATGATTACCGGGCAGGAACAGCCTGATTCCGGCTCCCTGAAGATCGGTGATACGGTCAAGCTGGGCTATGTCGATCAGTCCCGTAACGATCTGGATGACAGTAAAACCGTCTGGGAAGAAATTTCCGGCGGTACGGATGTTATTCATCTGGGTAAGCGGGCTGTGCCGTCCCGTGCTTATGTGGGGGCCTTCAACTTCAAGGGGCCGGACCAGCAGAAGCGTCTTGGCGTTCTCTCCGGTGGTGAGCGTAACCGTGTGCATCTGGCCAAGATGCTCAAGGAAGACAACAACGTTCTTCTGCTTGACGAACCGACCAACGATCTGGACGTTGATACGCTCCGTGCGCTGGAGGATGCTCTGGAATCCTTCGCAGGCTGCGCCGTGGTTATCAGCCATGACCGCTGGTTCCTCGACCGTCTGGCTACGCACATCCTCGCCTTTGAGGGTGACAGCCATGTGGAATGGTTCGAGGGTAACTTCCAGCAATATGAGGAAGACAAGCGCCGCCGTCTGGGCCCGGATTCCACGGAGCCAAGCCGCATCCGTTACCGTCCCATCACACGCTGATCGCCTTTCGGGCGGCGAGTTGTGTTAGGCAATGAGCTGCGGACAGCACGTCTTGTTCTCCGCCCGGTCAACTGGCCGGACATGGAGGACATGGCGAGGCTGAAAGCGGATGTCGGAGCGTTCGGGACCATGCTGGGCGGCGTACGCACCCGTGCGAAGGCCGAGGCCGAAATGGCTGAGGATGTGGCCTTCTGGGCTGAGCGTGGCATCGGCATATTCTCTATTCTTGAGCAAGGGCGTTTTGTCGGCATGACGGGCGTGCATGAGCGCCCTGATGGCCAGGGGATCGGCCTGCGCTTTGCCTTGTTCCCATGGGCGGCTGGGCGTGGCATTGCCCGTGAGGCCGCCGGTACGGCTCTCAATTTCGTATTGGATGCCGGTGTGGAGCGTGTGGTGGCTGTAGCCCGGCAGGATAATCGCCCTTCCCGTATTGTGCTGGGCAGCATCGGTATGAGCCTGCTTGACCAGTTCGAGCGTGACGGGCACATCATGCTCTTGTACGAAAAAAGACGGATGCTGTTCCAATGGTGAATGGCACCGCCCCGGTTACAGGGGACAGGCAACAGGGAAGCCGGGACGATGACAACGCACATATTCATTGATGGCGAAGCGGGAACAACAGGGCTGGGGATTCGCCGCCGTGTTGAGGCTGTGGCGGATCGCCACGATTTGAAGCTGCTCAGCATTGATCCCGCTCGGAGAAAAGACCCGCAGGCTCGTCATGAGCTTATGGCACAGGCGGACATCACCGTACTGTGCCTGCCAGATGATGCCGCCCGTGAAGCGGTGGCTCTGGGGCAGGATACGGGTACCCGTTTTCTGGATGCCAGCACGGCTCACCGTGTCAATCCGGACTGGGTCTATGGCCTGCCGGAGCTAGATGCCACCCAGCCGGAACGGATCAGGAAAGCTCGTTTTGTCAGCAATCCGGGTTGCTATGCTACCGGGGCTATTGCCTTGCTGCGTCCGCTGGTTCAGGCGGGTGTGCTGCCGGTGGATGCCCACGTCTCCATCAATGCGGTGTCTGGCTATAGTGGTGGTGGCCGCACGATGATCGAGCAGCAGGAGGAGGCGGGTGGTCCTGCTTTCTTCCTGTACGGGTTGAATCTTCAGCACAAGCATCTGCCGGAAATGACGCAATATAGCGGTTTGACACGCAACCCGTTGTTTGTGCCTTCCGTGGGGCATTTTGCACAGGGCATGATTGTGTCCATCCCGCTGCATCTGGTGTCACTCCCCGGTGTGCCGATGATTGAAGACGTCACAGCCGTGCTCAAGGCGTTTTACAAGGATGCCAAGACCATTCGTGTCGTGGAGTCTGAGCCGAAGCTGGTGGCTGAGACCATGGCCGGGCGGGATGATATGGAGCTGCGTGTGAGTGGCCATAGCGGGCAGGCTTTGCTGACGGCGTCTTTGGACAATCTGGGGAAGGGGGCCTCCGGTGCGGCGATGCGTAACATTCTGCTGATGAGCGGGCAGGATATCCCCTGAGAATAAGGGGCCGGATTTTTTTTCCGGTCCCTCTCTGGTTCTTTCTGGCCAGATATTTTATAAGCGAAACGCTTTCTGTGCCGTTAGGCGGTACAGACCATAATGGGCGAGAGTGGCGGAACTGGTAGACGCAGTCGGCTCAAAATCGACCGCCGTAAGGCATAGGGGTTCGAGTCCCCTCTTTCGCACCATTTTTCAGGACATGATGGAGACCGGAGCCACACGTTGTGATGCTCATGAGCAGGCTGGCTTGACCCCTCCTGATGCCTGTGACACCTAAGAAAAAAGTAAATCTTTTGCCGTCAGGTACCGTTTTTGCCCGTTTCTGCGGGGATGAGCGGCCTCCTGCGCTTTTTGAACCATGGATGACCTGCCAATCATGACCGCAGCCAAGCCTTCGCATCGTCCCCAGCGACCCTATTTTTCATCTGGTCCGTGCGTCAAACGTCCGGGCTGGACACCGGAGGCGCTGAAAGGGGCCTTTCTGGGGCGGTCCCATCGTGCAGCGGAAGGGCGGGCACGGCTCAATGAAGTCATTACCCGGTCTGCTGCTTTGCTGGGTGTGCCGGAAGATTGGCAGGTCGGTATTGTTCCAGCCTCCGACACGGGTGCCGTGGAGATGATTCTCTGGGCACTGGCCGGACAGCGGGGCATGGATGTCCTGTCTTTTGAAAGTTTTTCCGGCACATGGGCACAGGACCTGAAGGATATTCTGAAGCTGGAAGATTTGCGTGTTCTGGAAGCCCCTTACGGTGAGCTGCCCGATATGGCGCAGATCGACTGGTCCCGTGATGTGGTGCTGACATGGAACGGCACGACCTCCGGTGTCTGCATTCCGTCTGTTGAGAGTGTCCCAGTGCAGCATGATGGCCTTGTGATCTGCGATGCTACTTCTGCCGCCTTTGCGATGGAGCTGCCGTGGGATCGGCTGGATGTCGTTACATGGTCATGGCAGAAGGCACTCGGTGGTGAGGCCGCTCACGGTATGGTGGCACTCAGCCCGAAAGCTGTCAGACGTCTGGAGGAAGGAAGCCAGCGGCCTCTCCCCAAGATTTTCCGTCTGACGGGTAAAAAGGGGCTGAATGAGGCCATCTTCCGGGGTGATACCATCAATACGCCGTCCATGCTTTGCGTGGAAGATGCGCTGGATGGCCTGCGCTGGGCTGAGTCTGTTGGTGGTCTGGAGGCCCTCAAGGCCCGTTCCCGCCGGAATCTGGCCATTGTGGAGAACTGGGTTGCCAAACGGGACTGGGTGGCTTTTCTGAGTGAAAAGAAAGAAACCCGTTCCTGCACGTCCATTTGCCTGAAAATCACAGCTCCGTGGTTCGAGGCACTGGATGATGCCGGACGGTCCAAGGTCATCAAGGCTATGACGGGCCTTCTGGAAGAAGAAAAGGCCGGGTATGACCTTGCCGGTTACCGTGATGCGCCGGCAGGTCTGCGTATCTGGGGCGGGGCTACGGTCGATGCTGAAGATATCGAAGCTCTCCTGCCATGGCTGGACTGGGCCTTTGCCCGTATTGAAGAAAAGTGTGCTGCGTCATGATTAACGGTCCCGAGACATCCAGCCCAGCCCTGCTGCCCATGGGGTTCGTGGACCTCCTCCCTGCCGAGGCAGAGGCGGAAGCCCGTGGTCTTGCCGAGGTCATGGACGTGTTTTCATGCCATGGTTATGAGCGTGTCCGCCCGCCCCTTCTGGAGTTTGAAGGCTCCCTGCTGAGCGGTGCTGGTGAGGCACTGGCAGAGCAGAGCTTTCGTCTGCTGGACCCGTCTTCTCATCGCATGATGGCCCTTCGGCCGGATATGACGACCCAGATCGCCCGTATCGCTGCTGTGCGGATGCAGGATTGTCCCCGCCCGCTGCGTCTCTCCTATGCAGGGGACTGTGTCGTGATCGGCACGCTGGGCCGTGAAGGGCAGCGGCAGATATCACAGGCTGGCATCGAACTGATTGGCCCGGATAAGGCTGAGGCAGATGCTGAGGTGATTGCGCTGGGCGCTGAGGCTTTGGCCCGTCTGGGCATCGCCAATGTGTCCTTTGACCTTTCCATGCCTGTCATGGTCTGGAGCCTGATTGATGACAGTTTTTCCGGTATCGAGCGGGAAAGCATCATTCATGCGCTGGACCGCCGCGATGCGGCTGCCGTGCGGGAGCACGGTGGCCCATGGGCTGAGCTTCTGCTGGGGATGATGGAAGCGGTCGGTCCGGCCTCCATCGCTCTGAAGAAGCTTGAAACACTGAACTTCCCCGCCATGCTCAGGCCGCATGTGGCCCGTTTGAAGGAAGATGTAGCTGCCATTCTGGCTCGTCTGCCGGATGCCCGCCTGACAGTGGACCCGGTGGATTTCCGGGGCTGGCGGTATCATACGGGTGTGTGTGTGACAGTTTTTGCCATGCACTCTCGTGAGGAGCTGGGACGTGGTGGTCGTTATCTGGCCGGTGATGAGCCTGCCTGTGGGCTGACCCTCAATCCGCAGGCCTTCTTACGGGTGGCGGAAAAGCCGAAGCGGCGGAAACGGTGCCTTGTTCCGCCTGCGATGGCGCAGAAAGACTTGTCCAGCCTGCATGAGGCAGGCTATGCCACGATCGCATCGCTTGGGGAATCAGGCGAGATGGAGCAGGAGGCGCATCATCTGCGGTGCAGCCATATCTGGAGAGATGGAAAACCTGCCATACTGGCACGCTGAGGTGCTGGCAGGGTCCGCCATTGTGAGACGTTAAGGGAAGACATTCTTATGGCCAATGTTACCGTAATCGGAACCCAGTGGGGCGATGAGGGTAAAGGCAAGATTGTGGACTGGCTGGCCAGCCGGGCCGATATCGTTGTCCGCTTTCAGGGTGGGCATAATGCCGGCCATACGCTGGTTGTGAACGATCAGGTCTATAAACTCTCCCTGCTTCCCTCCGGTCTGGTCGGTGGGAAGATCGGCGTCATCGGTAATGGCGTTGTGGTGGACCCCAAGGCGCTGATGAGCGAGATCGACCGTGTGACGGAGCAGGGCCTTACCGTCACGCCGGAAACACTCTGGATCGCTGAGACCGCTCCGCTGATTCTGCCTGTTCATGGTGCTCTGGATCGTGCCCGTGAGGCTGCTCGTGGCAATCACAAGATCGGCACGACAGGTCGGGGTATTGGCCCTGCCTATGAGGATAAGGTGGCTCGCCGTGCTATCCGCATCTGTGACCTTTCCGAGCCTGAAACGCTGGACTGGAAGATTGACGAGCTGCTGCTGCATCACAACACGCTTCTGGCCGGTCTGGGGGCAGAGACCTTCACGAAGGAAGACATTCTGTCCTTCCTGAAGGAAATCACCCCCCGTCTTCTGCCCTATGCCTGCTGTGCATGGGATCGTCTGGCCGAGGCTGACCGGGCTGGCAAGCGCATTCTGTTTGAGGGCGCACAGGCTGTCATGCTGGATGTGGATCATGGAACCTATCCGTTCGTGACCAGCTCCAACACGGTGGCGGCTATTGCGGCGTCCGGCAGTGGCATGAGCCCGAAATCGGTCGGTTTCGTGCTGGGTATTGCCAAGGCCTATACAACCCGTGTTGGCGAAGGTCCGTTCCCGTCCGAGCTGTTTGATGAAGTCGGTAAGGGCATGGCCGAGCGTGGTCGTGAGTTCGGTACCGTAACAGGCCGTCCCCGCCGCTGTGGCTGGTTTGATGCCGCCATGGTGCGCCGTGCCGTGCGTGTCGGCGGTGTCAGCGGTGTGGCCCTGACAAAGCTGGACATTCTGGATGGTATGAAAGAAGTGTCCATCTGTGTCGGTTATGAGCTGGATGGCAAGCGGATTGATAACTTCCCGTCCGCACCGGGAGCACAGGCTCGTGTGAAGCCGATTCTGGAGACCATGCCGGGCTGGAATGAAACAACAGGCGGTGCCCGTTCCTGGGCGGAACTGCCGGCTCAGGCAATCAAGTATGTTCGCCGTATTGAGGAACTGATTGGCACGCCTGTTACGCTGCTTTCCACCAGCCCGGAGCGTGAGGATACCATTCTCGTAACAGACCCGTTTGAGGGCTGATTGATCCTGAATGGATGAGATGAGGAGGCCAGCCTGTCACGGGCTGGCCTTTTTCGTATCTGCATCTGCATAAAAAAAGGGAGTGCTTCTTATAGGGCACTCCCTTTTTTATTGAACCATCCTGTTCTTCAGGCTCGGTTATCGGGGAAGGTTCTGTCCAGAATCTTTTTCAGTATTTTGCCAAAGACGATTGTTACAACGGTTTCGACAGCAAATCGTGATAATGCTCTAATCATGAAAGAGCTCTCCTTACTAGGCGTTGTCCATCTCAGATGGTTGGACGAAAAATACGCTACTCCGCTTTAGCATCACCGACCAGCCCACGGGCATAGTCTTCAGCAGAGAAGGGGCGCAGGTCTTCGGCCTGCTCGCCAACGCCGACAAGATGCACGGGCAGCTTGAACTGTTCGGCCAGCGCCACCACGATTCCGCCACGGGCAGAACCATCCAGCTTGGTCACGACCAGACCGCTGACATTGACGAGTTCACGGAAGACACGCACCTGCTCAATGGCATTCTGTCCGGTTGTGGCGTCCAGAACCAGCAGGACACTGTGCGGTGCAGAAGGATCAAACTTCTGCATCACACGGATGATCTTGGCCAGCTCGTCCATCAGGGCCTGACGGTTATGCAGGCGGCCTGCCGTATCTACGAGCAGAAGATCAGCTTTTTCTTCCGTAGCGCGCTGTAGCCCGTCATAGGCCAGCCCGGCAGCATCACCTCCCGGCTTGCCAGAAATCACAGGGGCGCCCGTCCGTTCTCCCCAAATCTGGAGCTGTTCGACTGCCGCCGCACGGAAGGTATCGCCTGCCACCATCATGACGGACTTGCCCTGCTGGTGGTACTGATGGGCCATTTTGCCGATGGTTGTGGTCTTGCCCACACCATTAACCCCGACCACGAGCACGACATGCGGTTTCCTGCTGCTGTCCAGCTCGAAAGGCTGGGCAACGGGCTCCAGCACACGGGAAATCTCTTTGGCAAGTGTCTGGCGGATTTCTTCGGGTGTGATGTTTTCTCCGAAGCTCTTTTCACGAAACTGTTCAATGATCCGCCCGGCCACGGCGGGGCCGAGGTCAGCGGCGATCAGCTCGTCTTCGAGTTCTTCAAGAGTTGCATCATCAAGTTGCCGTTTGACAAACACCGCATTGAGGCGTGCGCTTGAACGGGACAGACCCTGTTTGAGTCGAGAAAAAAATCCAGCCATGTCTGTCGAATTGGTGCGAGAAGGGGGGAGTCGTCAAGTCCTTCTCAGGGGATTTCTGCCATTAGCATCCCGTCTTTCAGCCCGGTGATGCGGATGCGCTCCAGCCTGCCACGGTGGGAGGGTTGCGCTTCAGACAGGGTGAAGGCGGCAAATTCCGGGGTGTGGCCTGTTGTCGGGCTTTCCATGAGAACAGTCTTTTCCTGTCCGACAAAGCGGGCGAGGAAGTCATCCCGCACGGTCTGGCCCAGTGCCCGCAGTCTGGCAGCACGTTCCTGCCGTATGGCTTTCGGCATGGCGGGCATTCGGGCAGCTGGCGTTCCGGGGCGTTCGCTATAGGGGAAGACATGAAGGAACGGAATGGCCTGTTCTGTCAGAAAATCATGTGTTTCCTGAAAAAGCGCATCCGTTTCGGTCGGGAAACCGGCGATGATATCGGCTCCGAAGCCGGTATCAGGTCGCAGGCGGCGGACCTGTCCGATCAGTCCGGCTACGTCAGACGTACTGTGGCGGCGCTTCATGCGTTTGAGAATGAGGTCCGACCCCGCCTGAAGGGACAGATGCAGATGGGGCATGAAGCGAGGTTCATTCGCAATCAGGTCCCATAGGGCTTTGTCGCCCGTATCGGGGGTCAGGATCATGGGGTCGATGGAGGAGAGGCGCAGGCGGGCAATGTCGGGTACTTCATCCAGCAGATGACGGCAGAGCTGCCCCAGCCCCATCTCTCCCTGCTGCCATGAAGCAATATCAACGCCTGTCAGCACGATTTCGCAATGGCCAGCCTCCGTCAGGGCACGGGCCTTCGGAATAATCTCCTCTGGCGGCATGGAGGTGGACTGCCCTCGGCCTGCCGGGATGACGCAGAAGGTGCAGTCATTGTCACAGCCTTGCTGAACCTGAAGCAGGGCTCGGATATAGCGGGATGGTGGTGGAGTATGGCCTGCTTCCTCTGGCAGCCCCCATGTGGAAGGGCGTGTCTTCTCCGTATTGGGGATGACCCGGTTGACACCGGGCAGGGCCGCCCATGCGTCCGCTGCCCGCTCGGAGGCACAGCCTGTTACGATGATGCGGGCGTTCGGGTTCTCTCGGTGGGCACGGCGGATGGTCTGGCGGGCCTGCCGTTCCGCTTCCGCCGTGACCGTGCAGGTATTGACGATGATGGTCTCTCCATCCTGCGCCTGCCCCTGACGGGCCAGATGCTCCATCGCATCGCTTTCATGGGCGTTCAGGCGGCAGCCGAAGGTGAGAAGGGTGACGCTCATGGCGTGGCTGTCAGCCCGTCATTCAGCCAGTTTTCATCCAGCGTACCGGTAAAGACGGTCTGCGCCGGACCGGTCATCAGGACAGAATCATCATCCTGCCATGTGATGGTCAGAGACCCGCATTCCATGGTGACACGGCAGGTTCGTTCCACGAGCCCCCGCCGTGCTGCATTGACGACCGCCGCACAGGCACCGGACCCGCAGGCGAGTGTCAGCCCAGCGCCACGTTCCCAGACACGCAGGCGGATATGAGTACGGGACAGAATATCAGCAAAACCGACATTGACCCGTTCCGGAAAGAGAGGATCAGTCTCCAGCGCCGGGCCCATGGAGGTGGCATCTTCGATGGAGCGGAACAGCGTCAGATGGGGATTGCCCATGGAGCAGGCAGCGCCATCATGGAGTGGAAGATGGGCTGTGTCGCAATCATGGGCGAGGGGGATGCTCTGCCAGTCCAGATGGGGTTTCCCCATGAGAACGGAGATCAGCCCGTTTTCCTGCGAGGTGGGAAGCAGGCCATTCTGTGTCTGAAGGGTCGGGTTGCCGCCCAGAAGGGCTGCAACGCAGCGGGAGGCATTGCCGCAGGCTCCCGCCTCTGAGCCATCCGGGTTGAAGAATCGTACGAGCACGTCTGCCCCGTCCCGTGTGGGAGGTGAGAGTGTCACGAGCTGGTCGCAGCCGATCCCTGTGCGGCGGTCGCAGAGACGGCTGATGAGAGCGGTGGATAGGGAAAGTGGCGTGTTTCTGCCATCCAGAATGATGAAATCATTCCCCAGCCCGTGCATTTTCGTGAAGGAAACGCCCATGATGCCCCTCTGAGACGTGATGAAACCGCCTCCTTCTATAATGTTGTGCCGCCGGGGTAAAATGGAGCCTTGGTTTTCGGGAAGTCTTTCCCGTCTGGTAGGCCATTGTTCATGGGTCTGGCCGCCCTATATTATGGGGCACCTGATAAAGGACAGCAGAAAAGGGGACGGCGTGCAGGGCTTACACAAAAAAGCATTCACACAGGCATCATCAGAGGCGGAAGAAGCCTTCTGGGCCCGTCAGAATCTGGATTCCCTGATGGATATGGGGGCCCGTACGGCCATTACCGCCCTTTATCGCACAGCCCTGCCGGTAGGGGGACGTACGCTGGACCTGATGTGTGGTGCCATGAGCCATCTGCCAGAAGATGCCACCTTTCAGGAGTTCATCGGGCTGGATGTCAGCAAGACGGCGCTCAAAGCCAATCAGGCTCTGAGCAGCTTTGTGGAGCAGGACCTCAACAGCACGCCGGTCCTGCCTTTTGATGATGCAAGTTTTGACGGTGCCCTGCTCTGTGATGGTCTGGCCTATCTGACAAAGCCGCAGCAGGTTATTGAGGAGCTGTTTCGTGTTCTGCGGCCCGGTGCGCCGTTGATTGTCAGTTTTTCCGACAGATTCGTACCGGCCAAGGCCGTGGCCATCTGGCAGGCTTTGGAGCCGGAAGACCGGGTGCGTTTTGCCAGTGCCCTCATGCAGCGGGCTGGATTTGCGGAGCTGGATACCGGGGAGGTTGTCCCCCCAGAGGACCTGACAGCATGGCAGGATACGGTTCGGGCTGTCATCGGTCGCCGCCCTGTAACAGGCTGAGGTTAAAGCCCCGCTTTTTAATTTGGTGGTGATCGTCTCTGGCCTTGCAGGGCATAAAGGGGTATTCACCGCTTTTCTGGCTGTCACAGTTTGGTTCGTGGCAGCATGTGTATGACCGAGTGTTCGTTGACGATGCCTTTTCCCGATACCCATCCCGCCCTGACCCGTGCTTTGGCCGAGCGTGGCTATGAACAGCCAACCCCCGTGCAGGAGGCGGTGCTGGAGCCGGGGCTGGAAGGACGTGATCTGCTCGTCTCGGCACAGACGGGGTCTGGCAAGACGGTTGCCTTTGGTCTGGCCTTTGCCTCCGACCTGCTGACGGACGGGGACATGATGGCCCCAACCCGTTCTCCGCTGGCGCTGGTTATTGCGCCGACCCGTGAGCTTGCCATGCAGGTGCAGACGGAACTTTCATGGCTCTATGCGGCAACAGGTGCCCGCATTGCGAGCTGCATCGGTGGGACAGATGCCCGCCGGGAAGCCCGGTCTCTGGAGCGTGGCGCTCATATCGTGGTTGGTACGCCGGGCCGTCTGTGTGACCATCTCTCCCGTGGCAAGCTGGACCTGCGTGACCTGCGTGTTGTCGTGCTGGATGAAGCCGATGAGATGCTGGATATGGGCTTCCGTGAGGAGCTGGAGCAGCTTCTGGATGCCTCTCCCAAAGAGCGCCGCACGCTGCTTTTCTCGGCTACGATTGCCCGGGAGATTGCGTCTCTGGCACGGCGTTATCAGAAAGATGCCAAGCGGATTGATACGGTCTCCGGCCAGAAGCAGCACGCCGATATTACCCATCGCTGCGTGGTGACGGCCCCGCAGGAGGTGGAACGGTCCCTCGTCAATGTGCTGCGCTATTATGAGAGCCAGACGGCTATGGTGTTCTGCAACACCCGTCTGCTGGTGAATCAGGTTCAGGCAGCCCTTCTGGAACGTGGCTTCGCTTCTGTCGCCATTTCTGGCGAGATGGGACAGAATGAGCGTTCCCGTGCCATTGAGAGCCTGCGCTCTGGTGCGGCCCGTGTCTGCGTGGCCACAGACGTTGCGGCCCGTGGCATTGACGTCCCGGCTTTGGGGCTGGTCGTTCATGCCAGTGTGCCGTCTTCATCCGATACGTTCCTGCATCGTTCCGGCCGTACGGGCCGTGCAGGGCGTAAGGGCGTGAGCGTGCTGATGGTGCCGTTCAACCAGCGCCGTAAGGCTGAGCGTGTTCTGGCGCAGGCCCGTGTGAAAGCGGACTGGGAGCCGGTACCGACAGCCGATGCCATCGCTGAACAGGATGCACAGCGTCTTTTGGAAGACCCCATCCTGAACGGGGAAACATCCGTTTCCGTACCGGAAGACATTGTGGCAAAGCTGACGGAGCGTTTCGATGCCACACAGCTGGCTCGTGCGCTGGTAGGGTTCCATAAGGCACATCTGCCTCGTGTGGAAGATATTCGCCCTGTCTCTGTTGAGCCGCCTGCCCGTGGTGCGGCCCGTGAAGGGGGCCGTGGTTATGAGATGTCTGGCTCATGGTTCCGCCTTGGGGTGGGGCGCAGCGAGAAGGCTGACCCGAAATGGCTGATTCCGCTTATCTGCCGTCTTGGTGGCGTGCAGAAGCGGGATATTGGCAATATCTGCATTCAGCAGGATGACACGCTGTTTCAGATTTCTGATGAGAAGCTGGCCCGTTTCAATGCCTGCCGTGCCGGTGCAGAGCAGGATGAAGTGACCATCGAACCTGCTGAGGCGCCTGCTGGTGGCGGTGGTCCTCGCCGTGGTCGTGGCGGCCCGCCGGGTGGTCGCCGCTTTGGTGCGCCGAAAGGGCGTTTTGGTGGTGGTCCGGGCGGCGGTGGACGCCGTGAGGGGCGTGAAGGCCGGGAAGGGGGCCGTGGCCCATCTTCCTTCAAGCGGCGTTCCGGCCCAGCCCGCAGTGGTGAGAAATCCACCCGCCGCCGGAGCTGAGCCTGAAACGAGTTTCAGAAGAAAAGGGAGGGGTTTCTACCCCTCCTTTTTTATGACGGCCAGCCCGCCTGATGCCTGACAGACCGGCATGATCTCCAGATGATTCACGTTCATGTGTGCTGGCAGGCCGATCAGCCATGAGACGGTTTCGGCAATATCGGCAGGCATGAGGGGCGTGGTGTTCTCATAGACAGCCTGTGCCTTGGCATCATCCCGCAGACGTACATTGCTGAACTCGCTGCCGCCCACAAGGCCGGGCTCGATGGTCGTGACACGCAGGGGTGTGCCCAGCAGGTCCGTCCGCAGATTTTTCATGAACTGGGAAACGAAGGCTTTCGTGGCCCCATAGACATTCCCGCCTCGATAGGCGTAATGCCCTGCCGTACTGCCAATGGAGAGGACATAGCCACGGCCCCGTTCAATCATGCCGGGGAGCAGGGCGTGGGTGATTTCCACAAGACCGGAGATGTTGGTGTCGATCATGGTCTCCCAGTCATCCACGCTGGAATCCTGTGCTGGGGTGACACCCAGTGCCAGACCGGCATTGTTGATGAGGACATCAATGTGACGCCAGTCTTCTGGCAGGCTCTGGGGTAGGGCACGCAGGGCGGCCCGGCCGCTCATATCCAGTGTGAGGGGCAGGAGGTTGCTGCCGAGTTCTTTATGCAGGCTGGCCAGCCGTTCGCTCCGGCGCCCTGTGGCGATGACACGGTGCCCTTCTCGGACCAGCCTTGTGGCGATGCTTTTACCAAAGCCGGATGTGGCCCCTGTAACGAGGATGGTCTGTGGCTGGGTCATGGGGCACTCCGTGCGTGGTGAATGAAAAACTGAACCTTTCTGTTATGATGGAGGGACGTTCTGTTTGTAAGAGGTGTTCATGCCGATTCTTGAGCCGACTGAGATATTGACGGGTCGCCTGCTGGTTGCCAGCCCTGTTCTTACGGGAACGGAGTTTGCCCAAACGGTTATCTATCTCTGTGCTCATTCCGAGGATGGGGCCATGGGGATGATCGTCAATCGTCGGCTGACCCATCCGGATATCAGTGAACTTCTGCGCCATTTGGATGTATCCCCCAACCCGCCACAGCGTCTTTTTGGTGTGGGTGTTGGTGGACCTGTGGAGCCGGGGCGTGGTTTTGTTCTTCACTCTCCGGAAGGTGTCAGCATCGGGCGGGGCAGGGCAGGTAATCGCCTGACCGTTCTGCCTGAAGCGGAGCCTGTGGCGGAGGTCAGTGCCAGTATCGAGATGATTAAAGAGCTCGCGGCTGGACGGGGGCCACGCCGGGCCATGCTGCTGCTGGGTCATTCCTCATGGGCGGCGGGGCAATTGGAGGAGGAGATACTCCATGGCAATGCCTGGTATGTCGTCCCGGCGGATGAAGACATCGTGTTCGGGGCGGACCCTTCCACCAAATGGCAGCGGGCTCTGGCCAGTGTCGGGTTGGAGCCGTCTTCACTCTCCTCTGCGGTGGGGGAGGCATAAGCTCCCTGCGGGGCTGCCTTTCTATTGCCTGCCATTCCTTTTCGTCTCAGAGTTCATTTGTCTGAAAGGTCCTGGAATCTCCTTGCAGACAGGTATTTCTGCGTATGAATTCAGAAATACCCTCTTGAAACCAGTGGGATCGTGCCTAAATTTTAGGCACGGTCTGTCGCCATATCGGGGCAGGCTGAACATTCATCGCTGCCAAGGATGGGGCGAGAAGGAGAGGCAACTATCATGGATATTCAGAAATTTACCGAGCGCAGTCAGGGTTTCATTCAGGCAGCCCAGACCATTGCTCTACGGGATTACCACCAGCAGCTGACGCCGGAGCATCTGCTCAAGGCCTTGCTGGATGACGAACAAGGGGCCGCTGCCGGTCTGATCCGTGCCGCCGGGGGAAACCCGAAGGCTGTTCAGCAGGCGAATGATGCGGCTCTTGCTAAGCTGCCGACCGTACGGGGCAGTGGGGCCTCTCAGCCTCAGCCAACGCCGGATTTCGTGCGGGTGCTGGATAGTGCCGAGGCTGCTGCCAAAGCTGCTGGTGACAGTTATGTAGCGCAGGATCGTCTGCTTGCCGGGATTGCTGCCAGCACGACCGCCGCTGGCGAGGCACTGCGTCAGGGTAAGGCGTCTGCTCAGGCTCTGGAGAGTGCCATTGCTGCCGTTCGCAAAGGGCGGACCGTGGATTCCCCCTCTGCTGAAAATAACTTCGAAGCGCTGAAGAAATATGCTCGTGACGTGACGGCTCAAGCGCAGGAAGGCAAGCTGGACCCGGTCATCGGGCGTGATGAAGAAATCCGCCGGGCTATTCAGGTTCTGGCACGCCGCAGCAAGAACAACCCGGTTCTGATTGGTGAGCCCGGTGTCGGTAAGACGGCCATTGTGGAAGGGCTGGCTCTGCGTATCGTCAATGGCGATGTGCCGGAGGCTCTGCGCAACAAGAAGCTGCTTTCCCTCGATATGGGCGCCCTGATTGCCGGTGCGAAATATCAGGGTGAGTTTGAGGAACGTCTGAAGGCCGTTCTCAAAGAGATTGAGAGCGCTGAAGGGCAGATCATTCTCTTTATTGATGAGATGCATACGCTCGTTGGGGCTGGTCGTTCCAGCGGGGCGATGGATGCGTCCAACCTCATCAAGCCGGAACTGGCTCGTGGTGTGCTGCACTGTCTTGGTGCTACGACTCTGGATGAGTATCGCAAATATATCGAGAAGGATGCCGCTCTGGCCCGCCGTTTCCAGCCGGTCTTTGTGGGTGAGCCTTCTGTTGCGGATACGATTTCTATCCTGCGTGGGATCAAGGAGAAGTACGAGCTGCATCACGGTGTGCGGATCACGGATAATGCACTGGTTTCCGCAGCGACCCTGTCCAACCGTTACATCACAGATCGCTTCCTGCCGGATAAGGCCATCGACTTGATTGATGAGGCTGCCAGCCGCCTGCGGATGCAGATTGACAGCAAGCCGGAAGCTCTGGATGAGCTGGATCGCCGTATCATTCAGCTGAAGATTGAGCGTGAAGCCATCCGTAAGGAAGATGACACGGCTTCCCGTGAGCGTCTGGAAGCTCTGGAAGCAGAGCTGGCTGATCTTCAGGAGAAGTCTGATGCGATGAGTGCGGCATGGCATGCGGAGAAAGACCGCATGAATGCCGTGCAGAAATACAAGGAAGAACTCGACCATGCCCGGTCCGAGGTTGAGGTGGCGCAGCGTCAGGGGAATCTCCAGCGAGCTTCCGAGCTGATGTACAGCCGTATTCCTGAACTGGAACGGAAGATCGAGCAGGCCCAGCAGGCCGAGGCCCAGTCTGACGGCAATACGCTGTTCGCTGATACGGTGACGGATCAGGGAATCGCCGCTGTTGTCTCCCGCTGGACCGGCGTGCCGGTGGACCGGATGCTGGAAGGTGAACGTTCCAAGCTCATGCGTATGGAGTCCGTCCTGCGTGAGCGTGTTGTGGGGCAGGAATCGGCTCTTGTGGCTGTGTCCAATGCCGTGCGCCGTGCCCGTGCCGGGTTGCAGGATCCTAACCGCCCGATTGGTTCCTTCCTGTTCCTTGGTCCGACTGGTGTGGGTAAGACCGAGCTTGCCAAGACGCTGGCGCAGTTCCTCTTTGATGATGAACGTGCCTTGCTGCGGATCGACATGAGCGAGTTCATGGAGAAGCATTCCGTCTCCCGTCTGATCGGTGCCCCTCCGGGTTATGTCGGTTATGACGAAGGTGGTGTGCTGACCGAGGCCGTGCGGCGGCGTCCTTATCAGGTCATCCTCTTTGATGAGGTTGAGAAGGCGCATGAAGATGTCTTCAACATTCTGCTTCAGGTGCTGGATGATGGTCGCCTGACGGATGGGCAGGGTCGTGTGGTGGATTTCCGCAATACGATCATCGTGCTGACCAGCAATCTCGGTTCCGAGATTCTGGCCCATCAGAAGGATGGTGAATCAACCGAGTCCGTGCGGGATGATGTGATGGAGGTTGTCCGGGCGCATTTCCGGCCGGAGTTCCTGAACCGTCTGGACGAGATCATTCTTTTCTCTCGTCTCCAGCGGGCTGACATGGGGCAGATTGTGGAAATCCAGCTTGGTCGCCTGCGGCATCTGCTGGCTGATCGCAAGATTACCCTGTCTCTGGATGAGAAGGCACGGGAGTGGATGGCCGAGGCTGGATATGATCCGGTCTATGGTGCCCGTCCTCTCAAGAGGGTGATTCAGCGTGCGCTGCAGAACCCGTTGGCTGGTCTCCTGCTGGAGGGCAGTATTCATGACGGGGATGAGATTACGGTCTCTGCCAACGATCAGGGGCTGCTCATAAATGGACAGTCCACTGTTGAGAACTGAGTGAATCGGTAAAGAACCGGCCCTCTGAAAAGGGGGCCGGTTTTTTTATGTCTGGAATCAC
>NZ_JANIDY010000004.1 GCF_026385525.1 Bombella pluederhausensis
TAAGTCCGCTCTGGCTGGCCTGCTCAACCAGACTGGTACCGCCAAGCTGACAGACAGCTCTGTCGGTAATGTCATCAACAAGGCAGGCTTCACCCTCACCAACAATGCCCTCAATGGAACGCTGGACAATGAGGGTACGGCTGACATTGAAGGCAGCAAGGTTACTGGTCTCACAACCAACAACAAGACGCTGACCGTCAATAAGTCCGCTCTGGCTGAGCTCGCCAACCAGGCTGGTACCGCCGAGCTGACAGACAGCTCTGTCGGTAACGTGACCAACACTCATGGCGCTTCTCTGACAGCCACACGTGACGCACTGGCATCTGCTACCAACAACGGCACCATGACACTGAGCAACAGCACAGTCTCCGGTGATGTTACCCAGAAGGATGGCGGCCTGACGCTGGATAACAGCACGATCCAGAAAACGCTTACTGCTAATGGTGGCCTGTTCACTATTACTGGCAACAGTTCCAAGGTCGGCTCGCTGGCCGGAACTGCAAATGGTACGCTGAACAGCACGCTGACCTTGACCAATGCCAAGGACAGCTATGCCGGTTCCATGTCTGGTACGGGCGGTCTGACCCTCTCTGATGGACAGGCAACCCTGACAGGCGCCAATAGCTACACAGGCACGACAACACTCGATAACGGCGTTCTGGCTCTGGCCCAGAAGGGCAGCATCGATCAGTCTGCTCTGGTGGATATCAAGGATGGTGCCCGGTTCGACATCAGCGGGACTGATACTGGCGCCTCCGTGAAGGATATCGGTGGCACAGGCGATATCACACTCGGCAACCAGACCCTGACCCTAACAGACGCCAAACCTGACACTGTCTATGCCGGTGTCATCTCTGGTGCGGGTGGCCTGACGGTGGCTGGTGGCCATGAGACCCTAACAGGCAATAACAGCTTCAACGGCGATACCACCATTACCGCACCGGCTGCCCTGACGCTCAACGGTTCTCTGGCCGGTGCCCTGAACAATGCCGGGACAACCGATATTGAAGGCGGGCATGTTGCTGGTCTCACCACCAACAGCGGCACACTGACCGCTACAGGTGGCACACTGGCTGCCATCATAAACAAGGCAGGCACAGCTGAACTCACGAACAGCACGGCAACAGATATCAGCAATGAGGCCGGGGCAACCTTTACCGCCACGGGTGGTACGCTTGCCTCCGCCACCAACAGCGGCACCATGACGCTGGGACGTGGCAATATCGTCACTGGTAACGTCACGCAGAATGACGGCAGCCTGACACTTGATGGCAATCAGGTAGACGGCACGCTGGCTGCTAATGGTGGCACCTTCAACGTGACCGATGCAGGTTCTGTCGTGAAGTCCCTCTCTGGTAACGCTGATGGCAAACTAGGCGGGACGCTGAACCTGACCAATGCCGCTGATACCTATAATGGGTCCCTCTCCGGCAATGGCAGCCTGACGCTTTCCAACGGTCATGAAGTTCTGACGAACCAGTCCGCTCTGGGGGGAGCCGTAAATGTCGATAACGGTACGCTGGAGGTCACAGGACCGCTCGCAGAACTGACAACTGGCAAGGGACTGAAAATTGGCGCTACGGGTGCAGGTACTCTGACACTCGCCAATGGTGCTGATCTTCAGAGCTCCGGGCCGATTGTCTTTGCCAAGGCCTCCCCTGCTACTGGCAATGGCTTCAATGCCACGCTGAACGTACTGGATGGCGGTACGCTGGTGGCTGGCGATGCCAACGGTCAGGCTGGCCTGAATGCAGAAGAAGGCTCAAAGGCACGTCTGGTCCTGAATGGTGGTACGCTCCAGAACCGTCAGGGCTCTGATCTGACAAGCAACCTGAACACCAGCATCGGCTCTCAAGGTGCCGTGTTTGATGTGCAGGATCAGAACAAAATGACACTGGGCAGCGGCTCCACACTGGCCGATGCGTCTGACGATGCCGATCAGCTTTCAAACCATCTGGGCGACAGCAACACGCTGACCAAGACCGGCACTGGTACCTTCTTCTTTGAAGGAAACGGCTCTGACTTCACAGGCCCAACTGACATTGAGGCCGGTGAGATGGTTGTCGAAGGTGACCTGTCCCATTCCGCCATGGCTGTGCGGCAGAACGCCACGCTGGCCGGGACTGGCACAGTCGGCACGACAGCAGTGGATTCCGGCGCTACACTGGCACCGGGCCATTATGAAGCTAACAACCTTGGTACGCTCCATGTCGCTGGCGACCTGACCATGGCCAAGGGCTCCGTGCTCCGCATCCGTGGTACGAGCGCTACGACAGGTCAGCAGCTTCAGGAGACCAGCGGCTTCAACTATAACGCGCTGACCTCCGACCATGTTGCTGTCAGCGGTAAGGCAACCATTCAGGGCGGTACTCTGGACCTGCATGTGCAGAATGCCGGTGCTGGCCTGACCTATGGCGAAGCCTACCGTGTCCTGACGGCTACTGACGGTGTCACCGGGCATTATGATGCGCTGAACACCAATCTGGCCGCAGAATATGCCTATCTCGACCCGGCACTCGCCTATACCGGCAATGATGTCGATATCGTCCTGCGCCGCAGCATCCAGGGCTTTGGCTCTGTGGGTGGCACACGCAACCAGATCACCACCGGCAACGGGCTTGATCACATCTCCCAGAATGACGCTCTGGCAGATGCCATGGTGCAGCTGACACGCACACAGGCCAAACAGGCTCTGGATAACCTGTCTGGCGAGCTACATGCCTCCATCCGCACGGCCCTGATTCAGGACAGCTTCTACATGCGGAATGCAGTCCTGAACCGTCTGGCCAATGTGGATTGTGACTATGGCCGCAACGGGCAGAGTGTCTATGACCTGAAGACCCATGAGAAGAACGGTGCCTGCTACTCCGACCACGCTACCATGTGGGGCCAGGCCTATGGCGGGCTGGGCCATAATAGCGGGGATGGCAATGCTGCCCTGATGCATCACAACACGGCAGGCTTCATCATGGGGGCGGATGCGCCTGTCCGTGGCAGCAACTGGCGTGTGGGTGGTATGCTCTCCTACGGGCATTCCCAGTTCAATGTTGCACGGGGCCGGTCTTCCTCCGGTAACAGCAACAATATCACCGTTGGTGGTTATGCTGGGACGCACTGGGGTCGCCTGAACCTGCGCCTTGGTGCAGCCTATAGCTGGAACGTCATCAACACCCGCCGTCATATTGCCGTTGGCGAATATGGCGGGCGTGTCAGCAGCAGCTATCTGGGTGGTACAGCCCAGAGCTTCGCAGAGCTTGGCTATAAGCTGCATGGCGCAAACAGCGTGTTCGAACCGTTCATGAACGTGGCTTACGTCAATATGCAGACAAACAGCTATCGTGAGCATGGCAACTCCGCAGCGCTGCACAGCCGTGGGACAGATAGTGGCGTGACCTTCTCCACCTTCGGGTTCCGGGCCTCCACAAAGGTCAGTATCGGGAAGATGGTCTTCATGCCGCATATTATGGGCGCTTACCGTCATGGTTTCGGCCAGCTCGGCTCCCATATGCATGAAGCCTTTGTCTCGACAGGCAACAGCAGCGACATGGATGTGGGCGGTGTTCTGCTCTCCAGCAATGCTGCCATTATTGATACAGGTCTGACAGCCAAGCTGACCGACCGGATCGATCTGGACCTGTCCTACATCGGCCAGTACGGCAACCAGTCCACCGAAAGCGGCGCAACCGGCTCCTTCAGGATGCAGTTCTGATCGAACTCCATTCAGATGGATGCCTCATTAGGGCGGGCCAGAGTTTCCTCTGGCCCGCCCTTTTTTATCGGCATCATTCAGCCACCTCACAAACAGAAGGGCGAGCCATGAGACCCGCCCTCCAGTAACTGACAGCCTGACATTTTCTACATCTTAAACCCAGGATACTTCCCCGGTTCTACCAGTACTCTTAGAACAGACGCCCCAGCAGATCAGCGACATCACGAATACCTGCACTGATATGCCCGGCAACATCATGCGTCAGGGCCTCAAGGAACCCAGCTCCCTTCTGGAGAGCACTATCAAGCCCCTTCTTAACGGGTCTTGGCAGGGGCGTGCCATGCTCCGCCATATCAGCCTGGGCCCCAGCCAAGTTCTGCGCCATTGTGTGGCCTCCCCCTGAGTTCAACAGGCCACCCAACAAAGTAGCGCCAAGGGCAGATACAGCTTCCAGCAGCAGACAGCCACCAGATACTTGATTCAATTCATGCTCATTAAGAGTTCTCATAACGAGTCTCCAAGAGATTTTCTGATGAATAAGAGAATCCACAACGAACCCTCAAGAGAATAAGGCATAATAATCGTGGTAACCGTCAATATATTTTAGGTGAAAATACTATTAATTTTGTTAGCTGTCTGATTCTATTTTTAGATAAACATGAAAATATATTTTTACAACTCTTTTATTTTATTGATTTTTTATACATCCATTTATAACCATCTCCTCATTTTCCACCAATGAAACATTCTTCGATTAAAAGAGCGTTTCATCCTCCCTCTGCTTAATTTTCACTAAATAAATGGGACCTAGCCTTAGTTCTTCTTCCTCCGTAGCCTTCAGGGTAACTTCCAAAACGGAACCGTATGATTATCCCATTCGGGCAGACTGTTAACTGGTTTCCCCAATCCAGACAGGCCATCATTCAGGCCACACTTTTCATGCCGGATAATCTGCCATCTTTTTCTGGAGACAATTCTTTCAATCTTCAGGGCGGCACGCTGGTCATTTCTCCAGCCTCATGGCAGGGGCTGGTCAGCCCGGCTGCACTGGCTACCCCCCATACCCTAACCATAAACCCCGGTAAGGGCGGGACGCTTCTTGTTGATTATGAAGGGCTGAGCAGTACCGTCCTGCCAACAAATCTATCCCTTACCCTTCATCTAACCGTAACGCCGCCCCCCAGTTTCAAAATCAAACTTGCCTTTTCTACACAAAGCAACAGTTCAACAGCCGCACGGCAACGCTACGATGCACAGTATAACCAGACAACGATCCAGCTGAATGAAGATTATAGCGTCTCCAGCACGGCCCATACGACCATCCTCATTCCCGGCAATCCCTATCATCTCCCTTTGGACGGAAACTGGTGCGCCATCAGCCTTTCTGATGCTGGCTCGGCAAAATCATCAGCACCGGAACTTGTCTGCTATCTGCCAGGCACACTGATAGATACCCCCAATGGCCCGATGAAGGTGGAGGAGTTACGGCCCGGTGATGCTATCCATAGTTTTCAGAATCATCAGAAACGAGTCGAACATCTCCGCTGGGTTGGCTACAAATCCGTCACAGCAGCGTCACCTGATGACTGGCCCATCCGCATCAAGCCCCACACATTCGGAAAAAACTGCCCATTCCAAGACCTGTACATCACAGAAGAACACTGCCTGTATCTAAAAGGCGCTTTTATCCCTGCCCGAATGCTAGTCAATCACAGTACAATCACCCGGGAAGAACGGACATGTTTCGACATCCATCATGTCGAAACCTATGAACACCGTATTATCAGTGCCAATGGTGTCCTCTCCGAGACCTACCTGAATACAGGTAACCGGGGCAGCTTCATCACACCAGATACAGGCACGATTATTCACTCTGGCCCAGCCTTCCCCGACAGAATCAAAGACTGGCACCATGATGCTGCGGCCCCCCTACGGGTGGACCGCACATTCGTAGAACCGATACATACCGCCCTGACACGGCGAGCAGAAAAGCTCGGTGTGCCCGCAGACACCCCCAATCACCATCTGACAGATGATCCGGCCCTCAGGCTACTTGATCCTCAAGGCTCAGAGCTCCCTCTCCTTCGGAAAGACGGGTCTCATTACCTTTTTCAAATGCAAGGCGCCGTTCCTTTTCTGTCCATTACATCACGCACGGCCCGCCCCAGTGAGAGCATCGGCCCCTTCGTGGATGACAGGCGCCTGCTGGGTGTGCTGGTAGGCAGCATCATCCTCATCCATCCTGAAGGACAGCAACAGCCATTAACCTCCCATCTCACAGCGCCATCCAACACAGGCTGGGATGTCATGGAGGCCAGCCCCTGCCGCTGGACCAACGGACAGGCTCACTTGCCTCTACCGAACATCACCATGCCAGAGGGTTCCCTGTTGGAAATCGAAGTCCTTAGTGCTGGCCCTTACATCCTACCCCAATAATAAGAGCCAACAGAAAAGGGGATGGCCCATACGGACCATCCCCCCAAAGAGAGCCTGCCCTAGCTGGACAGAAACCCTACCATGCACCCCTTATCGGGCCAGCAAGGTTTATCAGATCAGACGTGTGACGAAATTCACAGCCTGCTGGATGCCTGCACCAACGAGGGAGACAAGGCTACCAAGCGGGTTCTGCAGGAAGCCAGAAATTGCCTGCAGAGGAGCAGACAGAAGGCCCATCACGCCACCACCGAGGGCAGGTGCGGCTACAGCTGCAGCGTAACCGTTCGGAACATAGTTGGCTGCCGGAATCGTGTTGGTGTTAGCAGCAGGAGCCAGAACGTTCTGACCACCACCAAGAGCACCGCCCAACAGACCGCCGAGCAGGTTGCCCAGCAGACCAAAACCACCAGAAACGCTATCCAGCTCACGGGTGCTAAGAGCTCTCATCTTAAGTCTCCACACAATTTTTATTAAGAGAACGGAAGTTTTACATGGAACTTCCAAGAACAAAAAGTCACAATAAAAAACTGGAGTCAACAAAAAATATTATAGATACTGAAATTAATTTTATAATAATATTATATATACTATTATTTAATACATCATAGTTATTTTATATACTAATTTAATTATGGTTATTACTTTTAAAATTCGCAGAATTTCTCTTTAACTCCAACAAGATATGACACAAACCACCCGGCTCCCTTCCCAACCAGTCGTCAGACTATCCCCGTATAAAAACGGCGTGCCTGACAGAATATTCGCCATAAAAGAACGATAACGATTGGCTTGCAGGATGATTCTGGGACGGCATTCCATCATCACCAACACATGGCAGAGGACCCTAATCTTCAGAATCAGACAGTTATACCCCGCTGCTGGCTTGACCAACCACCTTATGATTCAGTAAAGGACACCCACGCCTTTAGTCCCGTTCGTCTAGAGGCCTAGGACACCGCCCTTTCACGGCGGCAACACGGGTTCGAATCCCGTACGGGACGCCACAGCATCTACCGTATCTTTTGCGGGATGCAGCGAATTGGAAGCGATACCTAATTTACCAAATTGTTGGTTTGAGTCATTCCTGAGCCAATCAGGAGAGCATAGCTCTTTGATATCAGAAGGCTTTGCATGAGCAAACCGGAAAGATCAGACATCAATGCTGCCACAACTAAACCGCTCCCTAAAAGGATTTAATACCGCGGCCCCGGCCCGTATCAAACCAGCAGAACGATCAACGACGACCGCCTGAATGAAGACATTTGCATCGTCAGCTCTGACTCGCCGCTGGTCCACTGAAAAACGTGCGAGACAGACAGCATTTCGAACATAATGGTTTGTCAAAACACTGAAGCTCATATGTCAGCCATGGGTCAATCGACCCTGAAGCAATTTACCTACGGTAAACTCACGTTTCCCCACTACCGCCGAAACTGGGCTACCGAGGCAGAGTGCCCTGGTAGCCCTGGCCTCTACCATCAGGCGAGCATATTTTTAAATGCGTTGGTAAGTAGCTTCTCTCGTTGCTCGATAAATTCACGAAAGTTAGCAAAGGAGAGATCTATATCAGGAATATAGTGCTTTGCCCTGTAGTCCCTACGGTCTGCCTCCAAAGGATACTTGTTAGCTAGCCACGTATCGAAATCTTTATCCGACTTTTCCTGGTTTGGTATACCTTCGAGTAATTGCAAATTCGCTAGACTGTTGAACTTCGCCATGAAGAAATCAATCTCGTCATCCTTGATACCCGCTTCTAACAGCCGTTTCTTGGTAAACATCTTTTTCGGGAAAATGTGATCCTGATGAAACTTGTTACGAAAATCGAGTGTCGGGTAGAGGAAAGCCAATACGGAATAGGTGGGCGTCTCATTGTAGCCGTAGCGCAGAAGTCTCGCAATCTCGTCTTCGTCAAAGGCCAAAGATTTCGAGGTGCCTTTCAACTTGCTTACAATCTCCTCAAACGGGAAACCTTGGTCAGTGCCACGAATGACCTCACGGATAGGGCGAAGCACATTATCAGGCTGGCCGCCGAATGTTCCCTTTAACAGGACGATCACCAGCCACTTGAATATCGCCTTGCGGTCAGCCTCATATTTCGAAGCAATATCGAAATCTTTAGGAGAGCCAATCTTCTGCAGGTAATAAGCGATAGGGATCAACGCATTGTTTGATTTCAATGTCGCACCGCTATAACCGAAATTAGCTAATAGAATAACCGTACTGCGGATGGCTTTAGTGATATCTTCCCATTGCCGCTCAATATGGAGCATATTGGCCTTATTGAAATTTTTCACCTTAAAAGCAATGTCACGAAAATCGGCTAGGACAAGGCAACACTTCAATACGAAGTCCTTATTGATGTTAAAACCATCGCAGATACCGTTGACCTCGTCGACGAATTGCGTGATCTCCTCGCGCGCATCCTTGTCCTTCCACTGTGCCGTGGCAATGGACAATAGCAGGTCAGAAGAATTGAGCTTTGTACCTCCGCTATTCACGCGGATGAAGATATTGAGAACTTTGTCCAAATCTTCACCACGCTCTAGAAAGAAATTAATTGATTTACTTTTGTGAATAACGTCATGCAGTTTGAACAGGGCCTTATTAGCCAGCCGGAAGTTATCTTTTCCGAATTGTGCTGCATCATTGTTCAAAAGGTAATCATTAACATCGACAGGCTCGACGATATCGAGAATATCACCAACCTTGAACCAAAAGTTTTTGTCATCTCGAACGCCAGCCTCCTTCTGTGTCAGGAAACTGAACTCATATTCGACATCACTATCTTCTACAGACCCATAAAAAAGGTTCAGATAAAGATATCGTTTGGAGAAAACGGCATCGTTGTTCCGGCGCTTTTTCAGTACGTTCTGAGCATACGAGCCCTTAAGTCCGATATACAGGGAAGTAAGCCGCTGTTGGCCATCAAGAATGGCAATGATGCCAGCACTCCCACTCAGATTAGCCTTAGGGTTATGATAATTATCGCGTTCGTGATAATCACGGATAAACTCGTAAAACTGATATTTGTCGACGTTCTCGCTTTCGACTTCCCAGAACAGAAACGAGCTGATCGGATAATCCCGCATAAGGGAATCAAAGAGTTTTCCAATCTGACCGGGGGCCCAGACAAATTCACGCTGTATGGCAGGGAGCAAGTAGTTCTTGCGATCTATCCTTTCAATAGCGTCCTTGATCGTAATTGGTTCAATAAATGCCATTAATTCCTCCTGTGATGTCCTCATATTGGACAGCATTCAATATTGCCTTATTTATGGAAAAATACAATTTACGAATCACCGAATTTCAGCTCAGTCTAGAAAAGACAACTAAATGGAGTACTCTCACTGTATTTCTGAATTTCCAGTTTCGGTCTTCCCGTTCTCAAAATGGACATTCGGCTTACCCCCGTAACGGACTAAGATCTCCGCAGCGAGTTTCTGGTATGCCACACTACTTCAGATAACTGATATTGTCAGAAGTAGATTCAAAGGGTGAGAAACAGCAGGATGAGAGCCATACACAAAACGCTATAAGCCTGCAGGACAGTATTCATTCCGGCCGATGCACAACTCGGCCCAAGCATAAGGTTTAAAGGCTATCGAAAGGCCAGAAGAAGACCTGACCTTCTTCCACTACGCCAAACGCCTGCTTGAAGCATAACAAAACCTGTACAGGACCATGACGGATGAAACAGGCCCCCTGAAAGGCACCATCCGTTTAGATGTCTGCACAACAACCCTCTAAGCAAGGCTAAAAACACATGTTTGCAAACAAGCCTCGATGTCATTCCCTACCAGCCATGATCACTCCCTGACCCGGCCTGATCCTCTCACACAAAGCCCCACCGCTTCATCCACTGTTCCGCCAGAACGGGCCATTGCTCCGTTGGCCCGTCCCTGCGCCCCATGCCGAAACCATGCCCTCCAACAAGGAAACAATGGTCTTCACAGGGGTGATGATGCGCCTGATAGGCTTGCCCCAGCAGAGCCTCCTGCTCTGGCGACACAATGGGGTCATCAGCGGCGTAGGCCATGAATAAAGGCGGGGCATCAGCCCGAACATGCGGCGGCAGAGACCAGCGGGCTGCCCGTTCTTCCGTAGGGTCATCTCCAAAACAGGCCCGGCTGGTGCGGCTCCCCGTAAAAGGTGGTGCCACGCTGACAACCGGATAAAGAAGCATCAGCAAAGCTGGCGGCACATCGTGCATCTGCAATGCGGAAAGCCCCATCAGATGACCACCGGCAGAAAACCCCATGAAGGCCACACGCTGCTTATCAATTATTCCACCAACAGCACCAGACCGCACCAGATGCAGGGCCTGTCTGGCATCCGCCATAGGGGCCTCCATACCTTCAGCCCACCCTTCGCCCGGCAAACGGTAGACCAGTATGGCCGCCGTAATCCCCAATGAAGCCAGCCAGCGGGCGGCGGGCAGAGCCTCATGCCCTACAGCAATGTGCCGATACCCACCCCCTGCCGCAATGACGACAGCCGCTCCATTCGGCCGGACAGGCCGAACAACATACAGGCCGGGCACACGAACATCAGACACCCGCCCGCCATGCCCCACGCGGAACCGCCTGCCAGCATCTTCAGTGCGTTCCGGCCAGAGAGGGTAAAAATCAGCATCATCATGCAGCATGTCCCGCACGGTCGATACATCACCCGCCATTCCCCGCTCCCACCCAACTGCCGCCGTCAGACCAAAACAGACGCTCTGCCGCAGAAAAGAACGGCGATTCCTCAGCACCTCCCAACACACTCCCGACGGGCGTTCATAAACATGAAATATTTATGACATATCCGTAAAATAACAGAGCCTCCTATAAGAAAATGGCTCAAATCCGCCCCTTTCAGAGCATTCCGGCCAGGATGACGCTTCTGTTCCCGCTCACCAGAAATTGGGCTAGACTGGTCCAGCTTACGAAGGGAACAGACCATGATGCAGCAGCGGCAGCATATTGTGCAGCGTTACGAAGATGAGCTGCTCCGTCTGCGATCTCTCATGGAACAGATGGGCGGACTGGTAGAACATCAGCTTTCTCTCATACTGGCAAGCCTCGCCGGAAACGACACCAGAACCGCACTGGAAGCTGCACAACAGGACAGTGCCGTTGACGCTCTGGAACATGAGATAGAAGCGCTCGCCATCCGGCTTCTGGCCCTGCGTGGCCCCATGGCGGTGGACTTACGAGAAATCATCGCCTGTATTCCCATGGCTTCCGCACTGGAGCGCATGGGCGACTATGCCAGCTCCATCGCCCGGCGGCTGAACCAGATGGATCAGCCCATCCCTCACACCGCCCGCACCGCCCTGCACGAAATGGGACGGCTCGTGCTGGACCATCTCCGCCGTGTCATGAATGCACTGGAGCGCAAAGATGCCCGTGAAGCCCATGCCATATGGCAGGCAGACCAGCTTGTGGACCAGTACGGCAACGCCATGACAGGCGACTGCCTGAAGCAGATGACACATCACCCCCAGACCATCCGCCTCCATATCTCCCTCCTGTTCATCATCAGGAACTTGGAACGGATCGGGGATCACACCACCAACATGGCAGAACGCATCGTCTTCATGGTCACGGGCACCACACTACCCTCAGCACGCCCCCACGCCCATGATGATGGTCTTTCACCACCATAACCCCTCATCAGCCCAACGGAAGGACATCACGCCATGACAGCATCCACACAGGCAACCAGCAAAGGCTTTGTCCTTGTCGTGGAAGATGAGCCTGCCCTGCGCCTCCTGCTGGAGCATAGCCTGCGCCAGCGTGGCTATCGTGTCAGTACTGTTATGAATGCCGAACAGGCTCTCACCTTCCTTGATCGTGAAAAACCCGATGTCGCCCTGCTGGACTGGATGATGCCCGGTCTCTCCGGGCTGGAACTCTGCCGCACTATCCGTCAGAAACCGGGCCTGAAAAACCTTCCCATCCTCTTTCTCACAGCCCGAACGGACGAACAGGACGTCATATGCGGGCTGGATACTGGTGCAGATGACTATCTGACCAAACCATGCAGTGCCGACAAGCTGGATGCCCGCCTGCGGGCCCTGCTCCGCCGCACACGGCCCAGTCAGGACCTCATCACGTTCGGTCCCCTTACTCTGGAGCCAGAAAACCATCAGGTCACACGGGCCGGACGCCCTGTTGCCCTTGGGCCAACCGAATACCGCCTGCTGGACCTGTTCATACGCAACCCCCGCAAGGTCTTCTCCCGGGAAGACCTGCTGGAACGCATCTGGGGACCAAACGTGCATGTGGAGCTGCGCACCGTGGACGTGCATATCCGCCGCCTCCGCAAAGCCCTGAACAGCGAGGGAGAACCTGACCTGATACGGACGGTCCGAGCAGCAGGTTATGCTCTGGACGACACGAAAGAAAATACGCCACAAGCCCAGTCATCTGACTGAATCCATGGTGCCATCCCCCCTTCTGCCAGAGGTCATCATGTTCTCATGCCTCCTCCTCGCTCTCACGGGCTGGGGAATGGCATGGCGTCTCTCACGCCGCATCAGCAAACCGGAAAGCCCCCCACCAGCCGCCCGGACCAGACCTGTCCCCCACCACCCCCCACAGACTCACGATCCCCACCAGCTGGCTGAAACCATTCCCGGCATGGCGTTAGTCCTTGGCGCCATGGGGCAGGTTCTGGCCTGCAACAGGGCAGCACAGACACGCCATGGTGACAGCCTGCACGCCCTGCTCCGCCATCCCAATGCACGGAACAGCCTGCACACCGCCCTGAATGCCCCTCTCATGCCAGAGAGCGACATACCCACTGCCTGCTCCACCACCATCAGTCTGGACGTGCCAATACAGCGAACCATCCGCCTTTCCATGCGCCGTCTGCCCGGAACAGTCGGGCGGGACAGCCTCGTCCTCACCCTTCTGGATGACCGCAGCGCCATTCAGGCAGCCGACCGGATACGCGCCGATTTCGTGGCCCATGCCAGCCACGAGCTCCGCACACCTCTCGCCTCTCTCAGCGGCTTCATCGACCTGCTCCGGGACGGTGGCGATCAGACAGACCCGGCCTCCCGCAGCCTGTATCTGGACATCATGCACCAGCAGGCCACACGGATGCAGAGACTGATCGACCGGCTGCTCTATCTCTCCCAACTGGAACTGAAGGGGCATCAGCGCCCCCGTGAACAGCTGGATATCGGGGAGCTGTTTGCCACCGTTCTGGGAGAGGTCATGCCCCGCTTCCGGGATTCCAGCCGCCAGCTGGACATGACACATGAAGACGACCTGACCGTTCTGGCCGATGAAGACGAACTGGTACAGGTACTCCTCAACCTCATGGAGAATGCCATCCGTTATGGCACCCAACCCGATCGCCCCCTCCATGTCCGCCTGAATGCCCGGCGCAGCGGCCTGGATGATGACCTTGCCGCAGGGGATACAGGCGTCCTGCTCAGCGTGGCCGATAACGGGCCGGGTATTGCTGCCCATCACCTGCCCCGTCTGACGGAACGCTTCTACCGCATCACAGATGCCCCCATTTCTGACAACACCGACACAGGGCAAGGCACCGGGCTGGGGCTGGCCATTGTCCGCCAGATTCTGGACCGTCACGGCGGGCGCCTGCGTTTTGTCAGCACACCGGGCGAAGGCACCACCTGTCTCATCTGGCTGCCCGCTGCTCCCCCAGCCTAAGCGCTTTCCCCTAAAGAATATTTTCATCCCTCTTGCAGAAGGAAGAACAAGAGGCCCAACTAGAACAGAGGCCATGATGGCAGGGACAGCCCCTGCGGCCTTTACATACCCTATGAAACAGGGAAGGACAGACATGCCCCACATTACCACCAGCGATCAGGTAAAGCTCCATTATGAGGAGTATGGGCAGGGCCGACCTTTGGTCATGATCCATGGCTGGACCTTTTCCAGCCGATTCTTCCATCGCAACATCAAAGCCCTCGCTCAGAAGCACCGTGTCATCACGCTGGACCTGCGAGGGCATGGCGAGTCAGATAAACCGGAGCACGGCTACCGCATCGCCCGTCTCGCTGCCGATCTGCGGGACCTTCTGGACGCTCTGGACCTGAAAGACGCCACCGTGCTGGGCTGGTCCATCGGCTCCCCGATCATATGGTCCTATCTGGAACTGTTCGGCCAGAAGCAGCTCCGCAGCGCCATCTTCGTGCAGCAGACTCCCAAGCAATTCTTCTCCCCGGACTGGAAACTCGGGCATGCCACCTGCTACGATGAAGCCGGGCTGACCTTCCTCCAGCAACAGCTGGCCTTTAACCGCACAGCATTCGATCAGCAGAATCTGTCGGATTGTCTCAGCACCAGCCTTCCGGACGATGAGAAGACCATGCTGCTGAGCGAAATGGCAAAATGCCCCAGCCCTGCGGCCTCCCTCATGATGGCAGACCACACCACACAGGACTGGCGGGACGTGCTCCCACACCTCACCCTGCCCTCGCTCATGATGGTTGCCGGGAAAGACAAGGTTCTGCCCGCCGCAGGCCCCCGATGGGTTGCCGACCACATGCCCCACTGCCGTGCCGTGGAGTTTGAAAACAGCTCCCACATGGTCTTCCTTGATGAAACCGAGAAGTTCAATCAGACGGTCCTTGCCTTCATGGAAGAAGGAGCAGCAGCATGAGCGGTTTCCCTTTTGCATTCGGAATGAATGAATTCACCACACAACCTTGGTCCTTTGAAGAAGACATCCAGAATTATGCCGCTCTGGGAGTCGAGACGATTGAGCTGTGTGAAGCCAAACTCGACCCGCACCGGCTGGATGAACAGATGGCCCTGCTGCAAGAGAGCGGCCTGACAGTCAGCTCTTTCCAGCCTGCTGTACGAACCTTCGGGGCCAGCAAGATGATGCCCTACCCGCAAGAGCCGGAACGCCGCCTTGCCCGGCTGGAAGACAGCATGCGCCGCTTTGCTCCTTACGCACAGGGTGTTCCATTTGTCGTCAATACAGGGGCACCGGAGAACGGCGACATCCATGGCTGTATCACCCGGACGATCGATTCCCTGCGCCACCTTGCTCCCCTTGCCGCAGACCTTGGCATCCGCCTCTCGCTGGAGCCGCTCAATCCGACCTCCATCAATTACGAAACAGCCATCTGGACCATCGATCAGGCACTGGACATCATCCGGGCCGTGGATCATCCCGCTCTGGGGCTCTGTCTGGATTACTGGAACATATGGCAGCAGCCGGATGCCTGCGAGGCCATCCTGCGGGCAGGCTCTCTCATCAATGTCGTGCAGATCAGCGACTGGCGCACGCCACGTTCCGCAGGGGACAGGCGCATCCCCGGCAAGGGCTCCATTCCACTCCATGACATGCTCCATGCCACATGGGATGCGGGATTCCGTGGGGCCTGCGCCGTGGAAATCTTTTCATCAGACGTGCCGGACAGCCTGTATGATGGCGACCTGAAAGCGCTCATCACGCAATGCCGCACGGCGTTAAACCAGATATGGGACACACCGGCAGGCTGAAACCCACCTGCAAGGCCATGAGAGGTACGCCCTCCGTGGCCTTTTCCGTGCAGGTGACAGGCCGGGAAGTGTCCTGCATAACAGGCTTTTCTGATTGTTCCATAATCAGAATAATTTATTTTTTAAGGCTTATAACAAGGCCCATTTTATCCCATAAAAGACATACGAGATTCACACGATAAGGGCCCGTTTTCATGCTCAGCCTGTTTGATCTGTTCAAGATAGGGATTGGCCCTTCCTCCTCCCATACGGTCGGCCCCATGCGGGCGGCACAGCGCTTTGCTGATGTTCTGTCGGAACTGCCCGATGGCCCGCTGGAAAAAAGCCCCGCCCGCATTGTCGTTACCCTGTACGGCTCGCTGGCCCTGACGGCGGAAGGCCATGGAACCATCAAGGCCGTTCTGCTGGGCCTCGCCGGGGAAACACCAGAACATGTAAACCCGGACACCGCCAAGAAACTGGTCCAGCATATTGAAAGCACCCACCTCCTGAATCTCAACGGCACGAGTTTTTCTTTCGATTATCAAAACGACATCTGCCTCGATACAGCGACCATTCCCCCCATCCATCCTAATACCATGCAGTTTGAAGCCTTCAGCCGGGATGGCACGCTCATTACCCGCCAGCGCTTCTGCTCTGTCGGAGGTGGATTCATTACGCCAGAGGAACAGGCGAGGACGATGTCCTACTCCCTGCCTGATGTTCCTTTCCCTTTCCGCAGTGGTGAAGAACTGCTCGCCCATACCAAGCGACAGAACACCGACATCGCCACCATCATGATGACTAACGAGACCGCCACACGCCCCTTATGGGATGTAGAGCGAGGCATGGACCGGATTGCTGAAACGATGTTTGCCTGTGTCGAGGCCGGGCTGCGCAATACGGATACCCTCCCCGGCCCGCTGAAAGTACAGCGCCGGGCTGCAAAGCTCTATGCCCGCCTTCAGGCAAAAACCAACGCCGCTCCCTCACCCCATGGCGTCATGAACTGGATCAGCCTTTTTGCCATCGCCGTGAATGAAGAAAACGCCGCCGGGGGCCGTGTTGTCACAGCACCTACCAACGGGGCCGCAGGCGTCATTCCCGCCGTCATGCGCTATTATCGGGACTTCTGCCCTGAATATAGCAAGGAAGGTCTACGTACCTTCCTGCTGACAGCCGCCGCCATAGGGGGGCTATTCAAGCTCAACGCCTCCATCTCCGGGGCGGAAGTTGGGTGTCAGGGAGAGGTGGGGGTCGCCTCCTCCATGGCCGCAGCCGGGCTGACGGCAGCGCTGGGCGGCACGCCAGAACAGTGCGAACATGCCGCTGAAATCGCCATGGAGCACCATCTGGGCATGACCTGCGACCCCGTTGCCGGTCTTGTCCAGATTCCCTGCATTGAACGTAACGCCTTCGGCGCCGTCAAAGCCATCAACGCCTCATCGCTGGCTATGAGCGATGATAGCGGAGCGCATTATGTCTCTCTGGACCACGTCATCAAGACAATGGCCGAGACAGGACGGGATATGAATCACCGTTACAAGGAAACCGCCCTTGGCGGGCTGGCTGTCAACGTCCCTGCCTGCTGATGGGGAACAGCTGATTCAGGAGAGCTTGCCCGATATGGCGCATACGCTATTGTGAGTCCTCTCTTTCCTCATGCTGCGATACGCTCCCACGCCATGAAACGCCACAGCCTTTCCTTCGCCCTGTTCATTGTCCCTGTTCTGGCCTCGCTGCCCGCTGCCCATGCGGAGCCCGGCGATCCACTCCCGGCCTCTAAACGACCAGCAGCACCGGCTCTGCTTGTCCCTACTCTGCCCTGCCAGAAACTGGCCAGCACACCCCTGTCTTACGCCTCGACCGGCAGTGACGATTCCCTCCATGTCCGTGTCCACTGCACCATGGCGAAAGGAACGGACGGTCTCTGGCGGGCAAAATCCTGCACATATGACCCTAAATGGAACGGCCTCTATATGCCGCGCCACCACAAAGCACGCCCTTACAGGGAAGCAGTGGAAAACTACGTGAACAATGCCTGCTTCACCGATGGGCAGCTGACCCCCTATTTCTCCGATGAACAGACAGACCAGCCTGATGCCGTCTCTGCGGAAGATGCGTGGTCATCCCGCCTCATTACGCCATGGCGGGAGACCCAGCTTGCCCGTGGCATCAGCCCAGCGCAGGATGAAACAGTCGGGACCATCTTCCTGCACAATAGCCATGTGAAGGTGACGCTCAGCTTCACCCATGTTCCGCCCGTCACGGCAGAGGAAAACAACATGGACAAAGCAGCCCATTCCCCCCGCCGTTTTCAGCCTGCCGTGAGCCTCATCAATCTGGATGGCGTCACCGCTGGTCAATGAGCGGAAGGAAACAGCTTATGCAGGAAGCGGATCTGCTTCGTCACGATTCCCAGCTCCCTCAGGGCACCTGAAAACACAGCAAAATGCGGTGCTGCCTCATGCGCCTGAAAGGCCGCACGGTCTGCATAAACCTCATACAACACCACAAGATTGGGATTATCTGCACTGCGCTGAACGGTGAACTCCAGACAGCCCGGCTCATCCCTTCTGGAGCAGATAGCGTCATCCCGGCAGGCTTCCAGAAACGCTTCCACCGTTTCCTCTCTGGCTTCGAATTCGGCCAGAACGACAAAAGGCTGCGTCATAATCATCTCCTCACGGCCAGAGAGGCAGAAAACACCCCGCCCCTGATTGTGCCAGAATGAACCCCAGCCCCACCTGACGCAATGTGTGTCCCCTCCCATTCCAGCAAACCAGACCTGAACCAGACCCACCTTGTCAGACAGAGGAAAGAACGATCTGATAGGGTCGGTAGTGTCAGTCTTTCATTGAGGGTAAGGAGTCTCCCTATGGTCAGCCAGCAGGATACCGCTGCAACCCGTTTTCTCGACAGCACGGGCGTCCCCTATGAGACCTGCCAGTATGACTATGCCCCACAGAAAGGCCGTATTGGCGAACAAGCCGCCAGTGCAATCGGGGCGGCACCATCCGCCGTCTTCAAAACGCTAGCCATCAAGGTCGACCGGAAACAGCCTGCCTTTGCCGTCATCCCCGTAGATAAACGAGTCAACTTCAAGGCTCTGGCCGCCGCACTGGGAGGCCGGAACGCCAAAATGATGCAGCCCGATGAAGCTCATGAACGCACAGGGTTCGTCTCCGGTGGGACAACACCTTTTGGCTCAAAGGAAACCCTGCCGACCGTCATTGACCGCAGCGCACAAAAGCATGACACCATATGGATCAACGCTGGAGCACGAGGGTTTCTCGCCTGTCTGACTCCTCAGAATATCCAGAAGGTAACGCAAGCTGTTTTTGCCAGCATCACCGAATCATGATCCTTTAGAACATGACCATTTCGTGACGGTAATTTCACTAACGTTTCATGCGCCTGCGCTCTATATCCTGATGCCGGACACACCATGACAGGCAGCCCCTGCGCTGGTCCGTTATCTGGCTGATAATGCTGAAACAAAGGAGAGCCCAATGATCCCTGTCTCAGAAACACTCAAAAAAGTGGCAGCCGGACTTGCCGTAGCCACCCTGTCCTGCGGGCTGGCAGCCACACCGGCAGAGGCCCATCACCATCACAGTTTCGGGCACAGCTTCGCCCGTGGGCTGGGATATGGCGTAGGGTCCGGCATTGGCTATAATGTGGTGGACCGGGCTTTCAACGGGTTTGACAGAGGCTATTACGGCGATAGCTATGCCATGCCTTATGCTGTGCCCAGCTACAGCCCGCCGCCCGCTCCGGCCACCAATGTCGTGATCGTCCAGCCACCGGCACCGCCTCCGGCCCCTCCCGGTTATCCATATCCCGTACCCGGCTATACCCGCTACCAGCCGGGGCAGGGTTATGTGTCCCAGACAACGACTTATGTACAGGGCTACGGCTATGTACCATCGCCCCAGCCCATCACCCCCTGACAGAAAACAGCACCACCGGGGCGGCAGAACCAGAATTATTCTGCCGTCCTGCTTCCCCATCACATGAATGACCAGTAAAAACAGGTTGATTCATACAGGGCTCTATCTCTATGGAAGCAAAGGCTTCCATAATCATATAAAGAAAGAGTTAATTGTCAGGGATGGTCTTCTGTCGGCTTTTCATCGACCGCCCCGTGGCGACGACACTGTTCGCTCTGGCCATTTTTCTGTCCGGGCTGATCGCCCTGCCATTTCTGCCCATTTCCACCATGCCGGATATGACGGCCACCTCCATCATGGTGATCGCCAACCAACAGGGGGCAGACCCGCAACAGATGGCCACATCTGTTTCCACCCCGCTGGAAAGACGGCTGGCCTCCATCTCTGACGTCCAGACGCTGGAATCCATTACCAGCAGCGGGCAGACATCCATTTTCATGGACTTCTCCTCGTCCCGCAATATTGATGGCGCCTTGCGGGATGTGCAGGCCGCCCTGCGGGCAGCCCGCAGCGACCTGCCCAACGGCACGCTGGATTCCGACCCGCAGGCCTTCAAACTGGATGGTGACAGGCCCATCTATCTCCTGCATCTGACGTCAGATCAGCTCCCTCGTGACCAGCTATACGACCTCGCTACGATCCGGGTCCGCCCCATACTTGCGCAGATTCCCGGTGTGGGCCGGGTGGAAACATTCGGCGCTTCCAATCCAGCCGTACGTGTGGAGCTGAACCCCTACCCGCTCTACCGCTGGGGGCTGAACCCCGAAGATATCCGCTCCGCCCTCGCCTCTGCCAACGCCTTCACACCCAAAGGCTTCATCACGGCAGGGGAACAGCGCATCCAACTCCAGACGAACGATCAGGCCATCAATGCGGCGCAGTACCGGGACCTTGTGGTCGCCTACCGCAACGGGAAAAACCCCATCTATCTGCGAGACATTGCAACCATCCGTGATGATGTGCAGGACGTCTATCAGGGTAGCACACTGAACGGAAAAACGGCCATTACCATTGCTGTCATTCCGCAGCCTCATGCCAATACCGTACAGATCGTCAACAGCATCACGGAGCGGCTGCCTCTATTACGACAGGCCCTGCCCGCCAGTGCCAACCTCCAGACAGGGCTTGATCTTTCCCTGACCATCCGTGCCTCGCTGACAGATGCCAAGCAAACGCTGGTCATTTCCATCTTTCTGGTCGTGCTGGTGGTGGCCCTGTTCTTCCGACATTTTGCCAGCACGCTCATACCCGCCATCACCATTCCCGTAGCCCTTTCCGGCACACTGACGGCGATGGCGTGGTTCAATTTCTCCCTTGATATCCTGTCTCTCATGGCCCTGACCATTGCGGCAGGATTCGTCATTGATGACGCCATCGTGGTTCTGGAAAACATCGCCCGCCATATGGAAGCGGGAATGGACCGTCATCAAGCCAGCCTTATCGGAACGTCCGAGATCGCCTTCACGGTCGTCTCCATCAGCCTCTCCCTAATCGCCGTCTTCATACCGCTTCTCTACATCCCCGGCACGCTGGGCTCAGCCCTCTCCGAGTTCGCCATGACCATGGCGGCTACCATTACCATCTCCATGATCCTCTCCCTGACCCTGACCCCCATGCTCTGCGCCCGTTTTCTGGTGGTCGCACCGGCAGGGTCGGAACCGGACATTCCAGCGAAACCGCAGCAGTCCCTTCTCCAGACTCCCATGAGCTGGGCCAGCTATGCACTCAGACGCTTTGTCGAACTCATAGAGCTCGGCCTGATCCGCCTGACGGCAGCTTATGAACACTCCATCGGCTGGAGCCTGCGCTACCCCCTACTGGTAGGCCTGACGCTGCCGGGAAGTTTCCTGCTACTGGCAGGCGGGGTCATCCTCATGCCCAAAACGGCCATACCGGACATGGACCTTGCCATCCTGCAAGGCAGCGTCAACGGGGAACCAAGCCTTTCCTTCAAGGCGCTGACACGCCGGATCCATCAGGTTGAAGCCATCATACAGAAGGACCCGGCTGTGCAGACAGTCGTCACCTTCAACCGGACGAGCCATACAAGCCGCTTTTTTGTCACGCTGAAAGACAAGGACAAGCGGGACAGCATACCGACCATACTGGCCCGCATCCGCAAGGCCATCCCTCAACAAGCTGGGGCGGAATCTTTCTTCTGGGCACTCAATAGCGGCAGGCAAGGCGGCGGAGATTCGGACAGTACCGGCAATTACCGCTATGTCCTCCAGAGCGACAGCAGTACGCCCCTTTACAACACCATGCCCGCTCTGCTGGCAAAGCTGCGGGCCAGTAGAAAATTCCGCAACCTCTCCACCAATGCGGAAGATGTCAGCTTCTCAGCCAATATCGTCATTCACCGAGACCTGGAGGCTCGGTACGGCATCACGCCACAACTTGTCCAGAATGCGCTATTTGATGCCTACGGGCAGAGTGTTGTCTCCACCATTCATCTGCCACTGACAAACCACAAGGTTGTCATGGTCGTGGGAGAGCCGTTCCGTGAATATCCCAACATGCTGCATCAATTATGGCTTTCCACCTCTGCGGGAACAGCCGCCGGTGGCATTGCCTCCAACCTTATCCGTGTCCGCACAGGCAAGGCACTGAACACACAGGCGTCTCTCTCCAGAGATTCCGTCACCAACTCACTCGCCAACAAGCTTTCGGGCAACAGCTCTAACGGAGCGGCTGTTTCCTCCTCGCAGGAAACCATGATCCCGCTGGATAATGTCGCCAGTATCGTCAAAACCCCCATGCCGCTGAGTATTGCGCACCATAACGGCTATTACGCCACGACCCTCTCCTTCGACCTCACAGAGGGTACCAGCTACGATGATGCCATTACCCTTATCAATAAGGCACTCGTCAGCCTTCACGCTTCGGACACGATTCACGGAGAGTTCACGGGGACGACAGGCGAAACCAACACGCTCATGCTCAATGCGCTACTGGCTTTTCTTGCAGCCGTTGCCATCATGTATATCGTTCTTGGCATCCTTTATGAGAGCCTCGTCCACCCCATCACCATCCTCTCCACATTACCTTCCGCCGGTGTGGGGGGCATACTGGGCCTGTGGATTGCCGGGGAGAAATTCAGCCTGATCGCCATTATTGGCATCATCCTACTGACCGGCCTTGTGAAGAAAAATGCCATTCTGGTGATCGACTTCGCCATCTATATCCATAATCACAATCCGGCACTGACAGCCAAACAGGCCATCCAGCACGCCTCTGTCATACGGTTCCGCCCTATCCTCATGACGACACTGGCAGCAGCATTAGGGGCCATTCCCCTCATGTTTGGTGAGGGTTACGGGTGTGAGCTGCGTCACCCGCTGGGTGTTGCCATACTGGGCGGTATGGCCTTCAGTCAGCTTCTGACCTTCTACACCACACCGGCAGTCTATCTTTTGATGGAAGGGCTAAAACACCGCTGCATAAATCTCGGTGGCCGGATACGGGCAACCCTGTAATCCCGACAAGGAAAAACGGTCACCCACCACAGGCCCTTCTGATTGCACCACTCCGCCGCTGTTTCTATAACTGGGCCTCTGACGAGGAAACCCGCCCATGACCCAGAAACACGATGCCAGCTTCCCCCACCCTTCCCTTGATGAGGAAGGGTCACTTCTGCCTCATCCCACACGCCGTACGGTCCTGACAGCCGGGTCCGTTGCTTTGGGTGGTGCAGGAGCCTGCACACTTGCCGTGCCGTTTCTGGACAGCCTCCGCCGCACACAGGCAAGCTCCGCTGCCAGTACACGGGAACAGGCCGTCATGGATGTTTCCGTGCAGGACCTTGCTCCCGGTGCACATAAGATTGTCGTCTGGCAGGGGATGCCCGTAGCCATACAGCACCGCACACCGGACATGATCCATGCGCTGGAGGACACCGCCCTGCTCGCCCAACTGGCAGACCCGCAATCCCGTATCAGGCAGCAGCCTCATGAGGCTGAAAATGCCCACCGTTCCCTCCGGCCGGAATATGGCGTTTACATCACCATCTGCACCCATCTGGGCTGCGTGCCAGACTATAAGGACATCGCCAGCCTGCCAGCCTCCGGGGGATTCTTCTGCCCCTGCCACGGGTCACAGTTTGATGGTGCCGGACGGGTCCTCCGCAACATGCCAGCCCCCTACAACCTCCCGGTCCCACCGCTCCATTTCGTGGATGACCACACGATCCGGCTGGGTGAAAGCCTGCTCTCCCCCCATTACAGCCTGAACAGCATCCAGCAGCTCTGAGGGACAGCCCGCACGATGAACGACAACACCACACCCTCCACAGGCTGGCTTTCCACCCGTCTGCCCTTCCTGCGGCCTCTCTGTCAGCATATGGCCCGCTTTCCCATGCCGCCGGTCAATCTGTTCTGGACACTGGGCGCCTGCCTGCTGGTCGCTTTCGGGCTGATGTTCGTCAGCGGGCTGTTCCTCTCCCTGCATTACCAGCCTGACCTGTCTCAGGCCTTCGACAGTGTGGAAGCCATAGAACGGCGGGTGCCATCCGGCTGGATCATCCGCAGCATCCATACGGGGGGCGTGAGCATGCTGTTTGCTGCGCTCTATCTCCATGTGGGGCGGGGACTCTGGTATGGGTCTTACAAGGCCCCACGGGAACTGGTCTGGCTCTCCGGCCTGTTCATGATGCTTCTTTTCATGACGACCGCCTTTGCAGGCTATGTCCTGCCATGGGGGCAGATGTCCTACTGGGGCGCCACCGTCATCACCCATGCCGTGGAAGCCATACCGGGAATCGGGCACGGGCTGCTTGTCTATCTGCTGGGTGAGGATACGCTGGGAGGCATCGCCCTGCACCGCTTCTTCATCCTGCATTTCACGCTTGGCTTCATCATCGCCACCGTGATCGGGCTGCATGTGCTCTGCCTGCATGGGACTGGCTCCAGCAACCCTACGCTGGACAGTCCCCGCCCGGACCACACGACACGCCCCTTTGCCCCGTTTTATGTCGTGAAGGACTGTCTGGCCGTCTGCGTCTTTCTGGCCCTCTTTGCCGTGCTGATCTTTTTCCTTCCCGACCTGCTCGGCAAGCTGGATAATGTCATTCTCGCCAATCCACTCAAAACACCGGCAGACATCACGCCAGAATGGTATCTTGCCCCGTGGTTTGCCATGCTGCGGGCCATTCCGTCCCGCCTTGGCGGGCTGATCGCTGCGGCTGCCAGCCTTCTGGTTCTCTTTGTCCTGCCGTGGCTGGACCGCTCCCCCCGCCATAACGCCACCTACCGCCCGCTGGTCAGGGCCGGGATGGGGCTGTTCTTCATCGCCTTCATCACCCTCATTCTGGCAGGGATGCACGGAGCCACGCCTCTGTGGGTCTGGCTCAGCCGGGGGGCCATGCTGGTCTGGTTCCTCGTCTTTCTGGTCCTGCTGCCCGTGACCTCATACAGGGAACGGCAGATGACGGGTTCCTCCACACAGGGAGAAACATCATGAAGCTTCTGCGTTCCTTCCTGACAGGCACGGCCCTGCTGGTTTCTTTCTCCCTGACCAGCCTGCCTGCTCACGCTTCCAGCACGGATGAACCCATCGTCCCCATACAGAAGTCCCCTCCGCCGGCTGAGCCTCTGCCCCCCATGCGCCCGGAAGAACGGGGGCTTATGATCTTCCAGCAGGTATGCAGCTCCTGCCACAGCATGGAACGGGCCCATTATGGAGACATGATTGGCCTTCAACCCTCCGTCACAGCTCTACAGCACTGGGCACAACAGCGTCATGCAGGGCTGGAGAGTCCCATCGCCTCCCCCTATCCCAGCGTGGCCGTAGGCAAGGCCAATAATGGCGGGGACTATCCGCCAGACCTCTCCCACATTGCCCGTACCATCCGGGGCGGGCCGGACTATATCCGCCAGATGCTGGCAGGCTACCGCCCTGTCCCGCCCGGCGTCACACTGGCCCCGAACACCTATTACAACCCCATTGCCCTGACGCATCACCACAAGTTCAAGATGCGCCCGCCACTGCATGAAGGGATGATTACCTTCCCTGATGGCACGAAGGCAACCATCCCCCAGATGGCCAGCGATGTAACGGCGTTCCTCCAGTGGGCTGATGATTCCCATCGCAGCACACGCCACTTCATCGGCACGGCGGTACTGCTCTACTTCGCCCTGCTTGGCGGGGTGCTGCTCGCCCTCTGGCGGCTGCTGAAACGAACCGCCTGAACACAACAAACCCCGCCGGGAACTTCCTCAGGCGGGGTTTTCAGTTTCAAGGGACTAAACTTGTTCAGGCCATTCCTATAGGCGCCTCCCCAGACCGAATGGGAGGAAACGCCTGACCCAGCCTGAAACGGACGACCGGGGACGAGTGAAGAAAACATGTTCAAAACCAGTATGACCACATTTCTTGCACCGGATCACTCTGGGCCAGATCGCATCTGATGGCTGATGAGACACATAAACAGCACTACAGGATTTGCAGATCTGCTTCATGTATCTGTCAGGCGTACCAATCACCATACGGGCTTCTCCCTTCACGGCAGCCCATGCCTTTACGGAACAGACAAGGGCTGCCCTGCTTCACATAACAGCCTGTTACCAGCCCGATACGTCAGTTCCGGTCATAGGCTGCCAGAAGCCGCTTCAGGGGGCCGGATTGGCATTCAGCTGATGGATGGCGTTGATCTTCTCCTCCAGCTCCGGCGTGATGTCCACCTGAATGGAGGTCAGGGCCGTCTCAAGCTGCTTCATGGTCGTGGCACCGATGATATTGGACGTCACGAACGGACGGGATGTGACGAAAGCGATGGCCATCTGAGCAAAATCAAGCCCTGAGTCCTTCGCCAGCGCCTGATAGGCCCGGATGGCCTCATCCACGCCGGGTTTCTCATAACGCTGGCCACGGTTGAACAAGGTCGTACGGGCTCCCGGCGGGCGGGCACCGTCCAGATATTTGCCTGTCAGATAACCCTGCGCCAGAGGCGAATAGGCCAGCAGGCCAACATCCTCCCGCAGGCCCATTTCCGCCAGACCGATCTCATAGGTCCGGTTCAGCAGGTTATAGGCATTCTGGATGGAAGCGATGCGGGGCTGTTTTTCTTCCCGTGAGACACGCAGGAATTCCGATACACCCCAGGCCGTCTCGTTAGACAGCCCCACATGACGGACCTTGCCCTCCTTCACCAGCTCACCTAGGGCACCCAGCGTCTCGGCAATTGGCACTTCATCGGCATCGGACAATGTGCGGAAGGTCGTGCCGCCTTCGCCAAAGATATTGATCTCACGGTCCGGCCAATGAAGCTGATAAAGGTCCAGATAATCAGTATTCAGCCGCTTGAGCGAGCCTTCAATGGCGTAACGTATCTGCTTCGGAGTCAGGCGAGGCTTTTCGCCACCGGGACGGAACCAGTCATTCTGGCTGCGCCCGACCACCTTGCTGGCCAGAATGACCTTGTCCCGATTGCCACGGGCTTTCAGCCAGCTCCCCACGATCCGCTCAGTCGAACCCTGCGTTTCTGCCCGTGGGGGAATGGAATAAAGTTCTGCCGTGTCGATGAAATTTACGCCATGTTCAAGGGCCATATCGAGCTGGGCATGGCCTTCAGCCTCAGTATTCTGCTGGCCGAATGTCATGGTCCCAAGGCATATTTCACTCACCTTCAGGCCAGTCCGCCCCAGTTTTCTGTACTGCATGGCTATCTCTCCCTGCCAATGATCGTCATCTGCCGGATATTCTGACATATCCGTAATGCAAGGCACGCAGGCACGGTAAAGGGTGTGCTTTCCTTTTACCCCGGCTTGCCGCTATTCTGCCTCACAGAATGCATGATGCAGCATATCAGGAAAACAGGCAGGACCAATGCGTATTCTACTGGTTGAGGATGACCCGACTGTCCGCTCCTTTGTCCTCAAGGGGCTGAAGGAAGCCGGACATAACGTGGATCAGGCCGATAACGGCAAAGATGGTCTCTATCTGGCCATCGGGGAGAAATATGACATCATTATCCTCGACCGGATGCTCCCCGGCGGTATTGATGGCCTGAACATTCTTGAGACCCTGCGTGGCCAGAAGAACAACACGCCGGTTCTGCTCCTCTCTGCCCTCTCGGACGTGGATGACCGGGTGGACGGGCTGCGCGCCGGTGGTGATGATTACGTCACCAAGCCTTTTGCCTTCTCCGAACTTCTGGCCCGTGTCGAGGCTCTGGGGCGCCGGGGCCATAATGATTCAGCACCGGAAACATCCCTGACCGTAGGGGACCTATCGCTTGACCTCCTCTCCCGTGAGGTCCGCCGGAATGGCCAGAAGATCGACCTCCAGCCCCGTGAGTTCCGCCTGCTGGAATTCCTCGTCCGCCATGCCGGGCAGGTCGTCACCCGGACGATGCTGCTGGAAAAGGTCTGGGACTATCATTTCGACCCACAGACCAACGTGATTGACGTGCATGTCTCCCGCCTGCGCCAGAAAGTGGACAAGCCTTTCGAGACAGCCATCATCCATACCGTACGCAATGCGGGTTATATTCTCCGCCCCACACAGGACTGAGAACAGAGAGAACGCAAGGTCATCAGCATTATGGCAGAGGACAGGAGCCCCCCACGCCGGCGTTGGTTCCGCCGCCGGCAGGAGAAACAACCTGATGCCAGACGCCGGCGCTGGCCTATCCGGTCGGCAGGCATCAATTTTGCTCTGGGTTATGGTGTCCTGTTTCTCATCTCTGCCACGCTGTTCCTCTCCTTCATCTGGTGGAGCAGCACGAACCTGCTCAACCAGCATGTTCGTGCCTTCATCGAAACCGATGCGCAGGAGCTTCAGAAACGCTGGGTCTATGGCGGTGCGCCTGCCCTTGGTGATGCCATTACCGACCGGCTGGAACAGAATATCGATGATGACGCCCTCTATCTGCTGATAGACCGCCATGGCCGCAGGCTGGCCGGAAACCTGCCGGGCTGGCCAGTAGCCATCAAGAAGATGAATCACTTCTATGAGCTGAGCATCCGCCGCTACACCTTCACGACACCAGCGGAGTTCAAAGCCTATCATCTTCCTCATGGTTTCAAGATGATTGTCGGGCACGACATACGAGGCCGCACTCTGCTCAGCACCGTCATCACCCGGACGCTCATCTGGTGTGCGGTCATGATCGCCCTGCTGGCCGTGGGTGGGGCGCTTGTCGTGCGGGACCTGTTCCGCCGCATGGTCGGCTCCATCGCCCGCACGGCTTCTGCCGTTGCCAATGGCGACCTTAATCACCGCATCGCCCTCACAGGGAGTGAGACGGACCTCGTGGCCGAAACGGTCAACACCATGCTGGACCGGATCAACCGGCTCATGGAAGGCGTCCGTCAGGTCTCCAATGCCATAGCACACGACCTGCGAACACCGATCACCCGTGCCCGCAACCAGCTTGAAGAAGCGCTCTTTTCCGCCACATCCCCGGATGAACTGCGCACAGCCGTAGATAAGGCTATTGGTGATCTGGATCATATCACCGGCATTTTCGAGGCCCTGCTCCGTATCGCCCAGATTGAAGCAGGGTCCCGCCGTTCTGCCTTCACGATGATGGACCTCAACCAGCTTCTGGCCAACATGGCCGAGCTCTATGAAGCTTCGGCCGAAGATGCCGGGCTAAGCCTGCATCTGGATATTGTTCCCCTTCCTCCCCTGTTTGGTGATGAACGGATGCTCCAGCAGGCTCTGGCCAATCTGCTGGACAATGCCATCAAGTTCTCACCACCCAACAGCACGCTGACCCTCAGCGCCCACCCCGTCCCTGCCATGCCCACCCCCGAAACTGCTGCTGCCGAAGGCACACCAGCCGGAATAGACATCAGCGTGCAGGATCAGGGGCCGGGCATGAATGATGCAGATATTCTCCGTGCCCATGAGCGTTTCTTCCGGGCTGAAAGTGCCCGCAACACACCCGGCTCCGGCCTTGGCCTCTCTCTGGTGCAGGCCGTCACCAGCCTGCATCATGGCCGCCTCACGCTCACACAGGCCCATCCGGGTTTAAAGGTCACTCTGTTTCTTCCTCTCACACAGGAAGCTGAACAGAACGCCAGACACACCATCTCCACGGAAAACCCGTCATGACAGTCCACTGCCCTTTATCCCTGTTACCAAATCTTCATACCACGCCCATCTTCAGGGCATATTGGCTGTGATATTCTCATGACCATGCGCACCGTATTCTTCCTTACTGTCATCCTTCTGCTCGTCCAGATGCCATCACGGCCCGGACTGGCATGGGGATCACTGCTGCATGAACAGGAAGCCCCCGTGCCTTCACAGGACCTTGTCATTACCAGCGACAGTCAGGCCTATTGTGCGCAGTTGAACGCACATCTGGCCGAGAAGATGCGCATGCCCCATGATGTCCCCGTTGGGGCTATGGAAGATGCCCAGCATCTGCAACAGCAGGGGCAGGAGCTCTGCCAGCAGAATCACATAAGGGCAGGCATTGGTCGCCTCCGCCGTGCCCTCGTTTTATTGAAACATCAGGAGGAGCCTCATCAATGAGCCCACGTCATCCCCTGAACCGTCTTTCCCTGACAGCCCTTGCTACGGGTTGCCTGCTGGGCGGTGCCATTCTCGCAGCATCTCCAGCACGGGCCGTTCCAGATGGTGGGGCGGTCGTCACAGCGCCACCACCGCCACACCCGCATGGTACCCTGCTGTCCTTCTCTGTATCTGACGAAGCACAGGCAAAAGCAGACACACTCTCCATCCACTTTTCTGCCAAGACGGAAGGCACTTCACCCACCACAACCCAGCAGCAGCTCAACCAACTCATCAGCAGTGCTATGGCTGTACTGAAAGACCAGCCTGATGTGAAAAGCACGGCAGATAGCTACAGTGTGGGCGAAGAATACGGCCCTCATAACAAGAAAAGCTGGGTCGCCCGCCAGAGTCTGACTCTAAGCGGCCAGAATCGTGACGCCCTGCTTGCACTGGCTGAAAAACTTCAGAAGCTAGGGTTAGGCATTGATGACATGCAGTGGACTCTCAACCCCGAAACCCGTGAGAAGCTGGAACAGCAGGCCCGACTCGGTGCCCTGAAGAAGCTCCGTCAGCAGGCAGAGGAAGATGCCACGGCTCTGGGCCAGACACTCCTTGGTCTGGAACGTGTCCATATCGGTGGCCGTGGTCCTGATGGCGACTTTGGGCCTCCTCCATTAGGGGCTTCACCCATGATGATGATGGCCCGCAGTGCCTCCGCACCACCGGAAAGCACGGCGGACATGCAGACCGTCCGTGTCACTGTCAGCGCACAAGCCCGTCTGGCAGACCGTGAGCCGCCTTCACCCTGATGGGCTAGAAATCCGCCATGGGGCGCTTACCCAGCGCCACCGGGAGGGTCAGAACCTTACCTTCCCGGCGTATGGTGAAATTGAATATGGTCCCCGGATGCGCCGCTGCCACGCTACGCAGCACGGTCCGGGCATCATGCACGGGCACGTCCCCGATCGCCAGAATGGCATCCTTTTTCCGCAGTCCTCCCCGCCATGCAGCCCCATGAGGGTCCACGTCCTCAACCCACATGGGGGAGCTGGCATCATTGAGCGTCACCCCTAACCAGCCATGTTCCACATGGCCCGTCTTACGAATGGACTCCACAACAGGCGCTACGATTTCAGACGGAATCCCGAACCCAATCCCCACAGAACCGTCACTGGGAGACGCAATAGCTGCGTTCATCGCCACGACCTGTCCCTGAAGATTAAATGCTGGCCCGCCAGAATTACCCGGATTAATGGGCGCATCCAGCTGCATGAAATCATCCAGAGCGCCGCTGCCCAGATCACGCCCCACGGCGGAGACAATCCCAGCCGTAACGGATGACCCGAAGCCGAAAGGATTCCCCGCCACGAGTATCCAGTCCCCGATCTCCACCTGACGGCTGTCCCCCCATGTCACGCAGGGCAATGGTGTCGGACTATCCACTTTGATGACAGCAATATCGGTCATCGGATCATCCCCCAAACTATGGGCTGGCAGGGAACGCCCATCAGAGAGTGAAATCATGATCCGTGTGGCATGACCAACAACATGCCGATTCGTCACGATAATGCCCGATGCGTCGACCACAAAACCGGACCCTGCCCCTGTCAGCTCATCATCAGCAGGGTGCAGTACATGGTGCCCTTTGCCAGTATTGCGGCGTTTTACATGCCGCTTCCGTTTAGGAGACGGTGATGAGCGCTGTTCACGGCCCGGCGAAGATGCCGCATCCCCATCATCGTCATCATCATTATCCGAGGATGACCCATGAGAGATGGAAATATTAACCACAGCAGGAATTACCTGATGCACCAACGGGGCAAAGCTGGGCAGATTCAAGGCTTCCCTGATGACAGGCGCATCATGAGACACAACCGCCGTAACAGGGGCAACAGGCACAGATGCTGAGGGCAATACCAGCGGCGATGAAACCGGCACGGGCGGATGATGCACAGCCTTGTACAGACTGGTATTGCGTATTGGTGCCGGGACTTTTTCTCCACCGGGCACCCACCACAGGCACACGCCCGCAGCGGCCATGCTCCCTACAGCTGCCGGCAAAAAGACAGACCAGATCAAATGCCTCATAACCGGCTGCATGAATACCCCATCTGCTGCCATTACGGCCATACTACCGCAATGTTACGATCCTACCTCTAGCATACTCTATGCTGAATGAAAGCGTTCCCATAATGTGCCATAATAATGTCCATTTTTAATACAGGATCGCTCTATGACCTACCATTCCGGGCAATAATACACAAAAAAGTTACCTAACATCAGAGAAATACATAAAGTATCTTCATATTTACAGAAGATATGCCCAATTTTTCTATACAGGATCAGTCATACATGTCCGAAATAACCAACCATCTCCATCGTCAGAACATGCCGAAATAACGTACAGCATCTGTAATAGATGACCTGATGGACAGCATCCTTTTTTCACTCAGGCAGAGCGGGATTTTCAGGCCATTTATGTTTCGGATAACGGCCCCTCATATCCCGCCGCATATCCAACCAGCCAGACTTCCAGAACTGTTCCAGATCCGCCGTCACAGCTTGTGGACGCCCGGCAGGTGACAATAATGTCGCATGGAGAGGTACCTTGCCACCCACCAATGCAGGCAAGGCAGTCGTACCATAAAAATCCTGCGCCCGTGCCGAAAGGGACGGTACAACAGTCGTATAATCAATGCGCCTGCGTCCGACCTTCAGAATAGCATAGGGCGGTAACTGCCGATCCAGCTCCTGCCGATCCTCATAAGGCAGCAGACTGGCCAGAATGGCCGCAAGGTCCAGCTCCTTAAGCTGCACGAGCCTGTCCAGCCCAGCCAGCCATGGCTCCAGCCAGTCCATGGACTGGACCAGCGCTTCATCAGAGATATCCGGCAGATGAGGCGCATAATGGGTCCGTGCCAGAGCCACACGGGCCTGCAACTGCCGTGCCTGCTCCGACCAGTCCAGATGCCGGGGCAGATCACCCTGCACCTTCGCCAGCAAGGCCGCTGTAATATCTTCCGGCTGGGCCGGAACATTCCGGTCCTTCAGCACCAGATTACCCAGCCGCAGCCTCTGCCGGACAATCACCTTGCCCGATGTACCATCAAAAGCCGGTTCCCTCTGTTCCTTCAGGCTGACCTGTACGGATTCAGGCAAGGTCTCCAGAGAGACAGGCGCCGCAAGGGTCATGTCCGTTCCCTTGCGGATATGGAAGGCCGCCCCTGCCAGAAGTTCTTCCTGCACCAGCAGGTCAGTCGCCCCTATGCGGGCACTCCCGCCCCCGGCCAGACGATAACGCCCATCCGCACTGGTCCGCTGTGCCAGACGATCAGGAAACCCCGCCGCAACCATCCGCCCTGCGGCATACCCTGTCAGTCCCTCACTCACGAGATCAGCCAGATCATTCTGATTCACAGCCTGCCCGGCCCGGCGCAGAAACCGCACCGCCGCCTGACGGAGCTGCCGCAGCACATGCCGAGGCACACGCGCATCATCCTGCATGAACAGTTTCAGCCGCAACCGGAGATCAGCCGAGGCCTCACCGCCCCTGCCACCACGCCCGCCCAGCGGGTCACGCTCTTCCAGAAGGGCTGCCAGACAGGCCGCCACGGCCAGCTCTTCCTCCGTCCGGGCAGCACAAAGCATCGCTGCCAGCCGGGGATGCGTCCCGAACCCGACCATCTGCTGCCCCAGAACTGTCAGGTCCTGCTGGCCATCCAGCGCCCCCAGAAACTGAAGGAGAGACTGCGCCGCCGCCAGCCCCCCTTCCGGGGCTGGTTCAATCAGAGGCAGAGCCGCAGGAGCCGTCCCCATCGCCTGATTCCATGCCGCTGTGACAAGGGCAAAATCACAGAGATCAGCCTCCCGGATAGCCGGAACTTCCTGCACGATCAGGCTGCGCTGGGTCATCTCCGACCAGAGACGGATGGCAATACCGGGAGCCTGCCGCCCTGCACGGCCCGCTCTCTGCTCTGCCGTAGCCCGAGAAATGCGCCGTGTATGCAGGCGGGGAAGACCTGTACTGGCATCACGTTGAGGCAAACGCCGCCAGCCACCATCCACCACGACCCGCACACCGGGAACCGTCACGGATGTTTCAGCGATGGACGTTGCCAGCACGATGCGCCGCCCGGAATCCGGGTCCAGCGCACGGGCCTGATCCTCAACCGACTGTTCGCCATAAAGCGGATAGATGGGAGCCTGCTCACCCAGCAGAGCCTGAAGACTGGCCTGTGCCCTACGGATTTCCCCCACACCGGGAAGGAACGCCAGAACAGACCCTTCCTCCTCCCGCCATGCCTGCGCTACGGCCTGAGCACAATGTTCCGGCAGATCACGCAGATGGGCTATGTCCCGCCTGTAGCGGATTTCTACCGGATACTGGCGACCATCACTCTCAATCAGAGGAGCCTGCAAGGCGGTCGTGAAAATCCCGGCATCCAGCGTGGCGGACATGACCACAAGCCGCAGCTCCGGCCGCAGGCTCTGCTGCACGTCACGGCAGAAACCAAGAGCCGTATCCCCATCAAGGGACCGCTCATGCACTTCATCGAACAAAACGGCAGACACGCCATCCAGTAACGGATCAGCGAGCAGACGGCGGACAAGCAGTCCTTCCGTCACGACCTCAATGCGTGTCTGAGCCGAGACGGCACTGTCGATACGGGTCCGGTAGCCAATCACTCCGCCGGGCTTTTCACCCCGCAGCGCCGCCATACGCTGGGCCGCTGCCCGCACAGCCACACGCCTCGGCTCCACGAGCAGGATGCGGCCATCCCCCAGCCAGTCCGGGGCGGCTTCCAGCAGAAAAGGCGGAACAGCCGTTGTCTTCCCCGCCCCCGGCGGCGCCACCAGCACGGCATTCGGCCCCGTAACAAGAGCCTCATGCAGGGCAGGCAGAACTGCCGTTACAGGAAGGGATTCTACCGTCATGCTGCCTCTGCGCCCTGTAGTAAGCTCAGTCCTCGTATGTCAGCAGGGATGTGACGGGTACATCAACCTTCTTGCGCCCGCCCAGAGCCAGAAGCTCGATCATCACAGATGCCCCCACGACTTCGGCCCCTGCCTTACGCAGAAGATCAATGGAAGCCGCAAGCGTACCGCCCGTTGCCAGAAGATCATCCAGCACCACCACACGCTGACCGGGACGAACAGCATCAGCCTGAATATGCAGTTCATCCTCACCATATTCGAGGCTGTATTTATGGGCGATTGTCTTGCCCGGCAGCTTGCCCGGCTTGCGCAGCATGGTAAAGCCACAGCCCAGACGGGTTGCCAGCGGTGCCGCTGTCAGAAAGCCACGGCTTTCGATCCCTGCCAGAAGGTCCGGCTGAAAACGGGCCACCGCCTGCGCCAGACGCCCCGTTGCTACCTGCCATGCTTCCGGATTCCGGATCAGAGTGGAAATGTCGTAAAACAGGATACCCGGCTTCGGGAAATCGGGAACTTCACGAATATACTGTTTCAAGTCCAGCGGGGCAGGGTCTTTAAAGGACATGAGCGGCCTTCATCATAAGGATCAGAATACACACAAAGCCCCCTTATAGGCTCTTATGCGCCTGTTTTAAAAGGGAGCCTCACGGGGCCATGCGGGAGAAGGCAATCATGACCAGAAACGCCACCAGCAGCATCCCGCCCATCGGAATGGCCGTACCCACCGGCAGCCACGACACCAGAATGCTAGCCAGAATACCGAACACATATTGCCCTGTCCCTGCCAGAGCCGTCGCCACCCCAGCATTACGCCCCTGCGATAGAAGGGCGCCAGCCATGGCATTTGGGCCAATGAGGCATGTCGGGCCCAGCGCACACAGCATCGCTCCGAACAGCGGCCAGAGATAGAGATGCTTGAGATGCCCTGCGGCATCAACATCCAGTGCGGACCAGACAGCCAAACCCAGCAAAAGAGCTGCCCCAAAACAGCTGATTCCCAGTCCAGCCCGCAGCAGGGTCCGACTATGATAATAATTCAGCAGCCACGCATTGACCTGAGATGAACCGATCATGCACACCGCCATGACACCAAAAAGGATACCATACTGGAACGGCGTAAAGGCATAGACGCTCTCAAAGAGAAACGGTGCTGCCGTAAGATAGGTAAAGACGGAAAAACCCTGCACCATCCAGATAAGTGCATTGAAGCGGTAGTTTCTGTCCTTCAATGTCTGGCCATAGCGGGTCATGATGTGCCAGAGCCGCATTGGGTGACGATCTTCCTCATCCAGCGTCTCCGGCAGGAACAGAAAGACAAGCAGCAGACCAACCACGCCATAGAGAGATGTGGCCCAGAAAATATCCCGCCAGTTGATGAACTGAAGGGCAAACCCACCCAAAGCAGGTGCCAGAATGGGCACCACCCCCTGAATCAGGATCAGCCGGGACATCATCTTGGCCGTGGCATCTCCAGCCGTCACATCACGAACATAAGCATTCGGCACCACGAGGCTGGCCGCCCCCATGAAAGCCGCAAATGCTCGGAAGAAGCAAAGCATCGGCATGGAGGTAGACAGCGCACAGCCCGCTGCCGCCACCGCATAGAACAATGTCCCTACCAAGAGAGGGCGGCGGCGTCCGAAACGGTCCGTCAAAGGCCCGACAATAATCTGTCCAATAGCCAGACCGGCCACCCAGGCCGCCATGGTCAGGCTGCCCGTGCCCGGTGCGGAGCCCAGCTGATGTTCCATCTCCGGCAAGGCAGGCAGATAAATATCTGTCGAGACCGGGCCAACCGCCGTCAGCGTACCCAGGAGGATGGGCAGCCAGAAGGGCATTTTTCCACCCTTTATCAACGGCTTACCGATCAGGGCATGTTCAAAAAAACCACGCTGTGACGTTTTCATGCTCCGCTACCCTGCCTTCCTCATCTCTCTGTGAAAACCACGCAATACCCAGCCCCCCAGTCCTGCCGAGACAAGCAACAGCACGGCGGCAGCAAACAGGGCTCCTCCATGGCGAAGTTCTACACCCCTACCTGCCAGAAGAAAAACCAGATTCTGGGGCAGTCCGCCCAGCATGGTCGCCAGTACGAACCGGCCAACCGCCAGACCCGCCATCCCTGATGACACCGACACCAGCAAAGCAGACCCGACCGGCAGCAACCGGACACAGAGAACCATACGGAATGGCGCCCTCTGCCCTGCCTGCACAAACCATGACAGAAACTCGCCCGAGACAGTCCGGCCACGTTGCCAGAACCAGCCCCAGCCATAGCCCAGCAAAGCCCCGATACCATAAGCTAAACTGGATTCCACAAGCCCGATGCCAACACCAAACCCCGCCCCTAAGGCAAGGCAAAGGGCCTGCCGGGGCAGCCCGATAGCGCAATAGGCTACCGCTACTGGAAGAACCTTCAGGGCAGCATAAGGCTGCCCTGCCCAACCCCGCATGATGTCCAGCCCATGCTGTACGGCAGGTATCTGCCACAGCAGCAGAGGGCCACCCGCCAGCAACAGGACCAGAAGGGCCGGACGTAGCAATGCCCGCCAGCTGAAAGAAGACGCCCCGCCTCCTTCAGATTCACATGCCTTCAAAGGAGATGTCAGAGCAGACCCCGACCACGAATCTGAGCATAGGCTGCCAGAGTGACCATGCATGTCATCTCACCATCAGCAATCATGCGGTCGAACTCGGCAAGCGGAATGTCCCGTGTTCTCATGTCAGCTTCCGTTTCTTCCCGCTCTGCATCACCACGGACCAGATTCCGGGCTAGAAAGACATGCCCCATCTGATTGGAATATCCAGCCCCCTGATAAAGCGTACCCGCATGGATCAGCTCTCCAGCACGTAGGCCGGTTTCTTCCCTGAGCTCACCCAGTGCCAGCTCCGTGGCATCAGCATCGGGCCGTGTCTCCCATGTACCCATCGGGAACTCCCACAGCCGCTTCCCCACAGGGTAACGGAACTGCTGAACCAACGTGACACGACCATCTGCATGCAGAGGCATGATGACGGCAAAAGTTCCCCGTTCAACAACCCCATACAGCCCCTTCTTGCCGCCAGGGTGAATAATCTTGTCCTCTCGCACGGCTGTCCACGGGTTTTCGTATACTCTTTCGGAAGAAAGAATCTGGTATCCTGCCTTCTCACAGGCTTTTCTGATCTCATCGTCAGTCATCATCGGGGCCCTTTGCTATCAGCCAGATGTGCCACCCAGCACGTCCCTCTCTTTACCACAGCGGACAGGACAGGAGAAAACGCTTTACTCCCGTCTATTATAGAGCGCCCAATAAATAGCTGCATGGCAGCCATTCACAGCAACAGAAGCTGAGAAAACATTGCCTCGTGACGGAAATGATTTTCTCACCTATGGTCAGTTTCCAGGACAGGCTGTGCCAGTTACAGACATAGATGGGCACGGCTGCGGAAAATTACAAAGGGGACGCTCAATGTCTGATGAAGACGCAACCTATACGTGCTCGCCAACCATGCGGGTGATGCCCGTAGTTCTATTCAACCTTCTTGTCTATTTCGTCATCGGTCTGCCCAACGCCGTCATCGGTGCCCAGTTCGTACACAACACGCTGGGTTTCAGCACGGCTATCGCTGCCAGCACCATCTCCCTCCAGTACATTGGTACAGCCATGGGGCGTATGGTCGTTGGTCACCGCATTGATACATATGGCCCCAAGGCCGTTCTGAGATACGGCCTGATTTTCTGCGCCATTTCCGGCCTGCTCGTCTGCCTTGCAGCCCTGGTTCCCACCTTCATGGGGCTGAATGACACGTCCCGCTATATCGCTCTCGGTATTGCTCTCATCAGCCGTCTGTTCATTGGCTGGTCCGAAAGCTGCACATCCACGTCCGTTACGGCATGGAACCTGCGCCGTGTTGGTCAGGCTCACTCCTCCGTGGCCATTTCCTGGAACGGTGTCACCTCCTACGGTGGTATTGCTGTCGGTGTGACCGTTGGTCAGCTGCTGAGCGGCCTTCTGCCGACCATCAAGCTGCTGCCGGTTGGTGCTCTGGAAGTGGCTCTGGGTGTTGGCGGTTTCATCCTGCTGACCTTCTATAAAGCCATCAAGCCGCTGGCCGGTAACGGCAAGCCGATGTCCTTCGGTCTCGCTGTCAAAAAGGTTCTGCCTTACGGTGCCGCTCTGGCTGCTGGTTCTGTCGGCTTCGGTACGGTGAACAGCTTCCTCGCCCTGTATTACACGGAAAACCACTGGACGGGTCTGGGGATTGCCTTCGGCGTCTTCGCTGCCTGCTTCATCTTCATGCGTATCTTCGTGTCTGGTCAGATCGACAAGCACGGTGGTGTGCCGATTGCCTACATGTCCCTGGTGGTGGAAGCCATTGCTATGGCCGTCTTCTGCCTGGTCCATAACAACACGGGCGGTCTGGTCGGTGCAGCCCTGACGGGTGCCGGCTTCTCCCTGCTGTTCCCTGCCATGGGTACGATGGCCGTCAAGACCGATGGGCCGGAATATAACGGTATCCTGATTGCCGCTTACTCCATCTTCACGGACCTCACCATTGTGGTTTCCAGCTGGTTCATGGGTGGCCTGCGTGACCATATGGGCTGGGGCACAATGTTTGCCGTAGCTGGTGTGCTCTGCGTCAGCGGTATTGCTTTCAGCTCCATCTTCTCCCGTATCCCGGGTTGCGGTGTGCCCAAAAGCGCCAAGTAAACTCCCTTATGGGATGGGAGCATGTATCATGCTCCCACTATTAGAAATGCCGGGCACCTATTCTGCCCGGCATTTTTTTATGACTACATGACCAAGAGGAGCATGATCTCACCATGACCATCCGTTACTGTTCCGTCTTCTGTGGCTCTCGTCCGGGGCATGACCCTGCCCATATGCAGACGGCACGGAGCCTTGGCACAGCTCTGGGACACGCTGGTATCACGCTCGTTTATGGCGGTGGGAAAGCCGGACTCATGGGTGCCGTGGCCGATGCCACACTCAACGCTGGTGGACTGGTGAAAGGCATCATTCCCCGCTTTCTGGAAGCACGAGAAGTTCTGCATGAAGGCGTAACAGACCTTGAGGTCACCGAAGACATGCCCACACGCAAGGCTAAGCTCTTTGAGATCGCCGATGCTTACATCATCCTACCGGGTGGATTCGGCACATTCGATGAGTTTTCGGAAGTTCTCGTGAACCGCCAGCTCGGGCTGAGCCAGCGACCCATCATCATTCTCAACATCAATGGCTGGGCCGATCCCCTCATCACCATGCTGAACGCCACCCTTGAGCAAGGCTTTGCTGATGAAGGGGCGCAGACCCTCTATGAGGTTGTGGAAGACGTGCCTAGCGTCATCAAGCGTTTGAAGGCACCTTCACACGCCTGATCTTGGCACCACAGGCAGAAAGTTTTTTCTCCACATGTTCATAGCCACGGTCGAGGTGATAGACACGGCTCAGCTCTGTCTCTCCCTCGGCCACCAGACCAGCCAGAATGAGAGAGAATGACGCTCTCAGGTCTGTAGCCATGACCTTGGCACCAGAAAGACGTTCCACACCACGAATCACGGCGGAACGCCCCTGAATGGTGATATTCGCCCCCATACGGTTCAGTTCTGGCACATGCATGAAACGATTTTCGAAAATCGTTTCCGTAATCATGGAAGCCCCATCAGCCACGGAGAGCATGGCCATGAACTGCGCCTGCATGTCAGTCGGAAAGCCAGGATAAGGCTCGGTTGTCAGATCCAACCCGTGCAATTTGCCGCTGCTCCTGATCCGCAGGCCATCAGCCTCCTCCGTGACCTCAACACCCGCTTGCTGGAGGGCATATACGACCGCTTCCTGATCAGCCATGCGGCCACCTTCCAGCAGCACGTCCCCGCCAGTCATACCCACAGCACACGCATAAGTGCCACATTCAATGCGGTCCGGCATAACAGCGTAATGAGCACCGTGAAGCTGCTCCACACCTTCCACCATGATGGTCCCGGAATGCGCCCCGGTGATCCGGGCTCCCATCGCATTGAGGCAATTGGCAAGATCAAGAATTTCCGGCTCTCGTGCCGCATTGACGATCTCGGTCGTCCCACGGGCCAATGTGGCCGCCATGAGCACATTTTCCGTTGCGCCCACACTGGGGAAAGGCAGCACCACACGCCCGCCCTTCAAACCACCGGGGGCATGGGCGTTAATGTATCCCCCCTCCAGCCTGATCTCTGCCCCCAGAGCTTCCAGCCCCTTGAGATGCAGATCAACCGGACGGGTCCCAATGGCACAGCCCCCCGGCAGGGAGACACGGGCCTCTCCCATACGGGCCAGCAACGGCCCCAACACCAGAATAGACGCCCTCATCCGTGACACAATGTCATACGGCGCCTCTACGGACCTGATGGTTCCGCCAAGGCTGAGCTTCCGGGGGCCATCAATCTCGGCTACGTCATAGCCAAGCTGGCCAAGCAAAGTTCGCATGGTACGGATATCGGCAATATCCGGCACATTGGAGAGAATGAGAGGGCCTTCAGACAACAGGGAGGCAACCATCAGCTTCAGGCCGGAATTTTTGGCCCCACCAATGGGAATACGTCCCTCAAGACGCCGGCCACCTTCTATCAGGAAATAATCCATCAGCCTCTCTCCATCCTCATCCTGTCATCCCACTATAACGCAGCTGGATGACATTATTATCTTTCTGAAAGTTACAGACGCGGGGGCGTCACACCAGACTGATGCATGTATTTCCCGGCACGATCGGCATAGCTGACCTCGCAGGGGCTAGCACCCTGAAAGAAAAGGAACTGGCAGATGCCCTCATTAGCGTAAATGCGGGCTGGCAGCGGCGTGGTATTGCTGATCTCGATCGTCACCTGCCCTTCCCATTCCGGCTCCAGCGGTGTGACATTGACGATGATGCCACAGCGGGCATAGGTGGACTTGCCAAGGCAGACCACCAGCGTATCACGAGGGATACGGAAATATTCCACCGTATGGGCCAGTGCGAAACTGTTGGGCGGGATGATGATGTCGCCACGACGTGTCACGAAACTGTCGGCGGAGAAGTTTTTAGGGTCCACCACGGCGCTATCCACATCCGTGAAGATATGAAACTCATCAGCCACACGGGCGTCATACCCGTAAGAGGATAACCCGTAAGAAATGACCTTTTCACGCTTCTGCGCTTCAACAAACGGCTCTATCATGCCGTGTTCCTGCGCCATGCGGCGTATCCAGTGATCGGGCATGATTGACATAACCGCTCTCCCTTATGGCTGATGGTCGCTCTGACCAGACAAAACACCCCATAGCGGCCTGTTCCCGCCGAGGAGACCCGACTGCCGGGCCTTCCATGTCATATCATCTGTCCACGTCCACGCAAAGGAGACGGGACAGGATGGTCATGGCCCGGCGGCAGAAAAGTCCTCAGTCATCCTGCGAGGAATGAATCACCAGATCGGACATGCTGGGACGGCGCCGACGGCGGCGCTGCTCCGGCAGGGGTTCACGCACTGCACCACCACGCAGAGTCCGGCGGAAGCGCGGCCAGCGGGGCTTCACCTCACTGGCCAGCACACCAGCCACAATAAAGCCGGCACCCGCAAGGGTCATCATTGTCAGAACGTCCCCCGTACACCAGCCGACAAGCCCGCCCCAGATCGGTTCACTGGAATAAATGATCGTTGCCTTGGTCGGCGAAACCGTCTTCTGCGCCCAGTTGAGCACAAGCTGCGTGGCGGCACTCACAACGCCCATCACCAGCGCACAGCCCAGCCAGCCCCAGCTGAAGGGTGGAATATGTTCACCCATTACCGGCATGGCACAGAAGGCGAATAATCCACCTGCCACAAGCTGGACAAACGCCATGCGGCGGCTATCCGTCTGAAGGGCAAACAGCCCCACACAAATGATCTCAAAAGCGTAAGAGAATGTTCCCAGCAGAGTCAGGCCATCGCCTGTACTCATGGTCAGGCCGGTTTTCCATGGCTCCGCCAGAAGAACCAGCCCTATGAAAGCAAGAAAAATACCGGCAATACCGCTCTTGCTTGGTGGCTTACGCAGAATAATCCACTGTAATAGCGGGACCAAGGGCACATAGAGCGCTGTCAAAAAGGCAGAGCGGCTGCTGGTAATGGTCATCAGCCCCACTGTCTGGCAGATATAGCCAAAAGCCAGAACGACACCGATCAACCCGCCACGCCATATTTCCGAGCGGGGAATCCCCTGCATGATATGTTTGCGTCCGACAAAGCAGATCACGAACAAGGCAGCGATCAGAAAACGTACCCCGATGAAGAATAGCGGCCCGCTCGTCTTCAGTGCCATCTGAATGATGTAGTACGTTCCACCCCACAGCACCGTGATGATGCCCAGAGCAATCTCCTGCCGGGATGGCAGACGCAGACGTGTCTCGCTCACTCAACGGTCCTCGTGGCGGGTGGAAGGCGTAGAACGGCCAGCCTGTGCAGGACGGCTCCGCTGCTGCTGTTTACGGCGCAGAAGATTGGCCCGCAATGCCTGTGCTTCCCTCAGCTGGCGTTCCTGCCGGGCTGTCATAGGCGTATCGCCGGTCTTCCTGTTCTGTTCAGGCGTCATGCACCTGTATCCCTTTCCTCATGGAACCGTATGAACCTGTCCTGCAATCCAGCATGGATCAACTCGTCATACACGCCCAGCGTTGCCCGCTGCATATGCTGCTTAGTGTAATGAGCCAAAGCATGGGCGCGAATCTCGTCCTGCCGCTCTGCCATAAGTTCCGGTGGCACGTCCAGCACTTCCCTGAGGGCACCTGCCAGAGCCCGATGGTCTCCCGCGGGCACAAGGGTCCCTGTCTCACCATGCTGAATGGTTTCCTTCAACCCGCCACGGGCCGAACCAATCACCCAGCACCCCATCATCTGCGCCTCCACAGGGACACGACCAAAAGGCTCCGGCCTCAAAGACGGTACCGTCACGACATGGGCCAGCCTATAGGCCGCTGCCATATCCCTGCATGTTCCTGCAAAGCGCAGACGGGCCGCAATCCCCCGTTCTTCCGCCATCCGGTGCAGCATCCGGGTATAGCTGCTCTCCATACCCGGCCCAACCATGACGCAAACCCAGTCCTGTTCCGGGTGATGCGTTGCCAGATAACCCAGAGCCTCAATGAGGCATTCCTGCCCCTTCCAGCGGGTCATACGTCCGGGCATGAGGATAATGCGGCTTTCCTCACCGACACGCCAGCGCTCTAACAGCTCCTGCATCTGGAGGCCCCGCACAGCATCCGGTGAAAAAACATCCGGGTCACTCCCACGGGGGATGATCCGCAACCGATCCTCTCCGACACGATATTCCTGCCGCAGCCGTTCCCCAATATGTTCGGACACGGCAATAACCCTCTGCCCCCGCACCAGACCGGAATTATAGAACTTCTTCAGTCTGAAACGTGTCTGATGATCACCGTGCCATGTTGTCACCAACGGAACTTTTTCCTTCCGGCAGGCCATGACAGCCACGAGTGCCGGATAACGTGACCGAGCATGAACAAGGCTAACCCCTTCCTGCCGGATAAGCTTTCTTAAGGCAGCCACACGCCCCCAGAAACGCCATGGCGATGCGCTTTTACGAAACGCCATCTCCACATGTTCGCCGCCGACATAGCGCAGGCGGGCCACAAGAGCCCCACTCTCTGCCGCCACGAGGGCACGCCCTCCGCCCTGACTGATAGCCTCGGCCATATCGACCGCCCCGCGTTCCAGCCCGCCCACACCAAGAGCTGGCAGGACCTGAAGAATCACAGGTTTCTGCTGCATTACCACTCTGTATCCGCCATCCTCATCCAACCAGCCCGGTCATCCGGCTGGAATTGTCACGACAGCCCCACCGCTATGGCTTGTTGCCGCAAGGGTGCTGAGCACCTGTACCATGGTGAAAGCCTCCTTGCTCCGGAAATCCGTATCGGAAATCCAGTACCAGCATTTCTTGTAATAAACAGAGACATAGCTGCCATCGGGCGCATTCTTGCCGGAATGAATGGCAACTTCGGGGCGGCTCTCAATCCCAACCTGCCCAATGGTTGGCAGGGTCCGGCCAGAACGCACATCCTTTTCTGGCACTTCCATCTCGTAAGAAAGCTGTGTCAGCATGGCAAGCATGGACCGGGTCAGGATGGCAATCTGCCCTTCTTTCTTGGGGTAAGGCCCGTAAACAATTTCAGCTTCCGCCGCATTGGCATCCAGATGCAGCAGGCGGCGCACCTCACCCTGAATGGCCTGAAGATTACTATCCGCCGTAGCTGTCAGCACGAGGTAAATATGCTCGCCAGAACTGGCAGATGAACCGGAAGACCCGCCATTCCCTCCATTATTTCCCTGACTGCCACCGCCCCCCTGTTTTCCAGCCTTCCCCGATGATGAAGACGCATCATCTGTAGCGATCCGCACCGTCATAGCCCCTGCAAGCTGAAGCTGACGAAGATCATGCAGCAACAGATAAAACCGCACGGACCCACCACCAAAAGGCCCGACACCTCGCACGTTGGACAGACCATCAATGGACTGGGCCGTCAGCCGCAACAGCGTATCAATCGCCATGCCACCAAGGCTGAGCGGCATGATCGCTGTAGGGGAAATGGGACGGACCACATTCTCGGCATACTGCTCACCCGTCAGAGGCTGATAAGTGATAGTGGGGTTTTCTGCCTGAGATAACGTCCCACTACCAAACAGATAGTTGCTCACGGCAGAGGCCGGATATCCATAATAACCGCCAGAGAAACTGCGGGAGAAATTATAACCCGCAATCACCTGTGTCGTATCCAGAAAAGCCGGTGGCTCCCCATAGCGCAGCCGCACAATGTTCAGCAGCATTTCCCGCTTCTGCACCTCACCCAGCGCACGGGAATAGGCAAGCTGGTCATGCTGAAGATGCGCTGGACCAATGGGCTGGCACCCACCCAGAAACAGGAAACCGGCAGAAAGCAGGGCGGTGACCAGATACCGGCCCCCGTTACCGTACCGCCCTGTCCCACCTAGAGACGGCAGGGAGCGGCCCAACTTACAGAGCAGGGAGAACAGGCAGGACAGAAGACAGCCCCCAAAAAAACATCCAGTTGCAGAAGGTCTGAAAAGCTTACCTTAAATGGAAGGCTTCGCCAAAGAGAAACTCCACCTGGCCTTCTTGAAGTATCCGTGAATCTTTTCCCTTCATCCCCCTTGAAACCATAATTCTCCCTCCCCAGATCGGAAAACGAGGGTACCGCAGGCCCTGCCTGCCCCAGACCTGATAACGTCACAATAGGGTTTCCTCCCGATGCCTTGAGGGGGTCGTGGGAAGCCGCTGAAAAGGACAGATATCCATGGGTAAGATTATTGGTATTGACCTCGGGACGACCAACTCCTGCGTTTCCGTCCGCGAAGGTAATGAAAACAAGGTCATCGAGAACAGCGAAGGCGCCCGCACCACGCCGTCCGTTGTTGCCTTTACAGATGGCGGTGAGCGTCTGGTCGGTCAGGCTGCAAAGCGTCAGGCCGTCACCAACCCCACCAACACGCTCTATGCCGTCAAGCGTCTGATCGGTCGCCGTTATGACGATCCGACCGTTGCCAAGGATCAGAAGACCGTCCCTTACGAAATCGTGAAGGGTGACAATGGTGACGCATGGGTGCGTGCCCGTGACGAGAATTACGCTCCGTCCCAGATTTCCGCCTTCGTGCTCGGCAAGATGAAGGAAACGGCTGAGGCCTATCTAGGCGAGAAGGTGACGGAAGCCGTCATCACCGTTCCGGCCTACTTCAATGACGCACAGCGTCAGGCCACCCGTGATGCTGGCCGCATTGCTGGTCTGGACGTCAAGCGCATCATCAACGAGCCGACCGCTGCTGCCCTCGCCTACGGGCTTGAGAAGGGTGATTCCGGCAACGTGGCCGTGTATGACCTTGGTGGTGGTACGTTCGACATTTCCATTCTGGAAATCTCCGATGGCGTGATCGAAGTGAAGTCCACCAACGGCGACACCTTCCTCGGTGGTGAAGACTTCGACAACAAGCTGATCGACTATCTGGCTGACGAGTTCAAGCGGGAGCAGGGTCTGGACCTGCGCACCGACAAGATGGCTCTCCAGCGCCTGAAAGAAGCTGCCGAGAAGGCCAAGATTGAGCTGTCCTCCGCCAAGGAAACAGAAGTCAACCTGCCCTTCATCACGGCTGACGCCTCCGGTCCGAAGCATCTGGTCGTCAAGGTGACCCGTGCGAAGCTGGAAAGCCTCGTTGATGACCTCATCAAGCGGTCTCTGGAACCCTGCCGCAAGGCCCTCAAGGATGCAGACCTGACACCGGCTGACATCAAGGAAGTCATCCTTGTCGGTGGTCAGACCCGTATGCCGAAGGTCGTGGAAAGCGTGAAGGAGTTCTTCGGTAAGGAACCCGCCCGCAACGTGAACCCGGACGAAGTGGTCGCCATCGGTGCCGCCGTACAGGGTGGTGTGCTTCAGGGTGACGTGAAGGACGTCCTGCTGCTGGATGTGACCCCGCTGTCCCTCGGTATCGAGACACTGGGTGGCGTCTTCACACGTCTGATTGATCGCAACACGACAATCCCGACCAAAAAGAGCCAGACCTTCTCCACAGCCGAAGACAACCAGCCTGCCGTGACCATCAAGGTCTTCCAGGGTGAGCGCGAAATGGCTGCGGACAACAAGCTGCTCGGTAACTTCGACCTGACAGGCATTGCTCCGGCTCCCCGTGGCGTGCCGCAGATTGAGGTGACCTTCGACATTGACGCCAACGGTATCGTGAACGTCTCCGCCAAGGACAAGGCCACCGGCAAAGAGCAGAACATCTCCATCAAGAGCGATGGCGGCCTCTCCGATGCTGACATTGATCGCATGGTCAAGGAAGCTGAAGAAAACGCTACAGCCGACAAGGCCCGCCGTGAGCTGGTTGACCTCCGCAACAGCACGGAAGCCATGATCCATCAGACAGAGAAGACCCTCTCTGAAAATGGTGACAAGGTCCCGGCTGCAGACAAGACCGAAGCTGAAGAAGCCATCAAGAAGGCTCGTGAAGCTCTGGAAGGCGACAATGCCGAGACCATCAAGAGCGCCAGCGAGCATCTGACACAGGTCGCCATGAAGGTTGGTCAGGCCGTCCATCAGGCTGGGGCCTCTGCCGGTGGTGAAGACCATCAGGCCAGCGGCAAGGCTGACGAAGATGTTGTTGACGCCGAGTTCGAAGACGTTGACGACAAGAAAAAGAAATAATCGCTGAAAATGAGAGGGAGTCCGGCACCCGCATGTCGGGCTCCCTTCCTGCGGTTGGCGTCTTGCTTCCCCCATCATTGCGGGAAACAGACGCCCTTTTTACATTGAGGGCCCCACCTGCCATTAAAGGCAGGATATACGCCGCCCGCCTTGTCCGGGTGTCCGCTCTCTTGCGTGACTGAGGATCACTATGGCTACACAGATGGATTATTACGAGACACTGAGTGTCTCCCGCTCGGCTAGCGGTGAGGAAATCAAAAAAGCCTATCGTAAGCTGGCCATGCGCTATCACCCCGACCGCAACCCGGGTGATGAAGAAGCCGAACAGAAGTTCAAGGAAGTCAACGCCGCCTATGAAGTGCTGAAAGACGACCAGAAACGGGCTGCCTATGACCGCTTCGGCCATGATGCCTTCCAGAACGGCATGGGCGGCGGTGGCGGCGCTGGTGGATTCGGCGGCGGCTTTGGTGGATTCGATGCTGGCGGGCTGGGCGACATCTTCGAGCAGATGTTCAACATGGGCGGGCGCCGTGGCCGTCAGCAGCGTCAGGCTGAGGACGTGCAGGTACAGGTTGATATCAGCCTGACAGAAGCTTTCTCCGGTGTCAGCAAGGAAGTCGAAATCGCCACCCGCAAGGCCTGTTCCAGCTGTCATGGGTCTGGCTCTGCCGACCCTAATGCCAGCAAGCAGACCTGCCAGACCTGTCATGGTCAGGGGGCCGTGCGGGTCCAGCAGGGCTTCTTCGTGGTGGAACGCCCCTGCCCGACCTGTAACGGCGCTGGCCAGACCGTCAGCAACCCCTGCCGCAGCTGCCACGGCAGCGGCACCGAGGCCGCCAAGGAAACCGTCAAGATCGACATTCCGGCCGGTATCGAAGATGGCACCCGCATTCGTGTTGCTGGCAAGGGCGAAGCCGGTGGCGAAGGCGTCCAACCGGGTGATCTGTATGTTCTGGTCTCCGTGGACAGTCACAGCATTTTCGAGCGTGAAGGGGCTAACATCCATTGCCGTGTCCCGCTGCGCATGACACAGGCCGCTCTGGGTGATGAAATTGAAGTGCCACTCATTGATGGTGGCCGGACGATGGTCAAAATCCCCGCCGGAACACAGACAGGCGACAATTTCCGCCTGCGTGGTAAGGGATTCTCCGTCCTGCACTCCAAGGCACGGGGCGACATGTATATCCGCATCACAGTGGAAACACCCAGCCATCTGACCAAACGCCAGCGGGAGCTGCTGGAGGAGTTTGAGAAAGAAAACAGCGACCACAGCAAGGGCAGCCCGGAGCATGATGGCTTCTTTGCCCGCGTCAAGAAATTCCTTGATCGGTAAAGGATACCGGATATGAGCAGCACCTCTCCCCGCATCGGCATTGCTGGCATCACAGGCCGCCTCGGTCATCTCTGTGCCGAGGAGGCCGGTCCACTTCTGGCTGGTGGCCTGTCCCGCACAGCAGACCCGGCCCACAATATCGTGACAGACGCTACTGAGCTGGCCAAAAACTGCGATGTCATCATTGATGTCAGCCATGCCAGCCTTGTCCCTGTTCATGCCAAAGCCTTTGCAGAGGCAGGCTGTGCATGGGTTCTGGGCACCACAGGGCTGGACAGGGCTGCCCAGCAAGCCGTGGAGAATGCTGCCAGCCGGATCGCTGTTTTACAGGCCGCTAATTTCTCCCCAGCCCTGACGATGCTCCTCTCTCTGGCCCGTCAGCTTGGGGCTGCCCTGCCGGATTATGATGCTGAGGTCCTAGAGGTCCATCACCGCCAGAAGCTGGATGCACCTTCTGGTACGGCTCTGGCCATTGGCCGGGCCGTTGCGGCGGGCCGGGACGATGAGTTCGATGCCGTAAAGCGGCTGGACCAGAACGGGAAACGGCCCGATGGTGCCATCGGCTTTGCCTCCCTGCGGGGCGGTCAGGTCGTGGGTGAGCATGACCTGCGCTTCTTCGCCGCTGATGAGGAAATCTCTCTTTCCCACCGGGCACTGGACCGCCGGGTCTTCGCCCGTGGTGCTCTGAAAGCCGCCCTCTGGCTGGCTGACAGCCACCGCAAACCCGGCCTTTACGGGATGCAGGATGTGCTGAACACACCGTAACAGCACCATGACACATCACAGGGAGGCAGGCCTGTTCCATGCCTCCCTGTACCCTGCCTGATGTCAGCTTGCTCTTGACCTCAAGGGTATTTTCAGTCAAGCGATAGAACTCTTATTCCTGTCACTTGTGCCTTTCGGGGGGCAGGGGCAGCCTCTTTTCACCACTCATTCCCTGCGAGGTCCCTGAGTGCGCAATCACGGCGATTTTCTTTTTACTTCTGAATCCGTTTCCGAAGGTCATCCCGACAAGGTGGCAGACCGTATCTCCGATACCGTCCTTGATGCCTATCTTGAAGCCGACCCAGAAGCCCGTGTAGCCTGTGAAACGCTGGTTACCACCAACCGGGTCATCCTTGCCGGTGAAGTCCGTGGCCCCAAGGCCGTGGAAGACACCCTGATTGACCGTGCCCGTCAGGCCATCAAAGACATTGGCTACGATCAGGAAGGTTTCTCCTGGAAGCACGCTGACATCACTTCCTTCCTCCATGCTCAGTCCGCCGACATCGCTGTCGGTGTGGACAGCGCAGGCGACAAGGACGAAGGTGCGGGCGATCAGGGCATCATGTTCGGTTTCGCTACACGTGAAACGGAGGAGCTGATGCCCGCTCCGCTCTTTTATGCCCAGAGCATCCTTGAGCGCATCCGGGACTACCGCAAGCAGGGTGATGCCCGTGGCGTTGGCCTGCTGCCTGATGCCAAGAGTCAGGTGACGCTGCGCTATGTGGATGGCAAACCTGTCGGTGCCACGTCCGTGGTTGTTTCTACGCAGCATGTCGAAGGGATGCGTCAGAACACCATCCGTGAGATGGTGCGTGAAACCGTTCGTGAGGTCCTGCCGGAAGGCTGGATGTGCCCGGAACATGAATTCTACGTCAACCCGACCGGCAACTTCGTCATTGGCGGGCCGGATGGTGATGCCGGTCTGACAGGCCGCAAGATCATTGTGGACACCTATGGCGGTGCTGCCCCTCACGGTGGTGGTGCTTTCTCCGGTAAGGACCCGACCAAGGTGGACCGTTCCGCTGCCTATGCCGCCCGCTACCTCGCCAAGAATGTGGTCGCCGCCGGTCTGGCGGACCGCTGCACCATCCAGCTCAGCTACGCCATCGGTGTTTCCCGTCCGCTCTCCGTCTATGTTGATCTGGACGGCTCTGGCAAGGATGTGGATGAAGTCCGCCTCGGCTCTCTGCTGAACGAGATCGTGGACCTCTCCCCCCGTGGCATCCGTGAACGCCTGCGTCTGAACCGCCCCATCTACGCCAAGACGGCGGCTTATGGTCACTTTGGCCGTATCCCAGACCCGGCTCTGGACAACTTCACATGGGAGAACACAGACTTGGCCGAGCAGCTCAAGAGCGCTCTCAACCGCTGATCTCTCCTTTTGGGGGGCGTGAAAACACCCTCCAGCTTTCAGGCCCCTTCCCTGCCCGCATGATATGCGCCAAGGGCGGGGCTTTTTGCCATTTTCAGACTGTGTACCGACCGTTGCTTGACGACCTCAAACCCCAGCCCGAACGTCTCTATGGCCGCCAGCGTGGCCATCCTCTCCGCCCCCGCCAGCAGCGCCTGCTGGATGAAGCTTTGCCCCGTGTGCATTTCCGCAACATGGCAGAACCGCTGAAAGGCTTTGGCAAGCCCGTCTCCCAGCTCTTTCTGGAAATCGGCTTTGGCGGTGGGGAACATGCATTCGATCAGGCCGCCCAGAACCCGGATACTGGCTATATCGCCTCAGAAGTGTTCGATAACGGCGTCTGCTCCCTGCTCTCCCGCATCATCCCGGAAGGTGAGGAAGCCATCGCTCCCGGCCCGGACAATCTGCGCCTCTGGGCAGAAGATGGCCGCCAGCTTCTGAAGGGCCTGCCCGATGGCTGTCTGGACCGTGCCTATCTGATGTTCCCGGACCCGTGGCCCAAAGCCCGCCATACCAAACGGCGCTTCATCCATCCGGAAAACATCAGGCAGATGGCCCGCCTCCTGAAGCCCGGGGCGCACTGGCGTGTCGCCAGTGACCATCCCGTCTATCAGGAATGGGTCACAGAAGTGATGGGCCAGCAGGACCTTTTCGAAGCCCCCGCCCCCGCATTGGAACGGCCTGAAGGCTGGTCCCCCACCCGCTACGAGGCTAAGGCCTTCCGTGAAGGACGGCAGCCTTTTTACTGGACCTTCACACGGAAAGGGTGAGATACCTCCCCCCGTACAGCTTCATGTTTCAGGTAGCCCGCAGGAGTACGCCATGACACAGCCACAGAGCGATAACACCGCCATTGAACGGGAAGAAATGGCCTTTGATGTTGTCATCGTGGGTGGGGGGCCTGCGGGTCTGACCGCTGCCATCCGGCTGCGCCAGAAAAATCCGGACCTCTCCGTCTGCCTGTTGGAAAAAGGCAGTGAAGTCGGTGCCCATATCGTTTCCGGGGCCGTGCTGGAACCCACAACACTGGCCGAACTCTTTCCAGACTGGAAAGAGCGAGGTGCCCCGCTGGACACACCCGTCAGCAGTGAAAAACTGCTCTTTCTGACCGAAAAAGCAGCGCTCCCCGTCCCGGCCCTGCATCTTCTCATGCCGCAGATGGATAACCGGGGGAATTACGTCATTTCTCTCGGAGCCCTCTGCCGCTGGCTGGGCGAACAGGCCGAAGCTCTGGGCGTGGAAATCTATCCCGGTTTCGCCGGGGCAGACCTGTTCATGGAAGATGGCAAAGTCTGCGGTGTCATCACGGGTGACATGGGCGTGAACCGCAAAGGCGAGGAAAAGCCGGATTACATGCCGGGCATGATCCTGCGGGCAAAACAAACCATTCTGGCCGAAGGTGCACGAGGCTCCCTGAGCAAAAAGGCCATGGCAGCTTTTGACCTCCGCAAGGATGCCGACCCACAGACATTCGGCCTTGGCATCAAGGAAGTCTGGGAAATCCCGGCAGAGAAGCACCGCCCCGGTTTCGTGCAGCACAGCTTCGGCTGGCCGCTGGATACACAGACCTATGGCGGGGCCTTCCTCTATCATTTCGGGAAGAATCTCGTTTCCTATGGGTTCATTACCGCTCTGGATTACCGCAATCCATGGCTGTCCCCTTTTGAGGAAATGCAGCGCACCAAGCAGCACCCGGCCTTCCGGGAGCATTTTGAAGGCGGACGCCGCATCATTTACGGGGCACGGGCCATCTCCGAAGGCGGCGTGCAGTCCCTGCCTCACCCGGTTTTCCCCGGTGGTGTGCTGACAGGCGATTGCGCCGGCTTCCTCAACATGCCCAAGATTAAGGGCATCCATACCTCCATGAAGTCCGGCATCATCGCTGCCGAGGCCGTGATGGAAGCCATCCAGAATGAGCAGCATGAAGCCCGTTCCTACATGGAACGACTCAAAAGCTCATGGCTGTGGAAAGAGCTGCACGCTGCCCGCAATATCCGTCCGGCCTTCTCGCATTGGGGGATGCTGGGCGGTGCCCTCTATAGCGGGATCGACAGCATGATCTTCCGTGGTCAGGCACCGTGGACACTGCGTCACCGCCATGCTGACAACCAGACCCTGCTCCCTGCCGATAAAGCCCCGAAGATCAACTACCCCAAGGCCGATGGCAAACTGACCTTCAACCGGGCCGAGTCCGTCTTCCTCAGCAATCTCAGCCATGATGAAGATCAGCCTGTGCATCTGAAAGTGCAGGACATGGCCACATGGAAGGCCACAAACCTTGACCGCTTTGCCGCACCGGAGAGCCGCTACTGCCCGGCCGGTGTCTATGAAACCAGCGAGACGGATGAGCTGGTCATCAATGCGCAGAACTGCGTGCATTGCAAAAGCTGCGACATCAAGGACCCGGAACAGAACATCAACTGGTGTACACCAGAAGGCAGTAGCGGGCCGAACTATCCTTCCGGGATGTGACTTTTAGGATAAAAGCGGATAGTCTGACTCCAGTTTTACTTTGAGCCGCGACAGCAACAAAGGATGACCATGAAGGTTCTTGTCCCCGTCAAAAGGGTTGTTGATTACAACATCAAGCCGCGTGTCGCGGCTGATGGTAGTGGTGTCGAAACGCAGGGCGTGAAAATGTCCATGAATCCGTTCGACGAAATTGCACTGGAAGAAGCTCTGCGCCTGCGTGAAAAAGGTCAGGCTGACGAGGTGGTTGCTGTCTCCATCGGTCCGCAGGTGGCTCAGGACGTGCTGCGTACGGCCATGGCCATGGGCGCAGACCGTGCCATCCTCATCCAGACGGATGCCGAGATTGAGCCCCGTGTCGTCTCCAGCCTTCTCAAGGCGGTTGTGGAGAAAGAACAGCCGGGTCTTGTCTCCATGGGCAAACAGGCCATTGATGATGACATGAACGCCACCGGCCAGATGCTGGCGGCCCGTCTGGGCTGGCCGCAGGGAACCTTCGCCAGCAAGGTGGAGATTGCCGATGGCAAGGTCGAGGTCGCCCGTGAGGTCGATGGCGGGACAGAAACCGTCTCCCTCACCCTACCTGCCGTCATCACGGCGGACCTGCGCCTGAATGAGCCACGCTACGCCTCCCTGCCCAACATCATGAAGGCCCGCAAGAAGCCGCTGGAGACGATTGAAGCCGCCTCCCTCGGCGTGGACCTGACACCCCGCCTGAAGATCGTCAGCGTTGCTGAACCGCCGGAACGCAAGGCCGGTGTCATTGTGGAAACAGTGGATGAGCTGGTCGAGAAGCTCAAGACAGAAGCGAAGGTGATCTGATGACCGCACTTGTTCTGATCGAAATCGAGAACGGCAAAGTCCGTCAGGCTTCCCGTTCTGCCATTGCTGCGGCCTCCCGCTTTGGTGAGGTTGATGCCCTGCTTCTGGGTGAAGCCGGTGCCGAAGCCGCCAGTAAATTGGCTGGCATCCGCAAAGTGCTGCATGTCCCGGCCCTGAAGCACGCTCTGGCCGAACCTGCTGCTGCCCTGCTGGCTGGTCTGGCTGGCTCCTACAGCCATGTCCTGTCTGCTGCCTCCTCCAGCGGCAAGAATATCCTGCCCCGTCTGGCTGGCCTGCTGGATGCACAGCCGATCTCTGACGTGATCGCCATTCAGGATGAGTCCACCTTCGTGCGGCCCATCTATGCGGGCAACGCTCTGGCGACCGTGCAGTCCAGCGACAGCGTCAAGATCATGACCATCCGCTCCTCCAGCTTCGACCCCGTGGCTGAAGACGGCGGCAGTGCCCCGGTCGAGGTTCTGGATGCTCCCGCAGAGGATGGGAAAAGCAGCTTCATAAGGCTGGATCAGAGCCAGTCTGACCGGCCTGAGCTGGAAGTGGCCCGTGTGGTCATCTCCGGTGGTAAGGGCCTTAAAGATGCCAGCAACTTCCATACCCTTCTGGAACCAGTGGCTGACAAGCTGGGCGCAGCCATCGGGGCTTCCCGTGCGGCTGTAGATTCCGGCTTTGCCCCGAACGAGATGCAGGTGGGTCAGACCGGCAAAGTCGTGGCGCCTGAACTCTACATTGCCACGGGTCTCTCCGGGGCCATCCAGCATCTCGCCGGGATGAAGGACAGCCGTGTGATCGTGGCCATCAACATCGACCCTGAAGCCCCCATCTTTAAGGTGGCGGATTACGGCATGGTGGGGGATCTCTTTGAGATTCTCCCGGCTCTGGCAAAAGCCCTCTGACAGCCTGCCGCTTTACGCAAAAGCCCGCTTCCCAGAACAGGGAGCGGGTTTTTGCATATCTGGACCCTCTACCCGTAAGCAAAGCTTCATTTTTCTGTAAAAACAGGCCGATTGCCCCTTGCGCCTTTCCCTGAGGAAGGGTAGGAATGGCCCCAGAAAGTCGGAGTGTAGCTCAGCCTGGTAGAGCACTGTGTTCGGGACGCAGGGGCCGGAGGTTCGAATCCTCTCACTCCGACCATTTCCCCCTAAAATTGTTCAAAGAGTTGTCTTCTCAGGCCGGACCGTTATGTGTCTGGATATTCATGAAGATTTCGGTCTTTTTACAAAAAAATGTGATCGCCCATAAGGCGATTACTCACCATCCCATACCCTATAGCCGAAAGACGATTGATGTTCTTTCCATTATAGGGGAAGGCAGGCCTTGTCTTTCATCATGATGGACCCATCATGTATGCTTTGCAAAGCAAGACCCTGTGTTTTCACCCGCCTCTGTGCAAGGATCATCTCATGACCCGCAAACTCTATTCTCTCATCGCCGCTGCCGTACTGGCTGGCTCTGCTGCTCCAGCCATGGCTGAGCCCGGTGGCTGCCTGAAATACGGTGCAGCTGGGGCTGTCGCCGGTCATGTTGCCAATAAACACACCGTGATGGGCGCTGTAGGTGGCTGCGCTGTTGGCATGTATCAGCGCCACAAATACCGCAAGAGCATCGCCGAGAAAGCAGCCCTGTGGGACAAAGAGCACCCTGCAGACAGCAAGCAGAACGGCTCTGGCTGGTGGCAGAAGAATCACTCCAACGCTGCCAATGTGCAGAAAGCCCAGTGGTATGATGCCGAGCACCCGAATGGCGATGCTCAGGCCTCTCACTAAGGGCTAATTGTTCCTTCGTGAACAAAGAAAACCCGGCCAAGTATGGCCGGGTTTTTTCATGTTCAGACTCCCGGTTTCCTTCTTAAAACTGGAACCCCTTAATGGCCTGACGAGACAGGGTCTCCAAAAGCGTAACAGCCTCTGGGGCATCATTCAGGCAAGGAATGAAGGCAAATTCCTCACCGCCTGCTTCCATGAACTCCTCACGGACTTCACGACCAATTTCATCCAGCGTTTCGATACAGTCCGCCATGAAGCCGGGCATAATGACGGCAATTTTCGTGATTCCCTGCTTCGGCAGAGCGGAAATATAAGGCGCCGTGTAGGGTTGCAACCATTCCATCGGTCCAAAGCGAGACTGGAAGGTCAGAGGAACCTCCTCCTCACTCAGTCCCAATGCCGCCGCCAGAGCCTTGGTTGTACGGACACATTCATCCCGATAGGAATCACCTTTCTCCACGAACTCCTTCGGCAAACCATGATAGGACGCTACAAGACGCTGCGGCTTAAAGGACAGCCCTTCATAAACCCGGCGTACTGATGCCGCCAGAGCCTCAATAAACTGCGGATGATCGGGGAAAGATGGCACTGTCAGCACCGAAGGCTGACGCCGCAGACGCATCAACGCACGGAAAAGCTGGTCATTCGCCGTTGCGGTAGTCGTTGCTGAATATTGCGGATAAAGCGGAATATGAACGATACGATCACAACCCTGATCCATCAGTTCCGCCAGAGCCTGCTTTACGGAAGGCGTGCCATAGCGCATCCCCCAGGCCACCGGGATTCCGTCTGGTGCCAGACGCTCCGCCAGCCCTTCCGCCTGCTTGCGGGTAAAGACACGTAAAGGAGATGCATTCTCCTCCTTGTCCCAGATGCGGGCATAGTTAGCGCCACTGGCAGAAGGCCTGCGGGCCAGCACCAGCGTATTGAGAATCGGCTGCCAGATGAGCGGATGGGCCTCAATCACCCGGCGATCTGAAAGAAACTCCTTCAGATAGCGGCGGACAGAGAAATAACCCGTATCATCTGGCGTACCGAGATTGACGAGAAGAACACCAACCCGCCCCCCGGAGGGAACAGGCGTGCGAGGAGGCGTGTAAGTGAAATAAGACATAGCTCATCCACTATGGAGACAGCACCGCCTTTTGGAAAGAGGATTTCACTTACACTCTTTTACAGGCATAATTTATGAAAAGGCTCTCCCCATAAGGAAGAACCTTTCCAAAAAGTAACACTGTTTACGCAGGCTCCTCAGACCGGGGAACCGGCTGCCAGAGCGGAGAGTCCTTGCCGATCAGATGCTGCTCATCAAGGCTCTCAGCAATCTGCACGGCATTGAGGGCTGCCCCCTTACGAAGATTGTCCGACACACACCAGAAGGCCAGACCATTCTCCACGGTCGGGTCGATACGCAGGCGAGACACATAGGTGTCATCCTCACCTACGCATTCAATCGGGGTGACATAACCGCCATCTTCCCGCTCGTCCCGCAGGATAACACCCGGAGCCTTACGCAGGGCTGCACGGGCCTTTTCCAGATCAACCGGCTTCTCGCACTCAATGCTGATAGCCTCGGAATGGCCGATAAAAACCGGCACACGCACGCAGGTGGCAAACACCTTGATATCCGGGTCCAGAATCTTGCGGGTCTCGACCGCCATCTTCCATTCTTCCTTGGTAGAACCATCTTCCATGAAGCGGTCGATATGCGGAATCAGGTTGAAGGCGATCTGCTTGGTGAACTGGGCAACAGTCGGCGGGTCATTTACGAAGCTGCCCTTCGTCTGGCTGAACAGCTCATCCATGCCGGACTTTCCAGCCCCGGACACGGCCTGATAGGTGGACACCACAACACGCTTGATACGGAACAGATCGTGCAGCGGCTTCAGCGCCACCATCATCTGGGCCGTGGAACAGTTAGGGTTGGCAATGATGCCCTTACGGGCCTTCTTCAGGGCAGCGGCATTCACTTCCGGCACCACGAGCGGCACACCCGGCTCCATACGGAAATGAGATGTATTGTCCACAACCAGACATTTCGCTGCAGCAGCCTTAGGCGCATATTTGGCAGACACCGCCCCACCGGGGGAGAACAGGGCAATATCCCAGCCCGTAAAATCGAATGTCTCCAGATTCTGAATTTTCAGAACCTTCTTCTCACCAAAGGACACTTCACGCCCAGCGGACCGGGCAGAGGCCAATGCCACGATGTCATCCACCGGGAACTGACGTTCTGCCAGCGTCTTCAGAATCTCACGCCCGACAGCCCCCGTAGCCCCAACGACTGCAACCCTGTAACCCATTCTCTCATTCTCCCTCAGGCGGGACACATCCCGCCCTGTCTTATTCAGAACCCATCCGGGCCCCATTATATAAGGATTGTCATTACCCGATGAAGGGCCACCGCTTGCAAAAGGCAGAAAAACGATGACGCATCAGCTCATACCGGGCCCGACCATCCTGCGCCATGTAATTAAGCTGCACCGTATAGCGTGGCCCTACATAAGGGCGATGACCATGCCATGTATCCGGTCCGTTCGGGAAAATGACCAGCGTTCCCCCTACCGGAGGGACTTCACTGGCATAGTCCTCCACATCATCCGGCCCGTTAAGAAAGCGCAGGCAGCCCCCCTTATGATCCCAGTCCTTTGCGGGGTCATTCAGGTAAAGCAGGATAGTCACACGCTTGGAGGCACTATCCCTATGGATGCGCCCGTCCTTGGCTCGTGTCTGGCCACGCATCGTCACCATGCTGGGCGCAGACCGTACATCCAGCCCAAATTTCTCCGAAACAATCTCTTTCAACTGCGGCCCGGCAAACTCCTCCATCATGGCTTTCAGCTCCGGATGCAGCTTCAGCGCCCCGATGGGGAAAGACCCGCCCGCCTGTATCTCCGGCAACAACGAGACCACACGAGCAAGAGACGGCCCTGTGAGAAAATCCGGCACCACGATGTGAGGACATGGCCCCTGCCGGACCATGACCTGCCTTACGGCCTCATAATTCAGAGAAATTGCGCTCATAATGGCCGCCACGCTACCGCTCCCCGTCAGGGCAGGCAAGCCGTCCTGATATGTCTGACGACAAGGTGAGGGAAGATTTTGCCTTCACGGCATGATCGGTTAAAAATACGCTCCCAGCGAGGCAAGAAGGAAAGATGCCATCATGACGGGCTCACCGAACCATCAGAATGCGATCAATGGCGAGAATATCGCCTATCTCGGTGAGCTATACGCCCAATGGCTGAAAGACCCTGCCGCCGTTCAACCCGAATATGACACGCTGTTCACCACCATGGGCGACCCCACGGGAGATGAAACAGCCACACATGGCCCTGCCTCAGAGGCTGACCTGCGTGATGAACGGCTGAAGGAAGCCTTCCGCCTCTGTGGTCATCTTCAGGCAGAGCTGGACCCACTAGGCCTGCGCCCTGCCCGCCAGATTGATGCCCTCACCCCCGACAGCCGGACAGACCCCGCCCTGCTCGCCCGCCTGAAACGGGCCTATTGCGGACCGATCGGGGCTGAGTTCATGCATCTTCAGGACAGCCAGCAGCGGCAATGGTGGATCGACCGTCTGGAAGAAAAACCGGCAACGGCCCTCCCCCTCTCGCAGGAACGCATCCTGAGCCTGCTGACCCATGCGGAAGGTTTCGAGACCTTCTGCCAGCAGCGTTTCACCGGGATGCGCCGTTTTGGTCTTGAAGGTGGGGAAAGCCTGATCGTTGCCCTTCAGGCCCTGCTGAATGAAGCGGCACGGGATGGCGTACGCTCCATCTCCCTCGGTATGCCCCACCGGGGGCGGCTGAATGTCATGGCCAACATTCTGCGCAAACCCTATGCAGCCATCTTCAGCGAATTTGCAGGCAAGGCTTTCTATCCGGAAGGCATCCGGGTGTCCGGTGACGTAAAATATCATCTGGGCACCACGACCACCATCCGTCAGGGCCGCAACGAGATCCGCATCTCCCTCCTGCCCAACCCTTCCCATCTGGAAGCCGTGGACCCGGTCGTGCTGGGCCGTGTCCGGGCCGATCAGGATAAGGACAAGGATGAAGACCGCCAGAAACATCTGGGCATTCTCGTGCATGGGGATGCCGCCTTTGCCGGTCAGGGCGTGGTGTATGAGACGCTCCAGCTCTCCCAGCTGGAAGGCTACCGCACAGGTGGGACGGTGCATCTTATCATCAACAATCAGGTCGGTTTCACCACCAGCCCGAACTCTGCCCATTCCGGCATCTGGAACACCGATGTCGCCAAGACGGTGCAGGCCCCTATCCTGCATGTGAATGGCGACAACCCGGAAGCCGTGGCCCGCTGTGCCGCTCTGGCCCATGAATGGCGGAAAACCTTCGCCAGCGACATCGTGGTGGACATCATCAGCTATCGCCGTCATGGCCATAACGAGACGGATGATCCCGCCTTCACGCAGCCTGCGATGGTGCAGACCATCAGCCAGCACCCGACATTGCGTACCCTCTACGCCAAGAAAATTCTGGCCGAGACGGACATTCACCCTGCCGAGGTGGATGCCCTCTGGGATGATGTGCAGTCCCAGCTTCACCGGGCCTTTGAAGAGGCCGACACCTACCAGCCGGACCCGACCGACTGGCTGGATTACAGCCCGCAGGACCCCACCCGCCTGTTGGATACGCCAGAACGCATCCAGCCCATGACAGGCGTACCCCTGCCCCGACTCCAGCAGGTTGGTGAGGCCATGACGGCCATTCCAGCGGATTTCACTGTCCATCCCCGTCTGGCCCGTCAGCTTAAAGCGAAACAGACCATACTCGCCGAGGGTGGCCCTGTGGACTGGGCTACGGCAGAAGCCCTCGCCTTCGGCACACTGGCCCTTGATGGCCACGCCATCCGCCTCTCCGGGCAGGATTGTGGACGAGGCACCTTCAGCCAGCGCCATGCTGTACTGACGGACCAGCATACAGGCCATCATTATACACCACTGGCCCATATCGCCCCCCGACAGGCCCCCGTGAATGTATGGAACTCTCCCCTCTCCGAATATGGCGTGATGGGGTTTGAATATGGCTACTCACTGGGCAACCCGGATGCGCTGGTCCTGTGGGAAGGGCAGTTTGGTGACTTTGCCAATGGGGCGCAGATCATCATCGACCAGTTCCTCGCTGCCGGGGAAACAAAATGGCTACGAACATCTGGCCTGACCCTTCTCCTGCCCCATGGCTATGAAGGCGCAGGGCCGGAACATTCCTCCGCCCGACCGGAGCGTTTCCTTCAGCTCTGTGCCGAGAACAACATGCGGGTCTGTATGCCCTCCAGCCCGGCGAGCTTCTTCCATCTGCTCCGGCGACAGATCGCCCGCCGTTGCCGCAAGCCGCTGATCGTCTTCAGCCCCAAATCGCTCCTGCGGCACAAGCAGGCCGTCTCCCTGCTCAGCGATATGGGGCCACAGACACGCTTCATGCCCGTCATTGCTGATGCAGCCTGCACGGCTGGAGCAAAACGGGTCATATTGTGCAGCGGCAAAGTCTATTACGACCTGCTCCAGAAACGGGATGAAGCTGGACTGAAACACTGCGCCATCATCCGGCTGGAGCAGCTCTATCCCTTCCCCCATCACGCCCTTGCCGAGGAGCTGGGCCACCACCCGCAGGCAAAGGACATCATCTGGTGTCAGGAAGAGCCGGAAAATGGCGGGGCATGGCAGTTCGTGGACAGACGCATCGAAGCCTGCCTGCGTGAAGCGGGCCATACCTGTACTCGTCCTCATTATGCCGGACGCAAAGCCTCCGCCTCCCCAGCGACCGGATTACCAAGCATCCATCAGGCCGAGCAGGAAACACTCGTCCGGCAGGCTCTGGGGCTGGAAGCGGCTCCCACAACCATCGACTGATCCTTCATTCAGAACGTAAAGACACACATCATGCCAGCAGATACATCCATCACCAGCCAGCTCAATTCCCTCCGCACCGGGCCGGATGAACGGGGTCATTTCGGAATTCACGGGGGCCGTTTCGTGGCCGAAACCCTCATGCCCCTGATGCTGGAACTGGAAAAAGCCTACAACCACGCCAAAACTGACCCGCAGTTTCAGGAGGAGCTGGATTATTACCTCCGCCATTATGTGGGGCGCCCCAGCCCCCTCTGGCACGCAAAAAGACTGAGCGAAACACTCGGTGGGGCGCAGATTTACCTCAAACGGGAGGAGCTGAATCATACAGGCTCCCACAAGCTGAACAACGTGATGGGACAGATTCTTCTGGCCCGCCGCATGGGCAAGACCCGCATTGTGGCCGAGACCGGGGCCGGACAGCATGGCGTAGCCACCGCCACCGTCTGCGCCCTTTTCGGGCTGGAATGTGAAATCTACATGGGGGCCACCGATGTGGAGCGACAGAAGCCCAATGTCTTCCGCATGCATCTGCTGGGGGCCAAGGTACATCCCGTCACGGCGGGGGCTGGCACACTGAAAGATGCCATGAATGAGGCCATGCGGGACTGGGTAGCCAATGTGGAGAACACCTACTTCCTTGTCGGCACGGTTGCCGGGCCGCACCCTTACCCGGCCATGGTGAGAGACTTCCAGTCCATCATCGGGACGGAAGCCCGTGAGCAAATACAGGAACAGACAGGCCGCCTGCCGGATGCCGTCATTGCCGCCATTGGGGGCGGGTCCAACGCCATGGGTATCTTCCATCCCTTCCTTGATGATGCCGATGTCCCGCTTTACGGCGTGGAAGCCGCTGGTCTGGGACTGGATAGTGGCAAGACAGCCGCCTCCATCGCTCGTGGCAAGCCCGGCGTCCTACATGGCAACCGCACCTATCTGCTTCAGGATGACCACGGGCAGATCACGGAAGCCCATTCCATCAGTGCCGGGCTGGATTATCCCGGTATCGGGCCGGAACATTCATGGCTCAACGACATTGGCCGGGTAAACTATGTCAGCGCCACGGACCAGCAGGCCCTTGAGGCATTCCAGACCCTCACAAGGCTGGAGGGCATCATCCCGGCACTGGAAAGTGCCCATGCCGTGGCCCATGCCATCGTGATGGCCCCGACCATGAAAAAAGACCAGACCATCATCGTCAATCTGTCTGGCCGGGGGGACAAAGATGTCCCCACCGTTGCGGCCCATCTGGGCGTGAAACTGTAAGGAGAGCCACCATGAGCCGCATCAAAGCCTGTTTCGACCGCCTGAAAAAAGAGGGGCGTGGTGCCCTGCTTCCCTATCTGGAGGCTTTCGACCCGGACCGGGAAACCTCTCTGGCCCTGCTGCGCCAGATGCCCGAGGCCGGGGCCGATCTCATTGAAGTCGGTGTGCCTTTCTCCGACCCCTCTGCCGATGGCCCGACCATCCAGCTCGCCGCCCAGCGGGGCCTGAAGGCCGGAGCTACACTGAAGGGCGTTCTGGACCTCATCCATGAATTCCGGAAAGAGAATGACCACACACCCATCATCCTGATGGGCTACTACAACCCGATTGACCGTTACGGTGTGGAGCGCTTCTGCAAGGATGCCCGTGCCGCCGATGTGGACGGGCTGATCGTAGTGGACCTGCCGCCTGAGGAATCCGAGGAGCTGGCCCCCTATGCCAGAGCGGAAGGGCTGGACATGATTACCCTGACCGCACCCACCACACCGGATGACCGGCTGAAAGCCATCCTCAAGGATGCCAGCGGCTTCGTCTATTATGTAAGCATCACGGGCATCACCGGCACACGCAGCGCTACGGAAGATCAGCTAAAAGCCGCCATGACCCGCCTGAAGGCTGCAACAGACCTCCCTGTCGTGGCCGGTTTTGGCATCAGCACACCGGAACAGGCCCGCATTGCCTCCCGCATCAGTGACGGGGCGGTGGTGGCGTCCGCCATCATCAAGGACATGGCCGCCACCTATGATGAACACGGCCACGCCACCGCCAAAAGCCTCCCCACAGCACTGGATAAAATCCGCTCTCTGGCCAAGGCCGTGCGGGGCTAAGAACAGACAGCACAAAGAAAAACCCCCGGCCTTCTGACCGGGGGCTTCCCTGATTGCATCTTTCGCAGGATGTGTCCTGAAGGATCAGGATTTCAGCCAGCGGCCAATGGCGCAGAGGCCAGCCAGAGCGGCCACGATCACACCACCCCACAGCAGCGTGTGACCAACACACTGACAGCGGCTCTTGGGCTCTTTCAGCTCTTTACCGAGGGAGTTGACAGTTTCCTGAGCCTGCTTGGCATATTTATCTGCCTTAGCCTTCAGCTCGTCCGGATTGATGACCTGCTCAGCCTTGGCTTTGAGTTCATCGACATTGATAGCGTCTGCCATGAGGTTATCCTCCCTGAAACCTGTTTCCTCCACCATCACACCGGATAGCGACCATTTCAACAGGTTAAATCTTACGTTTCCGTCAGAAAAATACTGACTGCCGGTAAACATAGCACTGATATTCCAGCCGATGAGCACTTTCCTTTCATGGGAGAGTCTCCTTTTCTGCATATGTCAGCCATCATGATGCCATAGGAACCCTTTTGCATCGGGTTCATTCTATCTAGATACTGTTCCCCTGCTTGCACTGGCCCTCTGGCCAGTCTCATCGCAGCCTCCATCACACCAAGGGACGCCGTTCATGACTGCCACGCCACCCTTCCTGACTCTCCCCATTGAAGGGATGAGCTGCGCTGCCTGCTCCATGAGGGTGGAAAAAGCCTTACAGGACGTTCCAGGAGTCCGGACAGCCCGTGTCAATCTGGCAACCGGCACAGCACAAATCACAGGCACAGCCACGCATGAGGCCCTCATCATTGCCGTGGAACAGGCAGGCTACAGCGTTCCAACTCCCCCCATCCAGCTAAAAATCGGCGGGATGAGCTGCGCTGCCTGCTCAGTACGGGTCGAAAAGACCCTGAAGGATCTTCCGGGCGTCAGGACAGCCCATGTCAACCTGACAACCGGCATAGCCCGGATCACGGGTACAGCACCTGCCCAGACACTCATCCACGCCGTACGGCAGACCGGATTTGAAGCAGATGCCATAGAGCAAAATAACGAACGGGACGCCATTCAGGAACATCAGACCCGGATGGTGCAGGAACTCCGTAACCTGAAACGGGACCTCCTCTTTTCCTTCATTCTCTGGCTCATCATCATGGCCATGGAACACGGGCCTGCCCTCATCCCCACTCATCTGCATGCCATACTGCAATGGGCACTGGCCAGCATCGCCTTGCTGGGGCCGGGGCGGCGTTTCTACAAAGCGGGCATTCCAGCCCTGCTGCGCCGCCACCCCAACATGAACTCCCTTGTCTCATTGGGGACTGGGGCCGCCTATCTCTATTCCAGCCTTGTCGTCTTCTTCCCCTCCCTCATGCCGGAAGGGACGCAGCATCTCTATTTCGAGTCCGTTCTGAGCATCATCACACTGGTGCTTCTGGGGCGGTTTCTGGAAGCCCGTGCAAAAGGCCGCACCTCCGCTGCTCTTGAGAAGCTGACACGCCTCCAGCCGCAGGAAGCCCATCTCCTTACCGATGGCCAATGCCGTGACGTGCCAATTGCACAGATACAGCCAGACGATCTCCTCCTCATCCGCCCCGGTGAGCGGGTGCCGCTGGATGGTGTGATTCTGGAGGGAGAAAGCCATCTGGACGAATCCCTGCTGACGGGAGAACCCATGCCCACCCTGCGCCGGTCGGGTGACATGATTATCGGCGGGACTGTTAATCAGGAAGGCGCTCTCACTGTTCGTGCCACGGCTACCGGAGCCGACACCATGCTTGCCCGTATCATCAGCATGGTAGCGCAAGCACAGGCGGGAAAACTGCCCATCCAGTCCCTTGTGGATAAGGTAACGCTCTGGTTTGTCCCGGCCATCATCCTGCTCGCTGCACTGACCTTCTGCCTCTGGCTGGTGCTGGGGCCACAGCCTGCGCTGGGTTACGCCGTTGCCAACACCATCGCCGTGCTGATTGCCGCCTGCCCCTGCGCCATGGGCCTCGCTACCCCTACGGCCATCATGGTCGGTACGGGCAAAGCGGCGGAAATGGGGATTCTGTTCCGCAAGGGGGAAGCGCTCCAGACACTGGGAAGCGCCCGTCTTGTAGCGTTTGACAAGACCGGCACACTGACATGCGGACAACCACGCCTGACAGACATCTATCTTCTGGACAAAACAACGCCAGAAATACCCGTCAGGGCGACTGAGAATCACCTTCTGGCCCTCGCTGCCGCCGTGGAACGTCAGTCAGATCATCCAATGGCCCTCGCCATCGTCAGAGCGGCCGAGGAGCGGAGTCTGCCCCCCGCCACGGTCGGCCATGCCCGCACGATCGCAGGACGAGGCATCGAAGCGCAGGACGAACATGGCAAGAGCCTGCATATCGGCAGCCGTGCCTACATGAAGACGCTTGGCGTCTATAACGCAGAGGCAAACCGTATTGCCGATTCCCTCAGCCAAAAAGGTGCCTCCCCGCTCTATATGGTTCATGATGGAAAACTGGTTGCCCTCATGGCCATTACCGACCCCGTTCGCCCTTCCGCCGTAAAAGCCATCACAGCCCTGAAGCTCAGAAATATCCGGACAGCCATGATTACCGGCGATATTGAGGCCACAGCCCAGCACATCGCCCATCTGACAGGCATAGAGGACGTCATCGCTCAGGTCATGCCGCAGGAGAAAGGCAATGCCATCAAGGACCTACAGAAGATTCATGGTTCCGTGGCCTTCATAGGGGATGGCATCAACGATGCCCCGGCACTCGCACAGGCCGATACGGGGCTGGCCATCAGCCACGGTACGGATATTGCCATAGAAGCAGCCGACCTTGTCCTGACAGGCGAGAACCTGATGAGCGTGCCTAATGCCATTACCCTCTCACGGGCAACGCTGACCATCATCCGGGAAAATCTTTTCTGGGCCTTCGCCTATAATATCGTGCTGCTGCCCGTAGCCGCCGGACTTCTCTATCCCTTTACCGGTACGCTCCTGTCGCCCGCCCTTGCGGCCGGGGCCATGGCCTTCTCCAGCATTTTCGTGCTGTGCAACACCTTGCGGCTTCTACGTTTCCGCCCTGTCGGGCAGGCAGATACCCCTGCCGGGAATGGCTGAAAAACATCTGGGGAGATAGCCCCTCCCCAGACAAAACAAGCCCGTCAGTCTGCCAGCACGGCGGCCAGAGCCTCTACAACGGGCGGCAGATTGCGCTCATTCAGCCCTGCCATACAGACACGGCCACTACGCAGCACATAAACGCCATGCTCCTCCCTCAAACGATCCACCTGAGCGGGAGACAGCTTCATCATGCTGAACATGCCACGCTGCTTCAGCAGATAGCGGAAATCCTGCCCCGGAAGACGGGCCGAAAGCTGCTCATGCAGCGTTTTACGCATCACCCGGATGCGGGCACCCATGGCCGCCACTTCTTCCCGCCAGAGCTGGGATAGACCCTGATCCCCCAGAACAGCATTCACAAGCTGCGCTCCACGAACGGGCGGGCTGGAATAATTCCGCCGCACCGTCACTTTGAGCTGGCTCAGCACACGTTCCGCCGTGTCCCTGTCCCGGCACACAACCGACAATGCCCCGATCCGGTCTCCATACAGGGAGAAAATCTTAGAGAAAGAGTTGCTGAGCAGAAACTCCATTCCCGCATCCACAAGGGCACGGACAGCATAGACATCATCTTCCAGCCCGCTGCCCAGCCCCTGATAGGCAAGGTCCAGAAACGGGATCAGTTTCCGCTCTTTCAGGACTGCCACCAGTTCATCCCACTGCCTGTTCGTCAGGTCAGCACCTGTCGGGTTGTGACAGCACGGATGCAGAAGCACGACATGACCTTCCGGAATCTGACGGAGACAGGCCATCATGGCCTCAAAATCCACACCGCCCGTTGCCGGGTCGAAATACGGATAGCTGTGCGTCTTGAAACCAGCCCCGGAAAAGATGGAAATATGATTTTCCCATGTCGGATTACTGACCCACAATTCAGCCTGCGGAAAATAACGGTGCAGGAAATCAGCCCCAATCTTCAGCGCACCAGACCCGCCAAGGCTCTGCACCGTGGCAATACGGCCTGACTGCACGGGTTCGCTGCCACGGCCAAAAAGCAGATGCTGGACAGCCTGCCTGTAGGAGGCCAGACCTTCCATCGGCAGGTACAGGTCGGGTCTATCCTGCTGGCCTGCCAGCGTCTCATAAGCCTTACGGATGCAGGCAAGCTGCGGCACATGACCTGCTTCATCATAATACAACCCGATGCTGAGATTGACCTTCTTCGCCCGATCATCCCGCTTGAAATCTTCCACCAGAGAAAGGATCGGATCCCCCGGAGACAGCTCAACAGACTGGAACATGGGCATCATCATCCTTTCTTCATGCTGCCATTGCGTGGGCCCTGCGGGCCGTAATCATAGTCCGCCACGACCATGCCGAACTTCTTCAAAGCTTCCGGAGCATCCATCTCCGGCAGAAGCACCTCAATAAATACGGCACGGTCGACTGTTTCCGCCTGCTTCAGGGCGTCTTCCAGTTCGCTGACCGTTTCCACCACAAGAGACAGAGCCTTATCATCACGGTCAAACGCACGGGGCAGGTCCGCATAGCGCCAATTGGCAATGTCATTATACTGGGAGCGTTCCCCCAGAATCAGACGTTCGATCGTATAGCCCCGGTTATTGAGCAGGAACATGATGGGCTTCTGATTATGGCGCAGAATGGTGGAGAGCTCCTGCACGGTCAGCTGAAAAGACCCATCCCCGATGAAAAGCACATGGCGTCTCTCCGGGCTGCCACACTGAGACCCGAACAGGGCGGGCAACGTATACCCGATTGCCCCCCAGATCGGCTGGGAAATGTAATGTGTGTTCTTGGGGAAAGGCGTGCCCAACAGAGCCGTATTACTCGTCCCAGCCTCACCAATCACAACATCCCCTTCCTTCAGGAAGCGGGCCACACGGGGCCAGAGCATATCATGAGTGAGACGGTCCCCAGCCTCACCGGGCAGGGACGGTGCGGACACAGCCGGACGGGACGGCAACGTACGGGAGGATGGCTTCACCTGCGCCAGAAGGGCCTTCAACACCGCTCCGACAGGGGCCGCCGGAATGGAGCGCCCCGCCAGACTGACCTCATAAGCCAGAAGATTGATGAACGAATCGGGCTGAATATCATGCGTGAAGAAGCCCGTATTGATCTCCGTAAAACGCAGGCCAATACCGATCACACAATCAGACTGACTGACCAGCTCCCTGATATCCGGGCGACTGGCCCCACCGACATATCCGCCCAGATAATAGGGGGCTGTCTCATCCAACACCGCCTTGGCTGGAGCCGCAGCCAGACAAGGAATGGCACAGCGCTCGGCCAGTTCAGCAATCGCCCCAGCAACGCCAAAGCGATCGGCATCAGAATCGAGAATCATGACCGGAGACCGGGCCGCCGCCAAACGTGTGGCAATATGACTGGCCGCCAGCGCTACCTGTTCGGCATCACCCTGCGGGTCTGCAAAGACAAACGGTGCATCAGGCACTTCAATGCTCAGATGGGTGATGTCAGAGGGGAGCTGAAGATGAACGGGCCGCCGTTCCCGCCAGCAGGCCTGAAGAACACGGTCAATCTCGAACACAGCATTTTCTGGCGTCAGACGTGCCTGAGCAACCGTATATTCCGCCATGCACCGCCCGATATTGCCATAGCCACCATCGCCAAGCGTATGATGCAACAAGGCACGCCCCTCCACTGCATGCAGCGGCGGAATCCCCGTAATATGCACAAAGGGCACACGCTCGGCATAGGCCCCGGCAATACCACTGATCGCCCCGAGATCACCCACGCCAAAGGTCGTCAGCAGGCCACACAGGCCAGACGTACGGGCATAACCATCTGCCGCATAAGCGGCATTCAGCTCGTTACAGTTCCCGATGAAGGTCAGGGACGGATCAGCCTCCACCTGCTCCAGAAAGGACAGGTTGAAATCCCCCGGAACACCGAAAAGATGGCTGATTCCTGCCTCAGAAAGGCGGCGGGCCAGATAGGCCCCAATCTGCATACGCATGGTCAACTCCTGAAAGCCTCAGAAAGGCGGCACGGACCGGATTATCCAGTCTGGGGCAGGAGGATAGAAACCCCATACCGCAGAAAGCTCCTTTTAATATCTGATCATACCGTGTTTCTCATGCGCCCTGTGTGCAAATAGAGTATAGATCATCCCATACTCTGCACGGATCATGCATGGATGTGCGTTTTATGGATCATCTTGACTGGAAACTTCTTGCCGCCCTGCACCGCAACGGACGGCTGACCAACCGGGAACTGGGCGATACCATTGGTCTCTCCCCGTCTCAATGTTCCCGCCGCCGCCTCATGCTGGAGAAGGCTGGAATCATCCGGGGCTATGGTGTCACGCTGGACACGCAGGCCATGGGGCTGAGCGTGATGGCCTTCGTGCAGATCATCATAAAAGATCATGCTGCCGGGGCGTTCGAGCGCTTTCAGGCTCTCATAAACAGCATCCCCATCATTCAGGAGGCTCATGCCGTCAGCGGCGATGCCGATTATATCCTCAAAGTCGTGACGAAAGACCTGCCCAGCCTCTCCGCCTTCGTTACAGACCGATTACTGGCACATGATACAATCGGCCATGTTAAATCCTACATTGCCCTGCGCCCCCTGAAGACAGACAGCCCTTTACCGCCATTCATGCCCTGAAAAACGGCCGCACCGCCACGAACTCGCCCTTCTGCAAAAGAGAAAGCTGGCATCTTCCAGCAAGCCCGGATAAAGTCCCCCCACCTGTGATACCCCTTCCGGTCAGTGCCACGGTGCCCTCCTCTGCGGAGGCTCCCTGATCCTGCACGACAGACTGGCAGGCATGGGACCACCTGATGATGCACCACTGCTGGAGAGTGAACAGAACACCATGAGCTGGCTGACCGAACATGTCCGTCCCAAATTGCGGAGCCTGCTACAGAGGGATGTGCCAGATAATCTCTGGACCAACTGTGAATCCTGCTCGCAGATGATGCTCACCAAAGAGCTGACCCGCAAAAAGAAGGTCTGCCCCCATTGCGGGCACCATATGAAGGCCTCAGCCCATGAGCGCATGAAATGGACCTTTGATGAAGGGCACTATACCACCATCGAGCTCCCTGCCGTGCCCGCAGACCCGCTGCATTTCCGGGATTCCAAGCGCTATACGGACCGGCTGAAAGCAGCCCGCTCCAAATCCAGCCTTGAGGACTCCCTGCTTGTCGCTCATGGCAAGATTGGCGGGAAAGAAGCTGTTGTAGCTGTCATGGCGTTCGAGTTCATGGCCGGGACAATGGGCAGCGCCCTTGGGGAAGCCTTTCTGGCCGCCTGTCGTCTGGCCATTCTCCAGAAAGCCCCGCTCATCATCTTCACGGCTTCCGGCGGCGCTCGTATGCAGGAAGGTGTCGTCAGCCTGATGCAGATGCCCCGCACGACCATCGGCGTGGAAATGCTGCGTGAGGCAGGCCTGCCCTATCTGGTCGTCCTTACCAACCCGACAACAGGCGGCGTATCGGCCTCCTTCGCCATGCTGGGCGACATCCACATCGCCGAGCCCAATGCCCTGATCGCCTTCGCTGGCCCTCGTGTCATCCGTGATACAGTGCGTGAAGAACTGCCTGAAGGTTTCCAGCGCTCTGAATATCTGAAAGAACACGGCATGGTGGACCTCATCGCCACCCGTGACGAACTCCCCGCCCTGCTCGGGCGGCTCATCGGCATGCTGACCCCTGCTGCCGACAAGGCTGCGGCTCCGTCAGATAGTGCCGCATCCTGAGTCCTGTCCCCGCCCTGTTGCTGCCACCCCGGCGGCAGGCAGGGCGGATAGGCTCATCCAGTTTCCCCCCTTCTGAGACAACCGGATTACACGATCATGGCAACAGGCCAGCAGACCAGTACCCCGCAGGGTGAATTCCACGGGCGGACGGGTGAGGTGGTGCGCCGTTTGCAGGAACTGCACCCCAAGCTGATTGACCTCTCGCTGGACCGGCTGGAAATCCTGCTGGCCCGCCTCGGCCACCCGGAACGCTCCCTTCCCCCAACCATCCATGTGGCGGGCACCAACGGCAAAGGGAGCACCTGCGCCAATCTGCGGGCCATCGGGGAAGCAGCAGGCCTGAAGGTCCATGTCATGACCAGCCCGCACCTGCTGAGCGTGACGGAACGCTTCCGGCTGGCCGGTCAGCTCGTCAGTGAGGACCAGCTTGTCGCCACATTGGAAGAAATCGAGCAGGTCAATGATGGGGCCCCCATCACTGTTTTCGAAGTCCTGACAGCCGCCGGTTTCCTGCTCTTTTCCCGTGTTCCGGCCGATCTTCTGGTTCTGGAGGTCGGGCTTGGGGGGCGGTTTGATGCCACCAACGTGATTCCCACCGCACGAGCCTGCGTCATCACCTCCATCAGTCTGGATCATCAGGGCTTTCTGGGGGACGATCTGGCAGGCATTGCCCGGGAAAAAGCGGGCATCATCAAGCAGGGCGTGCCGGTTTTCGTGGCCCCCCAGCCTGAGCATGTCATGGCGGCCATCCGGGACATTGCCGATGCCCATAAAGCCCCCCTCTACCGACTGGGACACGAATTCACCATTGCCCCGCAGGGTGATGGCCTCCGCTATCAGGACGAGACCGGCAGCCTGACCCTGCCTGCCCCGGCCCTGCATGGCCCCCATCAGGCGCAGAACTCTGCCCTCGCCGTGGCAGCCCTCCGCCATGCCGGACTGAACCTGCCAGACACGGCCTTTGCCGGTATTGGTAACACCTACTGGCCTGCCCGCCTCCAACCCCTGCATGGCACACTGACACATGACATGCCCTCCGACTGGGAGCTGATCCTTGATGGCGGCCATAATCCCGGTGCGGGCACCGCTCTGGCTGATGTCCTCACAACGTGGCAGGACCGCCCTCTGCATCTCATTGTCGGGCTGAAGGATAGCAAGGACGTACAGGGCTTCCTCCGCCCACTGATCCCTCATGCCACCTCCATACAGGCCGTGGCCGAAGACGGGCAGCATCTGGCCATGCCAGTTCAGACCATTCTGGATGCCGCAAAGGCGGCAGGTGGCACGGCCCACCCCGGGCCGGACATTCGTACCGCCCTGAAGCGCCTGCGTGAGGAAGCCGGAGACAATCCCGCACCGGCCCGGGTGCTGATCTGCGGCAGTCTCTATCTGGCAGGCTGCGCTCTGGCTCTGGATGGCGCCACACCCCGCTGATCTGCCTTCAGGCCATATGATGACCATAAAAGCCGGGCCACCATGCCCGGCTGAGGCCCGCCTGCGCCTCCTGCCCCTACAGGCACTGTCCCCATAACGGAGTAAGAACACACCATCATGAGCGACCAGACGACTCCCACTCCGCCAGCCAGCAAAACGGACAGCAGCCCCTTGCAGGACCTTCTCCAGCGTACCCCTCCGGCCAATCTACAGGCCGAACAGGCTCTGCTGGGGGCGATCCTGACCAATAACAAGGCGTATGAAAGCGTATCGGACTTCCTTCATGCGTCCCATTTCGCCGATGCCGTTAATGCCCACATCTATGAGCTCATCACCAGACGTATTGAGCGGAATGGGGGCAAAGGCACCATCGACATCATCACCATGCAGAGCGATTTCGAGGCGAGCCCCATCATAAGCGCTGCCGGGGGTGCTGAGTATATCGCCAAGCTGCTCAATGCCATGGTGGGGATCGTCAATGCCCGTGATTACGGGCAGGTCATTCATGACTGCTGGGTCCGCCGCCAGCTCATCGGCATCGGCACAGATATCGTCAATAACGCTCATGGTGCCCGCCCTGATCTGGACGGGCCAGACCAGATTTCCGCCTCGGAAGAAGCCCTGTTCAATCTGGCTACAGACAAGGGGCAGGAAGGCGGCTTCCTTGTTTTCTCCAAGGCTCTGAAAAAGGCTCTCGACATTGCCGATCAGGCCTATCAGCACACAGGGGATATTGTCGGCCTGACCTCCGGCCTGCGGGACTTCGACAAGAAAACCGGCGGGTTACACCCTTCCGACCTACTGATCCTTGCTGGCCGTCCCGCCATGGGTAAGACAGCCCTCGCCACGAAAATCGCTTTCTCCGCCGCCCAGTCCCTAATGAGGGAAGCGGAGGAAAAAGGCGATAGTAAACCCCGTGGCAGTGTGGCCATTTTCTCGCTGGAAATGTCCGCCGAACAGCTCGCCACCCGTATCCTCTCCGAACAGGCTGAAGTCTCTGGTGAACGCATCCGCCGGGGCGATGTCGGGCCCAAGGAGTTTGACCGCTTTGTCCGTGTCGCCACGGAGCTGCAACGCCTGCCGCTGCATATTGACGACACGCCTGCCATTTCCCTCTCTGCCATGCGGACACGCTGCCGCCGTCTGGCCCGCACGCAGGGGCTAAGCCTTGTGGTGGTGGACTATCTCCAGCTCATGCGTCCCGCCGTGGGGACAAGACCCGACAGCCGTGTGCTGGAAATCTCGATGATTACGCAGGGGCTCAAGGCCATCGCCAAAGAGCTGGAAGTGCCCGTCATTGCGCTTTCTCAGCTTTCCCGTCAGGTGGAATCCCGTGACGACAAACGCCCGATGCTCTCCGACCTACGTGAATCCGGCTCCATCGAGCAGGATGCTGATGCCGTCATGTTCGTCTATCGTGACGAATATTACCTGCAACAGCGCAAACCCAAGGAAGCCTCCTTCCCCAGCCCGGACAAGTATCAGATCGCCCTTGAGGAATGGCAGCGGAAAATGTCCCTCGTCCATAACAAGGCCGAGCTGATTCTGGAGAAACAGCGTCACGGGCCAACCGGCACTGTTCATCTCTACTTTGAAGGTGAGTTCACTCGCTTTGGCGATCTGGATACCTTCCACGAGTAACCATCATCATGGGGGCCGCAGCCCCCTTACCCCCTCACTCGTGAGGTTTATCCTCTAGCGGTGGGGTGATGACAGCGGCAGGTGTGGCAGCGATGACCTCCGGTGTGGGCTTGCGCCGCCACCACCAGCCACGATGCAGCATCTTCTCAAAGCGGATCTTCTGCCGCAGCCAGTTCAGCATCCCGGAAAGGGTAACAACGGCAATCCCAATCCCATCCCACATATCCACGGGCTGGTTAAAGATGAAGTAGCTGAAGGCCACGATCCAAACCATCTGGCTATATTGCGGCAAGGCCACACGGTTCGCCGGAGCAATGGAAGCTGCCAGCATGAGCAGAAGCTGTCCCGCCGCTGCCAGAAAGCCATAACCGAACAGCAGCAGCCAGTCATTCAGCCCATGCGGCATGACAAAATGCTGCGCCATCAAAATACCATCCCCGACCAACGGCCCGAACAGGCTGGACCCATACAGAGTCAGACGGGAGGTTTCCTTACCTGCAAAACGATAGGCAATCACACTCACGGCAGACGCCATCGCCACCACAATGGCACAGACATGGCCAAACTGAAGGGCCTTCACGCCGGGGCGAAGGACGATCATCACACCAGCAAAGCCCATCAGAACCGACAGCCATGCCCAACCCGTCACCTGCTCCTTGAGGAACAGCACGGACACGATGGTGACAAAAAACGGCATCAGGAACATCAGTGAAAGAGCTTCCGGCATGGGCAGAAGCATGAAAGCCTCCACACTGCCCGCCGTGGCCACAAACACCGCCGCTGCCCGCACAAGCCAGAGCCACGGATGACTGGAGACAACCAGAATCTTGTAGGATTCATTTGGCCGCTTCAATAGCGGCACGATCAGCAACCCGAATACGCCCCCGAAGAAAGCGACCTCAAAAGGGTCCAGCCGACCGGCCAACCCCTTGGAACAGGCGTCACTGATGGAAAAAAACGCATATCCTATGAGGGCCAGCACAATGCCCGATGTAAACAGTATCTTCCTCATGTAATCCCGGTCCCCGATGCTTTGCCGTTACTGCGCTGCCTCAAGGGTAAGGGGTAACCTGGCAAAAAGAAACCGTTCAATCCCATCTCTACAGAATGGCAGGCTTGTGATGAAAGCCTGCCCTCACAGGGAGAGGGAGATACCCCCCATCACGCTGCGGCGCAGCCCATATTGCGGGGCCCCAACCCCGATACCACTGCCGTCTCGCAACATATAACGCCGGTCGAACAGATTGATGACATCCAGCCGGAGCTGCATGTTATGCCCCCCCAGCCATGCCATTTTCTTCAATGTCTGCACCAGCCCCAGATTGAAGGTGACATATTGCGGCACATGCGTCCCATTGGGGATAGTCTCACTGCCTGTCTCCTTATCCTTCCGCAGGCCGCTGCCGTAAATCATGGTGCCGGATAGCTGAAGGGGATGATTGGTTCTGTGAAAAAACGCATAAGACCCGCCAGCAGAAGCCGTTATCAGCTGATCGTGATCCAGATGCACCCAATGATTCCGCATATATTGAAGGTCATCCGTATCAAAATTCCACTGTGCCGAATTAATGTCTTTCCCCATGGCTCTTGAGACGGCCAGATTACCATAAAGGGTCAACGGCCCTGTACTGTAATCAGTCGTCAGCTCCACACCACGGACACGGCCCCGGCGATAATTATAGGCCGTCAGAATAACAGGGGCCCCGAACTGCCCTTCATCAATCAGGTTCTTTGCCTGCTTCCAATAGGCATCCAGCCCGACATGCCAGTGCCGGGTGATCTGCTGCATGAAGCCAATATCATAATAACTGTCCCGTTCCGCTTTCACACGGTCATTCTGATAATTGGCCGGAGCTGCGGAAGTATCTGCAAAACGGCTCAGCGATGTCGTACCGATCGTCTCGAAAGGTGGCGGTGTCAGGTAACGGGCATACCCCACATGAAACCGCCCGCCATGCCACGGTGTCCAGACCAGCGACACACGGGGGCTGAGCTGATGGGCATGGACATATTCTTCCACACCATCAAACCGCACTCCGCCATTAAGGACGAGAGAACGGGTCAGATGCCACTCATCCTGAAGATAGACCCCGTACAACGCCCCCGTCTTGCCGGATGAATCATGAACCGTCATGGGCTGAAGGGTGATGTTCCCTTCCTCATCCACCGGATAAACCTGTGAATTACTCTTGCTCACGGCCCGCTCGCCATAAGCCTGCACACCACCCCGCACGGTATGCGCCCGACTGACACGCCATGTCACGTCACTCTGCACACCGCTGGAAAAGACCGACCGGGCCGCCTGTTGGGCAATTCCATTATAGACGAGATCGCCCAGCCAGTCGGGCGAGTAGCGCATGGAGCTGTAACGCAGAATGGCGGATGTCTGGGCACTGATTTTCTCGTGATCTTCCTGCCATGAGAGAATGGCGAAATCCGTAATCTGCTGCTGATGCTCATCCAGATGGGCACTATCGGGTGCATCTTCCTGCACGGGCCGGTTATCTGCTTTGAAAAGCGGCGTGGCGAACTGATGCTGCTGGCCCGGATTGTTGGGCAACTGATACCACGCATTAGACACACCCGCCGTCAGGCTGAAGCGTGTCTCTGGCCGCAACGTGTACCGCACATGCCCCAGCACATGATACTGATTGGAAAGGTCATGAATGGCATTGTAACTGGATGTCGTATTCTCGATGCCTACCCGGTTATGAATGACATCCACCGTGATGAACCCATCCCACTTCCCCCAATGCCCACCATACTGGATGGAAGGCTGCACATAATCCCGCACACCGCCATAACCGGAAACTGTTCCACCTTCATCAGACACGCCGTTCTTGGTCTGGATGTCGATCACCCCGGCCTGCCGGAACCCATATTCTGCGGGCAGGACACCTGTTGTCAGGCTCATGGAGTGGGCAAAGCGGGTCATCAGGGCCTGCCCGAACACGTTCACCCCTTCCGGCAGTGCCACACCATCCAGCCGGAACTGGACGTTATTATGATCCCCCCGGATGTGAATCTGCCCGTAACTGTCCTGCGTTACGCCGGGGGCCTGTAACAGGATGCTGTTCAGCGAAGCATTATCAGCGCCGGGATTGGCCTCGATGGCCTTGCGGGAAAAGTTTGTCTGCGTGGCACCAATGGCAGGCTGTAGAGCCGCACGGGCCTGATCCAGCCGCCGGGCCGTGACATGGATGTGCTCCTCTTTGCGGCTCTCATGGTGAACAGACTCATCCCCGGATGTCCCATTCTGCTCCCCTGTGGAGATAACCGGCTTTTTCTGGCTTTCCGTTCCATCATCGGCCTGTGCTGTCTGAAACAGCCCGCCAGACACCACCGCCAGAAGCACATAAACAGCCCCACCCCGCCCCTTCACCGCCATGCTGATCTTTGTCCCTTATGCGTGCTGTTATGATACGCTACGTATGTTATGTTATAATATAACATTTGAGAAGCAGCTTTCTCCAGCCGCCATAAAAAAAGCCGGGTCAGAAACCCGGCCTTTTTCAGATCATCTTCACGCCAATCAACAACAATAAACTACCCAGAATGAGCCTCTGCCAACGTTCGGGACACCGCCCGACACAATGGGTTCCCAGCCAGATACCCGGCAGCGACCCGCTGAGCAGAAGCAGCAAGGTCGGCACCATGACATCGCCTTCCACCCAATGGCCTGCACCGGCAATCAGGGTCAGAGGAATGGCATGGGCGATGTCTATGGCCACAAGTTCCCGCAGAGGGAGGGTCGGATAGAGCATTACCAGCACGGCCATACCAATCGCCCCGGCCCCAACAGAGGACAGGCTGACCATGCAGCCCAGCACGAACCCCAGCACGACCGTCAGAACCCGTGATCTCACCGGCCCACCCAACTGATGCCGTAACACCCATTCCTTGAGTGTCGGACGGAACAGGATAGCCGGAGCTGTCACCAGCAGGCAGATACCCAGCGACAGGCGGATGACATGAGCCATTTCCTGCGGGGACCCCAGATGGCGCAACCAGAGCAGGGCCACCGCTACACCGGGGAGGCTGCCTGCCATCATCCACAACACGATGGACCAGTGCACCGGCCCATATTTGCGATGAAGAACCGTGCCGAACAGCTTCGTCACAGCGGCATAGATCAAATCCGTTCCCACGGCAGCCTTGGGGTGAATCCCACAGAGCAGAATGAGCAGCGGCGTCATGAGCGACCCGCCGCCCACGCCTGTCATCCCTACCAGAAACCCGACCAGTGCGCCGGAGATGACATAAGCCAGATGCCCCATCACCTTATCCTTCTCCCGGAACGGGCAGAGCTTTTTTCAAACAAAGCTCCCCCTCCGGCATTTTCCTGCTGGAAAAACCGGGTTCCTGTTCCATTCTCTTTCAGAAACTAATGCCCGCCGGATCTCACCTTAGATAGGAAGACCCGACAGAGCGGACTGTCAGCGTACGGCCTTATGCACGGCGTCCGTCAGATGACGGACACTCCGGGCCACGTCACCATCACCGGGGACGATAACATCCGGCTGTTCCGGCGGCTCATAGGCAGAGGACACGCCGGTGAACTCGGCAATCCGGCCTTCTTCCGCCTGAGCGTACAGTCCCTTCGGGTCACGGCTGCGACACAGCTCCGGAGCCGTATCCACGAACACCTCATGCCAGTCTTCTCCGATGATCGTCTTGGCCATTGCACGGTCCCTGACAAGCGGGGACACCAGAGCGACCAGAACGATCTGGCCAGCATCCGCCAGAATACGAGCCACATGGGCCACACGGCGGATATTCTCCCGCCGGTCTTCCGGGGAGAAACCGAGGTCGCTGCACAGGCCGGAACGGACCGTATCGCCATCCAGCACGGTGACATGCAGCCCTTCACGGCTGAGGGCCTCCTCGGCATAGCGGGCAATGGTGCTTTTGCCAGCACCGGGCAGACCCGTCATCCAGAACACGGCCCGGCCATGCCCCCGCAGGCCAGCCCGGACGGCATCACTCACGCCGCTGGCTGTCGGATGGATGGCATGGCTGCCTTCAGACAGAGCCGCCGGACCAATAAGCGGAGCACCACCGACAATCTTCTGGTGACGGTCCACCAGCACACCACGGCCATCCGGCATACCCGGTGCGAAGGGATCGAACAGAATGTTGCGGGCCACGGCAAGGGTAATCTCGGCAAAGCCATCCGGGGGCACCTCATCCGCCGGGCTCAGGCTGAGATCATCAAGGTCCACCACGGCATCAATGGCCGCCACGGTGACATCATATTCCGCTGTGGCAAGACGCAGGCGGAAGCTCTCACCCACACGCAGCGGCTCACCACGCAGCCAGAACAGCCGTGTTTTCAGGCGTGCCGCCTTCTGCGGAGCTGCCGCCTCATCCCCGGCAGGGAACAGCAGATCACCACGATCCGGCACCAGATCAGGCTCCAGCCGCAGGGCGATGGATTCACCAGCTCCGGCTACAGGGTGATGCGGAGCGTGCCAGCGGCAGACTTCGGCCACGGTGGCTTCCTGCCCCTGCCCGCCAATCACCAGACGGTCACCTTCCCGCACCGTGCCACGCTCAATGCGGCCTGCCACATAGCGGATACCCTCAAAACGGTACACATCCTGCACCGGCATACGGAACGGCAGCGCATGACGAGATGCCGGCGGCTGAATGAGAGACAGAGCCTCCAGCAGGGTCGGCCCCTTATACCAGTCAGCCTTTTCAGAGCGTGTGGCAATGTTGTCGCCATCCCGTGCTGAAGCCGGAATAACCTGATTGACGTTGATCTCCAGCCGGGCCAGCAGCTGACGGATGTCACCTTCCACCTGCTTCAGCTTTGCTTCGTCAAACCCGATGCTGTCGGCCTTGTTCAGCAGGACAATCACATGATTGATGCCAATAAGCCGCAGCAACATGGCATGACGGCGGGTCTGCTCCCGCACACCCTCGGCGGCGTCCACCACCAGCACGGCGGCCTCGGCATCAGCAGCCCCGGTAATCATGTTGCGCAGGAACTGACGGTGCCCCGGTGCGTCCACAATCACGAAATCCCGGCCATTCAGCTGGAAGGGGATACGGGTGGAATCCACCGTCACACCCTGATCCCGCTCGATCTGGAGGGAATCAAGCAGGAAGCTCCACTCCACGGCCAGACCACGCTTCCGGCTGCTTTCCACGATCTGGACAAGGCGGCCATCCGGCAGGCTATCCGTATCATAAAGCAGACGGCCGATCAGGGTGGATTTACCGTGATCCACATGGCCCACAATCACAATCGGCGTGCTGACGCCGTGACGGACCTGCGATGATGGTGAATGAGTCTGTGTCATCGAAATAGGTCCCCTCACAGATAACCGGCAACACGAAGACGCTCGAACGCATCTTCTGATTCATGGTCCATGGCACGGCCTGCACGCTCGGAGGTGCGGCTCGTCTCAAGTTCGGCAATCACTTCGGCCACGGTGGAAGCATTGCTCTCGATCGGGCTGGTGATGTCCTGATCGCCCAGCGAGCGGTACCGTTTGCCATCCTTCGCAAAATAGAGGTCCACGAGCGGAATATTCTCACGCTCGATATACCGCCAGATGTCCAGCTCCCGCCATGCCAGCAGCGGGTGGACACGCACATGCATACCATCCTCGTAAGGCGTGGCGTACTGATCCCAGAATTCCGGCGGCTGGTTGCGGACATCCCACTGATGGCTCGCCCCACGGGGACTGAAGACGCGCTCCTTGGCACGGGTGGCCTGCTCGTCACGCCGGATACCGGCCACAACGCCCCGGAATTTGTGTTTATCAATCAGGTTTGCCAGCCCGACCGTCTTACGAGCAGCAGAACGGGCCGCCGGTGGCAGGGAGGGGTCCATCTCCTCGACCGGGGGACAGTCCCCAAGGACGAGGTCCAGATTCCACTTCTTCGTGTATTCATCCCGGAAATCATACATCTCCGGAAACTTCTTGCCCGTATCCACATGCATGACAGGAAAAGGCACATGCCCCATGAAGGCCTTGCGAGCCAGCCAGACCATCACATTGCTGTCCTTGCCCAGTGACCAGAGCAAGGCCATGGGTTTCAGCTTGCGATAGGCTTCCCGCAGAATAAAGATACTCTGGGCCTCAAGCTGGTCCAGACCATCCATGGTACGTGCTTCTTCCAGAGCCATGACTGCTCCCTTTCTCTCCTGATGAGCCATCTGGCCCAGTGTCATCGTGCAGGCCGCTCTGCAATCAGGGCAGCGGCTGAAACTTCTTCGACATTGGCATCGGGTGGTGCTGTAACGGGGCGGTGCAGGCCACATTCCGTCTTTGCCAACCCGGCCCAGCGTCCAGCCCGACTATCCTCGCCTTCACCAACGGGCCGTGTGCAGGGCTCACAGCCAATGGAACGATAGCCCTGCGCCACCAGCGGATGAGGTGGCAGGGACTTTTCTTCCATGAAACGGGCAATCTGCGCCTCACTCCAGCCTGCCAGAGGATTCAGCTTCACACTGCCATCCTCCTGCCGTTCCGCCACGGGCAGAGCCGCCCGGGTGGCTGCCTGCATCCGCTTGCGCCCTGTCACCCAGATGTCGAACTCTGGTAGCACCACTTCCAGCGGCTCCACCTTCCTCAGGGCACAGCAGGCATCCGGGTCGAACGCCACAAGCTGGCCTTCCGGGTCCCGGTACTCTACCTCGGCACGGGCGGGCCGCAGGGTACGCACATCCTTCAAACCCAGATGACGGGTCAGCTCATCCCGATAAGCCAATGTTTCAGGAAAATGCCGCTCCGTATCGAGAAAAAAGACAGGCACGGCTTTGTCCTGTGCCGCCACCTGCGCCAGCAGCACGGCTGATTCCGCTCCGAAAGATGAGATCACCGCCACACGCCCCGGAAACCGGGCCAACACGGAAGACAGTACACGGCCTGTTTCCTCCTCCGAGGCAGCTATGTCTCCCTGCTGGGGCAGGGCCTGGAACTCAGCGTCCGATATCGCCATGTGATCTGCTCCTGCGGCAAAATACGATGATGGGGAAAGTAATTACATATTTAACTGGCTTCAATGTTGATTTTTGAAAAATCATCACTTTTTTATGACATAAACATATATTTATAAGCTCTGTTTATATATGAAACACACAAAAATCCCTTGGAAAACAGCCAAAAATATATAATGAAAGCGAGAGGAAAATGACTCTCACAATTTACTATCTAAAAAAGTTATTTTTAAAAACGGAGCGTGATGGTCGAGAGCATATAGGTGCCATTCTGTCCCCCGGCCCGTCTCATACGATGGGTCATTAGAATCGCACCACCATCAATCTGCCAATTAATATGCTGCTGAAGCTGGAACTGCACCTGCCCCTGTGGCTGCCACCCTACAGCTCTCCCTGCCTGTCGCAGCTTAGCCCCAGACAGAAACGAAAAAGGCGATGAGGAATTATAGAGCCCATCATTCATGCTCTGCCGCCAGAGGTAAGGCACCCTGATGCGGATATTCATGAAAGGCCGAGGCGCAATGCTCACAAGCGGCCCTGCACTGATGATATTCGCTCTGGCAATCGTCCGGGTGAGGTCAAACGTGCCATTACGAGGCGAGAAGGGCGCCGAGAATGTCCCGACTGTTCCTTCCTTCCGGCGGTTGTCACCTCCGCTATAGGCCTCAGCCTGCACACCCAGAAAGGGATGCAGGGAAGATGATGAATGGCGCCAGCCCAGAACACTCCGCACAGCCCATGCACTCACGGGACGACTGGCCACTGTAGAACTGCCGGGGTGGAACCGTCCCCCCTGATACACGCCCCCCAGCTCATACTCGAAAGATGGCGCCGACCCGTACCAACGGAACCCGCCATTCTGGCGTGTCTGCGTTCCTGCCTGCGACCCTTTATACAGAGCCACGGCGGCAGACTTCCCACCATAATGAAAGCCCATCCAAAACAGGTCCAGAAAGGAATGAACCTGCTCCCCCGCAATGGAGAACGGCTTCAGGGCAATGCCGATATTTCCCCCATAAAGGCGGGTGCCATCATCAAAGCCGCCACCCATGATGGTATCTTTCGTCACCTGCGTACCAACGAAATTATAGAGGTCCAGCCTGATCCGGTTCCACATGGCATAGCCACGGGCACCATTCCATGAAAGCGGGACGTTGGGCGTCTCCCGCATATAAACAAGCCATGACGGAGCATCGAGAAACTGCTGCCGCCCGACCATAACGCCGGTTTTTGCACCAAGCAGCTTACGTTCATAACCAACAAAAAGCTGCTGCACGCCCAGCCTGCGCCGCCATGTGCTGTTATAGCCATAATAGTTCCAGCCTGCAGCCTCACCATTATTCAGCTGGCCGAATACCCGCCAATGCTGCCCCAGATGAAGATCAGCACCAAACAGGTTACGCACTGTAAACCGGCCAGAATGCTGTTTGCCCGCCGTACCCAGTTGGGGGTTGGATTCATACCAGTTGCGGATACGGGATTCACCGGAAAGGGACAGCCAGATGCTGCCGGATTCATTCAGACGGATGGCCTTCAGCGGGTCGAGAAAATCCGTGCGGTTCTTGGGGTCTTTCTTGCTGCTCCAGTCTTCGGCCCATGGAGCGGCCCCGTAGGTACCGACTGGCCCGAACCCGGCAAACTCACCATTGCCCCAGTTGAAAGCCCCCCAGTCCCCCTGATGCCGCTTACGGGAACGGTTCTGCTCTGCCGGGATACGGCGTGGCTGACCGATCACCCCCGCCCCCGGCATGGTCTCCACGGTTGGCGGGACTTTTTCAGCAATCTGAGCATCTGCCCGCTTCTGCCCCACCAGAAAAACAGAAGCCATTAAAGCCGCTGACGCCCACGGCACCCACCGTTTCTTCTCCGGCAAGACAGCACCACAGCCTGCCACAAACAGGTCCGGCTTCTTCCGCTTCGTCACGCACCACGACTGCCTGCCTGTCTGCATGGAGTATCCATTTACTACAATTTAAAATAGTTATTTACTATTAAATATCCTTTTATTCCCATTGTGAAGACGTGAATTGTTTTTATCAAAAAACTGTCACACTTCATCCGGCCTCGTCAGGTGCATCATATTCTGCACCTGACTGCTCTAGGATGACCGATCAGCCCACACAGTCCTTCAGGAACTGCGTCATGGCCTGCCCACGATGGCTGAAACGGTTCTTTTCCGTTTCAGCCATCTCGGCAAAGGTGCGACTTTCCCCTTCCGGGATGAAAATCGGGTCATAACCATGGCCATGCTCCCCTCTCGGTGGCCATGAGACCTGCCCCCGGCACTCTCCCCGCACGAAATGATGAGTTCCATCCGGCCACGCCAGACACAGCACCACTACAAAGGATGCCGCTTTATCATCTGACCCGCTGGCCTGCATTTCCTCATGCACACGGCTCATTGCCAGTGTCATATCCCGCTGCGGCCCTGCCCAGCGGGCAGAATAGACACCCGGCCTGCCATCCAGTGCAGCAACACAGAAACCGGAATCATCGGCCAATGCAGGCAGGCCGGTTGCCTTGGCTGCTGCTTCTGCCTTGATAAGGGCGTTGCCTTCAAAGTCAGTCGCTGTTTCTTCCGGCTCTGGCAGATTCAGCTCGGCAGCCGAGCGGACGGTGATGCCGCTCTCGGCAAGAAGCAGCGAAAACTCACGCAGCTTGCCTTTGTTATGGCTCGCCAGAACAATCTCACTGCCACGTTCAAGACACCGGGTACCGTTCTGTCCGCTCATTCTGCGCTTCTCTTTCGATTGGCCAGAGCTTCATTCTGCACGGCGAACAGGGCCTTCGTCCCCTTCTGGGCCAGATCAAACAGAATCTGGAACTCCTCGGGACGGAAAGGACGTTCTTCAGCCGTGCCCTGAATCTCCACAATGCCGCCATCAGCCGTCAGGACGAAATTGGTATCAGCCTGTGCGCTGCTATCTTCTTCATAATCAAGATCCAGCACCGGGCCAGCATCAGTCAGGCCACAGGACACGGCAGCAACCTGCCCCGTCAGAGCCTTAGACTTGCCCATACCTTCCAGAGCGATGGCCAGTGCCACCCACGCCCCGGTGATGGAAGCGCAACGTGTGCCGCCATCGGCATTCAGCACGTCACAATCCAGCGTAATCATGCATTCGCCTAGAGCCTTGAGGTCCACGCAGGCTCGCAGAGAGCGGCCGATGAGACGCTGAATTTCCTGCGTGCGGCCGGACTGCTTGCCACGGGCAGCCTCACGGGAACCACGGGTGTGAGTCGCACGGGGGAGCATCCCATATTCTGCCGTCACCCAGCCCTGACCCTGCCCCCGCAGGAACGGCGGCACACGTGTCTCAACCGAAGCCGTGCAGAGCACTTCCGTCCCTCCGACACGAATCAGGGCAGAACCTTCCGCATGGGTGGAAAAGCCGGTCTCGATCGTAACCGGGCGAAGGGCATCATCCGTGCGGCCAGAAGGGCGGTCAAACATGAAATATGATCCTTAAAACTTTGCAGAAAATTCACATGAGGCAGGCTGGGCACGCCCCTCATGCCGGAACACCACCATAGGCAGCCCCTGCCCTGCCGACCATCCCCACGCGCAAAAAACAGGCAACAGGCTGCTTCTTCCCGTTCTTTTGCAGGCCATGTTATAGGGAGGGCATGAAGCGTTCCCCCATGCTGCCAGACAGCCCGCCCTCACCATCCCAGAAACCCCGTTTCCGCCGCTGGCGGTTTCTGATGGGGGCTGCCCTCGGCCTTGGTACACTGGCCATTTCCGGCACTATTCTTGCCGGTGTAGGCATGTATGCCCATCTCAGCGCCAACCTGCCCAGCGTGGACGCTCTCCAGCATTACAAACCCCCCGTGGTCAGCCGCCTTTATACGTCTGACGACCAGCTCATGGCCGAGCTGTCTCACGAGCGGCGCATCTATGTGCCCATCCGGGCTATTCCTCCCCTTGTCCGTAATGCCTTCATCGCCGCGGAGGACCAGAACTTCTATTCCCACGGCGGTGTGGACCCTCTGGCCATGCTGCGGGCGGGCGTGACGGATATTGTCAGCATCCTCACCCATCAGGGGAAACGGCCACTGGGGGCCTCGACCATCACGCAGCAGGTGGCCAAGGTCATGCTGCTGAACAATAACAGCCTGACCATCGACCGGAAAATCCGTGAGGCCCTGCTCGCCATGCGGATCGAGCATACGCTCTCCAAGGATCGTATTCTGGAAATCTACCTGAATGGCATCTATCTGGGGAACGGTGCTTACGGGGTCGAAGCGGCAGCACAGACCTACTTCAACAAGACGCTGGACCAGCTGAGCGATGCTGAGGCCGCCATGCTTGCCAGCATGCCCAAATCGCCCAGCAACTATAACCCGTTCCTCCACCCCAAGGCTGCCATGTGGCGGCGCAACTGGGTGCTGGACCGAATGGGCGAAACCCACGCCATCCCCATGGACGAGGCCCAGCAGGCCAAGCAGGAACCGCTCGTGCCGCAAGGGCAGGTCCGCTTCGGCCCTCTTGCCAATTCCGAATGGTTCGCTGCGGAAGTACGCCGCCAGCTCACATCCCTCTATAGTGAGGAACAGACAACCGAGGGTGGGCTGGATGTCCATACCAGTCTGGACCCGCATCTTCAGCAGGTCAGTACGAAACTTCTGCGGGAAGGGCTGATGGCCTATGCCCGTACTCATGAGGGCTGGCATGGTGCTATAGGCCGTCTTGACAGCGCCGCCATGGCGGACTGGCAAACCAGCATGAGCCAGCAGAAAAATCCAGCCGGGATGCTCTCTACATGGCGCCTTGCCGTTGTCCTTTCCTCCGAACCGGGTGTCCGTGTCGGCTGGGTAAAGAATCATGAGGCCCATACAGCCGCACTCCGTAAGACAGACGAAACATGGAGCCACCGCACCCATCCGCTCCAGACGGGCGATCTCGTGATGATCGAGCCACAGGATGATGGATCCGCCGCACTGGAACAGATTCCACTGGTGGAAGGAGCAACCGTCACGCTGGATGCCCATACGGGGCGTGTCCTTGCCCTCGTGGGGGGCTGGTCCTTCCAGCAGAGCCAGTTCAACCGTGTGACGCAGGCCCAGCGGCAGCCGGGCTCCTCCTTCAAGCCGCTGGTCTATCTGGCTGCCATGGAGCGGGACATTTCCCCTTCCGAAACCTTTGAGGATTCCCCCATCAGTTTCGGGGACTGGAAGCCGCAGAATTACGAGCATGATAACTGGGGCCCTACCACCCTGCATGATGCTCTGCGGGAAAGCCGCAACCTCGTGACCATCCGTGTGGCCGCCCATCTGGGCATGAAGGCTGTCAGCGACATGGCCGTGCGCTCTGGCATGGTCGATAACATGCCACCTTACCTGCCTGCCGCCCTCGGTGCTGTGGAAACCACTGTCCTGCGGGAAGCCGGAGCCTACGCCGCCATTGCCAATGGGGGCCATAGCATCACCCCCAGTCTGATCGACTACATCCAGAACCCGGATGGAACCATCATCTGGCGCAATCAGGCCAACAAGCGCACGGTGACGACCGAGAACGGCCTGCCCGTCATTCATGATGGTCGCCCGGTTCTGGCCTCACCCCAGAGCGCATTCCAGATCACCACCATGATGCGGGATGTCATCGCCCGTGGGACTGGCGTGCGGGCTGGTGTCGGAATCGACCGGCCCATCGCCGGGAAAACCGGCACCAGTCAGGATTATCATGACGCATGGTTCGCCGGTTTCTCACCCGATACCGTCACCGTGGTGTGGATCGGCTATGACGCCCCCCGCAGTCTGGGCAAGAACGAGACAGGCGGGCATCTGGCTGGCCCCATCTGGAATGGCATCATGAAAGCCGTCTTCGCCACCCGCCCCCGGCTGGAATTCCCCGTGCCAGACGGCGTCACGCTGGCAGAGTATGATACCGGGCGCATCCGGGCCATTGATGCTTTCAAGACCGATCAGATTCCTGGGGCTTCCGTGCCGCTGCATGGCTTTGGTGCTGGAACACAAGCCCTTACCGCTGCCGATACTGGTGCGGATATGATCCCTGATTCCGAAACAGATATGCCCAGCTCCGCTCCCACAGGCGACCACTCTGGCAAACCTGATTCACTGGATAGCGGCGCAGGCACTCACTCCACCACCACGCCGGCTTCCCCGACACAGGGGCAGGCAAACCCGGCAGAGGGAGGTGACATTGGTGTCGGTGGTCTATACTAAGGCAGCAACACTAACCTGAAGGAAACAGGAGAACGCCTGATGTCGGCTGAGACCGAAGCCCTCTCCGAACAGATCAAGCAGTCGGTGGCACTGCTGAGGAGGCATCTTTGACTGGGATGTCGCCAAAACACGCCTTGCCGAACTGAATCATCTCTCTGAAGACCCGGAGCTCTGGAATAATCCGGACGCCGCCCAGAAACTGATGCGTGAGCGCACCATGCTCGCCAATCAGATTGAAGGGGTCGAGGCTCTGGAAGCCGATGTGCAGGACACGCTGGACCTTGTCGAGCTGGCCGAGATGGAGAATGACGAGGCTGTCGTGCAGGAGGGGCTCACCACCCTGCGCAGCCTCGCCGCTCAGGCCCAACAGCGTGAAACAGAAAGCCTGCTCTCTGGCGAAGCTGACAGCAATGACTGCTATCTTGAGGTCAATGCCGGTGCCGGTGGTACGGAGGCACAGGACTGGGCAGAGATGCTTCTGCGCATGTACACACGCTGGTCCGAAAAGCACGGCTATAAAGTGACCATGATGGAAAGCAGCGAAGGTGAGCAGGCCGGACTGAAATCCGCCACCATCCTCGTCAGCGGTCCCAACGCCTATGGCTGGCTGAAGACGGAAGCCGGGGTGCATCGCCTTGTGCGCATCTCCCCCTTCGACTCCGCAGCACGGCGGCAGACTTCCTTTGCCTCCATCTATATCTCCCCTGTTGTGGATGATTCCATCGAGATCGAGATCATCGATTCCGACCTGCGGGTGGATACGTTCCGGGCCTCCGGGGCTGGTGGGCAGCACGTCAACAAAACAGACTCTGCCATCCGTATCACCCACATCCCGACCGGCATCGTTGTGGCCTGCCAGACGGACCGTTCCCAGCACCGCAACCGGGCCACGGCCATGGAAATGCTGAAAGCCCGCCTCTATGAGGCTGAACTTCAGAAGCGGGAAGCTGAGGCCTCTGCTGCCGAAGCCGCCAAGACAGACATTGGCTGGGGTCATCAGATCCGTTCTTACGTTCTGGCCCCATACCAGCTCGTCAAGGACCTGCGGACCAACATTGAGAAGGGCAATCCTGATGCCGTTCTTGATGGCGATCTGGATGAGTTCATGGCTGCTTCTCTGGCCCAGCGTGTGAGCGCCACACGGTCCGAGGCCAGCGCTACGGCTCAGTAAGGCCAGCGATAGAACGATTACCGACAGGAAGGGGCATGATCTCGAACAGGATCATGCCCCTTTTTCATCGTCATATTTCTGTCATTTTCACGACAGCATGACGTTACTTATGAAGAAATCCTGCCATTTGACCAAAAATTTCTGTTATTTTCATAGGGACGACCAACCAAAACAATTCACAGATACATCCCTGTCTTCAACAGGATTTTTACCCAAAAAAGTGCAGAAAACTGCTGATCCTGACAAAGACTGAAAAAATATCCACATCACGACCCTTTTTTATCCACAAAAGAACCTGCGAAAGAGTCGCATAACACTACTTGCATCCAAGGGGCAGCTTGGGCCATTGGTAAAGAGAGCAGCATGGGAGTAATCCCGGGCTGATCCGCTGGCTCTCTCCTCCGGAAAATGGCGCTCCGTGGGAGATAGGTCAGCGCTGCCCCTACACCGTATGACACGGGCACACATCGTCCCCTCCCACCTGTATGGGCACTGCCCTCATGTGGAGGAACCAGTCACACTGGCAGATCCGCTCTGCCAAAAACAACGCCAGATCAGACGGCGTGGGAAAAGGGTAAGAAGGTTCTAGAATGAGAAGCTATGCCGTCCAGCAACGCAAGCCGACAGACTATATAGTCGCTGTTGTCGTGGCTTTTCTGGCCATCGGACTGGTGGTCTATGCCCTGACCCTCACAAGGGCGGAAAAGCCTGCGCCCGCACATCCGCCTATCCAGACACGGGTTATTACGGAGGCACCACCTCCGCCGCCGCCCCCACCACCACCTCAGCCGGTGATGGTCCAACCGCCGCCGCCTTATATTCCTCCGCCAAAGATCAGGGTGGCACCACCGCCAAAGCCGCCGATCACGCACAGCCATCAGAAGGCGCCCAAACCGAAGGCGGCCGTCACCCAGCCTGCACCGTCTGCTCCGGCGCAGTCTTCTTCCACGGCGGCACCGGCGGCCAGCTCCAACACCAGCTCATCCGAGAATGACCATTCTGCTGGGGCTACGCCTATCAATAATGTGCGCCCGGAATATCCAGAGGAAGCACAGGAGGAAAACCGTGAAGGTTCCGTAACGGCCTCCTGCGACATTCTCACCAATGGCAGACCCGCCAACTGTAAGCTGCTGAATGTCAAAGGTGGGCACGACTTCGCCGAGAGTGCTCTAGACTTCCTCGAGCATTCCGCCGTCCGCTATCAGCCTGCCGTGGTTGGAGGGCAGCCGGTCGTGGAACATAACCACGTCCTGCATGTGGACTTCACCCTCGGTGACGACTGAAGCCAGCATCATTCTGTCCCTGTCCCCCTCATAAACACCTTTGAGGGAACAGGCAGCAGACCGTTTTCACATTGTCCCATCCAGCCATGAATGGCAGGAATAAAGGGAAAACTGACATGGGAGGCTCCCCTCCCGCAGGCGCACCTCAGAACGGGTGCTTTTTAGACAAGGATATGGGTTTCATGACCAGACTGTTCCGCCTCCCCGTAACTGCTGCTGCGCCCAAGGCGCGCGCTGTCTATGGCACGGCCCTGGCCCTGACTCTGGCAGCCATGCCGCTGGCCTCCGCTGCTTTCGCACAGGATGCCGCACCCGCCGTTCCGCCAGCCGGGGCTACGATGTCAGCCCAGCCCCCCGCTGGGGCAACACCTGCTGTCCCTCCAGCTGGCACAACGCCCGCCATTGCCCCCGCAGGCACCACCCCTGCCGTACCCCCGGCCGGTGCTGAAGGTGGCACCCCCGTCACAGCCACACCGGTGAGCGACAAACCTGCCGAGACAGCCCCCAAGGAAAACCCCTACGGGTTGGGCGCACTGTGGAAGAACGGTGACATCATCGCCCGTGGCGTGCTGCTCATTATGGCCATCATGTCTCTGGGGACATGGATCATCATGATCAGCAAGTTCATCGAACAGTCACGCCTGTTCAGTGCCTCCAGAGCCGTCAACCAGAACTTCTGGACACAGAAAACCATTCAGGATGGCGCACAGACACTGAAGGCCGATTCCCCTTTCCGCTACATTGCAGAAACGGGCATCGTTGCTGCACGTCATCATGAAGGCTCCATGCGGGATTCCATCGACCTCCAGTCATGGACAGCCATGTCCATCCAGCGTGCGCTGGAGACCATCAATACACGCCTTCAGGGTGGGCTGGCCTTCCTTGGTACGGTGGGCTCCACCTCTCCCTTTATCGGTCTGTTCGGTACGGTCTGGGGTATTTACCACGCTCTGACGGCTATCGGGATTGCCGGTCAGGCTTCCATCGATAAGGTCGCCGGTCCGGTTGGTGAATCCCTCATCATGACAGCGATCGGTCTGGCCACTGCCGTCCCTGCCGTGCTGGGCTATAACCTCCTCGTCCGCCGCAACAAGGGTGCTATGGACCGGGTCCGCAACTTCGGGTCTGACCTGCATTCCGTCCTGATCGGTGGTTATCGCCATGAGGCCGGTTTTGCCGAAGGCGTCAAGGATAACAGCCCGACCACCACAACAACCAACGAACGGGTCTGAGATCATGGCATTCAACACCGGAGACATAGGTGATGATGGCGAGGTGGTATCAGCCATCAACACGACACCACTCGTTGACGTCATGCTGGTGCTGCTCATCATCTTCCTCATCACCATTCCGGTGGCCACGCATACCGTAAAGGTCAAGCTGCCGGTGGACCGCAACCAGCCGACCCAGACCAAACCGGGCAACATCGTGCTGGCTGTAACGGCTGATGGGCAGACTTACTGGAATACCCAGCCCATCAGCGACCACAAGGAGCTCATCAGCCGCCTTATGGAAGCCGCACGTATGCAGCCACAGCCACAGATTCAGATCCGTGGTGACGGCTCAGCCCAGTACATGCCGGTCGGCAAGATCGTGGCTGCCTGTCAAGAAGCGGGCATCCAGCATGTGGACTTCATCACGGAGCAGCCACACGACTGACCTTTTCTCTCCTGCCTCCGGTTTGTTCACCAGAGGCAGGAGAGCTGTTATTTCTTTCTCCCCGTCCGGCTCCTGCCGGTCTCTCATCCGGGGCAGACCGTTTCTGGAGATTTCTTCATGGCCATGAACGTCGGTGCAGAACCCACCCACGAAGATGAAGCCATTGTCGACATCAACACCACGCCACTGATTGACGTGATGCTGGTGCTGCTCATCATGCTCATCATTACCATCCCGCTCCAGACCCATTCCGTGGCGATTGACCTGCCACAGGGTGATCCACCACCTTCTACCGTCCAGCCGCAGGTCGCCACCATCAGCATCAATTACGATAACACGCTGACATGGAATGACACCCCCATCACCTCCGAGGATGATCTTCAGGCCCGCCTGAATGAGGCCGTGCATCCTGCCACGGGGGAACAGCCGGAAATCCATATCCGTCCCGATCGTCTTGCCACCTATAAAACCGTGGCCCATGTCATGGCCGATGCCCAGCGCCTTGGTGTGACCAAGCTCGGCATTGTCGGTCTGGACCAGTATGTAGAAGGACAGTAAGCCATGAGCCTGCCGCATCTGAAACACTCACATAAATGGCTTATGGCCGGGATGCTCGGCCTTTCTGCCATGGCCTGCCTTCCCGCTGTTTCTGCCGTTTCCCCTGCCCGCCTGCTCGTCAATGCAGCACAGGCGGAAGATGAGCTGGGGCCAGATGTCGGCAAGCAGCTTCAACAGGCTCAGGCCGCACTGGCCAGCCATCACGCTGCCAAGGCTCTGGAATATGTCAATGCTGCCGATGCCGTAGCGAATAAGAGCGACTATGAAAGCTACGTCATCGCCCAGATGCGGGCAGCAGCGGCCAGTCAGGCAGGTAATGTCCCTGCAGCCCTGAAGGCCTATGACGTTCTCATCAAGAGCAGCCGCACAACACCAGCCGCACGGCAACAGATGCTCATGGCACAGGCCAGCATGGCCTATGGCGTGCGTGACTATGATGCAGCAGCTCAGGCCGCCAGCCGGTATCTTCAGGAAGCAGGCCCCAACCAGCAGATGCAGACCCTCCTGCTCCAGTGTCATTATCTGAAGCAGGATTGGAAGGGCGTAGTCGAAGCTGGTCATGCCATCCTCGCTGCCGATCAGAAGGCCAATCAGATTCCGGCAGAAAACCAGCTCCAGATGATAGCGACCGCCTATGATCAGCTGCATGACAGCGCTGGCAAGACGAGCACCTACGTCAAGCTGGTGAAATATCATGCCCATCCGCAATACTGGCAGATGCTGATTCATGATCTGACAGCGGACCGTTCCCTCACGCCTCGCATGGTGTTCAACCTGCAACGGCTGCGCCTGAGCACCGGCTTGCTCACCAGCCCGGCAGAATTTCAGGACATGGCCGAACGGGCCGTACAGATGGAACTGCCACAGCTCGCCCTGAACCTACTGGATGAAGGCTATGCCCGTCACCTTCTGGGCACAGGGGCTGATGCAGCCGCACAGGCCCATTTCCGGGCCTTTGTGGCCCAGCGTGCCGTAGAAACCCGCACCAACCTGCCTGCCGCCGTGGAGAAAGCTAAAGCCTCTCCCGATGCTGGCCCTTCTCTGACAGCAGGGTATAATCTCGTCCTTAACGGGCAGGTCAATCAGGGGATTGCCCTGATGCAGCAAGGGCTGACAAAGCACCCCCATCAGCCAGCTCTGGCTCAGCTGACGCTTGGCATGGCCCTGATGGATGGCGGCCGTAATGCGGAAGCTATTCAGCTCCTCAGCGGCATGGATGGAGATGGTACCGCCAATAATCTGGCTCAGCTCTGGGCTGTACAGCTTTCCTCCCGCCCAACGGCCCACTAAAACACCTCCCAACCGGACCATCAGGTCCAGCATGGAAAACGATACCGCTCTCTCCGCTCAGATCATGCAGGGAGAGCGGCATGCATGACGTTTTCCCTTTCAGCGAGATGCGCTGACCTGCAGAAATTAAAATCCTTTTCATGAAACTTTGTCTTAAAATCGCACAAATGTTTTGAGAGAAGGGCGCCAGAGCATTTCATTTCCATCGCCTTTGGAGAGACATATCCACATGACTGACAGAATATTGCGCCCCATAAGGGGGGCCGGTCTGGGTCTGCGCCAGCTATTGCCAGCCTTTTTACTGGCCTGCTTGGCTCTGCTCAGCCCTACACTAGCCCATGCAGACACCCCGGCTGCCTCCACGCCAGCTGGCACTGGCCTGTCTGCCGATCAGGCCCATCAGCTCATCACAGTCCTAAGTGATGATGCCCAGCGTCAGAAATTTCTGACAACACTCCAGAATCTGACACAGGCCCAGCAGACAACAGCGCACACATCTATCATTGATCTGGCCCGTGACAATCTGGCGACCTTTGGTGACCGGGCTCTCCAGCAGCTTCGTATCCTGCATCAGAACATCATTGATTTCGGTGCCATCGGACCATGGGTTCATGACCTGATCCGCAATCCGGCTCTGCAAACCAATATTGCACAGATCACCCTGCGCGTGATCGTCATGCTTATTGGCAGCTACCTGCTGTTCTACGGCATGCGCTTCCTGCTTCTGCCGCTCTATAAACGCATCAGCAACATGGCGAAGACGCACGATCACAAGGTCTTCCACCATGAAGCCGAGAAACTGCGCCAAGCCCGTGCAGAAGCTGAAGAAGCCGCCGAAAGCACCGTGCGAGAGGCCGCAACCCGAAAAGAGAACATCAAGGAAGATGCTGCCTCTGCACAGGCCAGTGCCGAAGATAGCCTCCGCCATCAGGGGGCACTCACGCAGCTCATGCTCTGCCTGCGCCGTGCGCCCTACACGCTGGCCTGCGCCTTTCTGGAACTCATCACCATCGTGACCTTCCCGCTGGTCGCCCTGCTGATTGAAACGCTGGACCCCGCCTTCATCCCGGAAGCTGGTCATGCCATCTGGAGCATCGCTTGGCTGATCGGTATTGGTCTTGGTGTCTGGACGATCATCCTGCGCATTTTCCTGGCACCGGAAACACCATGGCTGCGGCTCAGTATTCTGCGTGACAGCTCCTCCAGCTTCATCTTCCGTTATTTCCGGCGGATCGGTGTGATTCTTGCCTGGGGCTTTTCCCTGCTATCCGTTCTCCATGCCATGACACTTCCGGCCCCCGTGTCCAACGGATTGCAGAAGATCCTGCTGCTGGTGGTCCATCTTTTCCTGGCGGTCATGATTATCCGCTCCCGCAAGAGGGTGCAGCATACCTGCCAGCATATTGGTGCGACTAATCACCGCCTCCAGTCTGTCATGACATTGGTGTCCCGCAGCTGGTGGGTCGTAGCACTGTTCTTTGATCTCGCCGTATGGCTGGTCTGGGCGGCTGATATTGCAGGCGGGTACCAGCTGATTCTCCAGCTTTTCATCCGCACAATGGTGGCACTGGTTGCTGTCCGTATCATCAGCATCCTGTCCTATGGTGGGCTGGAGCGCTTTATGCGGGCATTGGACAGCTGGAAACTCAATGAGGAAACACTGGCCCGCATCCGCCGCTACTACCCGGCAGCAACGGTCATCATCCGCATCATCATGGCCGTGCTCACCATTCTGGCGCTGGCGCTGGCATGGGGTGCCCCCGTATATATGCTGTTCGGGCATAATACGCTTGGGCCTCGTATCTTCCAGGCAGCCATTACCATTCTGGTGGCACTGATTATCGGTGTTCTCGCCTGGGAAGTGGCCAATGTGACCATAGAACACCACATCCGCCGTCTTGGTGAAGATGATAGCCGGGACGTGCAGATCCGTATCGCCCGCCTCCAGACACTGACACCAATGTTCCGCATCCTGTTCCTTCTGGTTCTGGCTGTTATCATTGGGCTGACGGTTCTGTCCCAGTTGGGCATCGACACAGGGCCGCTGATTGCCAGTGCGTCAATCTTCGGTGTGGCGCTTGGCTTTGGTTCGCAGAAGCTTGTTCAGGACTTCATCAGCGGTATCTTCCTGCTGCTGGAAAATGCCCTGACAGTCGGTGACAGCGTAACGCTGAATGGCACCTATGGCGTGATTGAACGCCTGTCCCTGCGCTCTGTTCATGTCCGTGCCAATGATGGCTCAATGAACATCTTCTCCTTCAGCTCTCTCAGCCAGGTGACCAACTATAACCGTGACTTCTCCCGTGCGATGATCCTCGCCACGGTAGATATCGACAGTGACACGGATCAGGTGGCGGCCATTCTGGTCGAGATTGGTAAGGAAATGCGCAATGAAGCTCCTTACAAAGACCTCATCCTTGCAGATTTCGACCTGTGGGGTGTGTCTGCCATTGGTGAGTCCTCGGTCTCTGTTAAGGGCGTCTATCCCACCACGAATGCCGGTCGCTGGACCGTGGAATGGGAGTTCAACCGCCGTATGAAGAAACGGTTCGAAAAAGCCGGTATCCAGTATCCCCGTGAAGTCGTGGATATTCAGGGGCCTGCTCTGGACAGACTCATCGGCAATGCAGCCTCCGCCAAAGTGACGGATAAGCAGGACTAAACAACAGCCTTGCTCGTCCTCCCTCTCGTTCCGGCAATGCCGGGACGGGGATCAGGCATGAAAAAACCCCCTGTCCTTTCGGGCAGGGGGTTTTTTCGCACCTGACTGAAAAGATCAGTGGGTTTCATCATAAGAGCGCAGAGCCAGCAGCGCCCAGATGGCAGCCGGCACCCAGCCCAGAATGGTGATCTGGAGCAGCAGGCAGATGATTCCCGCAATCGGACGACCGATTGTGAAGAAGGTCAGCCAAGGCACGAAAAAAGCGATCAGAATACGGATCATGATTATTCCTCCATGCAATCAGGAATGACTGCAAAAACAGTGTCCTTCCAGACCGGAAGGATACACCCCTACATCCTTAAAAAAAATGCCCATATTATGAAAGTGTTATTCTCCTTCCCCCACCATCCAGCCCAGACCGGACTGGTTGTTTCTTTCAGAAAGAGACTGCTAAGGATGAACCATCTCCCGACCTTACGGAGATGCTCTTACTGGACCAGAAGAAAGTATTTTCAGCATGATTATCGCCGAAGTTTCCTACCTCGCCTCCCCGGAAGATGTTCAGGCCCAGCGCCCTGCACATAGGGCTTTTCTCGCAACATTGTTCGAGCGTCACATTCTGCTTGCCTCCGGTCCCAAAACATCCGGTAACGGTGGCATCCTTGTCGTGCGTGATGGCATTACCCAGCCAGAGCTGGAAGCCCTGCTGGCAGAAGACCCCTTCATCACCTCTGGTGTGGGGCAGTACAGTTTCACCGAGTTCCGCACAGCCCAACTCGCCCCGGAACTGACAAAAGCCTCCTGACAGCCTCCCCCATCCCTATCAGCCCTGCATAAGCCATCCCTTAAAAGCAGGGCTGATAATCAATGATTAACTTATTTATGTGCTCGCAAGGGTCGTGCCCTGTCCTATTCTGGACATCTGTCCCCGATGGATAGACCTTATCCAGGAGCCATTACCATGGAAGATTTTCTCTCCACAAAAGCTGTTAATCGCCCTTCCGTTGTTATTGGAGCTGGCACAATGGGCGCCCGTATTGCCCTGATGCTGGCCACACGAGGCGGACATGTCCGCATCTTCAACCGGCGGGAAGAAACCGCCCTCAAGGCCCGTGCCTATGTGGAAGAAACGCTGCCATCAGTCGTAGCCTCCATTGAACATGGACAGGCTGGCACGATCGAAACCTTCACAGACCTTGAACAGGCCGTAAAGGATGCGTGGCTTGTCATTGAGGCCCTTCCCGAAAAACTGGAACTGAAAACCGACATGTTCGGTCAGCTGGACCAGCTCGCTCCTGAAGATGCCATTCTGGCCACCACATCATCATCCTTCCTCTCCCGCCAGATCATCGGGAATGTGAAACACACAAACCGCGTCCTCAATGCACATTTCATGATGCCACCAAAAAAGCTGGCTGTAGAAATCATGTCCTGTGGCAGCACGGATCAGAACATCATGGACAATCTGGCCCATTATTTCCGCCAGCTTGGTCTGTCTCCCTATATTCTGAAAAAAGAAAGCATGGGCTTCATCGAAAACCGCATCTGGGCGGCTATCAAGCGTGAAGCACTCTGTGTCGCCGCAGAAGGTGTCTCCGACCCGGAAACGATCGACCGCATTTATTGCGAGACACAGGGAACACCAACAGGGCCATTCCGGCTTATGGATCAGGTAGGTCTTGATATCGTTCTACAGATTGAAGAACATTACGCTGAAGTCTTCCCCCATCTGCCAGAAGCGCCTCGCACGCTGCTCCGCAAGATGATTGCGGAAAATCGTCTGGGCGTGAAAACAGGCCGTGGCTTTTATGATTATGACAGCACCCCAACCAAAACAGCCTGATAGATAAATGAAAAAGCCCGTCAGAATGGTTCTGACGGGCTTTCTATTACATCCGATACGACCATCGGATCATTTCATGCGTTATTACGGCCTGTCAGGGCGTAGCGGCCTGCACCTGCCACGGCAAGGGCGACCATCCCACCAGCAATACTCATATTCTTGTAAAAATGAATATGGGCGTCATATTCCGGGAAGCCAGCAGGCATTGTCCAATAATGATGGCCAATAACCCCGCTGACAATCGTATAGATAGCCAGAAGCAGCGCAACCGGGGTCGTAAAGACACCAAACAGAATGGCCAACCCACCGCCCAGCTCAGCAATAATGGCAACGATAGTGGCAACGGCAGGCATGGGTACCTGAAGGCTCTTTAGATAGCCGACTGCCATGTCAAAGCCTGTAATCTTTTCCCATCCCATGATGATGAAAAGGGAGGCAAGCAGCATGCGGGCAGCGAGAAGCAGCACATCTCTCTGTGACTGGGTAATCATTGATTCAGGTCCTTTCTGGTCCGAGTTTGTAAGCAACTGATATGACAAATCGCTCGGAAGGTAGCTAGTAAAGATGGAAATATAATATTTCCCTTACTTAAGGGGTGCGTAACAGGCTAAGCACCCTTGCTTGCCCCTCATCCTCTCATGGCGGGCTTCGTTATTAATATTCTGATATAAAATGTAATATTAGCAAAATATTATCGTATCATTCCTAGAAATAGTCAGGGACTGGAATCATCCTGCCCATTCATGGGGAAAATATCATGGAAGATTTTCTGACGACAAAAGCACTAAAACGACCAGCCGTAGTCCTTGGCGCCGGTACAATGGGCTCCCGGATCGCCCTGATGCTGGCCACGCGTGGCGGTGAAGTCCGCATATTTGACCGGCAGGAACAGACGGCCCAAAAGGCCATCGCCTATATTGAGAAAAACCTGCCTACTATTGTCTCCACGACCAAGGATGGAAAAGCAGGGTCCGTCACTGTTTCCCCAACACTTGAAGACGCCCTGACCAATGCATGGCTTGTTATTGAGGCCCTGCCAGAAAAACTGGACCTCAAGACAGCCATCTTCACCCAGCTGGACCAGCTCGCCCCCGATGATGCCATTCTGGCAACCAATTCCTCCTCTTTCCCGTCCAGCCGGCTCGTCAGCGGCGTGAAACGTAAGAACCGTGTTCTCAACACACACTTCATGATGCCTCCGGAGAAAAGGGCCGTAGAGCTCATGTCCTGTGGTGCTACGGACCAGAACATCATGGAGAATCTGGCGCATTATTTCCACGAGGTCGGGCTTTCCCCCTATCTTGTCAAAAAAGAGAGCATGGGCTTCATCGAGAACCGCATCTGGGCAGCTATCAAACGTGAAGCCCTCTGCGTTGCCGCTGAAGGTATTGCCGACCCGGAAACAGTCGACCGCCTCTATTGCGAAACACAGGGTACCCCTGCCGGGCCTTTCAAGCTTATGGATCAGGTTGGTCTCGACATCGTCCTTCAAATTGAGGAACACTATGCTGAGGTCTTCCCGCAACTCCCCGAAGCCCCCCGCACACTGCTGCGCAAAATGATTGCTGAGAACAGGCTGGGCGTGAAAAGCGGTCGTGGCTTCTACGACTATAATGAAAAGACATCATGAATCAGGAAACACGTCTTTACTCGCTTGAGCTCACCCCCGCTCGGATCACGGCCCTCTCCATCAGGGAGGGCCGTGCCCTGTCTCACATAGAGATAGGCTGGGGCAAGCCGGACGGCATATGGATAGACGCCACAGAAGGGCGCATCTACTGGACCAACATGGGCAGGGAAGACACCGCTGCCGATGGCACCATAGAATCAAGCCTTCTGGATGGCAGCGATCATAAGCTGCTTGTTGGTCATGGTCTGGTCGTAACGCCCAAGCAGCTAACCTCCGCACCGGGATGCGCCCATCTTTACTGGTGCGACCGTGAAGGCATGCGCATCATGCGGTGCCGCCGTGACGGCAGCGATGTGGAAGTTCTGCTACAGACCGGCACCTATCCAGACGACCTGAAAAACCTCTCCCTCCAATGCGTAGGAATCGCACTGGATACCGAGGGCGGCTATCTGTACTGGACACAGAAAGGCCCCCCGAAAGGTGGAGTCGGACGCATCTTCCGTATGAAGATGGACCTGCCCGCTGGCATGGACCCCGCCAAACGCACGGATATTGAGCTACTGGCTGACCATCTGCCTGAACCGATTGACCTGCACATCTCGCACGCTCTGGGTAAGCTCTGGTGGACAGACCGTGGCGCCCCACCAGATGGCAACAGCCTGAACGTGGCCCGTGTGGACAGTCAGGGGCTTCACAGCCACGAAGTCATCCTGCGTGGGCTGAATGAAGCTATTGGACTAGCCGTTGATGATAAAGGAACACTCGCCTTTGTCAGCGATCTGGGTGGTTCCATCCGGGAAGTCATTCTCGAAAGTGGTCAGGCTCGTCTCATCACGAAACAGGCCCCTACAACAGGCATTTGCCTGTTCACCCCCAAAGGTTAACCGGCCCTCCTGAAGGTTATGGCCGCTCAAGACCGGACAATCTCCAGTAGAGCGGCCATAATGGCCAGACCTTATATTCACGAGACGTTATATTCCTTTATCATTAACTGTTCATGTCATCATCTCTTTACCTTGACAGAATGGAGTGACCCGCTAAAAACACTTCCCACGCACGGCCATCCCCTGTCAGGATGGGGCAGTGCGCACCCTGGCGGTGCTTTCCTACGACTGTAGAAGCGTTTATGATACCGTACTGATCCACTCCTGAATGTTGAAAGGTACTACCATGTCCCGGTCTTTCTCCCTTTCCCGGCGTCGTTTTATGAGCCTTTCAACCGGATTAGCCAGTGCCGCCACGCTCGGCCTGACCCTCCCCGGTCTTGCTCATGCCGACCCTCGCACGCTGAAAATCGGCATCATGTCCGGCGAGGATGAAGATATCTGGCGTGTTGTCAGCCAGAACGCCGCACAGCGTGGCCTGACACTGAAGATCATTCCGTTCTCCGACTACAACACCCCCAATGAGGCCCTGTCCGAGCATGATGTGGACGCCAATGCCTTCCAGCATCGTCCCTTCCTTGATGCCCAGATAAAGGCTCATGGCTATAAGATCGTCCCGGTTGGTGACACCTACTTCCAGCCGATTGGTCTCTATTCCCGCAAATGGCACTCCGTTGCGGATATTCCGCAGAATGCCCGCATTGGCATCCCCAACGACCCCAGCAATGAAGGCCGTGCCCTGCATGTTCTGGAAACTCTGGGATTGATCCGCCTGCCAGCCGATTCCGGCCTGTTCCCCACGGCTCTGGACATCACCGACAACCCTCGTAAGATTTCCATTGAGGAGCTGGATGCCGGTGTGGTCGGGCGCTCCCTGCCTGATCTGGACGCAGCCGTGGTCAATATGGACTGGGCCCGCAAAGCTGGCATCACTGAGCAGGAACGCATCGGTGTCGAAGGGCTACAGAATAACCCTTACGTCAACTTCATCTCCGTCAATGAGAGTGACGCCAGTGCCGACTGGGTCAAGCCGCTGGTGGAGAGCTATCACCAGCCGAATGTCCGTCAGGTCATTCTGGACATCTATCACGGTACAGTCACGCCTGCGTGGTCATGAACCCCATCCTTGATATCCAGCATGTAACCCATACATTCGGTCAGCATACGGCCCTTCAGGACATCTCCTTCTCTGTGCAGCAGGGGGAAGTTGTGGGGCTTATTGGCCGCTCCGGAGCCGGGAAATCCACCCTGCTCCGGTGCCTCTGTGCGCTGGAACGCCCCCAACAAGGCCATATCCTGCTTGATGGCGTAGACCTCACAACCCAGCCGGAGCGGCAGCTTGTCCGCATCCGCCGCAAGATCGGCCTTGTCTTTCAGCACTTCAATCTGCTGACATCCCGCACCGTGGCGGGCAACATCGCCCTGCCGCTCCAGATCGCCGGATGCCCCCGCAAGGAACAGGCCGATCGCATTGCCGAACTGCTGGAACTTGTCGGGCTGAAGGGCTTCGAGAAAAAATACCCGTCCCAGCTTTCTGGCGGGCAGAAGCAGCGTGTCGGCATTGCCCGTGCTCTTGCTGCCAACCCCACGCTACTGCTCTGTGATGAAGCCACCTCTGCGCTGGATCCTGAATCAACCAGCTCCATTCTCAACCTGCTGGCTGACATCAACAAAAAGCTGGGGCTGACCATCGTTCTCATCACGCATGAGATGGATGTGGTGCGCCGTTTTGCCCAGAGAATTCTGGTACTCGATCACGGCCGCCTTGTCGAAGACGGCACCCTGCTGGACTTCCTACGGGATGGGCAGAATAACCGGACACTCCAGACGCTTCTGGCCGACATCCGCCCCTCTTTACCCGCTTTTCTTACCGAGACACTGGCCTCCGCACCGCAACAAGGCCACAACAAGGCAATCATCCGGCTTGTCCTCAGCGGTGATAATGCCAGCGAACCTCTTTTCAGCGCTCTGCATGAACAGTTCAATGTACGGACGGCCCTGCTACAGGGCGGCGTAACAACCGTTGGCGAGCATCTGAGCGGTGACATGATCCTCAGCCTTGAGGGAGAGAAAACGGAACAGGCTCTGAGCCACCTGAAAACGGCAGCGCAGAACATGGAGGTTCTGGGATATGTCCCCTCTCATTCTTAAGCTGATTCTCCATTCCACATGGCAGACGCTGGAGATGGTCGTGGCCTCCACGGCCCTTTCTGTCATTCTGGGGCTACCTCTGGCCCTGTTTATGATCGCCACAGGCCCGCAGGGGCTGTACCGCCTGCCATTCGCCGCCCGCCTGATGGGCATGGTGGTGGATGCTGTCCGAGCCGTGCCCTTCATCATTCTGCTGGTACTGCTCATCCCCGTGACACGCTTCATTGCCGGAACATCTCTGGGAACAGAAGCCGCCATCGTGCCGCTTTCCATTGCCGGGATTCCCTATTTCGCCCGTATTGCGGAGATGGCCCTGCGTGAAGTGGATTCCGGTCTTGTGGATGCCGTCCGGGCCATGGGTGGCACACGCATGACCATCATCCGCTCCGTCCTGATCGCCGAGGCCCTGCCGGGGCTGGTCACAGGCGTGACAGTCACACTCATCACCATGGTAGGGGCTTCTGCCATGGCAGGCGTCATCGGGGCTGGTGGGCTGGGTGACCTCGCCATCCGTTATGGCTACCAGCGCTTCAACACCACGGTCATGTTTGGCGTGGTGGTGGTTCTCATCATCATGGTCAGCCTAATGCAGGTCATTGGCAACAGTCTGGCCCGCTGGCTGAAACACTGACGTTTTCTTCACTGTATAAGAAAAAGCCCGTCCCTCTTATGAGAGACGGGCTTTTTTATATCAGGCAGCAGTCAGAGCCTGTTTCACATCCACCAGCAGATCATCAATATGCTCCACACCGATGGAAAGACGCACGGTAGAGGACGTCACACCAATACGCTCCCGCACTTCTTTCGGCACACCGGAATGCGTCATCGTAGCTGGATGACTGGCTAAAGACTCGGTTCCCCCCAGACTGACAGCCAGCTTCATGACCTTCAATGCATTGAGGAAACGGAACGCTGCGGGTTCACCCCCTTCAATATCAAAGGAGAAGGTTGAGCCTGCACCACTGCACTGGCGGGCATAGACCTTACCCTCAGCAGAACCAGACTCATAAAATGGCGGGAAATGCACCTTATTGACCTTAGGATGATCCTTCAGAAGCTCCGCCACACGCTGCGCATTGAGCGTAGCCCGCTCCATACGCAGCCCCAGTGTCTCCAGAGACCGGCCCAACATCCAACAGCTATGCGGGTCAAGATGAGTCCCAATCGCCCCACGGAGCTGACGCACCGGGCGGGTCATGGCATCACTGCCCAGCACGGCCCCAGCCACGAGGTCAGAATGGCCGCCAACATATTTGGTCAGGGAATAGAGAGAAAGATCAGCCCCATGTTTCAGCGGATGCTGATAGAGCGGGCCAAGCAATGTATTGTCACAGGCAATGACAGGGCGGCTGCCCTGCTTAGCGTCAATTTCTTCAGCAATACGGCGCACCAGTCCCAGATCAACCAGCCCATTGGTCGGATTGGCAGGAGTCTCAATCAGGATCAGGGACACACGGCCCTCTGCAACGGCCTGTTCTGCAGCCTTCCGCATAATGGCCTCATCCACACCGCAGCTTCCCAGCCCCACGGACTTGATACCAAATGAGGCCATCGTTTTGGTCAGCAGCGTCTCCGTACCACCATAAAGCGGCTGGGAATGCAGAATCACATCACCGGGGCGGGCATAGGCCAACAACGTGGTCGCAATAGCCGACATACCAGATGAGAACAGAACACCCCGTTCCGTATCCTCATAGATCGCCAGACGGTCTTCCACGATCTCACTATTAGGGTGATTGAAGCGGGAATAAACCAGCCCCTGCCCTTTGCCTTCTGGCGGTTCTTTCCGGCCTGACACATAGTCAAAAAAATCACGGCCATCTTCTGCCGTGGGAAAGACAAAGGTTGAGGTCAGGAACACAGGCGGCTTTACAGCCCCTTCCGAAAGGGCAGGGTCATAGCCGTAATTCAACATCTGTGTGTCGGGATGCAGCTTATGGCTGCCGATATGGGTCTTCTTGTGATCTGACGCCATTGGGATTTCCTTCAGCGGGTACCTAGCCTGTATGCGATCCACCACCCAGCTTCATGACTACCAGATGGTGCCCCATCCAGCACCACAGCAACCGGCCTGGAAAGCAGGAAAAGGATATGCTTTCACCCTTATATCCTGCTTATTTTCGCCGATTGATACCACATCCCCCTGAAGGGATAAAGAAATATGAGCAAACCGCCCTACCCCGGAAAGCACCCTCATGCCCAATCATGAAGGTGCTGTTCACACGTCAGTGCTCAGAACCATGACGGGGCAGAATACGCTGCACCACCTGATCTTTCCGGATGAAACGATGATAAAGGGCTGCCAGCACATGCAGGGCAATAAAACCACCGAAGGTCCATGCAAGCCAATTATGAATCTCCGGCATAATCTCGGCCAGCGTACCACTATCCATCACACTCTGTGGCAGCGGGATCAACGGCCATGATACCAGACCAAACAGTACGATCGGCATAGCCATAGCAGAGACCATCAGCCAGCCCGTTACAGGCAGGAAAATCTGATACAGATAGAGGAGCCCCTCCATCCCACCAGCCACCATACGCTGAGCCGCTGGCATATCCTTCGGCAAGGCCGGAGCCTTGTGCGTCAGACGCCAGAGAACACGCACCACGATCAACAGCATGGTCACAATGCCGACAGACTTGTGAAGCTGATGCAATGGAGTCGGATCATTGACAGGAACATGATCCATATACAGGCCCAGGCCGATCATAAAGAGGACCAGCAGTGCAATCACCCAATGCAGGAGGATGGCCACGGCATTGTACCGTGCTGGCTCGCCAGTCATCGTTTTCACTTTCTCTGACACGCTTTGTCTCCATGGGTCATGGAATAAAAAAAATCGGCCCCTCCGCTCATCATGAGACGGAGAAAAGGGCCGACCTAACAATAAGCAGTCTCTAGCCCTCAGGCCAGAACTCTCTTACTTGCCGTTCTTGCTGTCCACTTCCTGAAACAGCTCATTGAAGCGCCGCTTGGCAGCCCCATACATGGGAGCCTTGCGTGCCTGAGCCTCATTGTTGGCATTATCGACAACAATCAGCCCTACCATGCCCAGAGCAAAATGCGGCAGGCATTTATACCCATACAGGCCCGGCTTGGTGAACTGGATGGTCTTTTCCTGACTGAAAGGCACGTTGATGGGATCGGCACCATCAGGCGTCATACCAGGAACGGACTGTGCATTATGCCCTTTATCCGTTGGGATAAAATGCACGCTATCACCGGAATGAATATAAACGACGGCCGGCTCGAAAGAAAAACCATGGCTGCCATGGCTGAGCATCTGGACATCAACCGTAGCCGCCGTGGCGGAAAAGGCTGTTGCCATGAACAGGGCGAGGGCACCACCAGCAAATTTCAACATACTATCCTCCACTTCTTACCAAACCGCCGGGGACGAGCCCCGGCGGAATGTTGTTCTGATTTTCCTTTACAGAAAAGTCAGACCTTAGCGCTGCAGATCGAAGCGATCGAGGTTCATCACCTTCGTCCAAGCCTTCACGAAGTCGTTGTAGAACTTCTCCTTGGCATCGTCAGAAGCATAAACCTCAGCAACGGCACGCAGCTCTGGGTTAGCACCGAAGACCAGGTCAACATCTGTGGCTGTCCACAGCTTCTGGCCTGTCGCGCGGTCGAAGCCCTCATAGAGGTCTTCATGACCCGGAACCTTCTGCCAGCGTGTGTCCATTGTCAGCACGTTGGTGAAGAAGTCCGTGCTCAGCACACCCGGATTCTTCGTCAGCACACCGGCTGCAGAGTGACCGCTGTTGACATCCAGAGTACGCAGACCACCCAGCAGGACTGTCATCTCAGGGATGGTCAGACCCAGCGTGTCAGCCTTGTCCACCATAGCGTTCAGAGGCGGTGTGTTGTCCGCATCTGCACGATAGTAGTTACGGAAGGCGTCAGCTGTCGGCTCCAGCAGGTTGAAGGAGTTGACGTCTGTCTGTTCCTGAGTGGCATCGCCACGGCCCGGAGCAAACGGCACCTGAATCTTCACACCAGCCTTCTTGGCAGCATCTTCGATACCAACGCTACCGCCGAGGACGATGACGTCAGCCAGAGACACTGTGCGGGCCTTGTGGGTGCTGTTGAACTTGTCACGGACCTGCTGCAGCTTCGGCAGGATTGTCTGCAGTTCCTGCGGGTCGTTCACGGCCCAGCCATTCTGCGGCATCAGAGCCAGACGGCCACCGTTAGCACCACCGCGGTGGTCGGTCACACGATGAGAGGATGCAGCAGCCCATGCTGTCTTGATCAGCTCACGATCGGACAGACCGGAAGCGGCGATCAGCTTCTTCAGCTCACGCACTTCACCCTGACCAATCGGCTTGGCCGGCATGTTGACCGGATCCTGCCACACGAATGTTTCCTTCGGAACTTCACTACCGAAGTAGCGAGTCTTCGGACCCATGTCGCGGACAACCAGCTTGAACCATGCACGAGCGAAGGCATCAGCGAACTCGTTCGGATGCTCAGCCCAACGGGCAAGGATCTTGTGGTAGACCGGATCGGTCTTCAGGGCGATGTCCGTTGTGAACATCATGATCGGACGCATCTTGGACGGATCGTTCGGGTTTGCCGGATCCGGAGCAATCTTGTCGTCCGTCTTGGTGTGCCACTGATGAGCACCTGTCGGGCTTGTGCCCAGCACCCAGTCATTGTTCAGCAGGTTGTCAATGTACTGCGTGGTGAAGTGGATCGGATCAGCAGACCAGGAGCCTTCCAGACCACTGGTGGAAGCATCGTCAGCCGTCTGCTTACCCTTGATGCAGTGGTTGACCCAGCCCAGACCCTGCTGTTCCACACCGTTAGCAACCGGCGGACCACTCAGGCAGGAGTTCGGATGAGCACCGTGAGCCTTACCGAAGGTATGACCACCGGCGATCAGCGCCACAGTTTCCTCGTCATTCATGGCCATACGACCGAATGCCAGACGGATCATCTGAGCAGACTTAGCAGGATCAGGATCGCCGTTCGGCCCTTCCGGGTTCACATAGATCAGACCCATGTGGGTAGCAGCCAGCGGGTGCTTCAGGGAGCCGCCCTGACCAACCTGGAAGGAGCCCTTGTTCGGGAAGAACGTGGTGCCCGGACCCCAGTAGATCAGCTCGGACTGCCAGTCATCCGGACGGCCACCAACGAAACCGAGGGTCTTGAAGCCCATCTGGTTCAGAGCAACGTCACCTGTCAGGACGATAAGGTCACCCCAGGAGAGCTTCTCACCGTACTTCTTCTTGACGGGCCACAGAAGACGCTTGGCCTTATCGAGGCTGGCGTTATCCGGCCAGTCATTCAGCTGAGCGAAGCGCTGCTGAGCACCTTCTTCACCACCACGACCGTCAATGGCACGGTATGTACCGGCATTGTGCCATGCCATACGGATGAAGAACGGACCATAGTTGCCGTAGTCAGCCGGCCACCAGGGCTGAGAGGTCAGCATGACCTTCTCGATGTCCTTGCGGACTTCCTGAAGGTTCAGCTGTTCGAACTTCTTGTGATAGTTCGTGTAATAATCTGCACCGTACGGATCAGACTCAGAGTCATGAGCGCGCAGCTTGGCCAGATTCATGCCCTTCGGCCAGTAGTACTGGTTCGGGCTCGGAACATCGGCTGCAAAAGCAGCAGAGGCGAAAGATGTCAGGGTCGTGCTGGCAATCAGCAGAGCTGCCCCGAAATTCTTCAATTTCATCCTGATCAGTTCCCTATTCATGGATAAGATCTCGACAGATTGCATAGCAACAACGAGCCAAGCACGATCTGATCAGAACCGTACCACACGCCACTACTACACATCGCAGGATTTATATTATCGATGGGGGGCAGAACAAGTAAATCGTTATTTTTAATAACTCTTATAGGTCATTTCTTTTCAGAATGACCCCTCTTTATATATGAGGGTTAATATATACACAAGAAAAATTAGTATATAATCTGCAAAAAAGCCGCTTTTTCCCATTTTATGGCTTTTTCCAGCCACGTTTTTCACACACGGCCTACAGGAAACCTTCCCCAGAACTGCCTTTTAGCATGAAAGCCACAGCTCAATCTCTCGGAATAAAGAGATAACCCCGCAACAGCCTGTTAAATATTTACCTAAAAAAACAGTACCAGAAAGTAACGATATGTCGTTCTGAAGTAACTTATTAGCTTTTCGGGAAAAATGTTGGTGCCCAGAAGAAGACTCGAACTTCCACGTCCTTGCGGACACAGGCACCTGAAGCCTGCGCGTCTACCAATTCCGCCATCTGGGCACACACTCTTACGAGTATGGTGAACCGGCTGGGACTCGAACCCAGGACCATTCGATTAAAAGTCGAATGCTCTACCAACTGAGCTACCGGTTCACTTGATGAGGCTATCTACCCGCTCACCGGGGGAGCGTCAACCCCGACCGGGGGAGAAAACGCCTTCCTTACGATTTTCTTTACCTGCACGGAGCAGAAACCCCGCACAGGTAAAGAATCATCGAGTTTCAGACAATTATGTCAGTCCTCGATATAAGCCTTGATGATGTGATCCGGATTCTGAACCATACCGGAAGCACCAGAGCCACGCTTGATCTTGTCCACATGCTCCATGCCCTCGATCACCTGACCGGCAATGGTGTACTGGCCATCCAGTGACGGCACACGGTCGAACATGATGAAGAACTGGCTGTTGGCAGAGTTCGGGTCCATCGTACGGGCCATACCCAGCGTGCCACGGTCAAATGTAGCCGTCTGGCTGAACTCGGCAGGCAGGTCCGGGTAAGAGCTACCACCTGTGCCTGTGCCGGTCGGGTCACCGCTCTGTGCCATGAAGCCCTCGATCACACGATGGAACTTCACACCATTATAGAAGCCCTCATTGGCCAGCGTCTCCAGACGCTCAACAGCCTTGGGAGCCAGATCAGGACGCAGGAGAATGACCACCTTGCCATCCTTCAGTTCCAGAACCAGCTTCTTGCCTGTTGTTGTACCTGTCATTGTCGTGCTCTCCTTGAGCTGATCGTTACCATCCTGCTCACTGGCCCGTGCCTGTGTCAGGGTTCCGCTGGTCATGGCAGAAACTGCCGCAAGACCAGCAATAAAATGCCGCCGTCTCATGTCTGTTCTCCTGTCAGTTTTGCCCGTACGAGACGGGCCGTCATCGGGCTGACGAACGGGGAAATATCCCCCCCAAGACGGGCAATTTCCTTCACGATCCGGCTGGCGGTCGTGCGGTGGCTTTCGGAAGCCAGAAGGAAAACCGTTTCAATCTCCGGGGCCAGACGCCGCAACGCCCCGGAAAGCTGGGTCTCGAAATCGAAATCACCGGCAGAACGCAGCCCCCGGATCACCGTCCCTGCCCCGGCCTGCCTTACGGCATCCACCAGCAACGTATCAAACCCGGTGACGGAAATACGATCCTTATGGGGGAGCGTGGCAACTTCCTGCTCCAGCAGTTCCCGCCGCTCCTCAAACCCCAGCAGCGGCCCCTTGGCATCGTTGATCGCCACCCCGACCACGACATGATCGAACAGGGCCGCCGCCCGGTCGATCACATCCAGATGACCGAATGTGACCGGGTCGAACGTACCGGGATAGAAACCGATGCGCCGGTCAATCATCCGCCTTGTCACCATTCGCTGAAGGGGCAGGTGCAGCCTCTCCGCTTTCCGTGCTGGCGGTGGTCTCGGCCTCCGCACCGTCTTCCGTCTCTGCATCATCTTCCATCACAGGGAAGACGCTGATGATGCGCTCATCACCATCCACACGGAACAGCGTCACCCCCCCCGCCTGACGAGACATCACACGCACCTGCTCCACTGGCAGACGGATGAGGCGGCCCGTATCGGTCACCATCATCACATCCGTTCCATCCAGCGTCACCAGAGTGCCCACGACCTCACGGCCACGGCGGGCATTGGAGAAGGTCATGTTGTTAATGCCCTGCCCACCACGGCCAGAGACACGGTAATCATAGGCCGAGGAGCGCCGCCCAAAGCCCGTATCCGTTACGGTCAGAAGAAGCTGCTCCTGCGCTTCAAGCTCGGCATAGCGTTCCTCACTCAGCGGGCTGTCGGCCAGAATCTCCTCCAGCCCTTCCTCATCAGAAGCCAGCTCGCTGCCATCCTCGAGTTCCTCCTCAAGCCCTTCATCACCGGGCTGAGCGGCAAGGACGCGGCGGTGCGCATTGGCAGCACGCAGGTAAGCCGCCCGTTCCTCAACATTGGCTTCAACATGGTTCAGCACGGCAAGGGACACAACACGGTCGCCTTCAGCAAGGCGGATACCCCGCACGCCCGTGCTGCCACGCCCTGCAAAGACACGCAGCACATCATCCGTGATCTGGAAACGAATGGCCCGGGCATTGCGGGTGGCAAGGAACACATCCTGCCCCTCACGGCACGTTGCCACGCCAATCAGAAGGTCATTCTCATCCAGCTTCATGGCAATCAGGCCGGAAGACCGGATATTACGGAAATCGCTCAGACGGTTACGCCGCACGTTACCGCTTGCCGTGGCGAAGACGAGATGCAGGTCTTCCCACAAATCTTCATCCTGCGGCAGGGGCAGAACAGCGGTGATGGTGTCTTCACCAAGCTCTGGCAGCAGGTTGACCAGCGCCCGCCCCTTGGCTGTCGGAGCAGCTTCCGGCAGGTGCCAGACCTTCATACGGTAGGCTTTCCCACCAGAGGAGAAGAACAGCACCCATTGATGCGTATGGGCATTGAAGCTGCGGATGACGATATCATCCCCACGCCGCCCCGCTGCCGTACGGCCACGGCCACCACGATTCTGCGAGCGGAACAGCTCCAGCGGTGTCCGCTTGATGAAGCCGTCCCGTGTGATGGTCACCACCATCTGCCCCGGCTCAATCAGGCTTTCATCAGACTGATCGCCCAGCGCATCGGAGATTTCCGTACAACGTGGATCGGCCAGAGCCTCACGGGCAGCCTGAAGTTCTTCCCGCATGACCTCCATGCGGCGTACATGGCTGCCGATGATCTCCAGAAGCTCGGTGATACGGGCGCTGACTTCTGCCAGCTCTGCCTGAATCTTCTCACGTTCCAGACCCGTCAGACGCTGAAGACGCAGCTCCAGAATGCCACGGGCTTGGGCTTCTGTCAGATGGACACGGCCATCAACAATCACATTACCTTCGTCATGGATCAGCTCCAGCAGCGGCTCCACATCAGCAGCAGGCCATGTGCGGGTCATGAGCTGTTCACGGGCCGTGGCAGCATCCGGGGCAGAACGGATGAGGGCAATGACCTCATCAATATTGGCGACAGCCAGCACCAGACCAACCAGCAGATGCCCCCGGTCTCTCGCCTTATTCAGGTCAAACCGGGCACGGCGAAGAATCACATCCTCACGGAAGCGGATGAAGGCATCCAGCACATCCCGCAGCCCCATCGTGCGGGGGCGGCCTTCATCCAGCGCCAGCATGTTGACGCTGAAACTCGTCTGAAGCTGGGTAAAACGGTAAAGCTGGTTCAGCACCACTTCCGGCGTGGCGTCACGCTTCAGCTCGATCACCACCCGCATACCGGAACGGTCACTTTCGTCCCGGATATCGGAAATGCCTTCAATGTCCTTGGAACGGACGAGATCGGCAATCTTCTCCTGAAGCGTGGCCTTGTTGACCTGATACGGAATCTCCGTCACCACGATGGCGAAGCGGTCCTTGCGGATTTCCTCAATCTCGGCACGGGCACGGACAGGGATGGAGCCACGGCCCGTCTCATAAGCCTGCCGGATGCCCCGGCGCCCCATGATGATCCCCCCGGTCGGGAAGTCCGGCCCCGGGACGATCTGCATCAATTCTTCCAGCGTCATGTCCGGATTGGCAATCAGGGCCAGAACGGCGTCAATCACCTCACCCGGATTATGGGGCGGAATGTTGGTGGCCATACCCACCGCAATACCAGACGCCCCATTGACCAGAAGATTGGGGAAAGCCGCCGGAAGAACCTGCGGCTCCTGCTCGCTTTCATCATAATTAGGCTGGAAGGCAACCGTATCCCGGTCAATATCATCCAGCAGAAAAGAGGAGGACTTCGCCAGCCGGGCCTCGGTGTAACGCATGGCCGCCGGACTATCGCCATCCACGGACCCAAAGTTACCCTGACCATCCACCAGCCGCACACGCATGGACCACGACTGCGCCATGCGGACCATAGCGTCATAGATGGAACTGTCGCCGTGCGGGTGATATTTACCCATCACGTCACCGACTGCACGAGCCGATTTGCGGTAGGGCTTATCCGCCGTAAAGCCGCTCTCCCGCATGGCGTACAGGATACGCCGATGCACGGGCTTGAGGCCATCACGCACATCTGGCAGCGCACGGGAAACGATCACCGACATCGCATAGGCCAGATAGGAGGAACGCATTTCCTCCTCAATCGTCACCGGGAGGCGGTCGGAAGGCAAAATATCGTGCGGCTCGCTCAAGACAGGTCCACCCGTTTTCTATAAATGGTTAGTGTTTCAGCATAACCTATTCTGCATCAGGTGCCTAGTTTGTTCCTGCCCGCCCTCCCTTCCGCACCTTACGTCACTGAACTGCCATGGCAGCCCCCAGAGCAGCTCTTTCCCCTCTGCCGGGATGAAGACAACTCCGTCTTTCTTGATAGTGGCGGGCCAGCAGAACAGGACCGGCACCGCTGGAGCTTCCTCTGCCCACGTCCTGCCGGGCAGCTGATCCTCCCCCTGGCGAAGATGCATCTTTTCCCCCAGCATCTGCGGCAATTTCTGGCAGACCATACGCCAGTAAACGGACCTTCCACTCCCTTTCCCAACCTGCCCTTTGTCGGTGGCGTGATCGGTTTGCTCAGCTATGAAGCCGGCATGGCTCGTGAAGGACTCACGTCCCGCCACGAGACAGACTGCCCTGCCTTCAACGCTCTAGCCTGTCGGGACCTGTTCATTTTCGACAGGCTGGAGCGAAGGCTCTGGTGGGCCAGTGCTGATGGGCTTCCAGCGCCAGATTTGCCTCCCACTACCGCACCTTCAGCAGCCCCCCAGCTCCGCATCACACCCGTGGCAGAACAGGACGCCACAACATGGCAGGCCGCCGTACAGACCGTACGGGATTACATTGCAGCCGGAGACATCTTTCAGGCCAACCTGACCATGCGTTGGGTTGCCACCCGCCCCGAAGGGCTGGACCTGCACGACCTGTATGAACAACTCCGCACGACCTGCCCGGCGCCTTTCGGGGCATGGTTTCATACACCGGACTTCACACTCCTCAGTGCCTCGGTTGAGCGATTCCTGTCGCTGAACCGTCAGGGTCAGATCGAGACACGCCCTATCAAAGGCACTTGCCCCATCAGCCCCGATCCCCAGAAAAATGACGCCCTAAAAGACGCCCTCCGTCATGATGAGAAAGAACTGGCCGAGAATCTGATGATTACCGACCTGATGCGCCACGATATCGGGCGGGTCTGCCAGCTGGGCAGCGTGGAGGTTCCTCAGCTTTTTGCTGTGGAGCGTTTTGCTCATGTTCATCATCTCGTCTCCAGCATCACAGGGCAGCTACAGGCTGGATATGATGCTGCCGACCTGCTGGCCGCCACCATCCCCCCCGGCTCTGTCACAGGCGCCCCGAAATACCGGGCGATGGAAATCATTGATGAGGTCGAGACCTCCGCCAGAGGGGCCTATTGCGGAACGCTGTTCCGGCTGGGCTGGGATGGAGCGCTCGACAGCGCCGTCATCATCCGCAGCATCAGCGCAACATCACATTATCTGCGGGTAGGCGCTGGCGGCGGCATCACCTATCCATCCCACCCGGAACGGGAATATGATGAAATGTGCCTCAAAGCCGCTCCACTACTGGACGTGCTGCACCGTTACGGACACTAAATCATGACATCATCGCCATGCCCTTTCCTCTGGTTTAATGATGATCTTCTCCTGGCAGACAGGCCCATCGTGACGGCACAGGACCGGGGCCTCCTGCTGGGTGATGGGCTTTTTGAGACCATGCAGCTCCGCAACGGGACGGTACCCTTTCTGGCAAACCATCTTTCCCGGCTGGAAGAAGGCTGCCGCATCCTGCACCTGCCATCCCCTGACCGGAACATGATTCATGCCGCTCTGGGCCGTCTGGCCGCCGCCAACAGCCTGACGGATGGCTCCGTCCGCCTGACTCTCACACGGGGCCCCGGCCCACGGGGACTGACACCGCCCGCCACACCCCACACCACGCTGCTCATCACCACAGCCCCTTCACCCGGCCATGCTCCTCACCCTGTCCGCCTGCACATAAGCGCACAGAGGCGGGACCGGCAGGCCGTGCTGAACCGGGTGAAGTCTCTCAACGCCCTGCCCGCCATCCTTGCCCGCATGGAAGCACAGGAACAGGGAGCCGATGACGCCCTCTGGCTGACCCATGAAGGCGAGATTGCCGAGGCCACCGCTGCCAGCTTTCTGGCCCTGATGGATGGGCAGATTGTCACGCCGCCCCTTTCTGCCGGGATTCTGCCCGGTATCTCCCGTGCCCGCCTGCTGGAAGCCGGACTCTGTACAGAACACACCCTGACAGAAACCGACATTCCCCATCTTCAGGGGGCATGGCTCGTCACGGCCCTGAGCCTGACACCCGTCACGGCCATAGGAGCGCAAGACATGTCCCCCCAGCCAGAACTGACGGCCCGCCTGCGGGATTTTCTGTATGACAGCCCGTGACGCCACCATCTGAACCATTGAATCCCCCCAGACCAACCGCCACATCTCCTTTCATGACTTCTGATAAACACACCCCCATCGCCCCCGCTCTGCCCAAGGCCCCCGTGGCCCGGCGCAATCCCATCGTTCTGGAACAGCTTGGCCGTACCCGCACAGATGCCTATGCATGGATGAAGGATGAAAACTGGCAGAAAGTCCTGCGTGATCCTTCTGTCCTGCGTGACGACATCCGCAGCCACCTGAAGCAGGAAAATGCCTATACGGATGCCGTACTGGCCGAAACGGTGCCGCTTCAGGAAGAACTCTTTAAAGAGATGGTTGGCCGCATCCCACCAGCAGAAGAATCCGTTCCCCTGCCGAGTGGCCCGTGGCTCTACAGCCTGCGCTACGAGAAGGACGCCCAGTATCCGCTCCATGTCCGCCGTCCCCGCAAGGCCGGTACCAACGAGGCCGATGGGCCGGAAGAAATCCTCCTGAACGTGAACGAGCTTGCTGCCCAGCACAGCTTCTACAGCCTCGCTCAGGCCGCCCATACAGAAGACCACCGCTATTACGTCTATGCTGAAGACGTGCAGGGTTCGGAAGTGTACCGGATTCAGGTCAAGGACCTCTCCACGGGTACGCTCTGCGCCCCCACCGTGGAAAGCAGCACGGGCAGCTTCACCCTCTCACCGGACAGCCAGTATCTTTTCTGGATTTACCGGGACGATCATGGCCGTCCCTCCCGCATCTACCGCCGCCCGCTTCTGGGAGGTGAGGACACGCTCATCTTCGATGAGACAGACCCCGGCTTCTTCCTCAGCATTGGCGTCAGCGCCTCCCGGAAATGGATCGCCATTGAACGGGGCGATCATGACACGAACGAGACCCTGCTCATCCCCGCTGCTGACCCGACAGCCATGCCCAGGGTGGCGGCACCACTGGTACGGGGCGAACGCTATAGCCTGACCCACTGGCATGACCGCTTCATCATCCTGACCAATGCAGGCGGGGCCATCGACTTCAAACTGATGACCGCCCCAGAAGCCACGCCAGACCGTGCCCACTGGCAGGAATTCCTGCCCCATGAGGATGGGCACTTCCTGCTTGGTGTCAGCGCTGGAAGGGACCATCTGGCATGGATTGAGCGGCGCAACGGCAATACGGAAATCTTCACCCTCAGCCGCAGTGATGCTGACAAGGGCGACATCCGCCGCCATGCCCACCATATCAGCATGGATGAGCCCGCCTATACGCTCAGCCTGCTGGGTGTTCTGGAATATGAACAGCCTGTCCTGCGCTATATCTACCAGTCCCCCACCACACCGGCGCATTGGTATGATTACGACATGCAGACCGGCGAGAAGATGCTCCGCAAGATACGGGATGTCCCCTCCGGGCATGACCCGGCTGCCTATGAGACACGCCGCCTTTTCGCACAGGCTGATGACGGGGCTCTGATACCCATCACCCTCCTGATGAAGAAAGGCACAGAGCTAAATGGAAAGAATCCCATGCTGCTCTATGGCTATGGGTCTTACGGTATCTCCATGGAGGCCAGCTTCTCCACCACAGCCCTCAGCCTCGTTGATCGTGGCGTGATTCACGCTACGGCCCATGTGCGAGGTGGCAGTGAGAAAGGCTGGAACTGGTTCCTTGAAGGCCGAGCCACCAAGAAGACCAACAGCTTCACCGACTTCATCAGCTGCGCCCGCCATCTGATTGCCGAGAAATACACCGCCGCCCGCCACATCGTGGCGCATGGCGGTTCAGCCGGTGGCCTGCTGATGGGCGCTATTGCCAACATGGCGCCAGAACTTTTTGCAGGCATTGCCGCACAGGTGCCCTTTGTGGACATGCTCAACACCATGTCCGACACATCCCTGCCTCTCACACCGCCAGAGTGGCCGGAATGGGGTAACCCGCTGACAGACCCGGAGGCTTATGACCTCATCGCCAGCTACTCCCCCTATGACAATATCCGCCCGGTAGCCTATCCGGCGATTCTGGCAATGGGTGGCCTGTCCGACCCCCGTGTGACCTACTGGGAGCCTGCCAAATGGATCGCCCGCCTGCGGGAAGAAGCACGCGGTGGCCCCTTCCTCTGCCAGATCAACATGGAGGCAGGCCATGGCGGGTCTTCAGGCCGTTTTGCCCGCCTGAAGGAAGTTGCCCTCGTGCAGGCCTTCGCCCTCTGGAGCCTGAAACGGGCAGCGCACTGACCGTCTAAAAGAAAAGCCCCTGCTCCTTTTTATGGGACAGGGGCTTTTTTCATGACGGGTTCATCACGTCACTGTAAATCATCGCTCTGTTCATCCGAATCGAGTTCGGAAAGCTGAGCGCATATTTTACCCAACCGGGCATTCTGTCCCGCAGCACCACCTTCGCAGGCTGTCTGAGCGTCCTTGCCACAGCTCGACACCACGCTCTCCATGTCCGATTCCAGCACATCTCGCAGAAGACCGACATCAAAGCTACGCTGGGCTGTTTCTTCCACATCAAGCTGTTTCTGCACCTTGTGCATCTCATCCAGATTCTTCAGGCAGAGTTTGCCCGCAGAACTGGGGCTGACCCGCAGAACGGCAAGGATGTTGTTCACCACGACACCCTTGGCATTCACGTTGGGGTCATCATCATCCGTCCGGGCAGAGCCTCCAGCCCATGCCGGGCTGGCAAGACAGGCCGCACCCAGAAGCAGGGCAAACCCGGCAGAACGGACGCGCACGGAAAAAAAAGAAGAAGACTGGCTCATGCCGGGCACCATAATCGGAAACAGATCAGGGGGAAATGGGGCTTTTCCTCTCCATAACCTTGACTCACCCCTACCTGACAGGGTATGCGGACGCCAAGTTTCGCGGGCGTTTTCAGCCCTGCATTATGAGAGCCGCTGCCCAACAGGGTAGACTGGCCTGTCTTTTCTGTCGGGGAGCCTGAACATCATGAAGATCCGTAACAGCCTGAAGTCCGCTAAGGTTCGTGACAAGAACTGCCGCATCGTGCGCCGTCGTGGTCGCGTGTATGTCATCAACAAGCAGAACCCGCGCATGAAGGCCCGTCAGGGCTGAGCTGACAGACCAATGAGACGGTGCGGCATGTCCACGGCTCCGCTGCACCGCTCTGTCTGTCACGCTTTCCAGCGTGCAGCCTCCTTCGGGGGGCTGAAGCCTCCTGCCTTGCGGCTGGGGGCTTTTTTTGTGGTGGTTTTCGGTAGCTTCTGCGTCATGTCTTCCGCCACTATGGCGGCCTCACCGCCCGCACATGAACAAGGCCACAATACCACTTCCCACGACAAACAGGCTCCATCTCCTCCTAAAAAACCACACAGGCCAAGCCTGAAAGAAAAACTGGAACAGACCGAGCAGACCATTGCCAGCGAGCAGGACGACCAGAAAGCCCAGAGCCTGATGAAAAAGGCCGAGACCCTGCGCCTCTATAGCGTAAAAAATAGTGGCCGCATCCTGCTCAACGAAGCACAGGATGAGCTCAAACAGGGCCACACCAGTGAGGCAGAAAAAGACCTCTCCGCTGCCCTGACCCTCCAGCCTGATAATGCCTTTCTCCGCCGCCAACGGGCGGCTGTCCGCTTCCTCGGCAATGATCTGACAGGCGCCGTACAGGATTTACAGGTCGCTCTGGTGGGTGATCCCGGCGATGCCCAAAGCTGGGACCTTCTGACACGCACACAGGAACAGCTCCATCACCCGCATCAGGCCCTCCATGCCTATACCGAGGCCCTGACACACGCCCCCCTGCTCCCCAATGGGCAGAAACGCTACAGGCAGCTTGAGCAACAGGCCAACGGCATCCCGGACTGATCACGCCCCTCCGGCTCTACATGAAAGAAACCGGGTCCACATCCACATCAATACGGGCATCATTCTTGCGTGGAGCCCCGTCCAGCCACCGCCGCAGCAGGGGCTGAAGGGCAATATTACGATGGGTCCGCAACAGAAGACGGTAACGATAACGGTCTCTCAATAAAGCCAGCGGAGCCGGAGCCGGTCCCAGAACCTGAATCCCTTCCCCCCGTGGTGCATGGAGTGCCAGAAGACGGGCCAGCTCCTCAGCCTGCCGCTCCTTTGGTGCACTGACGATCACCGCGGCCAGACGCCCGTAAGGCGGCCAGAAGCCGGGGCGTCTCTGGGCGGCTTCCTGCTCCATGAAGCTGATGAAGTCATTGGCCAGAAGGGCCTTCATCACCGGGTGATCGCCCGCATAGCTCTGCAACATCACCTGCCCCGGCTTCGTGCCACGCCCCGCACGGCCTGCCACCTGATGAAGAAGCTGCATGGTCCGTTCTGCTGCCCGCAGATCACCACCACCCAGCCCCAGATCAGCATCCACCACGCCAACAAGGGTCAGGTCCGGGAAGTGCCACCCCTTGGCCACGACCTGCGTGCCAATAATCAGGTCCACTTCCTTATTGGAGATTTTCCGCACGGCTTCTTCCATAGCTGTAGGAGAGGTCAGCGTATCGGAGGCCATGCTCAACAGCCGGGCATCGGGAAAACGGGCCTGCGCTTCCTCGTGAATCCGCTCTACGCCCGGCCCGATCGGCACGAGACTGTCCTGCGCCCCACAGGATGAACAGGCACTGATGAGCGGCTGGGTATATTCACAATGATGACAGGCCAGAATCCGCCGCCGCCTGTGTTCCACCATCCATGCCGAGCAGTGCGGGCATTGCAGACGATACCCGCAGGCCCGGCAGAGCGTCATCGGTGCATAGCCACGCCGGTTGAGAAACAGCATACTCTGCTCACCGGCCTGCATCCGCTCCTCAATACTCTCGCAGAGCAGAGGAGACAGGAACTGCCCCCGCTCCGGGCCATGCTCCTTCATGTCGATCAGGATGATTTCCGGCATCTGTGCTGCCCCATGCCGGGCCTCCAGCACTTCATGACGGAAACGGCCTTTCTGCACATTGACCAGCGTTTCCATAGAGGGAGTGGCAGAGACAAGAATGACCGCCGCCTGCACCAGACGGGCCCGCACGATGGCCATATCCCGCCCGTGATAAAGCACACCTTCTTCCTGCTTGTAGGTGTTCTCATGCTCCTCATCGACCACCACAAGCCCAAGGCGGGCAAAGGGCAGGAACAGGGCAGAGCGTGCCCCCACAACAACCTGCTGCCGTCCCTCCGCAATGGCACACCATGTTTCCCGCCGTGTCTTCTTCCCTAGCTCGGAGTGCCAGACAGCAGGCCGGATGCCAAAACGCCGCTCAAACCGTTCTGTCCACTGGGCCGTCAGGACAATCTCCGGCAGAAGCACCAGCACCTGCCGCCCCTGTTTCAGACACGCCGCTACAGCCTCGAAATAGACTTCCGTCTTACCGGAACCTGTCACCCCTTCCAGCAGCGTGACATTAAAGGCCCGTGCCTTCACCCCGGCCACCAGAGCCTCAGCCGCCTCAGCCTGTTCCTCGGACAGAACCGGCGGAGCATGCTCGGGGTTGGCCTGCTCGGAGGGAGATGATGCCTCCATGAGGCATTCTTCCAGAACGCCCGCATTGGCCAGACCACGAATCACCGCCGCGCTGGCTCCACTTGCCGCACTCAGCATCGCCGTGCTGCTGGGACTCCGGGCCTCCAGAGCCGCCAGAACAGCCTTACGGGCCGGTGTCAGACGCACGGACTCCGGCAGAGAGCCGGGTTTCCGTACCCACCCCATGGCAGGCTTCATCCCACCTGCCTGCGCTGGAACACGCAGGGCAATTGCCAGAACCATACCCGGCGCACTCAGCCCATAGGCTGCCACCCAATCAATGAACCGGCGTAGATCATCCGGCAGGGGCGGGACATGCTCCAGCACCCCCGTGATGGACCGCAGCTTCTCGAAAGCAATCACCCGCCCTTTAGCGGGCGGACGAAAATCAGGCGGAAGATGGGTAGGCTGGCTGTCCCAGACACAGCCTGTCAGCTCCTGCCGCCCCAGCGGCACACGCACCAGCGTACCCGGTGCCAGAGGCCTGTCAGACCGATAATCCAGCGGGCCATCAAAAGGGCGCGGCACCAGAACGGAAAGACGATGACCGGCTTCCATTCTCCTGCTATGGGGGGAGAGGCTGTTGTCTGCCATGCTTCCATCCTAACCTCTCCGGCGGGGAAATACCATGAGCCTTCCTTCTGGAAGCCCCACCTCAGGCTCCGTGAACATCCATACCGCCCATGAGGCTCTGACAGCATGGCAGGACTGGTTGACCTACGAAAAACGGGCCAGCAAGGCCACACGAACAGCCTATCTACATGATGTCTCTCTCGCTCTTGGGTTCTTCAGCCGTCATTTTGGTGGCGACCTGCCCCTGACAGCACTGGGCGAGCTGAAACTGGCTGATTTTCGCTCATGGCTGGCCCATGAGACAACCCGTGCCGAGAAAGCAGCCCGCCTCTATCCCGGTGGCCGCCATACGCCGGATGGCCACGCCCGCAGCCGGGCCCGCCGCATCTCCGCCCTGCGGGCCTTTTACCGCTATCTGGAAAAAGAACACCGCATCACCAATCCTGCCCTTGCCCTCCTCCGCAGCCCCCGCCTGAAGACCCGTCTCCCCCGCCCTCTAACGCCAGAAGCCGCCCGGATGGCCCCGGAAGGCATTGCCGAACAGACCATCAATAACGGTTTTGCCCTGCGGGATGCCGCCCTGTTCACCCTGCTTTACGGGGCTGGACTACGCATCAGCGAAGGGCTGGACCTTAATGTCGGAGACATAGAAAAAATCAGCGATGATATCCTGTTCGTCACGGGGAAAGGCGGGAAAGAACGAGCCGTACCCATTCTGCCGCAGGTCCGGCAGGCCCTGAATGACTGGCTGGCTGTTCATCCGTCCCCTCATGCCAATGCTCCGCTTTTCTGCGGTGTACGGGGCGGACGACTCAATCCGGGCGTAGCCCAGCGGGCCATGAGGCAGTGGCGCATGTCCGAAGGGCTGCCCGATTCTGCCACACCCCACGCCCTACGCCACGCCTTTGCGTCCCATCTCCTCCAGAATGGTGCTGACCTGCGCACGATTCAGGAGCTTCTGGGCCATGCCAGCCTCTCCAGCACACAGATATACACGCTGGCCGATGAACAGCACCTTATGGAGGTCTGGCAGAAAGCCCATCCCCGTGCCGATCGCTGACAGTACCTGACCTTTCTTTTCTCTGACGCCATTTCCGGGCAGACCCATTACCTCATGACTACGCACACCACCCGTTTTCTTCCTGTCCTTTCCGGCCTGCTGCTGGCTTTCCACTGTTTCCTGTCTTCCTCTGCGGCTCTGGCCTCCGGGCCTGAATCAGCCTGCCGCCAGACGCACATCACCACGCTCCCCCTCAAGGAAACGGGATATTACCTGACAACCGTGGCGCAGATTCATGGCCGCTCCCTCTCCATGATTGTCGATACAGGGTCGGAAGGCAGCCTACTGACGCCGGATGCCATTGGTCGGCTGCATCTCACACCCAATGAAGAAGACGCCACCATCATCTCCGGGCCGGACGGGCGAGGCCATGTCGTGCCGACCATACAGCTGGCCTCCATCACGCTGGGGCAACTCACCTATCATCATCCCATCCTGCCACTGGGCGCCCTGCCGGGCTTCCCTGCCATACAGCCGCCCGTGCTGGGGCTGATCGGCATGGATCTGCTCGGTCATTATGATCTGGACCTCGACCTCCCCCATCACAGGCTAAGCCTGTGGGAAATTCGCAGCAGTTCCATCCTCTGCCGCCAGCCACCCTTCTGGTCCCGGCCGGGGCAGAAACTCGTCTCCCAGCGCATCCGCAATCGCTTCTTCATTCCCTTTACGCTGGATGGTCAGACAGGCCTTGCGCTGATCGACAGCGGTGCCCGCTCCCACATCATCAGCAAGGACTTCGTGCACAGGCTGGGCATCACGAAAGAGGAGCTGGACCGCGACCCCGGTGGCACAAGCGCCGGTATTGGCGACAGGGAACACCGCTATCACTGGCATCGTTTTAACCGCCTCACCCTTGGCGGTCAGACACAACTTCACCCGGTGCTTACCGTAACCTCCCTGCATGAGCAGGCCGATATGCTTTTAGGCGCCGACTGGCTGCTCCATCATCAGCTCTGGCTCTCGGCAGGGCCGGAACGCGCTGTTTTCATACAAAAACCCTGAAAGAGGATCTTCATGAAGAAAAACGTAAAAAAGTGATATTTCTCTATTGCCATCATCCCCGTATCCCGCTAGATAGACGCCATCCCAAGGGAACAACGCTTTCACAGAAAAGCGAAAGACTGCGGGTGTAGCTCAGTTGGTTAGAGCGCCGGCCTGTCACGCCGGAGGTCGCGGGTTCGAGCCCCGTCACTCGCGCCACTCCTTTCTCAGAAAAGGGTGGCGCTTTTTTTATCCCTTCCCCCACCATATAATCTGACCTTGCACCGGAATGAGCATTTCATTCTTCCCGGCGCAAGAAAACCCTTGCATCCTGAGCGCAGCTGCCCGACATCTCTGCCCATGCCTTATACTGTCAAGGAACTATTCGCCACATTGCAGGGTGAAGGGGCCCATGCCGGGCGTGCCGCCATATTCTGCCGCTTCACTGGCTGCAATCTCTGGTCTGGTCGGGAAGAAGACCGCCATAAAGCCCAATGCACCTTCTGCGATACGGACTTCATCGGGACGGACGGCCCCGGCGGAGGACGCTTTACCACAGCCGAAGCTCTAGCCGCTGCACTGGATGAGTGCTGGCAGGCCCATACCACAGATGCAGCTCACCGTTATGTGGTCTTCACAGGGGGGGAACCTCTGCTTCAGCTCAATGATGCCCTGATTGCCGCCGTAAAGGCCCGTGGCTTCACCATCGCCGTGGAGACCAATGGCAGCCTGCCTGCCCCTGAAGGCATTGACTGGATATGCGTCAGCCCTAAGCCCGGCCAGCCGCTGAAACAGACACACGGCCATGAGCTGAAACTCGTCTATCCACAGCAGACCCTGACACCGGAACAGTTCGCTGCGCTTAACTTCCAGCATTTCTGGCTTCAGCCCATGGATGGACCGGACAGACTTGCCAATACGGAACAAGCCGTACGCTACTGCCAGAGCCATCCCCAATGGCGGCTGAGCCTGCAAACCCACAAACTGATCGGAATCCCCTGATGACGACCTCCTCAACACCTTCCGCCAGCCATCAGGCCGCCCAGAATCGCCGTGCGCTCGTTCTGTTCTCCGGGGGGCAGGATTCCGCCACCTGTCTGGCATGGGCGCTGCATCATTTCGATCATGTCGAGACAGTCGGCTTTGCCTATGGGCAACGCCACGCCGTGGAGCTGGACTGCCGCACCACCCTCCGGCAGAGCATCAGCGCCCAGAATCCCCATTGGGCCACAAAACTGGGAGAGGACCACACGATTGACCTCGCCAGCCTCGGCGCCCTCTCCGACACGGCCCTGACACGGGATGCGGAAATCAGCATGGGAGAAAACGGCCTGCCCAACACCTTCGTGCCGGGCCGGAACCTGATCTTCCTGACCTTTGCCGCCGCTCTCGCCTTCCGCCGGAGCATCCGCCATATCATTACTGGCGTGTGTGAAACGGATTATTCCGGTTATCCGGACTGCCGGGATGACACCATCAAGGCCCTTCAGGTAGCCCTCAATCTGGGTATGGAGCAGCGTTTTGTCCTCCACACGCCGCTCATGTGGATCAACAAGGCGCAGACATGGCAGCTCTGCCATGAGCTGGGTGGCGATACGCTGACAGAAACCATCCGCCATGAAAGCCATTCCTGCTATAAGGGAGACCGCGCCCATGAACACGCATGGGGCTTCGGCTGTGGGGACTGTCCTGCCTGTACCCTGCGTGCCGAAGGATGGCGGCAGTATCAGGAGGGGGTATGAACGACATCACCCGGACAGAACTGGTTTTTACACGGCGCTTCTGTATGGGGCACCGGCTCATTTCAGGCAGCAGCGAGCGTTGTGCCATCCCGCACGGGCATAATGAATATGTCACCGTCACGCTGGTCCCCGGCCCCAATGCTCCGCAGAATCAGCGGCTGGATGGGCACAGCAACATGCTGCTCCCTTTTGCAGAGGCCAAAGGCCGCTGGCATCGCTTTATTGATGAACGGATGGATCACAGCTTTCAGCTTTCCGAGTCCGACCCGCTTCTGGGCTGGTTCGCCGAGCACGAGCCCCAGAGGCTGGAACGGATTGTCGTCACGCCCGGCGACCCGACAACGGAACTGCTCGCTGCCCTGCTCATGAGCAAACTCCGGGCCTTCCTAACCGCACAAGGCGGGCTGCTGGCTCCTGCCTCGCTGGAGATCAAGGAAACACCCACCAACACGGTGCGCCTGCATGGCGATCCGTCCCTCTATCTTCCACTCACAGACCGTCCGGCAGAATCATGCTGGTGGCACCGGGCTGACGATACCACCAGAAATTAACGCCAGAATCAGTCCCGCATCAGGGCCATGACTTCCTGACGGGCCTGTGCATCTTCGGCCCAGAGACCATAAGAACCTGTCGTCACGGTCGTGGCACCGGGGCTGCGGACACCCCGCAGGCTCATGCACATATGTTCTGCTTCCACCACGACCAGAACAGCTTTCGGCTTCAGCACCTCTACTATTGCCTGCACGATCTGGTCTGTCAGACGTTCCTGAAGCTGGGGACGGCGAGCATAGCCTTCCACGACACGGGCCAGCTTGCTCAGCCCTGTCAGACGTCCCCCCTCCGGCAGATAGGCCACATGGGCACGCCCCAGAACCGGCAGAAGGTGATGCTCACAGGTGGACTGAAAGCGGATATCCTTCACCAGCACCATGCCGCCATGCTGGTCGGCACTGAACTGTTTCTTCAGATGGTCCCGTGGATCCTCATACAGGCCAGAAAAGATTTCCAGATACATCTTTGCCACACGGTCCGGCGTGTCCCGCAGCCCTTCACGGGTCGGGTCTTCCCCGATGGCGTGCAGAAGCTCCCGCACACCACTGGCAATGCGGCTGATGGCATCATCTGGCCGGGTGATCGCCCCAGCGGCTCCCTCCGGTGTCGGAACCTGTCCTACTGGCCCCGGACTCTCTATCTTACTGGCTGACATTCAGCATCCCCTCAACTTCATCCACCCTGCACCGGCTTTCGCCGTGTCACATCCCCAGCTACACGATCCAACTCTGCTAACGCTTCCGTAACGGAACGTCCAGCAATCTCAAGCCCCGGCTCCAGCTCGGCAAGAGGTTCCAGCACAAAAGCCCGATCAAAAAGATGAGCGTGTGGCAGTTTCAGGAGAGGGTGATCCACGGCCCCCTTACTATGAAAGAGCAGGTCAATATCCACGGCCCGCTCGCCCCAGCGCCTTCCCGGCACACGGCCCAGACGCTGCTCAATCTCCTTGCAGAGCCCCAGAACAGCCTGAGGGGACAGGGTCGTCCGCCCCAGTGCGGCAATATTCACGAAGGGCGGCTGATCCTCCACACCCCACGGGGCGCTATCATAGAAGGATGAAACCGCATCAATCTCCAGTCCGGCCTGATGGCCCAGCGCCTCCACGGCGGCCCGCAGAACGGCCTCACGCTCGCCCAGATTCGCCCCCAGTGAGAACCCGACCCGATGTTCCCGCCGCCGTGCCACCGTGACAGAAACATCCTCCACCACATGCGGCACAGGAGCCGAAGGCTTGCGCACCGTGACAGACACATCCTCCACGGCGGGGCAGTCCGCCAGCACGGCAGCGCAGATGCGCCCGGCCAGCGTTTCGATCAGCTTGCAGGGTTCAGCCTGAAAGACCCGTTCAGCACTCTGGCAAAGCTGCCCGTAACAGACGGCCTGCGTGTAATCATCTCCGGCAATCGCTGCAGAGAGATCAGCCTGTACCTCCAGCGAAATATAAAAGCGCTGGCCAAGGCGTGTTTCTTCCGCATGGACACCATGATGCCCGAACAGGCAGAGATCATGCACCCGCACACTGGTCAGAGCCGGAGTGATCATACCATGTCTCCCTTCACCATCCCGTTCACGGCCAGCAGAGCCGTCATGTCCAGCATGTCCCTATGTGCCTGCACGTCATGAACCCGCAACATGCAGGCCCCCTGCGTTGCGCCGTACAGATTGGCAGCCAAAGTAGCCGGAAGACGATCATGCACCTCCCGCCCCAGCAACATGCCAAACATGGATTTACGGGAGACACCCAACAGCACGGGCAGCTCGTAATAAGCCTCCAGACGGCGCAGATTCTGCACAGCCCAGAGATTCTGCATCACCGTCTTACCGAACCCCACACCGGGGTCCAACAGAATGGACTCCCGTGCAATACCTGCCCGCCGGGCCAGCTTCAGGGAACGATCAAAAAAGCGCCGCCAGTCATCCCACATATCGATACTGGCATCGACAACCTCTCGATTATGCATCACGGCGACCACAGCATCCGCTGCAGCCACGACAGACGCCATATCGGGATCAGCCTGCAAACCCCATACGTCATTAACCATCTGCGCTCCAGCCACCAGAGCCCGCCGGGCCACGGAAGCCTTTGTCGTATCCACAGACAGCACGGCGCCTTCTTTGGCCAGAGGGGTCAGAACGGGCTTCAGGCGCTGCCATTCTTCCTCTGCATCCACGGGGGTGAAGCCCGGCCTTGTGGATTCAGCCCCCACATCCAGCAGGTCCGCCCCTTCTTCCATCAGCGTATGGGCCTGCTTCAAGGCGGCATCCGGTGTGAAGAACTGCCCGCCATCAGAAAAGGAGTCCGGTGTGACATTCACGATCCCCATCAGCAGGGGGCGCCGCCATGAGGGAGAAGAACGGGCCGACCACCAGCCCGCCATCTGCTCTGCAAGGGTCATTGTCTCAATCCTTCATCAGCAGATGAGACTCAGCCTTTCCGGGCGGCCTCAAGAAACTGCTCCATCTGTTCCATGCCCAGCGCACCGGGAGCCACTGCCGCCTGACCAAACAGGAAGGTCGGTGTTCCCTGCACGCCCACGCTCTGAGCCTGACTGAGATTAGCGGCCAGAATGCCCATAACGGCCTGACCTTTCATATCCTTGTCAAAGCGGGTCATATCGAGCTTCAGACTTTTGGCAATGTCCCGAATATGCTCCATGCTGGGCTTGCCTGTCTCGTCCATCAGGCGGCGGCGCATGGCGTCATACTGCCCCTGAAAGGCCGCCGCATAGATAGCCCGTGCATCCAGAATACTGGCATCTCCCAAGACGGGAATGACCTTCTCCACAAGGCGGACATCCGAGTGCTTGGCAAGGAACTGATCCACCACCGGCGCCATATGACGGCAATACGTGCAGCGTGGGTCCAGAAACTCCACAACCGTAACCTGCCCCTGCGGATTGCCTCGCACAGCATAAGAGGGCGCTGTGGAAAGAGCCTGCCAATTAGCCCGCACGGCAGCCTTTACATGAGCTTCCTGCTGGGAGCTGGCCTGCTGACGAATAGACTGGATGGCATCGGACAGGATGCTCGGATCATTCTTCAACGCATCACGGACGATTTCCACAATGGCCGCCCGCTGCTTCTCATTAAAAACGGCTTCACCCGCTGCATGGGCCGGGCCGGAAGGCAGCAGCCCTACCAAGGGCAGACCAGCCAGCAACGACAGGGAAAATGACTTTACACGCTTCTTCATGGTCGTGCCTTCCATATAGTTATTAGTTATGCAGTATTGCCTGTATTAAAGACCCAGAAGCAGCCTACCACACATGACCCATGCAGGAAGGGCAACCCCACTGACCTATTCTGTTAAACAGCAAACTAGCTCGCTTTTGAAGCCCCCTGCCCTCTCCCACAGCCCGACAGGCCCCACTTTCCGGCCTACAGCCAAAAGATGAAGGGAGCGTGAAAACCACCAGATGCAGGCTTGCCCTCCCATCCATGGCAGTTTAACGCTATGATGCCTGGAGCTGGGAGCTGCCTGCGGTTTCCGCCATCCCTATTCCTATAGCCTTGTTGTGACCTGAAACACTGGAGAGCCGCCACCGTGGTAAAGCATGACAGCCAGCCCCCTCACCGCCCCTGCCTGTCTGACAGACCCGCCCCCCGGTGGGCACGCAGGTTCGGCCTGCTGGCCTCCTTGAGCCTTCTCAGCACCAGCCTCGTTGCCTGTTCGGGTGGAAAAAGCCTCAAACACCATCTTTTCGGGCCGACCACACCCACCGCAAAAACCAATACGGGCATCGTGGTTGCGGATGAGCCGCAGGCCGCCCTGATTGGCCGTGACGTTCTGGCCCGTGGGGGCAATGCTGCCGATGCCGCCACGGCAACCGCCTTTGCCCTGTCCGTCACGCTGCCATCCCGTGCCTCTCTTGGCGGCGGTGGGGCCTGCCTTGTATCCCGACCCGGCCAACCCGCTGAAAGCATCTCCTTCATGCCTGTTGATGGTACAGGCCCCGGCGGAGACCGGCCCGCTGCCGTGCCTATGATGGCCCGTGGCTTGTTCCTGCTCAATCTCCGGTACGGTTCTGTCCAGCTTGGTGATACGATTGACCCCGCTATCACCCTTGGCCAGCAGGGTATCACAGTCAGTCGCCAGCTGGCTGAGGACATCGCAGCCGTCAAAGGGCCACTATTCTCCAACGAGGAGATGAAAGCGCTATTCAGCAAGAATGGCACTGACATCGCCATGGGAGAGGGCGACCAGCTCACCCAGCCACGCCTCACCTCCTTCCTCTCCCGCCTGAAGCTGGTCGGGGTTGGTGATCTATATACGGGCGCTCTGTCGGACGTATTCGTCACGCAGGCCAATAAGGCAGGCGCCGCCCTGACACGGGACGATTTGCGCCGCTCTCTACCCGGCCAGACCTCCGCCCTGCATTTTTCCAGCGGTCCATATCGCCTGAGCTTCCTTGCACCACCAGCAGATGGTGGGTTGGGCAGTGCTGTTGCCTTCCGCCAGAACCTGCGAGCTGAAAATGTCATCAGCGCATGGCGCCATTCCGGCCTGAAGACCCTTCAGGAAGGCCAGGTCTTCATGGCATCCGGCCGCAGTGATGCGACTGGCCTGCCGCCCCTGCCTGCCTCTACCTCCTTTGTCGTGCGTGATGGGCATGGGCTGAGCGTTGGCTGTGTTCTGACAGAAAACAACCTGTTCGGCACGGGGCGTCTGGCAGGCAGCACAGGTGTCATTCTGGCAGGTGCACCACGGTACTATCCCCGCCCTCTCCTGAGCGCTGCCATCATTGATTCTCCGCGCAAACGGGTACAGGCCGTCTTTGCCGCTTCTGGACAGAATGATGCCGCTCAGGCCGTTGCAGATGCTCTCCGGCAACTCACGCAAGGCCAGACCGTCAGCGCATCCACAGGAACAGGGCAGCTCAACAGCATCATCTGCTCTGGCAATCACTGTGCTGGTCAAGCAGCTCCCAACGGCAAAGGGCTAAGCGCCCAGACGATCACCGGCAAATCAGCGAAGTAAAACCATTCCCTGCCCCCACATTCGGGGTCTGACAGTCACGAGGTCTTCATGTCATCAGACAAGAACAACGCAGAAAAGAGCAAGGCGCTGGAAGGCGCCCTCAGCCAGATTGAACGCTCCTTCGGTAAAGGGTCCATCATGCGTCTGGGCCAGCGGCCCAAGGAGCAGGTGGATGTCATTTCTACCGGGTCTCTGGGGCTGGATATCGGGCTGGGCATTGGTGGGCTGCCACGAGGCCGCATCATCGAGATTTACGGGCCGGAAAGCTCCGGCAAGACCACTCTGGCCCTCCATGCCGTTGCTGAAGCCCAGAAGAAAGGGGGCACGGCGGCCTTTATTGATGCTGAGCACGCTCTGGACCCTATCTATGCCCGCAAGCTGGGTGTGGATATCGACAACCTGCTGCTCAGCCAGCCGGATGCCGGAGAGCAGGCTCTGGAAATTGCCGATACGCTCGTGCGTTCCGGTGCCATCGACATTCTGGTCGTGGACTCCGTGGCGGCACTCGTGCCCAAGGCTGAGCTGGAAGGCGATATGGGCGACAGCCATGTCGGCCTCCATGCCCGCCTGATGAGTCAGGCCCTGCGGAAGCTCACCGGCTCCGTTTCCCGTTCCAACACCACCATTATCTTCCTGAACCAGATTCGCATGAAGATCGGTGTGATGTTCGGCAATCCGGAAACTACGACAGGCGGTAACGCTCTGAAGTTCTATGCCTCCATCCGTCTGGATATCCGCCGCATCGGTTCCGTGAAGGACAAAGATGAAGTGGTGGGCAACCAGACACGGGTAAAAGTCGTCAAGAACAAGATGGCCCCGCCTTTCCGTCAGGTCGAGTTCGATATCATGTATGGCGAGGGCGTCAGCAAGATGGGCGAGCTGCTGGACCTCGGCGTGAAAGCCAATGTGGTGGAGAAGTCCGGCGCATGGTTCTCCTACGACAGCACCCGCATCGGGCAGGGCCGGGAGAATGCCAAGCAGTATCTGCGTGAACACCCGGATATGGCCGCAGAAATCGAGAAAAAAGTGCGGCAAGGGGCTGGCATCATTGCTGAAGACATGATGGTCGGTGAATCATCAGAGGATGACAGCGCTGCCTCCTCCGAGGAACTGCCCCTGAACAACAACGGCAACAGTAAACGCAAAAACTGAGCCTCTAGTAATATCATCGCCTTCAACAAGGCGGTGACAGATAGAAAAAACCCCGCTCCGTAAAATACGAGGCGGGGTTTTTATCTTCAGCGCAAAAAGCTGAAAAAGATCAGGCAGCCTGCTGTGCGTCAGCACCTTTATGCCCACGCAGACGGCGCCAGAGCTTGACACCGCCCAGAGCCACACGAGCTGCAAATGGGGCCATCTGCGGGCGCAGAAGACGAGGATCATACCCGGCAAAGCGGCGCTCATTCTCCGTGAGGCAGAGCTCCATCAGCTCAACAAAATCCACCTGCTTATCCGTCATGCTCTGCGCGCCGGTTACGGTGAAGTTGTTGTCCTGCGTATGCTCCACACCATCATCGTCAAAACTACGGACAAGGCTCAGACGCTCATAGAGCAGGAAGAACAGCACGCCGATCACCCGCATCTCGAACCACGGGCGGCGCCAGAGCGGCATGACGGCACGATGATAGGCCAGCCAGTTGGCGAACAGAAGAATATGACGACATTCTTCCTGCATCACCGGCTCGAATGTCTCAATCAGCTCCATCGGGAACAGGCCAGCCTTCTCGGCAAGGGAGAACAGCCCAAATGCAAAGAAGCTATCCCAGCACTCGGAGAAACCCGTGACCAGATAGGCCCACTCCGTGTCCCGTGGCTCAATATACGGGTCTTCCGGGGCAAGCGGAATGCCATAATGCTCCACCATGCGGGCCAGAACTTCCTTATGCCGGTTCTCCTCCCACGCATTACGGGCAATGGCATCCTTCACATCCGGGTCATCCAGCATATCAGCATAGGCAGCCATACGCAGGCGGGCCTTGCCTTCGGTCTGCACGGCAATGTCCCAGATCGGCAGGGAGGTGATGCGATGCAACGTCTCCGGGTCCAGCTCCGGCCAGGGAATGACAGACGGCTTATAAGGATTGAACGTCTCACGGAACATATCGGCCATGGCCTTCTTATGCTCCGGTGTGCCCGGCTTCAGCGGCCCTTTGACAGGGCTGCTCCAGTGGCGGGCATCATAGTCCACCTGCTCCAGAGTTTTCTCTGAAGGACTGTCCGGCAGATGGGAATAAATATCTGCCAGAGTGCTCTTTCCGGCTGCATTACGTGCATCGCTCACGATAAGGCTCCTTTTCCTTGGTAGGACTCAGCCCCGGTCGAGATCGGCTGCCGAAGAAATGATACGGCCAACAAGCCCGTACTCAACCGCTTCCTTCGCCGACATCCAGTAGTTACGGTCCGTATCACGGGCCACTTTCTCGTAGGGCTGCCCTGTTTCACGCGCGAAAAGCCTGTTCAGACGTTCACGCATCTTGATGATCTCGCGGGCCTCGATATCAATATCGGTCGCCGGTCCCCGTACGCCGCCCATCGGCTGATGTAGAAGGAACCGGGTATTAGGAAGACACAGACGCCGCTCCGGGCGCCCCGCTGCAAAAATCAGTGCACCGGCAGAGGCCACCCACCCCGTGCCAATGATGTTGACAGGTGCAATGGAGTCCACAAAGCGGATCATGTCATGAATGGTATCGCCACTTTCTACATGGCCACCGGGGGAATTGACGTAAATATCAATCGGTTTGTCCGACTCCCCAGCCAGAGCCAACAACCGCCCCGTGATGTCCCGGGCCATGCGATCATTCACTCCACCAAAGATCAGCACCTTACGCTGCTCAAAGAGGTGACGCTCCACCTCTGGGGCGGAACCAGACTTCTTATCTCCCTCCGGAGCGTCCTCTGGCTCATCCTCCATGACGGGATTCATCACGGCGGCACCATGCCGGACAGGCCCTTCAGCGGGGGCAGAAGCCCTGAGGCGGGCGGCGTCATGATTGTGGCGTTCATCATATGTCATCATGGCGCCATCCTGCCCCTGCTTTCCCTCTCTGCCAAGCCATAAAAACACCCTTTCATGCAGCTTTTTCATCGTTTTTCATGATAAAAACAGGACCCTTTTTCTCCCTTTCTTTCCCCGTAGGGAATTGCGTCCAAGGAAAGAGACACATATTCTGAGGGTTCACCGTTCCATTCTGGGGCTTTCCTGTTTTGGCCCTGCCCCCTCCTTGCCCCCTGTTGCGCGCCGGACCATGACACTCACCCTTTTCAGCCGTTCTTCCCATATCCCTTCCGCCCTCACCACATGGCGCCCCAGCCTCTCTCGGCTGGGAATGTGCCTGCTGGCCGTGCCTCTCTTAACCACCGGCTGCCAGCACCGTGATGCAATTGATACAACGCGGGATGTGGCCCATAACATCATGGGCGGTGAAATCCGGCATCTGCGTCCTCCTACACCGGGATTTGACCAGCCCGCCCCCAATATCGCCCTCACTCCTACCACCACGCCTGAATTCCCCAGCCGTGAGGCACGGGCCATCATCACGAATCGTCTGGAGCAGGACCGCAATTACTCCCAGCGTGTCGCCGCTGCGGGCGGGGCCCTGCCCATCGGCATGGTCAACCCGCCGCCACCTCACACACGCAACGGCGGGTCTATGACCCTCAACAGCCAGCCCTCCGAGCCTGACACTACCCAAAATATCCCTTCTTCTACGCCGGTCATCACGCCGACCGCCAATTCAGGCCTTGCGTATCAGCCCATCGCCCATACGGTGCCTGTCCATCTGCCCGACCCCGGCCAGCCCCCTCAGCCCATCATTTTCCCCGGCTTTGCCATGCCGAACACTGTGCGGCCCGTCATTCCGGATTTCGACACGACCACACCTGCCGGTACGCTCTTTCGCTTTCAGGCGGATACGGACCATCTTGTAGGAGACCAGACAAAAGCCTTTAACGACATCACGGCCCATCGCCGTCATCACCGCCTGCTCATCCGTGGGTTTGGGACGACACTGGACGCACAAAGCGGCCTCTCTCCTGACGAGCAGACCCGTGAAATCAATCTGGCCCTGCTCCGTGCCAGAGCCATCGCCCAGCGTCTGGCTATTCTCGGCGTGCCAGAAAGTGACATGCGCCTGACAGGTGAACCTATTGGTGATGGCGTGCGTGTTTCCTACGAAATGAACACAAAACCCGCACCGGCATCATCTTACTGACCGTTATTGACACATCGTTCCTCTATTCATGTCTAAAAAGGAACGAGAGGACAAAGTGGGGTAAAATTTCTGTCTTTTATGGCAAAAGCCCCTTGTCGGACCGGCCCGCCTCATGAAACATGGGGTGCCCCTGATTTCTGCGGAAAACCCGCCTGAACGGGGCATCCTTTATCCGGGGCGCCTGAGACGGCCCCCATCCTGCTGATTGATTGAGTGTCATGACTGAAGAGTTCCACAAGATTCGCCGCCTGCCGCCCTATGTCTTTGCTGAAGTCAACAAAGCCAAGGCCGCCGCACGGGCCGCCGGGGAAGACATTGTGGACCTCGGCATGGGCAACCCGGACAGCCCCCCACCCCAGCATGTCATCGACAAGCTGGCTGAAACGCTGCGCAACCCCCGTGTGCATGGCTATTCTGTCAGCCGGGGTATCCCCGGCCTCCGCAAGGCACAGGCTGCCTATTATGAACGCCGCTTCGGTGTAAAGCTGGACCCGGAAACAGAAATCATCGCCACACTTGGCTCCAAGGAAGGGCTGGCCAATCTGGCGTCTGCCATCACCAGTCCCGGCGATACCATTCTGGTGCCGAACCCCTCCTACCCCATCCACCAGTTCGGCTTCATCATTGCCGGGGCTTCTGTCCGCTCCGTGCCCGCCTCGCCGGATGACACCATGCTGGAGGCCCTGTACCGGGCCGTACGTCATTCCGTTCCCAAGCCGACAGCCCTCATCATCAATTTCCCCTCCAACCCGACCGCCTATCTGGCCTCGAAGGAGTTCTATAAGGAAATTGTCAAATTCGCCCGGAAGGAAAATATCTGGGTCCTGTCCGACCTCGCCTATTCGGAAATCTATTTTGGTGATGAACCACCACCCTCCATTCTCTCCATTGAAGGGGCGAAGGATATTGCGGTTGAGTTCACCTCCATGTCCAAGACCTACTCCATGGCAGGCTGGCGTATCGGCTTTGCAGCGGGCAATCCCCGCCTCATTCAGGCCCTGACACGCATCAAGTCCTATCTGGACTATGGGGCTTTCACCCCGGTGCAGGTCGCTGCCACCGCCGCCCTGAATGGCCCGCAGGATTATGTCGAGAACATGCGCCTGCTCTATAAAGATCGCCGTGATGTGCTCATCCGTGGGCTGCATGCTGCCGGGTGGGACGTGCCTTCACCAGAAGGCTCCATGTTTGCATGGGCACCGATTCCGCCCCAGTTCGCCCATCTGGGCAGCGTTGGTTTCTCCAAGCTGCTGCTGAAGGAAGCCAAAGTCGCCGTGGCACCAGGACTGGGCTTTGGTGAACATGGGGACGGGTTTGTCCGTATTGGTCTGGTCGAGAACAACCAGCGTCTCCGGCAGGCCACCCGCTCCATCAAAACCTTCATGAACCAGCATAACGCCTCCAAACCGTAATGACCCCGGCCCCATCCCTATGGGGCCTCCAGCCTGACAGGAAACGACTTCATCATGACCTCTGTGCATCATAACGCTGTATCATCCCTCGCCTCGTCCCCGCTCCGGCTGGGCATCGCCGGCCTCGGAACAGTGGGCACAGGCGTCATCCGCCTGATCCGCCAGCATACGGACCTGCTGCGGAGCCGCACGGGGCGGAGCATTGAGGTTGTGGCTGTCAGCGCCCGCAACCGCACACGGGACCGTGGGATCGACCTTTCTGGCCTCCGCTGGCATGACGACCCGGTCGCCCTTGCCCATGATGCCGATGTGGACGTTGTTGTCGAACTGATGGGCGGAGCCGAAGGCTCGGCCCGCACTCTGGTGACCGAAGCCCTGAAAGCGGGCAAGGCGGTCGTAACAGCGAACAAGGCTCTGGTCGCTCGTCATGCTCAGGAACTTGCCCACCTCAGCCATGAACATAAGGCGCCGCTTCTGTTCGAGGCCGCCGTGGCAGGGGGTATTCCGGCCATCAAGATGGTCCGGGAAGGTGTGGCCGCCGATGCGCTGACCCGTCTGGGCGGTATCCTCAACGGGACAAGCAACTTCATTCTTACCGAAATGGCTGAGACAGGCCGCGCCTTCGGGGATGTGCTGAAAGAAGCGCAGGACAAGGGCTATGCCGAGGCTGATCCTTCCGCTGACATTGACGGCTGGGACGCTGCCCACAAGCTGAGCATCCTAACCGCCATCGCCTTCCGCCCGATCGTATTCGACAGTCTGGCCGTCAGCGGGATGCGGCGCATCACCACGGATGACATCCATCAGGCCCGCACGCTGGGCTATGCCATCAAGATGCTGGGCGTAGCCCGCCGCCTGCCGGAAGACCGTGTGGAAGCTTGGGTACAACCCTGCCTCATCCCTGCACGCTCTGGTCTGGCGCAGGTGAATGGTGTCTATAACGCCCTGACGACCGAAGGGCCTTTCAGCGGCCCCATCACCATTTCCGGGCAGGGTGCCGGGGAAGGCCCGACCGCCGATGCCGTCATGGCTGATGTGATCGACCTCGCCCGTGGCCACGGCCTACCCCTCTGGGGCCGGGTTGATGAACAGGCCCCCATCTCCTGCGAACCTGTCGAGAGTCTGGTCAGCCGCTTCTATCTCCGCATCACCCTCGCCGATGGTGTGAATGCAGACACGGCTCTGAGCGAAATCCGCACCATTCTCGGTAATGAAGATATTGCCATTGAGCATGGCCATCATCACACCCCGCAGGGGACAGCCGCACAACTCATCCTGCTGACAAAGCCTGTCACGCTCAATGCCATCAACCGCATCCTGCCCATTCTTGAAGAAACCGCTCTGGTGAATGACACGCCGCTGGCCCTGAAAGTGGAAGACCTCCCATGACAACCAAGCAGAACCAGCACGCTCCGCACGAATACCGTGTCACAGGTCGCAATCTGGGGCTGGACCTCGCCCGTGTGACCGAGGCCGCCGCCATCGCCTCCGCCCGTTGGACGGGCCGTGGCGACAAGAATGCCGCAGATGGTGCCGCCGTTGAGGCCATGCGAAAGGCTTTCGATACAGTCGCCATCAATGGCACCGTTACCATCGGCGAGGGGGAAATGGATGAAGCCCCCATGCTCTATATTGGTGAGAAAGTCGGCTGTGGCGGGCCGGAAATGGACATCGCCGTGGACCCGCTGGAAGGCACCAATCTCTGCGCCCGCAGCCTGCCCAATGCCATCACGGTCGTAGCTCTGGCACAGAAGGGCTGCTTCCTCCACGCTCCTGATATTTACATGCAGAAGATTGCCGTGGGTCCCGGCCTGCCTGATGGTGTTGTGGATATTGATGCCACCATCGGCCAGAATCTCGCCAGCCTCGCACAGGCCAAGAAATGCGAGGTCAGCGACCTGACGCTCTGCGCTCTGGAACGTGAACGCCATAATGAGCTTGTTGCCAAGGCACGAGAGGCCGGTGCCCGTGTCCGGCTGCTCAGTGATGGTGATGTGGCCGCCGTAATCGCCACCTGCCTGCCCGGTAGCGGGGTGGATATTTACGCTGGCAGTGGGGGAGCCCCGGAAGGGGTTCTGGCGGCTGCTGCCATACGCTGCATGAACGGGCAGATGCAGGGGCGCCTTCTCTTTGAGAATGAAGACCAGATCACCCGCACCCGTGGCATGATCCGCCCGGACCTCGACCCCACGCAGGCCCTCAGCCTGACGGATATGGCGGCAGGGCCGGTCTTCTTCTGCGCCACGGGCGTGACGGCAGGAGACCTTCTGCGAGGGATTGAATACCCCTCTGACAGCTACATCCGCACACACTCCGTCATGATGCGCTCGGAAAGCGGAACCATCCGTTATATGGAAACCTATCACCATTTCGACCCGCACAAGGCCTGATTCTCCGCTCCCGATGCATCCAGAAACCACTTCCCAGCCCCGCCCTATGCCTGTCCTCAATGTTCAGCAGAGTGCGGGGCTGCGCCGCTGGGTCTGGCGACACCCTATTCTGGCTGATGCTGACAACCGGCTTGCCCTAGCCCTCGCCCAGAAGATGGATATGTCCGAGCTGGCTGCCCGTATTCTGGCAGGCCGTGGCATTACGGCCGAGACGGTGGAAGCCTATCTTCAGCCCCGCCTGCGGGATGCCCTGCCCAATCCGTCCGTCCTGAAAGACATGGATGAAACGGCCCTACGGCTGGCCGCTGCCGTGAAAAATCAGGAAACCATCGGGATTCTGGGCGATTATGACGTGGATGGTGCCTGCGGTACAGCCCTACTCAGCTCCACACTGACAACTCTGGGCTGCACGGTCGTCACCCACATTCCTGACCGCCTGAAAGAAGGCTACGGCCCCAATATTCCAGCCCTGCAATCCCTGCTTGACCGGGGGGCTACCCTGCTCGTCTGTGTCGATTGCGGCACGGCAGCCATCGAGATTCTGGACCATTTTGAAGGTCAGGCCGACCGCATCGTTCTGGACCATCATAAACCTGACGGGACACGTCTGCCGAAGGGGCTGGTCGTCAACCCAAACAGGCTGGATTGCGATTCCGGCCTTGGGCATCTCTGCGCCACCGCCGTGGCGTTCCTGACCGTTGTGGCCCTTCAGCGTACCCTCCGCCAGCAGGGCTGGTTTGAGACACGTCCTGAGCCTAACCCGATATCCCTACTGGACCTCACCGCTCTGGCGACTATCTGCGATGTCATGCCGTTGCGAGACCTGAACCGGGCATTGGTTCATCAGGGGCTGAAGGTCATGAATCGCCGCCAGCGGATCGGCCTAGCCGCTCTGGCCCATGTGGCTGGCGTCAAAGCCAATGCCAGCGCCATGAGCTGCGGCTTTGCCCTTGGGCCACGCATCAATGCCGGGGGGCGCATTGCCAAGGCAGAGCAGGGATTGCAGCTTCTCCTCAGCCAGTCGGAATCAGAGGCCCGCCTCATTGCCGAGGAGCTGGATGAGGTCAACCGGAAACGCCAGACCGTGGAGAGCCATATTCTGGATGCCGCCATGGACATGGCCCAGAAACAGATTGATGAAGGCCATGCTGTCATCTTTCTACATGGCAGCGACTGGCACCCCGGTGTTGTTGGCATCGTGGCCGGACGGCTGAAAGAACGCTTCAACCGCCCCGCTCTGGTCGGTGCTTTGCAGGATGGCATCGTGAAAGGCTCTGGCCGGTCTGTTCCCGGTCTGGATATTGGTGCTGCCATCATCAGCGCCTATCAATCTGGCCTTCTGCTGACAGGAGGAGGCCATGCCATGGCGGCTGGTTTCTCCATAGCAGAAGAAAACTGTACAGCTTTACATGAGCGGCTGGATGATAATCTCGCTGAAGCCCGGAATCTCCCCCCACAGGAAGACCTGCTGCTTGATGGTGTCGTCACCATCAAAGGGGCTACGCCCGATCTTGCCCGACAGATCGCCCTTCTCGCCCCCTTTGGCCCTGCCAATGAGGAACCCCTTCTGGCCATACGAGACGTCCGCTGCGTAAAAGCGGACCGGATTGGCCGTGATGGCAATACGCTCCGGGTCATTCTGCAAGGAGCGGATGGCTATAGCCGCATCAAGGGGCTTGTCTTCCGGGCGGGAGACAAACATTTCACCGACCTGCTGGAAGATCGTAGCCGCCCGCTGCTGCATGTAGCCGGACAGCTGCGCTTGGAACGGTGGCAGGAGCAGGAAAATCTTACTTTTTTCATTTTTGATGTCGCACGGGCTTGACGCCATGCCCATCCCCGCCTATTAAGCGCTCACGCCTTTAGTCCCGTTCGTCTAGAGGCCTAGGACACCGCCCTTTCACGGCGGCAACACGGGTTCGAATCCCGTACGGGACGCCAGATTCTTCCTTACATTTTGTAAAGGATCTACTGGGAAAGACCATCGTCATTAAATGATGGTTTCTTGGACCTGTCATGACTAAAAGTAATATCTGTCTAACGGGTATTTAAATAATGCTTTCATAAACAACAGAAATCATGTGCGTTATCCTCTTAAATCAAATTAAAAACACCTCAAAAGAGCCTAAAACAATTCCAGAACACTCTAATAACTTTTCTACGATGCCCTCATGACAAGATAAGTATGTCCTGTCACAGTTCCCTTATCGCGAATGCCATGTTTTTCACAATGTTCAACACTTTCAGTAAAGCAATCCTCAATTTTGAACCATGGATCAATCCGTTTCGATAACTCAACACCCATATTGCATTTCTTACTGTTACCAAGATGAAGAATGAGGAAACCGTTATCTTTCAGCCTCTCACGAGCAGCTGAGAAAAAACTCCTGTACACATCCAAATTACTTTTCTGCCGAATTTCCACATAATCAGCCGGCCTTACATCAAAATCATTACGTTCCCACCCCGAAAACCAGAAGCGCATCCAATTGGCCATATAGAACCGTGTCGAATCGAAAAACGGTGGCGAAGTTAAGACCACATTAGCCATCGGAATAGAGTCCGGCCAGAGTACAGTACAATCACCTTGCACAGACCCACCAAATACACGATCGGCATCATCAATCTCGGCTTCTAAACGTTGAAGTTTCTTACGAAGCCGCGGCATTAAAGCGCGATATTCAAATGACCCAGTCGGACTATAAGGCGTCACAGGGTGACTATTACGACTCAAAGCATAAGGGCGATTACCATGCAAAAGATGCATCGTACTCGCATAAACCAAAGCCCATTCCGGACCACTATCCCACCTAGAAAGGAAAAAATGCCGCGCAGCGATGATCTCACGCAGAGTATCGGGATGAAAATAATCTGGAATCGCACTATTAAACTTAACTGAAGCGGCACTAACCCAATCTGTATCTGTCAACTGATATGTCTTAATAAAAATATCAAGTTCCGTAAGAAACCGCTCGATTACAGAACTCTTTGATTTACCTACCTTACCGAGTGTAAGAACATGGCCAAGATGGGATATGTCTATTCCATAACCCCGCCGTCTCATCCGGCATGCCTCAAAAGGAATGGTGCCACACCCCGAAAAAGGGTCAACGACAACATCATCTACATTACTGAACACATCAAGAAGATGATGAGCAAGAGCCGGCTTCATCTTACCTTGGTATGAACACATAGAATGTGCAGGGCCACCCCACCCACGCGATGAATAAGGAGCTTGCTGATGAGGAAAGGTAGCCTTAAAGCTGGCCCATTTTGCCGCCCAGTTATGGGACATTAAGAATTTTTGAGGTGTACGAACACGAACTTTAGCCAAGAGTTTTACTTTTCAAACACTAAAAGTTGTTGATGCAGTGGCTGACCACCTTTAGATGTTCTTTTTCTCAAATGAACACGTTCGACAACACATAACCCAATACCTTCAGCAACTTCAATCAGAAGATCGTCCGTTGGTACATGAACACCGGCATATATACTATCACCAATATCTATACAAAGTCGCCCTGTCTTACAAAGACAGGCTGCCATTGCCGTCATTGCAACCTTCATATCATGAAAATAACCACCAACCATTTTCGATATACGTTGATCATAAGCTTTTCGCTCAAGTTCAGCGACGACATGTGCAACTCCAGCAGTAACTGGCCTCCATTCTGTTTTCAGATCAACATCATTGATTCCTGATGTAATTACTTTATCGCGCAAACTCCGAAGATCGACTTTTGATTTAATTTTACGATGAAACCAAAGCTCAAGCCTAGCATTACGGATATAGTTCGTGCCATTCAAATAAGGTGGGCTAGTAATGATACCATCCCACAAACCCTCAACAGACTTATGTAAATCCGCAGCATTATCACAAGCAAAAGTAGCAGGGGTGTACAAATCGTCCAACAAAGCTATGTCAGAAGCTTGCGCCATCAAACGCTCGCTAATCATCTGCATAATACAAGGGGAACCTACTGCGAGCTCCTTTGAGGTTTTGAAACGAAGATCTCCAGCTCGCTTTAAACGAGAAACAGGGATTAGAATCGCAAAAACAGCAAGTAACAGACATTTACCGAGGATATGATCTTCCTCAAGAATCTTATCAACAACGGTGCGAAGCTTCAAAACAGTATTAAAAACTCCCGAATCAAAATAGACACTGCTTCCAAATGCTGAAATATAATTATCAAAAATAACAGTATCTTCTCTAGATTTTAAGATAAGATCGGGAATATGCCTGTTAAGAACACTAATCCTATTCGACAAATATCGGCGCTCATTACGATTCATCCTGAGCACCTCAAGTTTTGTCTGAATGATAAAAGCCATCACTGGATTAGCCTCGGAATAGGCACATTCAATACCGAGTTGTCCGAGCACAATCGGCGTCGTACCACTACCAGCGAATGGCTCAAGAATAGACCTCGCTTTAGGTAAATATTCTTGCATGACACTTTGAACAAAACGTGGGGAATAGCCTTCGAGATAAGGAAACCATGAATGCAGTGGCGCACGATTGCTATCACGAAAAGTGGCGTCAAGGGGTGCTATATCAATGGAAGACCCATTTCGTATACCTACGCCACATAAATCGCTTTCCTTGTTAAGATAATCCAGTTGCCGTGTGGATACTGCTCTCACAAGGATGCCCTTTACCGTTGATCATTGATCCCACGCGATGTCGCAAGGCTCCATACCATACAACATAGCTAGCTAACAGAGAGAATGCTATATCTAGTCTGTAGATATATAACCATCATCGCAACACAATATCCCCTATGTCTAAAGATGAAAAATTTCATATGATTATTGCAAAAAATATCTATCATCGCCGACAAGTAATCGGTCTTTCACAAGAGGTGCTTGCTGATAATTGCGACCTTCATCGAACTTACATCGGCTCTATTGAGCGTGGCGAGCGTAACCTTACAGTCAACACCCTAGCCCGAATTGCTAAAGCTCTCGGATGCACTGCAGCTGACCTCTTAACCATTAAAAACTCGAGGGACTAAAAATTATGAAATTTGGCCAAAAAAGAGGCGGTAAGATCCCAGGTAAAACCCTTTATGCCCTTCCTCGACGTAAAGTAACGCGTACGTCTGGTTTCTCAGTCCATGAAGATACATCTGGAGGAGAATTTCGTAGGCACAATGAAGAAATCTACTCACTTGCAAAAGGCGAGAAAATAGAAGTAAAGTTTCAAATTAATTGTCCTAAAATAGGAGACATACTTGGTTTTGGCTTGTGGTTTTGGTGCACAAACGGAATAGAGGTTCAGCTAATTAACTTTAAAAAACAATACACTTTAACAAATTTTGACTCACAATCATGGAATAAAGCTGGAAGTATTTGGAGATCACGCGTTTCTGCGCCTATTGACATACACTTCATTCTAAAAGCGACTGAAGCAGGTCAGGTAGCTCTTTACAATCCCCTTTGCGGGCGTGTCGTTCATAAACATTATGAAGGCGCACCCGAAAAACTAATGAAAAATATGTTCGAGACGGCACCAGAAGCAATCTTCGTTGATGGTGAAGATACGATTATAGAGAAAATATTGCCTGATAGTTCAGGCGCTGAAAAACATGAAATAATCTTAAAATCCTGCAACCGCTGCGGTCGATATCTTCCAATCAACATTGGCGGCGAAAATGGGCAGAACGAACGGAATCATCTTAGCTTTACCAATCACTGCGTCGCTGCTCACCGCCTCCCATGTAGTCATACAAATTTCGGGATGCTTCGTAATATCGACGACCCAAACGATATCATCAATTTAAATTACGGTTTTCAATTAGAATGTCGCTTTTGTAAAAAATTCGAAGTAAACGCTGCGCATAATCCACAACGATCACCAGGACAGATGAAAGAGGATGGTGCACGCCGGCGAGCCTTCGAACTACTCCTCAGAGAACTCTATGAGGGGTCAGCGCAAATGTTGTACCGCCATCACTTCAAATCTGAACTAGCGGATGACATTTGGAAAAAATTTGATCGAAAATGCTTTAACTGTTCGACTACTCTGCCAACAGCACGAGCAATGCACCTCGATCACACACGTCCGCTTGCCTATCTATGGCCGCTCGATGAAACAGCAACAGCTCTCTGTAAATCATGTAATAGTTTAAAACGTGATCGAATGCCTTCTGAATTTTATATCAAACCAGGACAAATAGAGCTCCTAGCTAAAATTACCAACATACCGCTGCATGAACTATCGGATCCAAAGCCGAATGAAAAAGCACTTGAGATGATTTTAGATCGCAAAGAATGGCTGTTTTCAACATTCCTTATGCGCGAGGAAATGGTTAAAGAACGTGATGGTAAAATTACCGGAGAGATTGTTGTAAAATCCCTACAACGCGCACTCGTTAAGAGCCCAACTTATAAAACGGTTGACCTACAAGCCGAATACGAAGCTCGCAGAACCCAATACTTAATCAAAAAGAACATATTAGAAAACCCTCCTGAACTTTAATTCCATCAACGCGGCGTAGCCTCGTAGTAAGGGAAGACATTGCCTAATTGATCTTTAGGCTCGTGGTAATGCATGTCGTATCGTCTATGTGGGTAAGACATGCCTTTCCGCAGAATAAACCGATACAGCTTCATAAGATCAGTGCTGAACACATCGAAGAAATACCGGCTCTGCCCGTAAGTCTCCGTATGTTTGGCAAGAATCTTCTCAAGACAGAACATGAACAGAGCTGGCCCCAGAAGACCAAACTCTGCCTTGGCCGCTTCCACAGTTGCAGGGTCTGGAAAAACGGGGCCTCCATTCGAGCCCCCACGCCCAGAAGCTGGTGGGGCCTTAATGCGTGTCAGCTCAACCCAGTAACAGGCCTCACCATCCCTGATATGGGACTGCTCTTTCATCACGTCCCACACGTGCGGCAGCAGGCGGTATTCCACCCGCTGAAACACAATGCCAAGGAATACCCCCTCGTACCAACAAGGAATAGCCTGCTTGGCCGTACTGGAAAAAGGATAAAACTCACCAAGTCGAAATAACGTCTCCGGAACAGAAACAGCCTTCACGCTACAACCTCAGTCCTCACCTCGTTCATCATCTCGATGTGATGCCCACGCCCTTCTTCTGGGTCCCCTGCCACAATCTCCATGACCAGGAGACGCTCGCACGGCATGGCCTGCTGCCTTTCCGGCAGATGCAGGGCGGCCTGCCCCATGGTCCAGCGATAGGGTCCCTCCTCTCGTGCAAACCAGCCCGGTAGATCATCACATGTCAGATGATCGGTGAGCTGTACCTGAGAAGCACCATCCCAGATGGACATGGCTCCAATCAACCGCCCGAGATACCGCCTGTCATCAATAAACGGCGTTCCTTGTTCGCTCGGCTGGGAAACGGTCGAGCACAGCCATCCACCCGTCTCAGCCCATGCAGGCAGCCTGAAGAACAGATTCCGCCCTGCACGCCTCATCGGCCGAATGACACTGCCGTCAGCCATTTTCAAATACACGCCACAATCAACGCTACATGCTGGGGCAGACACTTGTTCCGTTTTTTTACCAGACAGAGCCGCAAGCATCGCCCCGCGTGCAGACAGGCGATAATAAAGAGGCTCCACAAAATCACGCCCCACCTCCAGCGGCGCAGCGGCATCCTGTTCCCAGCTCAACTTACGTATGTCAGCCAGTTCTACGACCTCAGCCCCTTTTCCATCATAGGGATGCCAGAGATTGTCACCATCACGCTGAAGGACTGTTGCCGTATCCAGCCAACTCTCCGTAAGAGCGCCATTCGCCCAGATGATACTGTGAGGGTCTGTCGCAAAATGATAATAATCATATTCGTGACATTCATAGTCGTAACGTATGCTTGTATCATTCACCAGCATACGCACCGGCACCAAACGCCCCTCAAAATAGAAGCAGTGCTCGGCAGTAACCCGCATATCCTCCGAGGGCACACCCTTTGAGAACGCATCTTTAACAATGATGACAGGCCATCCAGCACTGGACCGAGACTGTGCCGGGTCTACAACAACATGCTGCCGATGCAGACGGGCAATAGGCAGCAACCCTGTCGTCCCATCAGGCTTACGAACACAGACCCGCTGCCCTATCTGCAATGTTTCAACAGGCACACGGCCTTCATCCGTATCAATCATGACACCCGGCAGAAAGCAGGAATACTGATCTCCGGGAATACCCCCCACAGCACCAGACTGGACCAGCGCATCAATCGTGCCCAGATCCTGTTTGATGGCATCCGATAACCCCGCTGGAAGGCTCGTATACTGGAACCCACCCGTTGCAACCGGATTCACAGGCTGCCCGGACAGAGCTGCCGTAATGCCATAACTCAGTATGTTGGCAATAAAAGCAGGATATGTACCACTGCCACTATCACCAGTCGTCATACTGACAGTCTGTGAATATAAGGCCTTATTCGCACTCGAAACATTCGGGCTGTTCATGACGGCATTATAAAGTGCGTATGGATCGAACGTCTTTCTGTAATCTAGCGGGCTGGACGTAACGACATAAACGGCCTGCTTCTGGATACCCTGAAGACTGATCTGTGCTGTTCCTGTCGCACTCCCAGCCGCAGAACCGGGGTTAACACCCTGCACAACGGTGTAATTATTGCCATCTGGTGTCTGAAACTGAGACAGAAGCGTCACCTGCGTGGGCACCAGATTATTACTTGCAATAATGGCTGAAATGCCACTCGTAACCTTGTCCTGCCCATAACTATTCATGAGGGACTGTAGCTGTGGGGAAATAGTCTTCCACTGAAAACCATCAGGCCCATAGGTATAAACATTATTGCCAATGTTCATCCCCTTGGCCTGCGTAAGAGAATAAGACGATGTCACGCCATAGGTCTTCCCGTCCGGCTGCAACGTAAGGTCCAGATGGAAAGGTGTCAGAGTACCCAGCTGCGCCGCCCAATGCCCGCCGATCATGGCAGGTTCAATAAACGTACGCCCACCAATCTGGGCTCCGTAATAGAAATACTGTCCCGTATAGTTTGGATCCGTAATAGGCGATTCAATGACATTACTGGCCCAATGAAAACCAGAAAAAGGGTCATATCCGTATCCGCCACCACCAGCTATCTGCTCATTGGATATAGGGTCTCCTGTTGGTCCTTTCCCTGCCTGATTGACAGTCGGACCGCCAACACCGTTATAAGTCGCCGTATCCACCAGCCACGGAGCATATTTCACAGGAGATGAGGATGATGAATGATTGTCAAGATCAATACTGAATGTAGTCGGTGGCTTACCATCTACAGGGTAATTTGACCCATTATTATTCGTGGCAATACCTATCTGGCTTTTGTTACTATCTGCCACATAACTGGAAACAGCGTCAGAATTATCACTCATATCAGAAAACCCCAATTACATGTTTTTTATTTAAGTTGAAAAAACATTAACGTCAATACAGAGTAAATATACAATTTTTTTATAAGTTATGCATAATAACAAAACATCACAAATATGTCATATAATAACGGCATAATATCGGAGGGAAGTCTCCCTCCATCAACTCAACCACTCCTCAGCAGCATTCTGGACACATTGGCTCAAACGCCTCAGAGCAGCCCCGTAAAGGCGAGGTACGGACCAGAAAAGAGGAACAACAGGCCGATGAGCGGGGTTAAGTTCAACGAGCTCTCCAGAGTGCAGATACTGCTCCACCAATGGCAAAGGATGCAGAGCCCAGCCCATGCCGTACAGGCAGAGCTCCAAAAAGGCATTTGCAGAGTGTATCCAACAAACCGGCGCCCCAAGCGTAACGCCATATGCCGCTTCAGCCCACTGGCTCTGAAATAAATCATGCCTGTCAAATCTCAGATAAGGCGCTTTCTGCAACGCAGCAGCCGTTACGCCATGAGGAAAGTGCCTAGCCATAAAAGTCGGACTGGCGCAGGCTACATACGCCATCTTGCCTAAAGAGACCGTATGACACCACGGAAGCGGGTCTGAAGACGCCGTCACAGCGGCCATAACATCACCAGACCGCAGACGTTCCGCCGTGCAGCCTTCATCATCAATGGAAATATCCAGCGTAATGGTCTGTTCCTGACGGGCAAAGGCCATTACAGCCTGGGTAAACCATGTCGTGATACTGTCGGCATTCACGGCAATCCGAACAGTCGCCGGAAGGGAAGCATTATCATCCTTCCATGCCATGCGGGCCGCCACATCATTTTCCAACACACGAACACAGTCGAAATGACGACACAGCATCGTGCCTAGCTCTGTCAGCCGACAGGGTTGCCCACGGATAATTAATACGGCTCCCAACCGCTCCTCAAACCCACGGACACGCTGGGAAACAGCCGAGGGAGTCAGCCCCAGTACCGCAGCTGCTTTCTCAAAACTGCCTTCCCGCACGATGGCACTGACGGCTGTCAGGGCTGCATAATCAAACATGATGAAGTTTTCCTTCATTCAGTGAAATAAAATAAGCTGTCCTGTATATGATGCACCTGCCATAGACGGGCCATGCACATCTTCTTGACCCCCATCATTACAGGTTTCTGCGTTGGTGCCTCCGCCATCATCGCCGTTGGTGCCCAGAATCTTTTCATTCTCCGGCAGGGACTGAAACAGGAGCATATTCTGCCCATCATCCTGCTTTGTGCAGGAGTCGATGCTGTCCTGATTACAGCATCAGTCTGCGGCATCAGCCGGATCGTGGAGACCATCCCCTATCTGACGGCTATTCTATCCTACGGTGGAGCGGCCTTTCTCATCTGGCAGGGGTTGGCTGCTCTACGCCACATGATGACCAGCAGCGCCATCACTCTGGAGGCACAGCCCCAGCAAAGCTTACGCAAGGTCATGCTCATGACATGCGGCTTCACCCTACTGAATCCTCATCTCTATCTGGATACGATCCTGCTGATGGGCTCAGTCAGCCTTACCCAACCGGAAGCAGCCCGCCCCTATTTCAGCTTTGGGGCCATTCTCGCCAGCTTTGTCTGGTTTCCATTACTGGGGTACGGCGCCCGCATATTGAGACCCGTTTTTAGCAACCCTCTCTCATGGCGTATTCTGGACGGTCTCACAGCCATTATCATGCTTGGTATGGCAGGAACACTTCTCTATCACGCAGCCTTATCAGGCTGACATTTCTGAGAGGGGACAACGAAAAAAGGCCGCTACATCAGCGGCCTTTTCCATATACTGTCTGTCATTCATCAGAACTGGATGGACAGGCCCGCCGAGGCAAGCCCGCCCTCCATCATCAGAAGGCAACATTAACCGAGCCAGTGGCACCACTATCAACAGAGTGGCCGCCGTACTGACCGATATAGGACAGGTCCAGATCAACATGCTGGCTGACCTTGGCAGCAAGACCTGCCTTAGCCACAGCAGCATCACGAGACAGCAGCACACCGTTCACGCTCATGTCGTTACCACCATCCATGAAGCGCTCTGTCCGGCTGGAACCGAGGCTACCATAGGCACGGCGATAAGCGGCCATGGCGTGGGCACGCAGCCACATTTCACCAATCTGGAAGCTACGAGCAAAGCGGAACCCGAAGGTTGTGAAGCCAACGCTACGATCCTTGGACTGACCATAAAGAGCAGCCACACCATGCTCACGGAAGCGGCCTGCATACTGGTTGACGTAGGACCCTTCAAGGAACGGCTCGAACTGGAGCTTACCGAAGTTGAACTTATAGCTCAGCTCCGTGAAGGCACGGGCCGTACCGCTGCGGTAATGGCTGGTCTGACGACCACCAAAATCAGCAACCTGAACATGACGGCGGGTGTTCATCAGGTTCCATGTATAGAACGCACCGAGGCGCAGGTTGAACCGGCCCCAATGAGACCCCGCATAGCTGCCAAGGCTGATATTGTTGCTGTTACCGGAGGAGTTGCTGGCCCCGTTCGTGTTGAACATGGAGTGACCATAGGCAATCATGCCACCCAGACGCCAGCGGTCATCAATCGGCGTATCCACACCCATGACGAAACCGGCTGTCTGATGATGCAGCAGACCAGCATTACCGCCGCCGCCATTGTGACCAAGGCTACCATAAGCCTGACCCCACAGGATGGCATGGTCGCTATAGCACTGGGATTCCTTGCGGCGTGTATAGAGGTCATACCGCCCATGAGACGACACTGTCCCGTCACCATCACACCCGGCATCTGCCAGACGATCCAGCACGGCCTGTTCCAGCAGGTAACTGTCCTGAATCATGGCCGTACGGGCAGACGCATGAATGTCACCAGACAGGTTGGTCAGGGCACGGCGGGCCTCACCCTGCGAATTAATGCCTGTCATAGCATGAACGATAGCGCTGTTGTCAGACAGGCTATCAAGGGCACGGCCAGTCTCACGCTCGTTACGATTCGTTGCCACGCTGCTGAAGGATGTCTCACTGCGTGAATAGATCACGTCCACAGCCTGATTCTCGAACACCAGATACGGTGAAAGGAACAGCGTGTTCGGCAGGTTACCTGTCAGAGCGTTATCATGGTTGGCGCTGACTGTGCCCGTTGCTGTCAGGACACGATAACCGTCACCATCATAGATGCGCTGGCTGTCATTCTTCACGACATTGATGGTAGCGCTGTTCAGCTGGGCATCACCATTAACATGAATCAGGCCAGAATTGAGCTGACGGTAAGAACCTGTCAGAGACCGACCTGTCGTATCAATCGTGCTGCCGCTACGGCTGTAACCCTTCACGTTATTCAGCGTGATGTAGGAGCCAGAAGATACCGGTGTGGAGCTGGCACCAACGGACAGCACGGACTGATTACCAGCGCTGCCATTCATCGTCAGGGCCGTACCCTGATTACCGGCAGCACCAATGTTCAGCGTGCCGCTGGACTGGTTCCAGTTGGCTTCAACCGTACCACCACCTTCAACAGTCGTTGCAGCGGCAGCGCCATTGTCGGTTGTGTTACCCGTCAGACGGGCACCATTCTCAACCGTGATACCAGAAGACGAGGTGTTATTGCTGTCAGAAGCCGTACCATAGCCAGACGCCACGGCCAGAGTCGTATCCTTGCCGGAAACAACCGTTTCACCCTGATAGCTGTTGTCGTGGTTGGCAACATACAGCGTACCGCCGCCTGTTGCTTCCAGACCGCCCGTGCCTGTCAGCTTGCCATTCAGATATGTGTTCTGCTGGTTCGTGTTGAATGTCCCGTGACGGACAGCCCCACCGGCAGGTGTGCCATCAGCCAGATAGACATTCGAGTTCACATGCAGGTCACTGCCCTGACGGTTCTGGATGACACCATTGCCATACATGACAACGCCGCCATTGGCTGTCGGATTGGTTTTATCAACCTGCGTAGCATCGCTGGTGATACCGGCGCCGTTGCTCGTGTCACCCGCAATGAGGGTACCAGTTCCAGCACCATTGACGGACTGATCCGCACCACCAACCTTCAGCTGACCATCGCTCTTGATGTTGACGGTACCAGCGTTGTTGATGACACCACCAGCCGTCACGCCAGCGGAGTAAAGCGGTGTTGAGCCTGTGCCCGTACCAACCGTCAGACCACCCTGACCGATGTTGAGCTGGCCACCGGCATGGGAAGCACCATCTTCGTCAGAACCAACATTGACGGAACTGTTGGACGCAAGATGACCATCCGTGTCCTGCCCACCGACAGACACGCCATAAGCCGTCACTTCACCGCCCTTCTGGACGCTCAGATGACCCGTGCCCTGCTGACCAACAACGAGGTTACCCGTGCTGCCACTACCCGTCAGGTTCATCTTGGCCTGAACATCGCTACCCGTGTTCTGCTCGTTACCGACAACCACATTGCCGGTAGAACCAGCCTGACTACCAATGGTGACATTACCATCTGTGGTCAGGCTACCCTGATTACCAACTGTCAGAGAGCCGTTACCGGCATTACCGACCGTAACATTACCTGTATTGTCACCAGATTTATTCAGAGCGATGCTGGCATTGTTACCAGCAACGGCCACAGCACCCGTGCTGCCTGCCTCATTCCCAACAACAAGATTACCATTGCTGGTGAAGGCACCGCCATTCTGGACATTCAGGCTACCCTGCCCACGATCGCCAACAGTGGTCTGGACTGTTCCATTCTGATCGGCATTGACGGCAACAGACGAACCGGCACCGTCAACCGTTACAGAGCCAACGCCATTCTTCTGGCCACCCACGGACAGATTGCCGTTGGTTGCAAAGGAACCGCTATTCTGGACGTTCAGGCTGCCCTGACCCTGATCACCAACAATCGTCTGGCCATTTTTAACCGTCAGGGAGGAGTTGGTGCCGTCAATCGTTGCGCTACCCTGTCCACCCTTCTGGGCTCCCAGAGTCAGATCGCCACCCACAACGGCTTTACCGCCCTGAGTCGCAGAGAAAGAACCCTGCCCCTGAGAGCCGATCGTCATGCCGCCAACGCCAACAGTCAGACCATTACCGGCCCCGATGACGGACACATCACCACGACCATCCTTATAGTTACCGGCGATGAGCGTCTGAGCACCAACCTGACCACCATTTTTGATAATCAGACGGTTCGACTGCCCAACAGACGGGGTCGAGCCGTAATGCGTATCACCATTGCCGACCACGAGCTGACCATAGGCAGGCAAGGCCTTGCCATTGCTATCTGTCTGCCCACGAAGCAGCAGAATACCATTCTTATCAACTGTCAGCGTAGCCGAATCATTTGCAGCAAGACCAACCTCGGTTTCACCACCAGAAATGATACCGCCAATCCGGTCACCATTGCCTGTCAGGGTGAGCGAACCATTACCACGAACAAACGTATAGCCATTATAAACGTTCTGGCCATTCATGGTCAGGTTATTGGCGTTGGTCTGCTCTGGATTATTTACAGTATCGCCAGAGTTAACATCGATACCGCCGGCCGTACCCAAAGACGCCGTATTATCCGTGTTCCCACGTACGCTGCCTGAGAAGGTCTGATTCGTCCCATCACCCTGAACACGATACACTTTAGTGCCCGTATTCACGATCTCCTGATTAGGCAGGCTCGGCGCAACAACGAAGTCAACCGTCTCATTACCGATCTTGTCGCTGACAACGGTATCTTCGGCATATGCAGGTGTGAAGATGCGCCCGAAGGGAGTCATCTCTACACAGAACAAGGCTGCCGTAAACAAGAGCTTATTACGCATGATTCCTCCCACGCCACGCCAGACCGCACCCTTCCCTGCCCTGACTGGCACCACAAGGAAAAAGCCCGGGGGACACTTCTCAAGAATACAAATTTCTCAACGGAGAGATAACAGAGAATTAATTAAGAAACAACCATATTATTAACTATTACGATGATGACTCTGGATTCTAACCATCTGGATTTCATACTCTCGAATAGACAAAGTAATACTTAAAATAATTCTCACAATAAAATGGACTTACATCCATGACAAACAGACCCTTGATGAAGGCAAAGGAAAACGACTCTCAAATGGTAAAGGAAATAGGCGCCTGACGGGGGCGCTCCAAACCAGAACGTTCTGCTTTCTGAAGCAGATCAGCGAGCGTAATACCAGCCAGCCGTTCTTTCACGCTATCATTCAGTTCTGCCCATAACGGCGCAACAACCAAGGACTGCAATGGATTATTATCTTTTCCCTGCAAAGCTGCAACTTCATCACGGATGCCAACAGCACAGACAATTTCATGCAAGGTCACCACACGGGGCGACCGACCCAGCCGGTACCCACCTTTTGGCCCCCGAACACTGTCCAGCAACCCTGCACGAGAGAGTGCCTGCAACACCGGCTCAATCCCCCGCCTCAGCAACCCGCTGCGCCGAGCAATGTCTGCGCCGCTGACAACTCCGGAACGCCCGGCATGGAAGGCAACATCAAGCATAATGGACAGGGCCGTCAGAATACGGTCATTCTTCAGATACATTATTCACTCTTTACCATCACAGTATCGTCCCCTTTTAGCTCATCTTACAGCATAGAAAAGGAAATTATGCGAATGACTCTCGTTTCTTTGGTCATTCCGCCTGCAATGAGCTAGGATAGGCAGGGTGAATGCCGGGCAGACCCGAAGGCTGCTTCTTCTTACCACAGTTTTTTACTTACGGCAGGGAGCCCACCAATGACAGGTTCATCTCCATCCAAACCTCCTTTTCCACTCTCCAAAACCCCTTTTGCGGCACCGCGCGGGCATGTTTACCCCTCCTTTATGGAAGTCGTGGGCGGAACGCCTCTGGTTGCCATCCCTCACCTGACAAAGAAGGAAGGGCTGAAGGCGCATGTGCTGCTTAAGCTTGAGTTCTTTAATCCTCTCGCTTCCGTCAAAGACCGCATCGGTGTCGCCATGCTGCGGGAAGCACAGGAGAAAGGCCTCATCACCCCGGGCAAATCTGTTCTTGTAGAACCGACATCCGGCAATACAGGTATTGGCCTTGCCTTCGCTGCGGCAGCCATGGGCTATAAGATGATCGTCACCATGCCGGAAAGCGCCTCGATGGAACGGCGGAAGATGCTGGCCCTTATGGGTGTGACGCTGGAGCTGACCCCCGCCCAGCAGGGTATGAAAGGGGCCATCACCAAGGCGCAGGAAATTCTGAAAAAGACAGACAATGCCTGGATGCCCAGCCAGTTCACCAACCCAGCCAACCCGAAAGTGCATGAGGAAACAACGGCTGAAGAAATCTGGACCGATACTGCCGGTTCCGTGGATGCCGTTGTCGCTGGCCTTGGCACGGGTGGGACAGCCTCTGGCATTGCTCATGCCCTCAAGCCCCGCAAGGAAGGGCTGAAGGTCTTCGGTCTGGAGCCTTCCGAGAGTGCCGTTCTCAACGGGGATGACCCCGGCCCGCATGGCATTCAGGGGCTTGGCCCGGGCTTCAAGCCGGATACGCTGGATGTCCGTGCGTTGGACAAGGTCATCCCTGTCACCGAGCATGATGCCCTGACAACAGCCCGCCTCTGCGCCAGCACGGAAGGTCTACCCATCGGTATTTCCGCCGGGGCCGCTCTCTTTGCCGCCATGGAGCTGGCAAAGAAAGATGAATGGGCAGGCAAGACCATTGTCGCCATCATCCCCGACTTTGCAGAGCGTTATCTGTCCACGCCACTTTTCGCTGGCCTGTAAGAATCAGCCAGCCATAAAAAAGCCTCCGCTCCCGAAAAAGGGCGGAGGCTTTTTTCATGTCGGGATGGCCATGGACCATCCCGTCACAGGTGAGATCATCTCACTCGGAGGTGTAACCGCCGTCAATCACCAGCTCGGTTGCCGTAACGAACTTGGATTCATCAGAAGCCAGATACAGGACACCGTAAGCCACATCTTCCGGCGTACCCAGATGACCGACCGGGTGGATGTCCACCAGATGCTGGTAAGCAGCCTTATCAGTGTGGGTCAGCTCATCAACCAGCGGGGTCTGGATGTAGCCCGGGCACACGCTGTTGATACGAATCTTGTACCCGCTGCGTGCGCAATGCAGAGCAGCAGATTTGGTGAGCATCTTCACGCCACCCTTGGAAGACCCATAAGCGGCCAGATTGGGAATACCAACCAGTGCAGAGCTGGAACACATATTGACGATGGAGCCACCTTCACCGCCATTCAGCTCACGCATAATCTCAACGGCATATTTCGTACCGAGGAACACACCATCCAGATTGATGGACTGCACACGACGCCAGTCTTCCAGAGATGTGCTTTCGATGGTGCCATCAAAGGCAATGCCAGCATTATTGACGACAATGTCCAGACGACCATCATGCTCCTTGATGGCGGCCATTGTCTTCTTCCACTCATCTTCCTTCGCCACGTTCAGCGGAAGGAAGCAGGCCTTGCCGCCAGCCTTGCGAATCTCCTCAACGACCTCCTCACCACCCTTCGGGTTGAGGTCTGCCACGATGACCTTGGCGCCTTCCTTGGCCAGAACCTTGGCAATGCCTTTACCAATTCCGCTACCAGCGCCGGTTACGAGTGCGATTTTCCCAGCAATCCGTCCCATCTGTCATCTCCTCAGATAAAGGGGTCTGTTTTCACGCTACCTTTTTTGCATGAAATCGCTTTGACTTATATCAAAATAAGGCATGGCCTTTGCTGCAAGAACCATACAACACATCCCGGATCAGGCTGCCTGCCGCAGTTTACAGCCTTTTCCCTCTTTATGTTTCATTAATGCATATCTTCCATGCCTTTGAAGCACATCCAGACGGCCAGAAAACCGCATTTCTCCTTCGACAGGACAGGCTCACAACAACAATTTCTTAATAACTAAATATTATAGTTATTTAAAATACCCTCCAGATCACCACTTCAGTGGCACATCCTCACAAGGCATAGGAAAGAATTATCCTTATAAAACAATATGATATAAAAAAGTTCATCACAGACTGCATTTTTCACTTTCAAAATTGAATGATTACCCCATTATGACGACAGAATCTGTTGATTACATAAAGAACTATCAATCTTCGTTCTATGGAGTTTCCATCATGGCTTCCACCGCCTTTGCCCCCTCCTTCCCACTCCCCGCCAATACAGAACTGAAAGCCACCCCGCTCAGCCCGGCCATCGGTGCCATCGTAGAAAGCGTGGACCTCTCTCACCCCCTGTCCCCCTCGCAGAAAAACAACATTCATCAGCTGCTTCTGCGCCATCAGGTCCTGTTTTTCCGCAAGCAGACCATTTCTCCGGCACAACAGCGTGATTTCGCCCGCAATTTCGGCAAGCTGCACCTTCACCCCATTTTCCCCACTGTGCCCGATGTGCCGGAAGCCATCGTGCTGGACACAGCCAAAAACGACCTGCGGGACAACGCCCTCTGGCACACAGATGTCACCTTTCAGCAGGAACCCCCGATGGGTGCCGTGCTGACCAGCCGCCTCCTGCCGGAAACCGGCGGTGGAGATACACTCTGGGCCAGCGGTACGGCAGCCTATGATGCTCTCTCTGATGGCATGAAGCAGCGCATCGACACGCTGACAGCCCAGCACGACTTTCTTCGCTCCTTCCCTGTCTCCCGCTATGGCCGGACAGAAGCGGAGCTGGAAAAATGGGCCGAAACACGCAATAACTTCCCCCCGGTGACGCATCCTGTCGTCCGCATTCACCCGGAAACTGGCGCAAAGGCTTTATTCGTGAATGAAGGTTTTACAACCGAAATCAACGATATTGACCCTGAGGAAAGCGCTGCCCTGCTGTCCTACCTGACCCGCCACGCCACACGGCCGGAGTTCTCCATCCGCTGGCGCTGGGAGGAAGGCGATGTTGCCTTCTGGGACAACCGCATCACCCAGCATTATGCCGTGAATGACTATCTCCCAGCCCGGCGGATCATGAATCGTGTCACCATCATCGGGGACCGTCCTTATGGCCCCACACGTCAGGAAGGATAAAAAGCCCGATGAACCAGCCCACCAGCACCTCAACGGCCACATCTGCCAGCCCCTCTACAAACCGCTTCAAGGGGCTACATGTCGCCATGATCTCCATCGGCGGCATCATCGGAGCAGGGCTGTTTGTGGGAACATCCGCCACCATCGCCGCCGCCGGTCCTGCCGTCCTTCTTTCCTATCTTGCGGCAGGGCTTGTTGTCTGGCTGGTCATGCGGTTGCTGGGTGGGCTGGCTATCAGTGCACGGGGGCAGGGTTCCTTCATCACCCACATCGCCACACATAACGGCCCCAGAGCCGCCTTCATCACCGGCTGGAGCTACGCCTTTCTCTGGGCCGTGACGGCAGGAGCGCAGGCCGTGGCTGGCGGGATGATTATTGGCCGACTGGCGGACATAGCCCCACTCTGGGGCGCACTTGTTCTTGTCGCCATTGCATGGACCATCAACCGTCTCTCCCTGCGCCATTACGGACAGGCAGAAACGGGCCTCTCCATTTTCAAGCTGCTCTTTCTGGGGGGATTCATCGCCCTTGGGCTGGGCTGGCTCATCCTGTCCGGCCACCCTCTCACGCACGCCCTTAATAACATGACCTCCCATGGAGGGCTCTTTCCCAAAGGGAGCTGGGCCGTCATCGGGGCTGTGCCCATGATCGTGCAGACCTTCACGGGCTGCGAGATCGCCATTATCGCCGCAACGGACAGTGATCGCCCCCTGCGTGCCATTGCCCGCACCATGAGGCGGCTTCCTTTGCAGGTCCTGTTCTTCTATGCCGGGTCCGTACTGGTCATCATCTCCCTGCTGCCATGGAATGCCGTACATGTCGGGCAGTCCCCTTTCCTGAGCGTGCTGGAATATCTCAAAGTGCCGCTGGCCCGCTACGCCGCCATTGCCGTGACACTCGTAGCTGTTCTTTCCTGCCTCAACTCGGCTGTCTATGTCGTGTCCCGTACCCTGCGTGAGCTTGCAGACCTCCGCCTTGCCCCGCAAAAGTTGACAGAGGAAACCGCCCAGCAGGTACCCATCTGGTCCCTGCGCCTGACGACCCTGCTGGAGCTGGCCGTCATCGCTGCTGCCATTGGCTCACCAGAGACAATCTACCCCATTCTTCTGGGGTCTTCTGGCGGGCTCATCCTGTTCATCTATTTCATGATCGCCATTGCCTACTGGCTCTGGGCCCGACAGTCACAAACTGCCACGGCCCTGCCACTGGCCAAAGGGCTGACCGTTCTCATCCCTGTTCTGGGAGTCATCCTGCTCGTTCTGCCATCAGCACGAGGAGACACCTTACTGTCTCTCGCCATCATTCTGTTGCTGACACTGACCAGTCTGGTGTCTGTCGCCCGGCGATGTCTGAGCAAGGCCTGATCGTTTTTCCAATAAATCCGGGACGAGTCTGTCCCGGCAGCCTGCCCTCCCTCGCCTAACGGACTTACAATGAAAACATACCGCCATCTGCTCTGGATGGGCCTTACTGGCCTGTCCGTGCCCTTTGTTGTGCCTGCTTCCGCCCAGACCATTTCCCCACACGAGGGTTCAGAAACAGATCATCAGACCTATCACGCATCTTCCCGCCATACAGGGGGAAAAGCAGGCCGTGCCCGATCATCATCCCCTCATCCGGGGACCACAGCCACACGACAGGCCCGTTCTGTTCCCGTAACGGCCAAGACAGGGCACCGGCCCCGCAAGGCCGTTCATGGCGGATATGAATCCCTTTCCGTCCATACCCGCCATATCGTACAGGGCACACAGCTCGTGCTGGGCCATAAACAGCTGGAACAGCAGGTACCCGGCACCAACCCACTCCGCACACTGGCCCAGATGCCGGGGGTGCAGTTCCAGTCCGATGACCCGCAGGGTGTCGATACCTATTCGACACAGCTTTACATGCATGGCTTCGTCCAGAACGAGATCGGCATGACGCTGGATGGCCTGCCCCTCGGGGAACCAACCTTCCGCAACTATAACGGATTGAACCCGCTACAGGCCATTTCCTCAGAGAATGTGGAGCGTCTGGAAGTCACCCAGAGTGCCGGGGCGGAAAGTACAGCCAGCACCAACAATCTGGGCGGCAGCATCAATTACGTCTCCAGCAATCCAAAAAATAAAACAGGCGGGCTTGTTGCCCAGACCTTTGGCAGCAATGCGCTGTTCCATTCCTTCTTCCGATTTGATTCCGGCAGGCTGAATGAGAGCGGCACGAAATTCTATGTCTCCTACATGCGCAACCAGGGCGACAAATGGAAAGGGGGCGGAGACCAGTTCATGCAGCAGGTCAATGCCAAGCTGGTCCAGCCCATCGGCGAGCGGAGTCAGGTTTCTGCCTTCTTCAACTGGGACGCCCTCCAGATGGTGAATTATCAGGATTACGCCCCCAGCTGGCTGGATCAGGCAGGGTCCCGACTGGACAATTTCTACGGGAAACCCGGCGCATGGGCACGGGCCTATCGGGCCGCACAGGGACAGTATCCCGCCTCCTACAGAGGGCTGGCAGACCCAAAGGATGTTTCCTATTACGACAGTACGGCCAGCTCGTCCGACCTGTTCGGAGGAATCAAGGCTGACCTTGCCCTGACAGACCGCCTGACATGGAAAAGCAGCCTCTACGGCCACAGCGAGACAGGGCACGGCACCTATGCCAGCCCCTATGCCTACCAGAATGGTGTTGATACGGTTCAGCTCAATGGTGGTCCCATCTTCGAACAGGTCCGCCGCCCTTCCATAGAACGATTTGGTGGACTGACCTCCTTCGATTACCGGCTGAAGCGGCATGAACTCTCAACAGGCTTCTGGTACGAGAACAACCAGTATGATTCTTACGCCTATGCTTACCAGCAGCCTAACAGCCCTGATGGTACGCCGCTAAATCCCTTCGGGAGTTTCAAGGGTGTTCCCAGCCGGACACTCTGGGGACAGCGTTACAACACCAACAGCTTCACCGCTTATGTGCAGGACACCTATCACCCCATCAAGTCCGTTGCGCTGCATTTCGGCTTCAAATCCATCCTCAATACGACCCGTGTCGGTCATGCGACCAACTGGGCGCCCCGCTTCCCCGCTCTGGCCAGTGGTGAGAGCCTGACAACCGCCAAGGCCTTCCTGCCCCATATCAGCGGGGACTGGCATTTCCTCCGCCATCATGAGCTGTTCTTCGATATTTCGGAAAATGCCCACGCCTATAGCCAGTCCGGCTATAACTCCAGCAACTCACCGTTTGCCGTGTCCCAGCTGGCCTATAACGCCACGAAGGACAGCCTGAAGCCGGAAACGGCATGGACCTTTGCCGCTGGCTACCGCTACACCGACAAGCTCATCCAGAGCAGCCTGTATCTGTACCGGACGAATTTCCATAACCGTCTCCAGCAGATTCTGGGCAGTGCGGGGGCTGGGTCCATCCTCACCAACAACACCTCTACCGTGCAGAATGTGGGAGGCGTCACCATGGATGGTGTCGATGGTGCCATCACCATCACGCCGCTGCCCGGTCTCGCCCTGTTCAACAGCATCAGCTACGACAAGGCGACATACGATCAGGACATACGCAGCGGTGGAACGCTCTACTCCACAAAAGGCCAGCAGGTGGTGGCCTATCCCCGCTTCATGTACAAGGCCCGCCTCTCCTACGAATGGCGGCATCTACAGGCCTATGTCGATACCCAGTATTATGGGAAGCGCAACTATGACTATGTCGGTGACTACAAGCTGCCGACCTACTGGCTGGCCAATTTCGGCCTCATCTACACGCTGGACATGACCCATCTCGGGATGCGCAACCCCACAGCCGTGCGCAACCTGATCTTCGCCTTCAACATCTATAATCTGGCCAATACCAGATACGCCTCCACCGTAGGGCAGAATGGCTTTACGATGGATAACAAAGGCGGAGCGGCCTACAACAACCAGTCCATTCTTCTTGGCGCACCCCGGCAGTTCTTCGGGTCCGTCAAGGCAGAGTTCTGAAAACAGAAAACGGGCCGGAAAGGAACATCCCTTCCAGCCCGTTTCTTTTTATGAACAGTCAGCAATCGCCCTTTCAGACAGGGCTGACAGCGGTATTCTGATAATAGAACTGGTAACGGCCAAGCTGTTCTTCCCAGTCCTTCACATTGGCGTCTTCGGACAGAGCCACACTGTCGAACCCGCAGCGTCTGAGGTGGATGGCCTGATCCGGCAGAAGATGACCGGAAGCCCGGATTTCGCCCTTGTAGCCTTCATATTCCCGCAAGGACCGGGCCTGCGTAAAAGCCCGCCCATCCCGGAAGACAGGGAATTCCAGCACGATCAGTGTCAGGCTGCTGAGGTAAGGGCGCAGCTCCTCCACCTCGACATCCTGCGGCAGGGAAATAGCCGTGCCCTGCTGGCTGTCCTTCCACTCCGCAAAGGGAACGGGAGAGGCAGCTTCCAGCGTTTTACGCCCGCTGAGATCAAACAGTTTCATATGCCACCTCCTTGAAGGCCTTCAGGCCGCACCGCTTGAGCATGGCGGAGAAGGTCTCCCCTTTCTGCCGCTGCCCAAGATAGAACTCCACAATCCGGGCCACGGCATCCACGGCTTCATCCTCTGCGAAAGACGGCCCCAGAATCCCGCCAATGGCGGCATTCTCTCCAGCATCACCCCCCAGAAGAATCTGGTAGGTCTCAGCCCCCCGCTTATCAACACCCAGAAGACCGATATTGCCCACATGATGATGACCGCAGGCATTGATGCAGCCTGACATATGAATGCTCAGCGCACCGATTTCCGCCTGAAGGGCAGCATCACCGAACCGGGCACCCAGCTTCTGCGCCAGTGGAAGGGAGCGGGCATTGGCCAGATTGCAGTAATCCAGCCCCGGGCAGCTCACGATATCGCTAATAAGACCGACATTCGGGGCCGCAAGGCCCAGCGCCTTCAGGCCCTGCCACAGCTCATGGAGCTGGTCCTTACGGACATGCCCGAACACCAGATTCTGAAGATGCGTCACCCGCACTTCACCGAATGAATGACGCTCGGCAAGGTCCGCCAGACCATGCATCTGCTCGGACGTCACATCACCGGGAATGTCACCAGGTGTCTTCAGGGAAATGACCGCACAGATATGGCCCTCATCCTGATGGGGGTGCGTATTACTCGCTACCCAGCGGGCAAAAGCAGGATCAGCCTTTTTGTGCTGCTCCAGCACATCGGAGGCATCTGCCGGGGCTTTCAGGTCCGGCAGGGCGAAACGAGCACGAATCTGCGCCACATGTTCCGGTGTCAGTCGGTAGGCAGCACGGTCCATGCGGGCCAGCTCCTCCTCCACGGCCTTGCGAAAGGCCTCCAGACCAATAGTCTGCACCAAAATCTTGATACGGGCTTTATAGAGATTATCCCGCCGCCCGAAGGCATTATAGACACGCAGGACAGCTTCCAGCGTAGCGATCAGGTCTTCTTCCTTCACGGAATCAAACAGTTCCTGACCGACAACCGGCGTCCGACCCAAACCGCCGCCCACAAAGAGACGGAACAACGGACCGTTCTCACTGGGGCGGGCCAGCAGGCCGATATCATGGAAGCGGGCCGCCACACGGTCTTCCGGGCTGCCAGAAATGGCAATCTTGAACTTGCGGGGCAGGAAGGTGAACTCAGGATGCAGGGTGGACCATTGCCGCACAATCTCAGCGTGGATGCGGGGGTCCATCAGCTCATCCTTGGCCGCCCCGGCGAACTCATCGGACGTGACGTTACGGATGCAGTTACCGCTGGTCTGGATGGCGTGCATGTCCACCTCAGCCAGCTCCCGCAGGATGGTAGGCACATCCTTCAGAGCGATCCAGTTGAACTGGATGTTCTGCCGGGTGGTGAAATGGCCGTAATTCCGGTCGTACTTTGCGGCAACATCAGCCAGCTTGTGCAGCTGGCGGCTATCCAACACACCATAGGGAATGGCCACCCGCAGCATGTAGGCATGAAGCTGGAGATAGACACCGTTCATCAACCGCAGAGGCTTGAACTCCTCCTCGCTCAACTCACCGGAAAGGCGGCGGCGGACCTGCCCTTCAAACTCGTTGATGCGCTCCTGAAGGAAGGCTCTGTCCCGTTCCTCATACTGGTAATGCCCGACAGACCGTGAAGCAGGCTGTGTCATAATGCACTCTCCTTTTCCCGCACCGGGGCATGATCGTAAGAAAAATCAGGGTGAACACTCGGCCCGTGGGCACGAATAGCTTCCCGTGTTGTTACGGGTTCAGGCGGCTGGGTGTCTTTCGCCACAACCTCATAAACAGCCACAACCTCTTTCTGCTCGGCCTCGGCCAGAGCACGCTCCAGAGCAGCACCAGCGTCCTCATAGGTGAAACGGGTGGCCTCGGCGATGGATTCACGCCAGTGCTCTCCCTCACCAAGCCAGACAATACGGCCATCCAGCAGGCGGCTTGCTGTCAGCAGCAGGATTTCCCCTTCTCCCGGACGGGACAGACGTTTCATCAGGCACTCTCCTTCGGTGTGCTACAATCGGGCACAGCCTGCACCACCTCACCCCGGTGATGCACCACTTCCCCTACAATAATCAGTACAGGACTCTGAAGCCCCTCACGGCGGACATCCTCAGCAATCGTGCCCAGCGTGCCCGTCACGCAACGCTGGTCGGTGCAGGAACCCTTATGAACAACCGCCACGGGCCAGTCCTCCGGCAGGCCATGTGCCCGCATCTGCTGGCACAGCTCCGCCATGGAACTCAACCCCATATAGATGACAACCGTCTGCCCTTTCCGGGCCAGACTGGGCCAGTGCAAATTCAGCGTGCCATCAGCACGGGCATGGCCTGTCACGACCACACAGCTCTGGGCACAGTCACGATGGGTCAGAGGAATCCCGGCTGCTGCGGCACAGCCATTTGCCGCTGTGATACCGGGAACAACCCGTACTGGCACATTAGCCGCCAGCAGGGTCTCCATCTCCTCCCCCCCACGACCGAACACGAACGGATCACCGCCCTTCAGCCGCAGGACCCGTTCGCCCCGCCGGGCACGGCGCAGCATTTCGGCCTCTATATCACTCTGGGGGAGTGTATGATGGCTCCGCTTCTTGCCGACATAGACACGCTCGGCATCACGCCGCACACGGTCCAGAACTTCCGGGGCCACGAGATTATCATACAGCACACTGTCTGCATTCTGCATCAGGCGCAGGGCTGCAAGAGTCAGCCAGTCCGGGTTTCCCGGTCCGGCCCCCACGAGCCAGACTTCACCCTGCGGACGATCCGCCTCGCCTTCGGCAGCCTCTACAAGCTGCTCCAGCTGTGACCGTGCCCGATCTTCATCTCCGGCCAGAGCGGCCTCATAGGCTGAACCATCAACAAAGGATTCCCAGACACGCTGACGCTGCTTCATCCCCGGCAGGCGGTCTTTCAGCCAACCACGCTGCTTCTGCATGAACCGGGCTGCTTCACCCATTCTGGCAGGGAGCATGGCCTCGACCATCTGCCGCACACGACGGGCCAAGACAGGAGACGCTCCCCCCGTGGTGATGGCCACCTGCACAGGGGACCGATCCACCAGAGCCGGCGTTATAAAGCTGGAAAGAGCCGGTGCATCCACCACACAGACAGGCACACGCAGCGCATGAGCCTGACGGGCCACCATCTCATTAATGGCCTCATCATCCGTGGCAGCAAAAACCAACGCCATATCGGGCAGAATGGCCTGCAATGCCTGCTCCTCTACCCGGCCCTGCCGAAACACGGCCTGCCCCTGCTCCACCAGAGCTGCCAGCTCTGGGTGTAATTTTTCTGCCCAGATGTGAATCATCCGGCACCGCCCCTTCAGCAGGCGCATCTTCTGCACGGCCACCTGCCCGCCCCCCACAAGAAGGGCGTCACGCTGGTCTGTCCGCAGAACAATAGGCAGATAGGAGAAGGGCTTCGTTGTCATGCGGGGAGCATGTCAAATCTGGGGCAAAAATCAACTTATTATTTTGTTGTTTTTATAAATAACGATACATTTTTGTGTAAATTATCGTCCCCACGTTCCTGACAAAAGCCCCGCCTTGCCTGCCCCGAACAGCCATGCCCCTCACCGTAATGTGAAACAACCCCTCTCTACCGGGCAGCTCGCCGCTGTTTCCACGGTGCATCACACTCTCCGGCCATGATAGACCCATGAGGCAAGATGCGGTCCACAACCGTTGCCAGAGCCATCCGGTCAATCTGATCGATCACCGATTCAGCATTCTTGTAGGCTGAAGGCAGTTCGGATGTATCGATCTTTCCTGACTGGAAACGGGCATCAATATGCGCTGTTTCCTCCGTAAAGACTTCATCCATTGTCCGGCCTTCAAGAGTCCTCTTATGTGCCTTACGGCTCATATTCCGTCCCGCCCCATGAGGAGAGAAGCCCAGCGCATCGGGATTATCACGTCCCTTCACAATCAGCACGGGCTGACTCATATTCAGGGGAATGATTGTGCGGCCCGCAGAATCATTGTCATCAGCGAACCCTTCCCATGCGGGAGTGGCCCCTTTGGCGTGATAGTAAAGACCGTTTCGCTTGAACACAAAGTTATGTTCATTCCAGAAACGATCCTGCCCAGTTACACCAAGGTCACGGGCTATCAGGTCATGCACGGATGAATGATTATATTTTGTCCATGCACGAGCCAGTTGCAGAGCTTCCCAGTAATCCTGACCAGTTTGGGACTCTGCTTCAATCCATACATTCTGGGGCAATGTTTCGGGAGAACAGCTACCTGTATATTTCGTAGCCTCCTTCATACCCAACTTATACAGATGCCCCCCTACACCTCGGGAACCGTGATGGCTGACGATATATGTATCCCCGGTCTGCTCGGATATCCCAATGAAATAGAAATGATTTCCATCGCCCTGAGTCCCCAGCTGCACTTCCGCATTATGCAGTATCTTCTGCTCCCTCATGAAGGGATTTTGCTCAAATTCCTTCAGAAGCTGCGGATCAAGAGTTAGCCGGTCTGGCGTATTTCTGGCGAGCGGCCCAAAACGGACATGCCGGAAAGCAGCATCCATAGCCGCCCTGGGATCAACCTGCCCCAGATTGGTCGCCATCATGGAACAGCATATATCAGCGGAATGCATTCCCGGATGAATGGCATTTTCCGTAGCGATAACACCACCCACTGTTATGGTTCCCGCTGGCCCGGAAGGACAGGCATCCGGCAATATGGCGGCGGCCCGCACAGTTGGCGTACGGGCTGCCTCCCGCATGGTTGTCACGCAGGCCTCAAGATTAGCCTGTTCGGCCTCATTCCCGGCTTCGAGATTGACTTTCAGCTCCGGTCCTTCTTCCAACAAAGGGACGATTGGTACCGTATATTCCGCCTTATAAATGGCCTTGAGACGCTGGATCACATCTTCCCGAGAATGATCTTCCAACAGTCTATTTCCACGAGCGGTAAGAGACGGCAGATAACTCCCCCCGGGAATACCTGCATCAACGAGGTCTCTATTTGTAATGGCTTTTATCATGATAAATCTCCTGTTTGATTTAACCTTACTCATAAGAAATATGCAAATGACATAGGTTATCCCCGCATGGGCGGGGAACAGAAAATTGATAGGGTCGAACAGACGCTATCTGACGGTTCATCCCCGCATGGGCGGGGAACAGCCTTTCAGCTCTGCCAGATCACGCCGGAGCTGCGGTTCATCCCCGCATGGGCGGGAAACAGGCCTCCGTGTCAATAACGGCGATTTTACCGTCCGGTTCATCCCCGCATGGGCGGGGAACAGACTCTGGTGGATAATGACGTGGCGACCTACCCCGGTTCATCCCCGCATGGGCGGGGAACAGCTCGATAGAGGATGCCGTGAAGTCGGTCGCTACGGTTCATCCCCGCATGGGCGGGGAACAGTCTCTGTGGAGCGCACGGGGAGGGTCGCCAAACGGTTCATCCCCGCGTGGGCGGGGAACAGTGTTCTGGCCGGGGTGGCGGCGCTTGCCGTCACGGTTCATCCCCGCATGGGCGGGGAACAGACGCAAATGTTAGCTTTTCAGCGATTGTTAGGCGGTTCATCCCCGCATGGGCGGGGAACAGGGTCATGGAGTTGCCGGAGGCTTGTCTTGTATCGGTTCATCCCCGCATGGGCGGGGAACAGGGCGGCAGTCCGAAATACTGGACTGACGGCATCGGTTCATCCCCGCATGGGCGGGGAACAGTGAGATGAAGGTGAAATTTCGCAATCCCACAGCGGTTCATCCCCGCATGGGCGGGGAACAGCACCGGGATCGTCCGGGCAGCCTGTTCAGGCACGGTTCATCCCCGCATGGGCGGGGAACAGTTGGCGTGTGTAGCCAGAACGAGGAGGACGTGCGGTTCATCCCCGCATGGGCGGGGAACAGCTGAGCCGCCTGCTGAGCGATGTCTATGACGACGGTTCATCCCCGCATGGGCGGGGAACAGTCCAGATCGTATCAGTGAGCTCGAAAAAGTTGCGGTTCATCCCCGCATGGGCGGGGAACAGTTGGATTTGCCGACCAGCAGGCCGCTCAGGAACGGTTCATCCCCGCATGGGCGGGGAACAGAGACCCGCTATGTCCGCTGAACGCTGGGCCTGCGGTTCATCCCCGCATGGGCGGGGAACAGCGCAGCCGCTGGACCCGACCCGTACTCTGGTCCGGTTCATCCCCGCATGGGCGGGGAACAGACGCTTCTGACTGACCTTTCAGGGCCGTGGTACGGTTCATCCCCGCATGGGCGGGGAACAGGCCACACGGGCAGCCAACTGCATCGTGTCCACCGGTTCATCCCCGCATGGGCGGGGAACAGCAGCTCCTCATCAGAATTGAGCTGATCTGATTCGGTTCATCCCCGCATGGGCGGGGAACAGTTTCGCTTCATTTCTTGAATTATCCTCTGTTTCGGTTCATCCCCGCATGGGCGGGGAACAGGGGTGTGGCGGTGTTCATCCTAAATTGAGGGCGGGTTCATCCCCGCATGGGCGGGGAACAGAGGCTCTGGACGCACAAGGCAAAATCTCTAACCGGTTCATCCCCGCATGGGCGGGGAACAGTGCTACAGTGCTATGAAAAACTCCGTCTATTACGGTTCATCCCCGCATGGGCGGGGAACAGCCCGAGTTTTCCAACGTCGCCGTGCGCCGTTCCGGTTCATCCCCGCATGGGCGGGGAACAGGTCAGTTCGTCTCAAATAAATAAATTGCCTGTCGGTTCATCCCCGCATGGGCGGGGAACAGGCGAAGTAATCGCCGCCCGTATGAAGTGTGACCGGTTCATCCCCGCATGGGCGGGGAACAGAATTGTTTCGATTGCGTTCTGTTTCTGGTTAACGGTTCATCCCCGCATGGGCGGGGAACAGGTTGCGTTGGCACTGACATTTGCGGAAATGTCCGGTTCATCCCCGCATGGGCGGGGAACAGTGCCTTGCCACTGTTTCAAATATAGAGAGAAACGGTTCATCCCCGCATGGGCGGGGAACAGCTAAGTAACGCTAACCAGCAGAACAGTAATGACGGTTCATCCCCGCATGGGCGGGGAACAGTTTTCAGCTTTTCTATATAACGAATATGCGCCCGGTTCATCCCCGCATGGGCGGGGAACAGGGGCAGCCCATCTTTTAAACTCCTCCAGAGAGCGGTTCATCCCCGCATGGGCGGGGAACAGAACGCCGCCTGATGTTCCCTGATTATGTAAGGCGGTTCATCCCCGCATGGGCGGGGAACAGGACACGGCATTATTAAGCAGATTTACTTTCTGCGGTTCATCCCCGCATGGGCGGGGAACAGGTCCACCTTCCCGATAAAATCCTGAAAAACGGCGGTTCATCCCCGCATGGGCGGGGAACAGAGCCGACCAGACGGTTACTAGTAATTGTAATGCGGTTCATCCCCGCATGGGCGGGGAACAGGAAAGCCTCAAGGTCCATCAGGCAAACGAGGTCGGTTCATCCCCGCATGGGCGGGGAACAGGGTATAGAAATAGTTCGTGAAAAGACGTTTTGCGGTTCATCCCCGCATGGGCGGGGAACAGAGCTACAGTACTATGGAAAACTCCGTCTATTACGGTTCATCCCCGCATGGGCGGGGAACAGGTCAACTCTCCCAATAAAATCAGTAAAGACAGCGGTTCATCCCCGCATGGGCGGGGAACAGTAAAGGCGGGGGCGTTTGGTTTCAAATCTGCCCGGTTCATCCCCGCATGGGCGGGGAACAGTTGCGTTGTGTAATTCTGCAAACTCTGCAAGGCGGTTCATCCCCGCATGGGCGGGGAACAGCGCAACAGTGCTATGAAACACGCCATCTATTACGGTTCATCCCCGCATGGGCGGGGAACAGACTTCTTACAACGCATTGTAAGATATATCTTTTTTTATTGTCAAAGATCGTACCAACTTAAAATAAAATTTAATATATTCCCCCCTTCCCTTCTTCTGGGCGAAAAGAAACCAGTTTCAGCCCATCGAAATCAACCGGCATACGGCGGTTCTGGCCAGCCGTGCGAAATTCATACCCCTGATCGTTAGGCACACGCCAGACCATAACAGCATCCCCCAGCGGCCCTAATCCGAGTAGAACCTGCTCCCAAATCATCTCCCGTGTCCGTCTGGAGTAATTGCCCACATAAACACCAGCCCGTATTTCCACCAACCACGCCGCCAAACGACCACGAAGACGAGGCGGCGCATTTGTAACAACCACCACCAGCATCAGCGATGCCCCGGATCGCCGAATGTTTCATCCTCAAAGGCAACAGGTACAGCTTCTGGTGGAGGTTCCGGACGTGGCAGATTACCAGCCGACAAAACCTGCTCAATAGTCGGAATGATCCTCTCCAGAAGTCTTTCCTTACGAAACCGATCTCGACAGGCCAGACGCACCGCCCGATCTGGCGTCATGTCGAGACGCCCTTTCTCCGCCTTGGCCGCAATACGGAAGGCCTCTGGCACAACGGTTTCCATCTTGAAGATATCTGCTACGTCATACACGAAGGAAAGCGGCTTCCCACTATGCAGAAATCCTACCGCTGGCGCATATCCTGCTGCCAGAACTGCTGCTTCCGACAGCCCATGCAGGCAGGCCGTTGCCGCCGATAAACAACGGTTAGGGATGTCAGACCCATCCCAATCCTTCCTGTCATAAGCCCGGCGTTTCCAGCTGACACCATATTGCGCCGCCAGCAGGGCATAGCCTTCCCTGACACGGGCACCTTCGATGCCACGCAGCTGATCCACCGACCGGCGAGCCGGTGGTTCCTCTTTAAAACGCAACTTATACATTTCCCGCACGACACGCAGCCGGGCATCATCATTCAGAGCCAGACTGGCCTGCCATAACAGGCGGTCAGCCCGTGCCCCGCCAGGCTGACCCGAAGAATAGAGACGAACGCCAGCTTCCCCGACCCATGTAATCAACGTTCCCACACGGGCAGCCAAAGACACTGCTGCATGAGAAATACGGGCACCTGGCTCCAGCATGATACCGGCCAAACCACCGACAGGAATCTGCGTTCTGGTCCCATCTGCATTTACAGCAACAAAGGCACCATCCAGCACATCCAACTGTGCCCGCTCGACAAAGATCAGGGAGGCTCGGTCTTTCAGAGGAATCGGTTTTGGCGGGGCCAGACCGGGTAACCCGCCTTTCCCCGCCCCACTCATAGAGCCCGCCGGATCAGCATAAGGCCACAACCGAAGGCCTTGGCACGGCCAAAACCTTTAACTAACTGGGCCAGAAATGCCCCCGGGTCTGTCACTTCCAGCTGGCCTGAAAGATCCAAAATACCAAAATCAGGCCGATTTCTCCTCTTAGCCTCATTACCAAAACGTGGAAGCGTCTCAGTATGATAATCATCGGCAGACACATAGTGCGGCGTGAAACCCGCTTTCTCACCCTGTCGTTTTAGCCAGGCACAACCTTCTTTCTGTGCAATAGCCATACGTTCCTTTGCCCGCTCTTGCTTCGGAACAGAGCAAATCACATCCAGAACAACATCTACACGTTTGCCAATACCACGCTTCATCCGTGTCGCATTGACCTGAAGCTGAAAGTCTAGCAGATCCCCGACCTCCAGACTGGGAGCAAAAAGTTTCACGTCCGGCTTGGCGAACAATTCGTTACCCTCACGTGGAGGGCGAGGTGAAAGGGTCAAAAAACTCCCATCACTCTCCGCACGCCAGAGAAAATCCCGCTTCTGATTGGGATCGGTCGCAAAAGCAGACCAAAGCATATGATGCTGGGCCGACCGCCGCTTGCCCGCATCAGGCTGTCTCAAAGACTCTTCCAGAACACGAACGGCAGGGCTGCGGGAAAGGCGGATCTTACTCAGGTACCAGTTCATTGCTGCTCCTTCCCTGAAAGGACAACATGGCGGATACCGACCTCTCGGGCTGTAAAATGCCAGCGTTGCCGGTCCAGCGGCACATCATGCACGAGATCACGCTGACTGCCCTCCTTCCCAACAATCATGACGTTTTCAGCACATCCGACATGTCGTGCAAGCCATTCAGGCCTTTTCGGAATCTCATTAGCCTTATCCGCCGAACATAACCTGCGATATTCTTCCAAATAAGGCGTGAAATACTGCTCCAGAGCCTCATCAACCGTATCCGCCTGTACAATCTGAGGATGAGGTGGAGCAGAGAGCGGACAGGACTTACGGCCAAGATAGAGCGTGAAATACGGCTTGCGTAACGCTGCCGCTATCTCCTCCAGCCCTTCCCCCTGTACAGCCACACCATAAAACACGCCAGCACGGTAATCACGCAGCGTGATGCTCGTTGTCAGCCGCCCTCCCGCAGCCCGGATAGCCTCCGGGCGGGAATTCGGCTTCTTCACCGCAGCAGCAGGAACGGACTGGATGGTATGGAAGTCACGCAGAGAGGTGCCACTGTCAAACACCGCCACATCGATCTTCAGACGATCCAGCCGGGAGAAATCACCATCCCGCCGGATGCCCAAAGCCGCACCTATCAACCCGATCAGGGCGGAACGACCGGGCCAGAGCAGCGAACCTCGCCGCTCGTGCCCAGCCAGCTCACCCATTGCGCCCAAAGACGCAGCAAGTGAGAACACCAGATAAGGGGATGACATCACTCACCCCGCAGCGCAGCTTTACCCGCAAATGCGACAACGTCTTCCAGTGTGCCAGCCTTGCCAACATGAAGTTTGACATCAGTATTCCAGCACTGACCATAGGCCCCATCAATAGCTTTACGGGTTTCTTCCAGCTTTCTGATGGAACTTTCCAGAAGATGCTCTCCCTTCACGGCCTCAAAGAACGCACCTGACAAATCACGAGGGGCCTGCTCACCCTGTTCCGCAAGCATGTAATTTGCCCGTGGATGATGTGCATAGCTGTTCTGTTTGCCACGCGGCGTTGCCTCGGACAGCCCCTTTGCCAGTGCCTCCATAGCTTTAGCTGCAAGCTCCTTATCCCCTGCCAGATTTTCAATCAGCAGATCCACATTCACACAAACATACTGATAGAACACACCTGCCCCAAAGGCACTTTCACCAATATGACCGGCGCCCCGTTCATCATCCTTGTTCAGGTCATCCACGGCAGAGAACCAGTCTTCCTGCGCCACAGAACGATGGGTCGTGAAGGCATGTGCCACCTGCACGGCGGCATCCCGGTTGAAATCAGCATCGGAAGCCAACATACGCCCGAACATGGCCACATCCACCGCACCATCGGCACGACGGAGGACGAGTTTCTTCAGCTCCTTATCTTTGGGCAGAGCCTCACCGGCAGCAGCCTTTTCAGCCAATTCCTCGGCCAGAGCCCACTCCTCGGGTGAAATAAAGGCAAGGGTCGTTGCGATCTGCTCTTTAGAGCCCTTATCTGCGGCCTCTAATTTACCAAAAACGGCAGCAACGGTCTCAGCAGCCTTCAGGGCTTTCTTCTCCTCAACACCTTTGCCGAGCAGATGCTTCACCAATCCACCGTGCAGGCGTTTGGTCCGAACACCCATATGATCTTTCAGATCCTGAGCAAAATAGGTGCTTTCCCGCAAGGCCCGCTTCACAGACTGTGATGAATGACGCAGACGCACCTCACCACCAATGACGGCCTGCTTAGGGCGCCCCATATCATCACGGTTAGGGTTGGAAGGGCCATAAATAGTCAGGACATGGAACTGAACAAAATTCGTCATGATAAGAACTCTCTAAACTCTGGATACAAGGTCTGATTGCAGAAGACTATGATTCTGCTTTGATCCTACGTTCACCAACACCAAAATATTCAAGACACCAGTGCGCCCGTGTCTGATCATTCCAAGCAAGCATGTCACGTGCAAGCATCGCCACATTGCAACGATTGCCTGCCACCGCCACGGCACGACGCAGCAGAGTGGCCAGCTCGTCATCCTCAGCCGTCATCAACTGTTTGAAACGCAGATGGGACAGAAGCGGCTCTTTGTCTCCACCCTTAAGCCGTTTTGCCAGAGAAGCATGATCATATTCACGCACCTCACCAAGAACATTCAGCAACTGGCAAAAACGCTTCAGAGCGTCACCCTTCGGCTGAATCTGATGCAGCAAATTCTGCACCTGCGGCTCAAACAGAATGGCCGGATATGTGCCGCGGCGCAGTTTTGCGCTCAGCGCCCGGGCGGCTGTCTGAGCCTGCTTCTGGGCAACCTGTGCCTCCCTACGACCTTCTTCCGTCTCTTTATCCGGTTGAATCTGTGTCCGGGCAGCGAGATTCGTCCGCCACCACGCAAGCACCTTGGCCCCTTTATCTTGTGGCTCGCTCATGCAGCCTTCCTTTTCTTCTCTGGAACAGGGAGTTTCAGTTTTGAAAACAGAGCGGGACCGGCTTTTTTGCCATAACCATACAGCTCCATCCCCAGAAACTTACGGGCTTCAGCAATCTTTGCCATCTCCTGCATTGTCCGCTCAGCCAGCCCCGGCAGCGCCAGTCCATCAAACTGGGACAGTGCCTGCCTGCGCATGGTGCTCAACCAGAAATCAGCAGGGTCTTCACCCTCTGCAATCTGATAAAAACAATGATGAAAAGCCGGTTCCGTTTTCAGATAGAACTCCTCACGCTGAGCTTCACGCTCCTCCCCTGCCGCAAGTACAGGAATGAGGGCACGGTTCAGCATGTCCGTCACCATCTGTGCCGCTTCAATAAAATCACTCAGGCGATACAGGGCAGTATCCGATAGATGCTGCATAGGCTGCAGGGAATGAATAAAATCCCTTGGGCTCATATTGTTCATGGCCCAACCGGCCACGATCACTGAAGCCTCCGTACCTCTATGTTCTGCCTGCCATTCCCGCACCACCAAGGCAAGCTGAGCCAGCCCTTTCGCACGCTGACTTTTATCACCTTCTTGAGCAATAATTCCCAACCAGTTGCGATATCCAAACCGACCAGCCCTTGGATGCCTAGGCAACAGGTCCGTGCCCTCTTTCAGCCGATAGTAAGGACTTAAAGGATGCTGCCATAGAGCATAGTTTGTACCGTAAGGCTTCTGTATAACGCCTGTTATCCCTTCATCATCACCGACAAGACGCAGGCGGCGGGGCATACCGAAAAAAGCCTCTACATCAAAACCTTTCGTCTCATCAGAAGGATGAACTGTCTGGCCCTTTTCAGACGTTCGAGTGGGCTTCATCCATGGCAAAGCCTTCATCTCGGACGGTTGGCCAAATGGAACATTAAGCCAAACAAGGTCCCACAATTCCTTACCGGGATCGAGGATCGTTACGAGCGGCCCTCCACCACGCATAGAGGTCCGGTTTCCAGCACCACCAGAAGGCGCAAAATCCTGCAATGTATACAGGGCCATGGCAGCTTCTGGAAAAGTCAGCCTGTCGTACCGTTTCCGATGCACCATGACATCGATATTATTGCGCATCGTCTGTCCGCCAGCGCTATCGATGAACAGCATGTCCACTGAGTTAGGCGAAGCATCCAGTTTTTCCTGATCCTGAAGAAACCGGGGACCATCACCCATCAGGAAGAAAGCTGGCGCAAATGGCTCCAATCTTGCTTTCAGGCGTTCTGGATCAGGACGCTCACGCCTGTACCAATCAGATTTACCAGAAGGTGGGTCTGCCATATAGACAAGACCAACCAGCAGTTCCAGGCAAGCAATGTTAAGATCTGGCCGTGGCCAGTCCGGACGAAGCACTCCAGCCTCTGCTATTTGCCACGGTGCAATAACCCGCCTACTGCCATCAACACAGCGTACAGGAATCCATGGGTCTGTAATCAAATTCAAAGACACGGACTACCTCCGCATTAAAGCGAAGAACAGAAAAACAGGCCTCTGTCCTTCTTATAACATAGACCCTCACAGATTTCTCCTCCCGGGTCTTCAACGGGACAAAGTATCACATCACGTTGTTTCCATTTTGGCCACTCTTTTTTTACATCCCTTATTTCTGGACTGTCCTGATCGGGTAGATCTAGCTTTGCCAATTTTGAATGACGTACTGAAACTTCTGAGAGTGCCCATAATGATGGCATATCCTGACCGTGATCCTCGGAAGATGCCCACGGAATCAATCCGTTCTCTGTCCGGCGGGCCAGTGCCAAAATCGTGGTGACATCGCCCAGCCTCGTGGGATAGATCACATCATCTGCACCATTCCCTGCATCTCGATAACTCGCTTCAATATCCACAATATTCTGGCCAGCTAGCGCCCTCGCTGCCATGTTCTTTCCCTGACCTGTCGCCTCTGCTTCATCCAATACTGACGGCAAAGATTCGGCACCTTCGCCATGTACTGCTTCAATGAGGTCTCGCAGGCCCTCTGGCGCATTAATCTGCCCCCTTTTGAACAAGACAGAAGCGGTACGCCATGTATCAGGCAATGCGTAAACACCTGCCCCTTTATGCAATACATTCCGCAACCAGTGATCATCCTGCACATCAGTGGGATCAGGCGACAGCACTTTCAAAATGGGGGCAGGAACAGGACGCTCCGTAGCAGGACGTAAATCCATATGCCGCCAGAGACGTCCCACACGCTGAATCAGAGAACCAATTGGCGCAAGGTCGGAGACCATAACATCAAAATCCAGGTCCAACGATGCTTCAACAATCTGGGTTGAGACAAGAACGAAGCCTGCACGGTTCTTTCCCTTCCTTCCCACACGCTCCAGCACCTCATTTTCAAGCTTCTTTCGGTCACAAAGAGCGAAACGGGCATGTAGAAGGTGAGTTTCCACACCTTCCGCCCTGAGGGCTTCTACAGCGGCAATAGCATCGTCCACAGCATTGCGAACCCACACACAGGCTGCGCCTGCCCGAGCTCCTTGCACCAAATACTGAACAGCCTCCTCCGTGGAGATCATTCGCTCTACCTTTACGCTACCCTTTACAGGGCGATCATCAACAGCAAACTCCGTAATGGCGTCTCCACCTGCCACTGTTATGGCAGGATAAGCAGATGATTCGGAGACTCCACCATATGTAGCCAGTAATCTGGATCGCCATGCCAGAGGGAGGGTCGCCGTCAATAGAATGGCCGAGCCTCCCATAGCCCGATGCATTTTCAGCAGATTAATCAGTTCTTCTGCAATGTAAGGCTCACCCATTTCGTGAACCTCATCCACCACCAATATTTTTGAGGAAAGGCCATAATGCCGCAATGTCTGAAACCGTACGGGCAAGACAGAAAGCAAGGCCTGATCGATTGTTCCCACCCCAACATCTGCTAGCAGTGCCCGCCGATTATCTGTTGCAAGCCACTCCGAACTCGTCACATCATCAGCATCACCACTTTTGCCCGTATTGCTGCCTGCCGTAACCATATCTCTAAACGGAACAGATAATCCTGCGCGCCCATGAGCAAGAGTAACTGAAGGTTTTTCAAACATTTTACCCACAGCCTGCGAGGCACGGTTAAACATGGCATCGGCTGTAGCCATTGTCGGCAAAGCAAAAAACATACCTCGTCCCTTACCTGCCAAAGCCATGCGTTGCGCCAGAAGTAACGCCGCCTCCGTCTTGCCTGCACCAGTTTCTGCCTCCAGCACAACGAGGGTTGGGCCCTCTGGCAATGATATAGCCTCACATGCGGTCTGTAATGGCCTTAATGCAAAATCAAACAGCCTACGGCTACAGGCCCCTGCACCACTCAACCCTGCTTCACAAACTGCTTGCCGAGCAATGAGACGTGTTTTTTCCAGATATTCAGCTGGATTACAGTCCAACTTCCTAGGTTTAAACCATTTTGTATTAGAGCCTACCCAATCTGCTGCTGTACAAAATCCCGGAAGCCACCATGAAAACTTCCGAGCAGTTTCCTCATCTAAAGAGGCTAAAGAAGCCTCTGGCCAGAATTCCTTTAAAATACTTAAAAAACGTCTAGCTGCTTCCTGCCCTTCCCCGATTGCCTGAAGACACTTGTAACGACCACGTCGTTGCAACGGCGTATCTGGAGGACGTCCATGGTGCCCTGCTGTTGCAGCATAAAGAATCCGACGCACCTCGGCCGTTCCACCGAACCAAGCTGCCAACATCTCATCTGCTTCAAGCAAAAGGATTTCTGTTAATTTCCAATGCGGATAATCTTGAGCAATTCCCTCTCGCAACATCCTGCGAAAGCTTTCACTGAACTTTCCTAAATCATGAAGACCCACCAAAGCAATAAAAGCCTGTTTTAAATCAGACTTCCACGGAAAATAAGTAATCAATTCTTCTGCTACTGCAGCAACATCAAGCATATGATAAATTGCAGGATGCTCAATCGTCTCGGGAGGATGAGCACTTTTAGCCGGCCAATCTAACCATTCTTTCATGACATCCTGTCTCCCAATAACAGAAACTTCAACAGGTGTCAGTCTAGCTGTCGACTTAATCTTTTCAAAATATATTTCCGAGGATTGTCGTTTCACTTTATCGTAATTAGGAGTGTTTTTGTAGTATTATTATGTCTATCGCCCAATTTTTTAGGCATGCCTCCCCATTTTTGGGACAGGGAGTGCGTACGTGGGGCACTTCAGGTGTCTGGACTATTGGGAGTATTTAGATTTTTATGTGGGGAG
>NZ_JANIDY010000005.1 GCF_026385525.1 Bombella pluederhausensis
AGAAAAAAGGCAGGTGATTCTCATCAGAAGCCCGAATCAAAAAAGGCCGCCCTCCCAAAAAGGAGAACGGCCTTTTTCAAAAACCACCGAAAAGAGCTCTCAGAGTGCCTTCAGATCGTTCTGCTGAACCTTCTGAGCCACCTCAATCTCCGCACGAGCGGCCTGAATCTGACGACTCAGACTTGCACGGAGCTCAACTTCATCAGGGCCAACCTTTGTCCACTGATCCTTCAGCTGATCAAGCGTCTGACGCGCATCATCAATGGAGAGATCTTCAAGCGCCCGCACCGAATCTGCAAGAATCGTGCAGTGATCTGCTGTCATATCGACAAAACCACCCGTGACGAAGCAACGTTCCAGAACCTGATCGTCCTTGTACAGGGTCACGACCCCACCACGAAGCTGTAGCATCAGCGGGGAGCGGCCTGGCATGGCCGCAATGTCCCCTTCTCCGCCCGGAACAACCACCATATCGACCTCACGGTCTGTATAGCGCTTCTCTGGACTGACGATCTCGGTGCGAAGCGGCATGGATCAGCCCTCCTGCTTCATCTTCTCGGCCTTCGCCCGTGCTTCTTCGATGGAACCAACCATGTAGAAAGCACCTTCCGGCAGGTCGTCACACTCACCGTTCACAACAGCCTTGAAGGAACGCACGGTATCTTCCAGAGCCACCAGCTTACCCGGGGACCCCGTGAAGACCTCAGCCACATGGAACGGCTGAGACAGGAAGCGCTGAATGCGGCGGGCACGCCCAACCACAAGCTTATCTTCCTCAGACAGCTCATCCATACCGAGAATGGCGATGATGTCCTGAAGCTCCTTATAGTTCTGGAGCGTACTCTGAACAGCACGAGCCACCTCATAATGTTCCTGACCCACAATCTTCGGGTCGAGAGAACGAGAGGTAGAATCGAGCGGATCCACAGCCGGATAAATACCCATTTCAGCAATGGAACGGTTCAGCACCGTTGTGGCATCCAGATGGGCAAAGGTTGCAGCCGGAGCCGGGTCGGTAAGGTCGTCAGCAGGCACATACACAGCCTGAACGGACGTAATAGACCCTTTCTTTGTGGAGGTAATACGCTCCTGCAGGGCACCCATTTCCGTTGCCAGTGTCGGCTGATAACCCACAGCGGAAGGAATACGGCCCAGCAGAGCGGACACCTCAGAACCGGCCTGCGTGAAGCGGAAGATATTATCCACGAAGAAAAGAACGTCCTGACCTTCCACATCACGGAAATATTCCGCAACGGAAAGACCTGTCAGAGCCACACGAGCACGAGCACCCGGCGGTTCGTTCATCTGGCCATAGACCAGCGCCACCTTGGAGCCTTCCGTGTGGCCGTTCTCATCAATCTTGATAACGCCAGCGCCCTGCATTTCGTAGTACAGGTCGTTACCCTCACGGGTACGCTCACCCACACCAGCAAATACAGACACACCACCATGTGCCTTGGCGATGTTATTGATCAGCTCCTGAATGATGACGGTCTTACCCACACCGGCACCACCAAAGAGACCAATCTTACCACCCTTCAGGTAGGGGCAGAGCAGGTCAATCACCTTAATCCCGGTCACCAGAATCTCGGTGTTAGCAGCCTGTTCCTCGAAAGAAGGAGCAGGACGGTGAATCGGGAAGCGGGTATCCGTCTTGACCGGCCCCTTCTCATCAACCGGCTCACCAATCACGTTGATGATACGACCCAGAGTAGCCGGACCGACCGGAACGGTGATCTGGCTACCTGTATCTGTCACCTCTGCACCACGAACGAGACCATCAGTCCCTTCCATGGCAATGCAGCGGACCTGACGCTCACCAATTTCCTGCGCAACTTCCAGCACGACCTTCTGATCGCCATTCATGACGTGGAGGGCGTTCAGGATATGCGGCAGCTTATCCGTAAACTGGACATCCACCACCGGACCACGAATCTGGGTGATCCGTCCAACGCCAACACCGGCATTCTCAGCAGAGCGGTTGAGTTCCTCAGACATCAGATTTCTCTCCTGCATGATCTCAGACGGCTTCTGCGCCGGAAATGATTTCGATCAGCTCGTTAGTAATATTGGCCTGTCGTGTACGGTTATACGTCAGCGACAGACGATCAATGGCCTTGCTCGCATTGCGGCTGGCATTATCCATGGCCGTCATACGGGCACCCTGCTCACCGGCAGCACTCTCCAGAATGGCGGCATAAAACTGCACCAGCAGATTACGCGGCAGAAGCTGTGCCAGAAGCTGACCCTCATCAGGCTCAAACTCATAAACAGCGCCATCGCTCCGAGGCTGCGCCGTATTGTCATTTTCAGCCACGGGCAGCGGAACCAGAGCCAGAGACTCAGGCTGCTGGGTCATGGCGTTGACAAAGCGGTTACGCAGCAGGGAGCAGGCATCAATCTCGCCACCCTCAACCAGATCGCCAATCCGCTTGGCCAGATCCTGAGCAAGAGCATAAGCGGCCTGCTGGGTGCCAGAATCGTTATGGAGTGAATCCACAACCATTTCCGGATAATAGCGCTTGAAGATCTCAGCACCCTTGCGTCCGACAGGCAGAAGGCGAACAGTACGACCCTTTGCTTTCAGCTCATCAATCTGCTGACGGGCCGTACGAATGATGTTGGCATTGAAGCCACCAGCCAGACCACGATCAGATGTCAGGATGACAAGAAGATGCACATCATCCTTACCCGTGCCTGCCAGCAGCGGCGGCAGAGTGGATGGGTCCATCCCCTTCGAAGCCGTAGCCAGCTCGCTCATCATACGCTGCATAGTCTCAGCATATGGGCGAGCTGCCTCTGCCTGATTCTGGGCGCGCCTCAATTTTGAGGCGGCGACCATTTTCATTGCGCTTGTGATCTTACGGGTCGATTTGACCCCCGCGATCCTGCCACGCAGTTCTTTCAATGAAGCCATGAGCTAAACCCTCAGGCTGAGAAACGTTTGCCGAAGGCCTCAAGCAGAGTCTTGAGCTCACCCTCGATCTCTGGCGTCAGCTTCTGCTCGGTGCGGATCTTCTCCAGCACGGCCTTACCACTCTGGCGGATCTCATCCAGCAGGGCGGCCTCATAAGCTGTCACCTTGTTCACGGCGATCGGGTCCAGATAGCCACGTGTACCAGCGTACAGAACGACCACCTGCTCCTCAACGGCCAGCGGAGAGGTCTCAGGCTGCTTCAGCAGCTCAACCAGACGGGCACCGCGGTCCAGCTGACGGCGTGTAGCCGGGTCAAGGTCAGAAGCAAACTGAGCGAAGGACGCCATTTCACGATACTGAGCCAGCTCCAGCTTAATGGTACCAGCAACCTGCTTCATGGCCTTAATCTGCGCCGCAGACCCCACACGGGACACGGAACCACCAACGTTCACAGCCGGACGGATACCCTTATAGAACAGATCTGTCTCAAGGAAGATCTGACCGTCTGTAATGGAAATGACGTTGGTTGGAATATAGGCAGATGTATCACCAGCCTGCGTTTCGATCACCGGCAGGGACGTCATGGAGCCAGCACCGAACTCCTCAGACATCTTAGCGGAACGTTCCAGCAGACGGGAATGCAGGTAAAACACGTCGCCCGGGAAAGCTTCACGCCCCGGCGGACGGCGCAGCAGCAGGGACATCTGACGGTAAGCCACAGCCTGCTTGGACAGGTCATCATAGCACAGCAGAGAGTGCATACCGTTGTCACGGAAATACTCACCCATGGCAGAAGCTGCATAAGGGGCCAGATACTGAAGCGGTGCAGAATCAGAAGCCGTAGCAGCCACGACGATGGAATATTCCATCGCACCAGCCTCTGTCAGCTTACGGACGAGGTTAGCCACTGTGGAACGCTTCTGCCCGACCGCAACATAGATGCAGTACAGGGACTTCTTGGGATCACCAGCAGCGTTGACACTTTTCTGAGCCACGATCGTATCGATCAGAATAGCCGTCTTACCAGTCTGACGGTCACCAATCACCAACTCACGCTGGCCACGCCCGATCGGCACGAGGGCATCGATGGCCTTAATGCCGGTCTGCATCGGCTCACTGACGGACTGGCGGGGCATGATGCCAGGAGCACGAACGTCAGCACGGCGATATTCGATGTTCTCCAGAGGGCCACGACCATCAATCGGGTCACCCAGAGCATTAACCACACGTCCCAGAAGCCCCTTACCAACGGGGACTTCCACGACCTTGCCGGTACGCAGAACTGTGTCACCTTCGCCGATCAGGTCACCTTCACCGAAAATGACGACACCAACGCTATCGCTCTCAAGGTTGAGAGCCATGCCACGCACGCCACTCCCCTCGAACTCCACCATCTCACCGGCCTGAACATTCGTCAGACCATAGACGCGGGCAATCCCGTCCCCAACAGACAGAACTGTGCCTGTCTCTGAAACAGCGGCAGGCTGATCGAAAGACGCGATCTGCTGCTTGAGAATTTCTGAAATCTCGGCGGGACGGATCTCCATCACGCGGCTCCCTTCATGGCGTTCTGCAGGCGGGCCAGACGCCCTGCGATCGATGTATCAAAAAGAACAGAACCGACACGCACAACCATACCCCCAATAAGGGCCTGATCGACATGTTCGGTCATAGCAATATTAGCATATCCGGCCTGCTGAAGGCTGGCACGGAGGCTTTCACGCTGCCCATCTTCCATAGGGCGGGCAGTCGTCACCTCCACACGAACCTCACCGCGCTGGCGGGAGTCCAGAAGAAGGACGGCAGACAGGATTTCATCCAGACCAACCAGACGGCGCTGCCGGGCGATAAAACCGACAAAGCGGCGCATGGCATCGTTGAAACTGAGCGCAGACCCAAGAGCCTTCACCAGCCCCTCTGCCTGGCTGACATCCAGCCGAGGGTCTGCCAAAGCGGCGCTCAACTCCGGAATCTGGGCAATTGCCTCGCGCAGTGCACGCACCTGCTCCAGAGTGGCGGCCTTATCCTCTTTGCTTTCTGAGAGATATTCCTCAAAGGCCCGGGCGTAACGCTGCGCTACTTCACCTGGCGCTCTGATCTGCTTTTCCTGTGCAACCGTCACGGGTTCATTCCGTCTTCATGAGGTTCTGCTTTCAAACCGGTTTCCCGGTCTTAACCTAACCGGCATGCCCCAGATTACCGCACGATGCGCAGATCACCAGGGCCGGAACCCGGCCAGTGTTTCGTTAAAGTCCACTAACACGGGCAGCCCCTTCAACGCAACCTGAAGGCCGCTCAACAGCGTTCCATCACAGCATGTCTGCAGACACGTCCAAACGGTATGATGCAGGACGAGGAAAACGGCGGATAACCCCGCCAGATAGACCTTCTACAACGGATCAGTTTTTTCAGGAGACTCTGGAGCGGGCGAAGGGAATCGAACCCTCATCAGAAGCTTGGAAGGCTACTGCATTAGCCATTATGCTACGCCCGCTCTATGAGTGAGGCGACTCTATACCCATTCCCTACCAGCAAGACAAGGGGGGATTCAGCCACGCCCCAGAATATGAAAGGTTTTTTCATTTTCCTCGAGATAGTGCTTGACTTTATGGCGGTCTCGTTATCTTTTCCTGCCCATCGTCACGCCGCACAAGGCAGGACGGTCAGGTCGATTCGACCCAGAAAGGGGTGTAGCTCAATTGGCTAGAGCGCCGGTCTCCAAAACCGGAGGTTGGGGGTTCGAGACCCTCCACCCCTGCCACGTCATACCCTACCCACCTGACTGCCTTACCCGGGTAACAGGACCAGGGTTGAGATAGATTTGAGGATAATGGTGTCGGTCACAAAGCCGAAAGGCAATTCACCGAAGATGCCTCCGGCCCAGAAAGGCCCAGGATTCAGCCTTCGCAGATATTTTGCAGATGTTCGCGCCGAGGCCAAACGTGTCACGTGGCCCACGCGCCGCAACACCATCATTACAACAGGTGCCGTGATGGCCATGGTGGTCGCCACCTGTATTTTCTTTTTTATCGTTGACCAGGTTATCGGCCTGGGAGTCAGCAAAATTTTGGGTATCGGAGGCTAAAGCAGCATCATGGCAAAACGTTGGTACGTTGTGCATGTCTATTCAGGCTTCGAGAAAAAGATTGCCGATCATATCCGTGAACAGGCCGACAAAAAGGGACTGAGCGATCAGTTCGAGGAAGTTCTGGTTCCTTCCGAGGAAGTCACGGAAGTACGCCGTGGCCGCAAGGTGAATGCCGAGCGTAAATTCTTCCCCGGCTATGTACTGGTGAAGATGGAGCTGACAGACCGTGCCTGGCATCTTGTTAAAGATACCCCCAAGGTGACGGGTTTCCTCGGGACACGGAATAACCAGCCAACCCCCATCAGCAATGCGGAAGCCAAGCGCATTCTCCAGCAGGCTCAGGAAGGTGTTGAACGCCCCCGCTCCAGCCTGTCGTTCGAGATTGGCGAACAGGTTCGTGTATCCGATGGTCCTTTCACATCCTTCAATGGCAGTGTTGAGGACATCGACACCGAGAATCAGCGCCTGAAGGTCAGCGTCTCCATCTTCGGACGCTCCACGCCAGTTGATCTGGACTATAATCAAGTCGAGAAGCTCTAAGCCTTGTCTTAAAGCGGGTTATATCCCCGCTTTGTAGAAAACCACCCGCTACCGCTTTCTGGTTTCGGGTGGTTTTTTTATGCCTAGCTTTTCCAATGAAACACTAAAGACATTAAAAAAACCCGCACTCCATCAGGAGCACGGGCTTTTTCTCACCACCTCAAACGAGCAGTTGCTCTTATCGGTGTGAACCTTTCGGCAAAGGCAGAGTGGCCAAAAGCTGAATCGCCTGATCGGACAAAGCACCAACACCTTCAGCCAAAGCTGCCACAAGGTCAGCCTGCTTCCCAGAAACAGGCTGTGGGGATGTCCAACTGACTGTCACGGCACGAGCCTGTGAGGCTGGCGCATCAACACGATGCGCCGACATGACCCCCACAATGACAGCATGGCCAGATGCGTCTTCTTCAAATCGGGACAGACTTAGCTCCAGATAAGCCCCAGCCGTAACCGCCACAGAATCATTCTGGGAGAAAAGCACATGGCCCGGCAGGCGCTGCGCCAAATTAGCCGTCAGAGCATGGCCGATCATTTCGTTCAGCGACTCACTCCATGCGGCAGCAGGCACCATATGGTCCTGTGCATCCCGCATCACCCGCAAAATACCATCTCGGTCCAAACGAGACGTCACTGACGGCGTAAGGACCTCGATAGCCTGCGGCAAAGCCATTCCCATAGCTGGGGATGCTACCTGACCAGGCTGCGGAGCCAGAACATAGTACGTTGTCGGCGTACTACTGCATCCACTCAGCATCCCTCCACCAAGGCAGGCCGTCCCCAGCAGGGCCCACTGCCTCAGACGCTTCAGGGACAGTTTCTTCTGAAACACGGAGGAAGAACGAAGAAAATTCATCATGAATCAGGGCCTCCGGCCAGTAATGAAGGATGAGGGATGACGATCCAGATAATCGGCCAGCATATGGAAGGAACGGGACATCCGTGTCAGCTGAACAATCAGCTCCTCAAGATTTCTGCGGAAATCCGGATTACCGCCGTAAGAGGCCAACAGAGTATTAGCCTGCGCCAATGTGCCATTCAGATTCTTCATCAGCTCGGGAAGATGCTCATCCGCATGGTCCAGAAGATGATTCAGAGACACCAGAGACCCGCGCAGAGCGACCAGAGAGCGGGTCACTTCCGGGCTTCTCAGACGTTCGTCACTATGTTCCAGAATATTATTCAGATGATCGCCAATCTGCGTCAGCGGCATCTCAGAAATCTTGTCAGCAATCGTAGAAACCGACTGAAGGATACTATCCATCCCACCCGGCTGGCTTGGGATCACAGCAATGCCGTTCTCAAACGTCATCGGTGCCGGTGCACGACCCTTTTCATGCACGAAAGAGAGCGCAATCATGGCTTCACCTGTCAGGAAGCTGACATTCTGCACTGAGGCACGCATACCCTCAGCTACGAAATCCCCCAGCAGGCCCGTGCTGCGCCCTGAAGCTGCAGTGCCGTCTGCTATAACACGCTCAGGCTCAAGCTGCATTTCCACACGAACACGAGGGTTATGCGTCTTGTCACCCAGCTCCAGATGAACACCTGTGACCTGACCAACCTGAAGGCCGAACATGGTCACCTTGCTACCCTCTGTCAGGCCACCAACAGCTGTATCAACATAGGTCAGGACAGGCACCTTATGCCGATAGCGGGCATTATCAGCATCTTCCTGTGTCTCATAAAGATGGAAGACGGAATCAGGTGTCGCAGATGGAGTATCCTCACCCTGAACCTTATCAGGCCGCCCGAAAGCAACACCGCCGGACAACAACGCCTGGAAAGATTGCAGGCGAATCTTCATTCCACCAGCACCAAAACCGATCTGCATGCCAGACACATTCCAGAAGCGGCTGTCTGTCCTCAGATAATGATCATACGGTGCCTTAATGAACACCTTGAGCAGAATGGGGCCTTCCCCACCCGGTGGCATGGTGTAACCCAAAATCTCGCCCACCTGCACGTCACGATAGAAAATCGGCGCTCCCGGACCGAGGGATTCCAATTTCGGCGAGACAAGCCAGTATGTGCTCCCCGGTTTGTCAGAGCGGACACCGGGCGGATTCTCCAGCCCCTTGAAATGATCCTGGAAACGGCCCGTCCCCGGTTTGCCGGGGTCCATGGCAATGTAGGAACCAGAAAACAGCGTATCGAGCCCGGTAATGCTGGCGCCATTGATCCGCGGGCTGACGACCCAGAAACGGGTATGCTCATTCAGCATATGAGCATCAATGCCATTCATCTGAATCGTGACATCAGCATGACTCATATCCGGACTCAGGGACACGGACTGGACCACACCAAGGGTCACGGCCTTATTCTTCACCTGCGTCTGGCCCGGAACGATACCATCTGCCGCATCGAAAGAAATGACGATGCGTGGCCCCATAGAAGCAAAATGCCGCCATGCCAGCCAGCCAGCTATCAACAATGCCAGAACAGGGATGATCCAGAGCACGGAGAAACGGGGCAGCCGGGTATTGGCCTCTACACCACGCCTTGGGTCTGGATGTAGCTTATGCTGATCATCACTCACGCTTTTTCAGGCTCCATATCCTGTAATTCCGATGTACCAGCCTCACCACCTTTACGGGAGAAATCCAGTACTTCCTGATTATAGCCCGCAGCATCCCACATACGCCGGGGATCATACAGGTCTGCTGCAAAAATAGTTAACACCACCACCATGGCAAAAAAGACCACGCCCAGCTCTGCCATCACGCTGGCCATAAAGCCAAACCGCACCACAGCCGCCAGGATGGAGATCATGAACACGTCAATCATCGACCACCGACCAATGAACACCACCACCTTATAAAGGCGTGTCAGGCGCCTAAGAGATGCAAGTGTCGCCTTGCCACGGCACTCACAGGCCATCATCAGGGCCAGCAAGATCACCTTCAGGACCGGCACGGTGATACTGGCAAACAGCACCAGCAAGGCGAGGAAATAAAGATTCGCCTCCCAGAGCTGGATAACACCGGAAATGATGGTACTGGGCTGACCATGCCCCATCTTCACAAAAGCCATGACGGGCAGAAGATTAGCCGGAATATAAAAGATAAAAGCGGCTATCAGAAAACACATTGCCGCCTGCAGGCTGTTCCGTTTCCGCCGCCGCAATATCTGCCCGCAACGGGGGCAATCCCCCATGTCACTCTCGTCATTCACAGAGCTACGTGCAACAAAAGTCAGACCACAGGCATGACAGGAGAGCATATGTTTTTCGGGCGGCATAGGCCGTCCTGCTGCTGCCCTGTAAACCCCCAGCCCATGCCGTGGGGCAACGGAACGGTGCCGCCAGATCATTTCAGCATCGAAGGTGGAATCCATCGCTGCCATCAGCACCATGAGCGCCCCAAGAAGGAACACACCGGGCTGCAATGTCACCAGTGCCAGGTCAACCAGCTTGGTGTAAGCCACCAGCACGCCGATAACGTACACCTCAATCATGGACCATGGGCGCAGGCGCTCGTACCACGCCATTAAGGGCCTCACCCAAAGAGGCATCTCTACTCGGGATGCGCCATATAAGATCAGCGCCATGCAGACCAGCACGATACCGGGCATGAGCACACTGGCCAGAGCCACCAGAATAGCAATAGCCCCAAAGCCCTGCCGTGCCATTTCCACGGGGCCACTCATGAGGGACACCATGTTCTCCCGGCCATAGACATTCAATGTCATGAGCGGGCTGACCAGAAGCACAATATACAAAGCGAGAGACGATAGACAGAAGGCCAGCGGACCACCAATCTCCGATGTCTTACGCTGGCGCCCCATGGTTTCTCCACAGCGGGCGCAGGTCAGCACATGGCCAGGCTTCAGCGCAGGCACATGCTGGAACAGACCGCAGGCGGCGCACTCATGCACACCTTCCACTATCTTGAGGGAGGGTTGATCAACATCATGTCGGAGGAGGGAACATGCCCCGCCCTGGGTCCACAACCCCTTATGAAAACGGTCTTTCCTGAGCATCTATTCCTCTTGCGCTGCCGGAGGCCCATCTGCAACCCCTCCAGGCTTTATTGAGAAATATTTTATACCGCCCATTGCCCCACCGTCCAATTTTCTGTATAGGCTCAACCGGACGCCGACATAGCTCAGGGGTAGAGCAACTGATTCGTAATCAGTAGGCCCTCGGTTCAATTCCGAGTGTCGGCACCATTTTCCCCACAGGATAAGGCAGGCATGGCGGAAAGACCGAGCGGTGATTTCATGTCCCCTTCGGGTCCTTTTTTCTCCACTGCCCACCATGACGTAACAAAACCATCCCTGCTACCAGGCCATGGTATTGCTGTTCTGCCAGCAGATACGCTTTTGCTTGTCTTCTTCCTGATCGTTTTTCTTGAATATCGCCATCGTGCAAGGCAAAAGCGCAAAGCTTGGCAGATAGTGTGCCAGTTGATTGCCCAACATCAAAATACCCTTGCCCAACGCCAACAGCGTTGCCTGACTGGCGATCATTATGGTGTTGTCCATGCAGAGCGTTGGGAGAAAGAGCTCGACTATTTCTGCCGCAGCATCCTGCTAACGACCCTAAGCCAGGAAAATCTGGCTCTTTTCTGGCCTCCTTTGCGGAAGCGTGCCCTACGGCGCATTCAGCGTGTCACGCGGACTATCCTCAGGCAAAACAGAACACCCTCACCCCGCATTCCCACAGCAATGGGCAATACGGTGCCAGAGCGTTTCCATGCCAACATGGACCCGCTGGATTATGAGCGTTTTTGCGCTCATCAGCTCTATCAGGCTGGATGGCAGGCCCGAACGACACCTCCCGGTGCCGATCAAGGGCTCGACATCATGGCCGAACAAGATGGGGTGCGGCTTGTTGTTCAATGCAAGCTCTATAGCCGCCCTGTAGGCAACAAAGCTGTGCAGGAAATCTTCACAGCACGGGAACACAGACGGGCCCATCATGCCGCTGTCGTCTCCAATGCAGGCTATACACGCTCAGCCCGGCAACTTGCCCATGCAACGGGCGTGCATCTGCTCCATCACAGTGAACTTGCCACGCTAAACCTGCTCGACCTCCAACCAGCCCCCGACCTGTTCACGCAATAAAAAAAGACCGGCTTTTGAGCCGGTCTTTTTTCCCATCATGACAGGGTGACCACCCAAAGGGCAAGGTCACCCTGTCATCACACCTGATATCAGGATGCAGCAGGCACGCGGATGATGTAATCGAAGGCAGAAAGAGCTGCCTTAGCACCTTCACCCATAGCAACGATAATCTGCTTGTACGGCACGGTCGTAGCATCACCAGCAGCAAACACGCCGGGGATGGATGTACGGCAACGCTCGTCAATGCCGATCTCACCGATGCGGGACATCTCGATACTGCCACCCTTCAGCCAGTCTGTGTTAGGCAGCAGACCGATCTGAACGAAGATACCATCCACATCAATGCTGTGGTCGCTGCCATCCTTGACATCCTGCCAGCTCAGGCCAGTCATCTTACGGCCATCACCACGGATTTCTGTCGTACGGGCATTCACCACGATATCGACATTCGGCAAGCTGCGGACCTTGTTCTGGAGGACTTCATCAGCCGTCAGCACAGGGTCATACTGAAGCAGCGTCACATGAGAGACGATACCGGCGAGGTCAATGGCGGCTTCCACGCCGCTGTTGCCACCACCGGCCACAGCAACCGGACGACCCTTGAAGAACGGACCATCGCAGTGCGGGCAGTAGGCAACGCCCCGTGTGCGGTATTCTTCCTCACCCGGCACGTTCAGCTGACGCCAGCGGGCACCAGTTGCCACGATGATGGTACGAGCCTTCAGGTGAGCACCGCTTTCCAGAATGATCTCGTGAAGACCACCTTCCTTCTCGGCCGGGATCAGCTTGGCAGCGCGCTGTGCTGTGATGACACGGACATCATAGCTACGAACATGCTGTTCCAGATTCTTGGCCAGAGCCGGACCTTCTGTCTCCGGTACGGAGATGAAGTTTTCAATGCCAGCCGTATCCATGACCTGACCACCGAAGCGCTCAGCCAGCAGACCCGTACGCACACCCTTACGAGCTGTATAGATGGCAGCCGCACAGCCAGCCGGGCCAGAACCGATCACCAGCGTGTCGAACGGTGCTTCATCATTCAGCTTCTCGGAAGCCTTGGCAGCACCTTCTGTATCGATCTTAGCCAGAATCTCGGGCAGCTCCATGCGGCCTGTGGAGAAACGCTCACCATTCAGGAAGACCTGCGGAACGGAACGCACGTCACGCTCGTTCACTTCGTCCTGGAACAGGGCGCCGTCAATAGCCGTGTGACGGATGTTCGGGTTCAGAACGCTCAGCGTGTTCAGAGCCTGCACGACATCCGGGCAGTTATGGCAGGACAGGGAGAAATAGGTCTCGAAGTGGAAATCACCCTTCAGAGCCTTGATCTGCGCAACCTGTTCAGCCTCAACCTTCGGCGGGTGGCCACCGACCTGGAGCAGAGCCAGCACCAGAGACGTGAACTCATGGCCCATCGGAATCCCGGCGAAGCAGACCTGCACGTCGGAATTTGCGGCACGGATCAGGAAGGACGGGCGGCGGGAATCCGTGCCACCTTCCTGATAGGAAACCTTGTCAGAGAGTTCGGAAATTTCATTCAGAAATTCCTTCATCTCACGGGACTTGTCGCCATCATCAAGGCTAGCAACAAGAATGATGTCGTGGCGCAGATGCTGGAGGTACCCTCTCAGCTGGCCTTTGAGTTCGTCGTTCAGCATGAATTCTCTCTCCAGAATCTCTGGTGCTCAAGGCAGGACAGACCGGGGACTGACCCTATGAAAAAGGAGGCGCACCGCAAGTCACAGCACGCCTCCCCTCAGCGGTGGGGAGAGGCCCCCACCAGACTTCCCGTTTTCAGGGCGTGATCAGATCTTGCCGACCAGGTCCAGGGACGGGTTCAGGGTTGCTGTATCGCCACCTTCTTTCCACTTAGCCGGGCAGACTTCACCCGGATGAGCGGCGATGTACTGAGCAGCGCGGATCTTGTCGAGCAGCTCGGCAGCGCTACGGCCCACACCCTCAGAGGTGATTTCGATGTACTGGATCTTGCCTTCCGGGTCGATCAGGAACGTAGCGCGGTCAGCTGTGTGGCTGCCATCAGCACGCAGAGCATCGAAGTTACGAGCGATGTCACCGGACGGGTCACCGATCATGGTGTACTGCACCTTGCCGATGGCCGGGGATGTGTCGTGCCATGCCTTATGGGTGAAGTGCTTGTCTGTGGACACACCAAAGACTTCAACACCCATCTTCTGGAAAGTTTCATAGTTCTCGGCGAGGTCTTCCAGCTCCGTCGGGCAGACGAAAGTGAAGTCAGCCGGGTAGAAGAACACGACGGACCACTTGCCGCGCAGGTCTGCATCAGAGACCTGAAGGAACTTGCCATCACGGAAAGCCTGTGCGGTAAAAGGCTTAATTTCGGAACCAATAGCAGGCATGAAAACCTCCTCATTCACTATCAGAGTTCTAGACTTCCGCAGGACTTGCGAATGCCCCTTTTAGGGAGCAACCTGACCTTTGGAATGTCAAGCATGTTTACCTTCTAGCCTCCGCTGACAAAAGCGTCTAATTGAGGGTTGTTATCAGTATAATTAAGAATCATTATCAGCATCTATACGATTTCAGTCTTTTTCCCTTGGCCCTTTCTCCAACTCAGCTTATTGGTACTATCATGTCCTATGTTCCTCTCTCCGGTCTGTCCCTCCGGGACATCGAGTACGTCGTTGCAGTTGATGATCTGCGCAATTTTTCCCGTGCTGCTGAGCGTTGCGGAGTCAGCCAGGCAGGACTTTCTGAACAGGTAAGAAAGCTGGAACAGCTTCTTAACGTCACCCTGTTCGAACGCTCCCGCCGCCATGTGGCTCCCACACCGGAAGGTGAGCGCCTCATCGCACTGGGACGGGATGTGCTGGCCTCAGCCCGCAACCTGCTGGAAGTCGCCCGTGCCCATACGGGCCCGCTGGATGGCCTGCTGCATATTGGTGTGATTCCCACGCTTGGGCCCTATTACATTCCCGGCCTGTTGCCACGCCTGCGGCAGAAATACCCTCAGCTTGGCCTGCGGCTGAATGAGAACACGACTCCCAACCTTGTCCAGCTTCTCCGACAGGGCGATCTGGATGTTGCCTTCATGGCCCCTACAGCCGCCACCGAATCGCTGGAACATGCACCGCTCTTTCTAGAGCCTTTCCTCGCTGTCTTCCCCAAAGATCACGAGCTGGCAAACAAGAAGCACCTTTCCATTTCCGATCTGGCCCGGCCGGACCTTCTGCTGCTGGAAGATGGACACTGCCTGCGGGATCAGGCCCTCTCCCTCTGCCCCAGCAATTTCCGGTCTCAGGATCAGCGACTGGCTACCAGCCTGGAAATGCTCTGGCACATGATCGGGGCTGGTGAAGGCTTCTCTCTCATCCCCCGTCTGGCGCTCAATAACCGTCAGGAGTTCGACAGCCTCGTAACCATCCGGGAGCTAAGCGAAACAGAAGCACGCAGGACCATCAGCCTCGTCTGGCGCCCTTCCGATCCGCGAGCAACGTCTTTCCGGGAACTGGCCAACTTCCTCCGGGTTGCGACACCTGACGGATGCCTCCCACTGCCCAAAACAAAAATCCCAGCCTAACGCCTCTCTCGGGGTAGACTGGCAACAGGATCAAAAAAACGGGTGGAGAGCTCCTGCTCTCTCACCCGTTTTTTATGACCTCATATCACGCCCGGATCAGGGCGGGCTGATCAACAGCCCACCCTTCTCCTAGAGCAGATATCTCAGCTCAGCGTCATCAGCTCGGCGTTACCACCAGCAGCAGCCGTGTTGATACTGACCAGCTTCTCCTGAAGCAGAGCTTCCGGATGCAGCGTAGCGCTATCAGCCCAATAGACCAGCGGCACAGGCGCATCTGGGTTCTTCAGATGATCTGCAACAATCTGCCACAGCCCTTCATTAACGGTCTCTGTCAGGATGACGGTGCAACCGCCAACATCTTCCAGAGAATCCGCTGGATGAATGACATTCCGCAGCACGTCAGGCAGCGTATCCAGAGAGCTGATAACAGCCGGAGCGGCCAGAGCCACGACTTCGTTCCCACAGCTCACGGCATAGCTGATCATGCGCTTCAGGCCACGGGCTGTCTCAGCCACAACCAGAACACGTCCACGAGGCTCCAGCGTATAGGTGTTGCTCTCACCCACCGGAGACGGCAGGGACAGGCTGCATTCCAGCAGACCATGATCCATCCATGGCGTCACTTCACGGGCCAGTTCACGGTCATCCGTGCCCAGCCACAGCAGCCATGAGCGTGCCATAGCCGGCATGGCGCCTGTCTTAGCCAGCGGCGTGCGGGGAGACTCTGCCAGCTGACGGCGCAGTGCCAGCGGGCCACCAGCCTTTGGCCCCGTACCGGAAAGCCCATGCCCACCGAACGGCTGAACACCAACGATAGCCCCAACGATATTGCGGTTGACGTAGATGTTCCCCGCCTCGACACGATTCACCAGATAGTCAATCCGGGAGGAGACACGGCTATGAACACCAAAGGTCAGACCATAACCACCGGCATTACTGCGGGTAATCAGGGCTTCCAGCTCCTCACGCTTGTAGCGCAACACATGGAGCACCGGACCGAAGATTTCACCACCCACATCAGCAATTGAATTGACTTCAATCAGGGTCGGCGGAACGAAAGTGCCACCATTGGTTTCTTCCACCACAGTCGGCGCCTGGAAGACCGGATGATTCCGGGAACGCAGTGCCTCAATGTGATCTTCAATCCCCTTGCGAGCCACTTCACTGATGACCGGCCCAACATCCGTAGCCAGCTTGGCCGGGATACCAATCCGCAGTTCTTCCATGGCTCCCTTCAAGAGGGAAATGATGCGATCGGCGGCATCTTCCTGCACGCAGAGAACACGCAGTGCGGAACAACGCTGACCAGCACTATCAAAAGCGGAAGATACAATGTCCTTCACGACCTGTTCCGGCAGGGCGGAGGAATCAACCACCATGGCATTCAGCCCACCTGTTTCCGCCACGAGCGGCACAGGCTGACCATTACGACCCAGACGGCCATTCAGCTGACGGGCAATGATCTGTGCCACAACCGTGGAGCCGGTGAACATCACACCTGCGATGCGTTCATCCGCCACCATGGCCGCACCAACATCCCCTTCACCGGGAAGGAACTGCAGGACTTCCTTGGGAACACCAGCCTCATGCAGAAGCTTGACGGCCTCCATAGCAATCAGCGGCGTTTCTTCTGCCGGTTTGGCCAGCACGGTGTTACCGGCTGCCAGAGCAGCAGAAACCTGCCCAAGGAAAATGGCCAGAGGGAAGTTCCACGGGCTGATACAGACGACCGTTCCCAGCGGGCGGTGTGTCTTGTTGCTGAATTCCCGCCGGACCATCCCGCCGTAATAGCGCAGGAAGTCGATAGCCTCACGAACCTCGGCAACAGCGTTCGGGTAGGATTTACCCGCCTCACGCACGGCCAGCCCCATATAGGCGATGTAGCGTTCTTCCAGCAGGTCTGCTGCACGCTCAAGAATGGCACCACGCTCGTCAGACGGACGGCCTGCCCAGTCCTCGAAAGCACCTTCAGCAACATCAACTGCGTGACGGATATCACCCGGCACGGCAAACGTCACCTGCCCGACCTTATCGCTCCGCTCGGCAGGGTTGGTTACTGGATGAACAGGGCGCTCTGCTGCACCAAGACCGGGGACCAGCGGCGCAGCCTCATACTGTTCCGGCAGAGTGTCGAGCACCTTGCCGAGATGGGCCAGAACGACATCATCATTCAGGTCCATACCCTTCGAGTTCCGGCGCTCCGGCTCGAACATGTCCAGCGGCTTCTTGATCTCACCATGCGGGGCACCAACCGGGCTATAGGACCGTGTAATCTTGACCGGGTCTTCCACCAGTTTTTCCAGCGAAATCTTCGGGTCGCCCAGCAGATTGATGAAGGAGGAGTTCGCACCATTCTCCAGCAGGCGGCGGACCAGATAGGCCAGCAACGTGTCATATGTGCCTACGGGCGCATAGATACGGCACGGACGGTCCAGATTCTTCGGCCCGACAACCCGCTCAAACAGGGCTTCACCCATGCCGTGCAGGCACTGGAATTCATACTGCCCCTTCTGGAAGTTCTGGCCTGCCATCGCATAGATGGACGCCACCGTGCGGGCATTATGCGTTGCAAACTGCGGGAAGACAGCATCCGTAGCGCCCAGCAGCTTGCGGGCACAGGCAACGTAGCTGACATCCGTATGACATTTGCGAGTGAAGACCGGGAAGTCTGACACGCCATCAATCTGGGCCTTCTTGAGCTCACTATCCCAGTAAGCTCCCTTGACCAGACGAATCATGAGGCGATGGCCGGTCTCACGACCGAGGGCAATGATATAGTCGAGTACGGCAGCAGCACGGCGGCCATAAGCCTGCACAACAAAACCGATACCATCCCAGTTGGCCAGATCAGGATCACGGCAAAGGGCCTCCAGAATATCCAGAGAGATGTCCAGACGCTCACTTTCCTCGGCATCAATGTTCAGGCCGATATTGTAGTGCTTGGCCCGTACGGCCAGTGCCTTCACGGTCGGCAGGAGCTCGCCCAGAACACGCTCACGCTTGGCCCGCTCGTAACGGGGGTGCAGAGCGGAGAGCTTGATGGACAGGCCGGGACGCTCATAAACCGTTGCCCCTTTGGCACGGCTGCCGATGGCTTCCAGCGCAGCGTGGTAAGATGCCTGATAGCGCTCGGCATCAGCACGATCCAGCGCTGCCTCGCCCAGCATGTCGTAAGAATAGGTGAAACCCTGTGATTCCCGCTTGCGGGAGTCCTTCAGCGCACCCTCGATGGTCTGGCCCAGCACGAACTGCTGACCCATCATCTGCATGGCAAACTGCACGGCCTGACGGACGACCGGCTCACCACGCTTCCGCAGCATACGGTGAATGACACCCATACGCTTCTTGGGGGCGACCAGACGGCTCGTAATGTCCAGCCCCCATGAAGCAGCATTGATGATGAGGCCGTTATCACGCCCCATATGGGAGAGCCAGTCACCCACACCGACCTGATCCCGGATCAGGGCATCACGAGTAGCACGGTCCGGTGTCCGCAGCAGGGCCTCGGCCATGCTCATCAGGGCCACACCCTCGGCAGAACCAAGACTGAACTCCTGCACCAGTGTTTCCACGAGGCCGGGCTGACGGTGGTCACGCAGGGCACGGGCAAGTGCGAGACTGACTCGCCCTGCGATTCCCTCCTCCTCCACATTCAGCTCAGCAGCTGGAATCAGGGCCTCAATACAGGCCTGCTCCGGGTACCTGATCTTTTCAGTAATGGCCTTCCGCAGGACAGAACGTTCCGGCAATGAACCAAAATGACGCGCAAAATAAGCCATACCAAACCTTCAAGCTGATAGCGTGACAATCACTTCCTGTTGTTGCTGGAGAAAGAACTTCTCTGCTGCAAGCCAGACCATGAAATATGGGGTGTTGTCCATATCCAAAAAGAAGATTCCTGCAAAATATATTTTAAGAACGAAACATTCCCAAAGCCCGCTCCCTGCCCACAGCAAGGAACTGTCTCGTTACACCTTCGACTCTTATCCCCCCTAAAGGGCAGAAAAGAGCCATTTGTTTAAAATACGGTAAAAATCATACAACAGGGTGAGGCGGTGGAAAGCACACTCCCGCCCCCATCATGCCCTCATGAAGGGAAAAGCCTTCACGGTACCGTCAGGCGAGGATGAATCCCCCACCGAGCACACGGTCACCTTCATACATCACACAAGCCTGCCCCGGCGCTGGCAGAGCGGGCTCCTCAAGCTGCACCTCAGCCCGGTTCCCCTCCAGAGGGCGCACAATGGCCTGACGCAGCCCTTCCCGTGCCCGAAGCTGTACCCCACAACGCACGCCTTCTGCTGGTGCATCAATCAGCCAGTTCATGTCTCTCAGGCGAACGGTGCGGCGACTCTCATCGCTGGTCAGCTTCTGGCGAGGGCCGACAATGATGCGGCGGGACGGCACATCAATAGCCGTGACCATCTGGCGTTCGCCCGTGCCGGTGTGAATATCCCCCAGACGGCGACTCTGCCCGACCGTATAGCGGGCAATACCCTCATGACGGCCCAGCACGTTACCTTTTTCGTCCACAATGTCACCCGGCCCTTCGATCTCAGGCCGCATCTTCTCCACCAGCCCGGCGTAAGAGCCATTCGTAACAAAACAGATATCCTGACTGTCCCGTTTGGTGGCGACATCCAGCCCCAGCTCCTCCGCCAGTGCCCGAACATGGGCCTTATCTGGCATCTCACCCAGCGGGAACCGCAAAAACTCAAGCTGCTCACGCGTAGTGGCAAACAGGAACCAGCTCTGATCCCGGTCACGGTCAACGGGACGGTGCATCTCCACCCCGTCCGGCCCTTCCACCCGGCGCACATAATGGCCGGTCGCCATAGCCTCACAGCCAAGGTCCCGGGCCATGTTCAGAAGGTCCGTGAACTTGACCCCCTGATTGCAGGCCACGCAAGGAACGGGTGTTTCCCCTCTGGCATAGGCATCAGCAAAGCTCTCGATCACGCTTTCCCGAAAGCGGCTTTCCGCATCAATAACATAATGAGGAAAACCGATGCGCTCGGCGACCATGCGGGCATCCATGATGTCCCGCCCGGCGCAGCAGGCACCGGGCTTTGCCGGGCCGCTATGATCGTAAAGCTGGAGCGTTGCCCCGATAACCTCGTGGCCCTGCCGCTTCAGCAGTGCCGCCACGACAGAACTGTCCACACCGCCAGACATGGCCACAAGGATACGCATGGTCAGGAACCTCAGCCAGCCTTGGGAAGATGAACAACAAGACCATCCAGCTCGTCCGTCATGACGATCTGACAGCCAAGGCGTGATGTCTTTTCCAACCCGAAGGCAAGGTCGAGCATGTCTTCTTCATCATCGGTCGGGCTTTTCAGCTTGTCAGCCCATGCCGGGTCCACGATCACATGGCAGGTTGCACAGGCGAGAGAGCCTTCGCAGGCCCCTTCCAGGTCGATATTATTCTCATGGGCGATCTCCAGCACGGAAAGACCAGCCTGTGCCTCCACCTCGTGGCGGCTACCATCACGCTCTACAAAAACCATCCGAGCCATAAATCCCTCACTCCCTGTATCCATGCAGCAGCCTTACCTTCTGGCAAGGCCCTGCCCAAAACGGGCCACTGCGCACTCCACATCACCTGCCGAGGTAAAACGTCCCACCGACAGACGCAAGCTTCTGCGTGCTTCCGCATCTGTCAGCCCCATTGCCTTCAGAACGTAAGACGGTGCCCCGGATGCTGCCGAACACGCTGAACCCGCTGAAAAAGCAACCCCCGGTACGGCGGCCATGACCTGCTGAACCTCCGGCCCATCAGGCAGACAGATGTTCAAAACACCCGGTAGCCGTGATGCAGAGGCTCCATTACAGCGAGCCACCGGGAACAGCTGCCGCATACCCTGCCATAGCCCATCCCGCAAGCCCGCAAGCCGTGTAGCTTCATCCGCCTGTCCTATCACGGCCAGTCGGGCTGCCATGCCCATCCCCACGATCAGCGGCACGGGCAGTGTACCGGACCGCAGGCCACGCTCCTGTCCACCACCGGAAAGCAGCGGCATCAGCCGCACACGGGGGCGCCGCCGGACATACAGAGCCCCCACCCCCTTGGGGCCATAGATTTTATGTGCCGAAAATGATGCCAGATCGACTCCCTTCAGCGTAAAGGGCAGCTTACCAAGCATCTGAGCCATATCCACATGCAGCAGAGCACCCGCCTGCCGAACCAACGGCGTAAGGCGGGACAGGTCCTGCACTACGCCCGTCTCATTATTCGCCGCCATGATGCTGACCAGCAGAGTAGGCGTCTTCAGGGCCTCCTCCAGACGTTCCGGCAACAGACGGCCATCCGGCTCCACGGGCAGGATGACAGGTTCAAACCCTTCAGTCGCTAGGGAGCTTACGGCTTCCAGAACGCATTTATGCTCGGTCGCCACGGTGATAATGCGCCGCCGTTCGTCCCCCTGTTCCTTCAGGAAGCGAACGGCCCCCTTGATGGCCAGATTGTTGGCTTCCGTTGCCCCGGAGGTCCAGACCACTTCCTGCGGGCTGACTCCCAGTGCGCCAGCAAGCTCCTCTCTGGCCTGCTCCACGGCACCCTCAGCCCGCCGCCCCGGATGATGCAGACTCCCCGCATTGGCAAAATGCTGCGTGAAATAGGGCAGCATAGCCTCCAGAACGGCAGGGTCACAGGGAGTCGTGGCAAGGTAATCCAGATAGATCACATCATCCTGACTGTTCACCGGCCCCTCCATTTCAGGACGATGCCCTTTTCAGAACGCCACGCTCAGCGAAACGCTGTGCCATGAGCATATAGGCCTGCCCAAAGGCCTTCACATCCTCGGCAGCGACATTCCACGGCAGGGACACACGGATCGCCTGACCCGCCGCTTCCTCCTGCCCCATGGCCTCCAACACATGCGACCGGGACACTTTGCCCGATGAACAGGCTGACCCGGCAGAAACGCAATAGCCTTCAATATCCAGCGCCATGAGCTGCATCTGGGCGGCCACACCGGGCAGAACGGCACTGACCGTATTGGGCAGCCGGGCACCATCCCGCCCCATGATGATAGCCCCTGCCTGAATCATGACGGTCTCCAACTCATCCCGCAGCGCTTCCAGCAGTTTCCAGTCCTGCTTTCGGCTCTCCTCAAGAGCGGCAGCCATACCCATGTGAGAGGCAAGGGCTGGTGTACCGCCACGCCGTCCCCGTTCCTGCCCCCCACCGGGCAACAAAGGAGGCAAAGGTCGATCCTCTGGCAACAGCAGAGCCCCTGCCCCTTTAGGACCGCCCATCTTATGAGCCGACAGAGCCAGACTGGCCCCTGCCAGAGAGCCATCCTTCAAGGCCAGAGAAAACGCATCCTGTTTCCACATCCGCCCTGCCGCCTGCACGGCATCAACATGCAGGAAGGCCCCATGATGGCGGCATAAGGCAGCGACCTCCCGCAATGGTGCATACACACCCGTCTCGTTATTCGCCGCCATAATGCAGACTAATGGAGGTACCGTCTGGGTGGCCAGCATGTCCTCCAGAGCCGCACAGTCGATCACACCCTGCCCGTCCACGGGTATGATCCCGGCATCTGGTGCTGCCTTGCGGATGGCATCATGTTCAGTCGCCCCCATCAGGACAGGGCGCCCCTCCACACGGGCGAACCCATGCAGGGCGAGCGTATCTGCCTCCGTTCCGCCTGACGTGAACACACAGCTATCCGCTTCCCGCCCGAAGGCCGTGGCGATCTGACGCCGGGCCTCCTCCAGCATGATGCGAGCCGTCCGCCCTGCAGCATGAACGGAAGCCGGATTCCCCGTCTGCTCCAGCCCGGCCAGAATGGCCTCCCGTGCAGCGGGCCGCAGAGGTTCAGTTGCATTGGCATCCAGATAAACCGGCCTGTTCCGTGATGCTGTCCCCTGAATCATGCTTCCTCTCCCGATGCCCCCGTGACAGGCCCCACCCCCATGAGGGGACCGATACGATCTTCTTTACCGTTTTGAAAAAACCGGCGTGTCAGAGTCGATTTTGGTAGAAATTACCAAGATGAAACCGATATACAACGCCGGTATGTTCCTCCCGGATAAGGTCCATCCTTCCGCCGGGAGCGTAAAATCATGCCCGGCACCCTGCCCCGGGCATAGTCGGTTCGCACACCACTCTGAGCCTTCGTTGGGCGGCGGAGTGGACAAGAAGATGAGAGACGCATGCCTGAAGTCATGTTCGCCGGCCCGGATGGGCGGCTCGAAGGCCATTACCACCACTCCGAAGACCCTAATGCCCCTCTCGCCCTGATTATCCATCCGCACCCGCTACATGGCGGCACGATGAACAACCGCATCGCCTACACCATGTACCGCCGTTTCCAGACAATGGGCTTTTCTGTCCTGCGTTACAACTCCCGCGGGGTTGGCCGCTCTCAGGGGCGTTATGATGGTGGAATCGGGGAGATTTCCGATGCCGCCGCTGCGCTGGACTGGATGCAGATGATCAATCCCAATTCTTCGGAACTGTGGATTGCCGGTTATTCCTTCGGTGCCTTCGTGGGGATGCAGCTGCTGATGCGGCGGCCGGAAATCCGTGGCTGGATCAGCGTGGCACCGCCTGCTGATGATTATGACTTCAACTTCCTTGCCCCCTGCCCGTGCAGCGGCCTGATGATTGCCGGTGGAAAAGACAGCATGGCCCCTGAGCCTGTCATCCGCAAGCTGGTGGACAAGCTCAACACGCAGAAGAATGTCACGGTCGATTATCGTGTCTTCGACAATGCCGATCATATTTTCTCCCAGCAGGCCGAGCTGATTGCCGATGCGCTGGAAGACCATGTGACAACCCGGCAGCGGAATCTTTTCGCTCCTGAAGAAACAATGGCACAGCCTGCGGCAGAAGCTGTCGGCTGAACCAGCGCCCCGCCCGACAGGACATCTACAGGAAGGAAGGCCCTTCATGACCGACATATCGCTTAAAAGCCCGTTCCTGCGGGAAGCTCAGGCCCGTGGCATGATCTTTCAGTGCACCGATTTCGAAGCACTGGACGAACAGATGCTGGCAGGCCCGATCACGGCCTATATCGGTTTCGACCCCACGGCAGACTCCCTGCATGTGGGCAATGCCATGTCGATCATGATGCTGCGGCTTCTCCAGAAGCACGGGCACAACCCCATCGCCCTGATTGGCGGTGGCACGGCAAAGATCGGTGATCCATCCTTCCGTGATGAAGCCCGGTCCCTGATGACGGACGAGACCATCACCCATAACCTCGCCGGGCTGCGGGCTTCTCTTGGGCAGTTCCTGAACTTTGATGATGGCAAGTGCCGCCTCGTCAATAATGCGGACTGGCTGGACAAGCTGTCTTACATCAACCTGCTTCAGGATGTCGGGGTACAGTTCTCTGTCAGCCGGATGCTCTCCTTCGAAAGTGTGAAGCAGCGTCTGGACCGTGAGCAGGGCCTGACTTTCCTTGAGTTCAACTACTCCATTCTTCAGGCTTTCGACTTCCGGGAGCTGTATCGCCGCCACGGGGCCATCCTCCAGATGGGTGGGTCTGACCAGTGGGGCAACATCGTCTCCGGCATCGACCTTGCCCGCCGTACCGATGGCGCCCGCCTGTTCGGGCTGACGACTCCACTCGTCACCACCTCCTCCGGGGCCAAGATGGGCAAATCCGCCAACGGTGCCGTATGGGTCCGCAAGGAGCGGCGGCCTGTCTTTGATTACTGGCAGTTCTGGCGCAACACCGAAGATGCCGATGTGGGGCGCTTCCTCAAGATGTTCACGGACCTTCCCGTGGAGGAATGTGAACGTCTCGGCGCTCTGGAAGGGGCAGAGATCAACGAGGCTAAGAAGATTCTGGCCACCGAGGCCACGGCCATCTGTCACGGTCGTGAAGCCGCCGAGGAAGCCGCCGAGACGGCTCACAAGGTGTTCGAACAGGGCAGCGTTCAGGCTGCCCTGCCGGAAGTCACGCTTGCCTCTGGCCTGCCTGCCGAAGGCATGCCTGCCTTCAAACTCTTTGCAGAAGCTGGACTGGCTGCCAGCGGTGGCGAAGCCCGCCGTCTCATCCGTGGTGGAGGTGCCCGGCTGAATGATGTGGTCATCAAGGATGAGAACCAGACCATCACATCCGCCGACCTGACGGATGGTGCGCTGAAACTCTCCTCCGGCAAGAAGAAACACATTCTCGTCCGGGTAGGATAACAGTCCACCACACAGTCAGGGCCCCTGAATATAAAACAGCACGGTAAGCCTTTTTGCTGCCGTGCTGTTTTTTTATGTCCAGCTTATACAGACAAATTACAAAGGCACATGCTCCAACACCCACTCTACCCTTTGCTGGCGTCTGGGGGATTTGGCTGCCTTATTAGCAGACTCAGCCGGTTCTTCTGTCACGGGCAAAGTGCGACCGGGGCGGGACTGTACGATGATCTGGGCCGTGCGTTCTGGAACGCCCCGCCCCATGTAGAGGTCATCCTCCAGAGCAATCACGCCGCCCGTCTGGCGGAAACGCCATATCTCTGATGGTGCATGGAGGATGATTTCCTCATCCTCCTGCTCCACCCGCACATCGGGATGAATGTGAAAGCGCAGCGTAAAGGATACATCACGCTCCCCTTCCACCGTATCGCACCCCCGCAATTCTTCACCAGAAGGCTCCAGAAACAGGGAACGGGACCAAATGACCCCATGGGAAGGGTAATAGCCATTATGGGAGAGATGCAGCTCATGCACACGGGCCCGTTTTTCCTGTGTGCAGCGCACCTGCGAGGGGCGGCGTGTCACATGCCCGTCCGCACCAAAATCGGATGATGAATCACCATCAACCACCAGAGCCGTATGGGCAGCAGAATTACGCAACGCCCTGCGCCACGCCCCTCCCTCTGCCGCTCCACAATTCACAAACAGGCGCTGCCGGTGATGGGAAAACTCAAAAGACAGCGTACCCGCATGGGCATTGAGATCCATCCCATAGGGAGCAGGCGCCGCCGCATCGACAAGGAGAAGCGCCCGCCCTGCCGTCAATCGAACGAAGCCCCCTTTGGCGAGGCTGGATGCCACAACCTTGTAACGCTCAACCTGTTCCAGCAGGCCCCGCACGGCCTTTGCACCACGCTCCTGCGATCCATTGAACAGAGCCAACCCACCATCCTCGTGGCAGAAAGCTCTCAAAACGGCACAGGCCCGCCCCAACATCACTGGCACGCAATCCGGCGGCATCCATTGCAGTACGGTAAACATACCCTGAATGGCCGCCAACTGCTGAACACACCGAAACTGCGCCTCTGGGCTGCGCTCTGCCACGATGCCATCATCTGTCATCAAGCGCTTCAGCTCCAGAGGAAGCTGGTTCTCAAACCGTTTGAAGAAGCCGTCATAATAGGGAACAGCCATATAAACCGCCAGCAATCCCCGCAGCACGGCCAGCCCTTCCCAACCGGAAGGCGGCAATGGCAGCATAGCCGACAGAAGACGCGCTTCCTTCACGGCGGCATCCAGAACCAGCTGTTGCGTCCCCTCCGTAGCGGTGGAAAGGCAAAACTCGTAATGCCCCAGCCAGTTGGACAGACGCCGCCCCATTACACCGCTTTCCCGTGCTACGGAATCAGTCGGAGGACGATCTGCCCATGAAGCCACCATGGAACGGGCAAGAAGACGGGCACCATTCGTGCCAAAGGCCCGCAGGTCCTTCAGCCAATCAAACCCATAAAACCAGCGGCGAACATCCTCCGGCCAGTCATTATTCTGCCAGACACCCCGCCATGGCAGATTGTAGGTCTTCTGGGCAAAGCGGAAGACACCGCCTGTCAGCAAAGCCCCCTGATCGACATCGCCTTCTTCCCTGTCCTGATACAGGCAGACAGGGCTTGCTCCACCCCGCTGCCTTCTGGGCAGAGAAGCCAGCAAAAGCCTAAAATGCCGCCAGCAGGACCTAAACAAGCCTCATGCCCCTCAGCTTCGCAGGAGAGCAGGACGGGCAGCGGCTCTCATGCCTTCAATCGCTGCCTTGCGGTCATCCTTGCCAAAAATAGCCGAGCCTGCCACCAGCATAGTCGCACCAGCCTCTGTCACCAGCGGCGTGGTGGTCTCATCAATCCCACCATCAACGCCCAGCACGATCTCGCGGCCACTCTGGCGGATCATCCCGGCAAGAGTACGGATCTTAGCCAACTGACCATGTAAGAACTTCTGCCCCCCAAACCCCGGATTGACCGTCATCACCAGAATAATATCGACCATATCCATCACTTCAGACAGTGCCTCCGGTGGCGTAGCCGGACAAATGGCCACACCGGCCTTGCAGCCCAGAGCATGAATGGTCTGCAACGTGCGATGCAGATGGGCATTCCCCTCTACATGCACGGTAATATGATCCACCCCGGCCTCTGCCATAGCGGCCAGATAAGGGTCAGCTGGCTCGATCATCAGGTGAGCATCAAACCGGGCCTTACTATGAGGCCGCAGCGCTTTGATAACCGGCATGCCAAAAGAAATATTCGGAACGAAATGCCCATCCATGACATCAAGATGCAGCCATGGTGCTTCCGCTACAGCGCCCATCTCGTGACGCAGATTAGAGAAGTCAGCGGCAAGCAGGCTTGGCGCAATAATGGGCATGTAACCTCCAGATAAAAGGAAGATAAACAGATATTGGCCCCGATATTGGCAGAATAAGGCTTTTTTACAAGAGAAACACAACACCGGCCTCTGCCATCCAGCCCAACAGGAAAGAAAATGGACACGCCCCATCCTGTCTGCTAACGGAATATCCGTTCCGAGGGGTGCCTTCATTGCGCAAGGCTGAGAGGATGGGCAACACGGCCATCCAACCCTTTGAACCTGATCCGGTTCGTACCGGCGAAGGGACAGGAAACAGCACAGAGCGGGCCATGCCCGTCATCTCCCCTGAACTGACGCCTGCACAGCGAACCTTCACCATCGTGCTCCGAAGGCGAAGATTCCATGCGCTCATTTTTCTCTGGCCGAAGAACGGCCCCTTTCTTTCTGCTCCTCTGTAGTCCCGGCTGGGCACTGGCTGCTTCGGGGAAACAGCCCCACAAATCCACTACTCTCCATCGTTCATCAGGACAGCAGCCAGCTCATGCCACGCAAACCAAAGATGTGCAGGCAAAAAAGGTAGAATACATCACCACCCGTGCCGCCCCAGAGGCCGTACAGCGTGGAGGCGGGCTGATACAGCCCCAGCATGGCACGCAGTCCATCAGTGAGGTGGGGCGCAGCTATATGGACATACAGGCCCCTACAGCCTCGGCCTTTCAGCTCGTTTCCATTCTGCCGGGTGCCAATGTCACGACATCCGACCCATTCGGTATTTCACCCAACACCAATATCAACGTGCGTGGCCTGAATGGTGATGCGCTGGGCTATGTGCTGGAGGGCATGCCCCTCAATGACGTAGCCTCCTATGGTGGATACCCCAACCAGTTCGCCGATACGGAGAATTACAGCAAGGTCGGTCTTCAGCAAGGGTCAGCCGATCTGGACAGTCCGGTCCTCAATGCCGCAGGCGGGTTGATGAAGCTTTCCTTTCTTGATCCATCTCTGAAGCCCGGCGGGCTGGCCTCCTTCTCCTACGGCTCCTTCAACACACGGCGGGGCTTCCTCCGGCTGGAGACAGGGGAAATAGGCCATACTGGCATGAGGGGCTTCGTCTCCTACTCCAATACACATGCGGATAACTGGCGCAGTGGCGGCTATGATACCCGCCAGCATATTGATTTCCGGCTTCTCAAAGAATGGGGGCAAGGAAATCAGGCGGGCATTCTGGGGTCATGGAACAGGGCCAATACCAGCTATTATCCCTTCACCTCCCTTGAGGACTGGAAAACCTACGGTACCCACAGCGGCAAACTGACCCAGCATTTCGAGCCCGAAAACGGCACGAATTACTGGCGTCTCTCCCGTGACCCGGAAGAAACGCTCTATGTCGGTGCGCCGGTGCATCTGCACTTCAACCAGCGTATTTCCTTCGACATCACCCCCTATGCCCAGCGGGCTTATGGCAACTTCCCTTATGGTTCCACACTTTCCAGCACAGGGAATTATTACGGCTCTCAACCTGTATCGTCCCTGCCAGTAACGGATGGCCAGACCGTACGGGCGGATTACACCCAGCGCAGCTACCGCTCTGGCGTAAACATGGCCCTCCATGCCCGATATAAATGGAACGACTTCGTCATGGGCTACTGGTACGATTATTCGGACGATAACGAGCCACAGCCCTTCACATCCGTAGGCAGCGATGGCTCCGCCGCCAATATCTGGGCGGATAAGAAGCGCAGCCGCATCCTCATGCCGGATGGTAACCCCTATCTGGCCGGGGGCTTCCACACCATGTCCCAGACCAATGCCCTCTATGTGGGAGACCATATCTCCCTGATGAATGACAGGCTGGCCATGGATATTGGTTTCAAAGAGGTCATGCTGCATCGCTGGGGAACCAATGATGTGCCGGGACCGCAGCGCAACATCTCCAGCAACAGGCAGGAGCCCCTGCCCCGCTTCGGAATGCGCTGGAACTTCACGAAACAGGATCAACTGTTCCTCAATGTGAACACCAACTTCCGGACACCGGCTGTTTCCACCTATTACAACAGCTATGCCGGTGTGGATGCCAATGGCGCACCCAACGGTTCCATCAGCCAAGCCGGAACCAACCGCCTGAAGAATGAATTTTCAGTCTCCGAGGAATTCGGCTACCGCCGTACGGGGGACTGGCTGACAGCAAGCCTGACCTTCTTCAACTATAATTTCCGCAACCGGCAGATACAGACCGGGGAAGCGAATAACCCCAATATCACTACGACCATCAATGCCGGGAAACAGACCTCCCGTGGTGTGGATGTGGAGCTCGGTACACGCCCATGGCACCATATCAGCCCCTATGCGTCCTTCGAATATCTCCATGCCACCATCGACAATAACATCGCTTCCGGGAGCGATATCCTGCCCACAGCGGGCAAAACAGCCGTCCGCAGCCCTCATTTTCAGGCAGGGGCTGGACTGCGCTATGATGACGGACACTTCTTCAGCATGATCACCATGCATTACATGAGCCATCAATATTCCAGCTTCATGAATGACGAACGCATTCCCTCCATCATGACCGCCGACCTGACCCTTGGTTACCGCTTTAACAATGTCGGCTTCCTGCATCAGCCCACATTGCGGTTGAACCTGAGCAACATCAGCAACCAGCGTTATCTCTCCGGCATCAACTCCACCACCCTGAACGCTCACGATACCACGGGCCTGCATGGCACACGGATCAGCGGGTCGGCACCGGGCTATTACATCGGCGCTCCCTTCGCTGCCCTTGCCAGCCTGACAGCCGGGTTCTGAGCATGTCGGTACGCCCCCTTGGTCTGGAAAGCGGTTATAATGGCTGCGTCTGGCCACCCCTGACAGAGGATGACATTGCAGCCCTTCTACCGCACTGGGGGGCACACCCTGCTCATGATCCCATCCTCTGGCACAGCCACCGCCCTTTCTCCGCCTCCGCCATTGTGGCGCTGGACGATGGTGGGCGGCTGTTCCTCAAGCGCCATGGCCGTGCTCTGCGCTCTGCTGAAACACTGACGGAAGAACATCTCTTTGCCCATCATCTGGCCCGGCAGGGCCTGCCCGTCTCGGCCCCCATCCCCATGCGGAATGGCCTGACCGCTCTGGCGACCCCTGACTATACCTATGAGGCCTTCCCGCTCCATGCAGAGAGAGACGCCTATCGAGGGCTGGATTCATGGCGCCCCTATCAGGAGACGGCGCAGGCTGCCTCCAGCGGAACACTTCTGGCACGACTGCATCAGGCCAGTGAGGGCCATCAGGCACCACAACGGCAGAACCCGCCACTGATCTCCGCCCGTCACCCCCTGCTGCATGACAGGCTGGAAGACAGCCTGATTCCATGGGCGGCCCAACAAGACGGGCTGGCAGCGTTCTGCCCGCCCGATGCCCTGCACCGGGATGTTCTGCCCCTACTGACCCCTTTTCATGAAGCCCTGCTCCCTCTGCTCCCGGATGACCAGCCACTCTGGGGGCATGGAGACTGGCATGGAGCCAACCTGCTCTGGAACGGAGAAGGCCAGAACCTCACAGCCGCCCGTGCCTTCGATTTCGGCATGTGTGACCTGACCAGCGCCGCCTTTGACCTCGCTGTCGCCATAGAACGCAGCTTCATCAGCTGGCTGGACCCGCATGGCACCCCCGCCGTGCATGAGAAGCAGCTACGGGCCTTTCTACACGCCTATGATGCCCAGCGCCCCCGCAGCGCTTCTGAAAAACACCTCACCGCCTGCTGGCTGCCACTCTGTCACGTCACCTTCGCCCTCTCGGAAACCGCCTATTACGGCCATATTCTTGGCAACAGGGAGGCCGCGGAAATCTCCCGCAGGGACTATCTCATCGGCCATGCCCGCTGGTTCCATACCTCTCGTGGGAAAGCCCTTCTGACCATGCTGAAGGAGCACTAACCTGATGGAACTGATTGCCGCCCTGTTCAGTGCCTCTGGCGTCTGGCTGACCGCACAGCGCCGTATGATCGGCTGGCCCATCTCACTCTTGGCAACGCTCTTTTATGGCACGGTATTCTTTCAGGCCCATCTCTATGCAGATACAGTGCTGCAAGGGGTGTTCAGTGTCGCCATTCTTTATGGCTGGGCCTTATGGGCACAAGAGAAGAAAATGGGCAAAAGGGGCGCAGAACATCTTCCCACCCTGCCCGCTGACGACCTGCCAGCACGTCCCCTACCCGCTGGCCGGGCCATGTTGGAGACAGGCTTCTTTCTGATTCTCTCCATCCTCTGGATTCTGGCCCTGAAACGCTGGAGCGATGACCCCACCCCCATACTCGATGGCGGACTGAGCGGAGCCAGCCTCTTAGCCCAGCTCTGGACAGCACGCCGCCATCGGGTGAGCTGGCTGCTCTGGTCTGGCATTGACGTGGTCTATACGGGGCTGTTCATCAACCGTTCCCTCACCATCACCGCCCTGCTCTATGCGGGCTATACCGGCCTCGGCCTCTATGGCTACTGGAAGTGGAAACGCTGATCCCCGGACAGGTCGTGGCCCGTCTTACTGGTTCATTCTGTCCAGTTCATCCGGTGTGAGACGCTGAATACGGACGGCCTTGCCACTGGCATCGTAATAAACGATGGCCCCCCCACGCCGCTCGGCGTAACCATCTGGCTGGCCACTCTTTTTGCGAAAGAGAAGGCGATTCCGCTCAGGCTGCACAGTCACCTCATCCCCCCGTGGCACGAAGTGAAACATGCTGTAATCGGCGTGCATTCTGGGCAGGGAGGAGCCCGGCATGGGCTTTCTGACCACGGAATTGAAGTCATCCGCCTGCGCTGGAACCAGTCCGGCCACACTCATCACCATCATGCCAGCTCCTGCCAGCAGACCGGCCCGTTTCACAAAACGCATATGCTTCTCCCTTCGACCACGACTGCCCTACAGATGACCGGGCTGCGTACTGGGTGCAATCCGGCTTTTGCGGCTCCAGCCACCGCCCAGCGCACGATACAACGTCACCATATTCTGGAACCGTGCCGCCTCGACCATGATGCGGGTCTGCTGGGCCTGATAGAGCTGACGCTCCTGCACCAGCGTGGTCAGATAACTATCAATTCCAGCATGATAACGCATCCGGGCGAGATCGTAAGCCTTCTGGGCCTGTGCCTCCAACACAATCATATGACTGTCCTGCCTGCGATAGGTTTCCCGTGCTGTCAGCCCATCTGAAACTTCACGAAAGGCAGACTGGATGGCCTTCTGATATTCAGCGATATCCTGTTTCAGCCGTGCCTTTGAGGTCCGCAGATTCCCTTCATTGACACCCCATGTCAGCAACGGAATGCTGATATTGGGGGAAACACCCCATGTCTCCGCCAGATGGCTGAACAGGCGACGGAACTGAAGGGAACTGGTCCCCTCACTCGCTGTCAGTGTCACACGGGGATAAAACGCCGCCCGTGCCGCACCAACAGAGGCATGAGCCCCCAGAAGACGGTGTTCAGCCGCCATGATGTCAGGCCGCTGCTGCAACAGGTCAGACGGTAGACCGGCAGGAAGGTCAGTAATCATCGTCTGCCGCCCCATAGGCAGAGGCGGCGGCAGATTTGCAGGCAATGGGACGCCAACAAGAAGCTGTAGCGCATGTTCGTCATCCGCTACGGCACGAGTTTCCTTTTCCTCGTCAGAGCGGGCCTGCTCCAGCTCGGTCGCACTCTGGGCCAGAGTGAGCGCATCCAGCTCGCCATGGTCATATTCCAGCTTGTTCAGGCGCCATGTATCCGCCCTTGTCCGGGCCGTACGATGGGCAAGGTCCAGAAGGCGCCGGTCTGCCAGCCACTGAATATAGGTGCTCGCCACCTGCGACACGGTGGTGATCCACAGATTCCGCAGATTTTCCGCCGTGCTCAGCGTCTGCTCTTTCTGAGCATTGCTCATATTGCGGATACGCCCCCAGAGGTCGATCTCATAAGACGAGAAACCGATAGAGGTCTGATAGAAACGCAGTGTCGAAACGGATTCACCAGCCCCCGGCGCAAAGGAGAACCCGGCCGTATCGGAAGGACCAGCATACTGGGCGGCTCCCCCTACCGAAATAGTCGGGAACAGGGCAGCATTCTGCACCTGATACTGCCCCCGCTCAGCCGCCACGGCGGCCATCTGGGCAGCAAGGTCCCGATTATTGGCAAGGGACAGGCCAATCAGGGCTTTCAGCCTTGGATCTGTGAAGAAATCTTCCCAGCCCAGATCAGACACCTGCTGATGAGCAGGCTGGCCGGGCTTGATCTCCGCGTCAGCCGGGTATGTCTTTGAGACAGCCGGGTCTGGCCGCTGATATTTCGGCGCCATGTTACAGGAGGAGAGCAACAGGCTGCCCAGCCCCATCATGCCCGCAAGGACGACCCTGCTTCTGCCATGCCATGTCATGCTCATGCGTGGTCTCCTTCCTGCCCTGCCTCATGCCGTTCCGACAGCCGCTTGACCTTGAAGACACGCAGCACGACCACAAAGAACAGCGGCACAAAATAGACGGCCAGTATGGTGGCTGTGAGCATCCCGCCCACCACACAGGTACCGATAGCCACACGAGACGCTGCCCCCGCCCCCGTGGCAATAGCCAACGGGAACACACCACAGACGAACGCAATGGAGGTCATAAGAATAGGGCGCAGACGCTCCTGACCGGCCTTCATCACGGCGTCTTCCAGCGTATCGCCATGATCATAGAAGAACTTTGCAAACTCCACGATCAGAATGGCGTTCTTCACGGCCAGACCAACCGTTGTCAGCAGCCCAACCTGAAAATACACGTCATTGCTCAGCCCCCGCCAGAGTGTTGAGCCAATGGCCCCCAGCACGCCCAGCGGCAGCACCAGCAGAACAGCAAAAGGAATCGCCCAACTCTCATAAAGAGCGGCCAGACAGAGCAGGATCACGATAACAGCCAGAGCATAAAGCGGCCCTGTCGCATTACCAGAGGCCAGCTGCTCGAAGGTCAGGCCCGTCCATTCATGCCCGACACCCGGCGGCAGGGTCTTGAGAATCTTCTCGATCTCCGCCACAGCCCGACCAGAGCTGACACCAACGGCAGGCACACCCTGAATCTCGTAAGAGTTCAGACCGTTATAATTCTCCACCTTCTGCGGCCCAACAATCCAGTGCCCCGCAGCAAAAGCATTAAACGGCACCATATCCCCGACATTATTGCGGACATACCAGCGATTCAGATCTTCCGGCGTCATGCGGGAGAATGGTTCACCCTGAATATAGACCTGCTTCACACGGTCATTACGGGTGAACTGATTGACATAGATCGACCCCAGAGCCCCCTGAATGGTTGTGTTGAGCTCCGCATTGCTGATGCCCTGCGCATTGGCCTTCTCACGATTGAGGTCCAGCACGAACTGGGGCGCATCTTCCAGCCCCATGGGACGCACAGCAGCCAGAAGCGGATTTTTAGACGCTGCCGCCAGAAGCTTGTTCCGGGCCGCAAGGAAGGCCTGATGACCAATATGGCCATTGTCTTCAAGCTCCAGATCAAAGCCGGTTGCGTTACCAAGCTCCATCACCGCTGGAGGATTCAGGGCATAAATCTGCGCCGCCGGGTCGCCCCAGAAATGCTTCATGATCTTATTGGCAATGGCCATGCTGGAATGTTCATATCCCGGCCGCACATCCCACGGCTTGAGACGGATAAAGAACGCCCCGGCATTCTGCCCCTGCCCGGCAAAGCTGAAGCCGTTCATGGTGAAGACGGATTCCACATCCTGACCATAGGTCTTCAATACGTAATCCGTGATCCGGCGGTTGACGGCCCCTGTCTGCGCATCAGTCGCACCGGCAGGCATGCTGACCTGCCCGAAAATGAGAGCCTGATCTTCATCTGGCAGGAAGCCAGTCGGCACCTTTATGAACAGGTAGCCCACCAGAGCCGTCAGACCGAGAAAAACGATCATAGCCGGGGTACGCAGACGCAGCATATGCCGCACGCCCCCCACATAACGCTGTGTCAGCCGGTCAAACCAGTTATTGAACCAGACAGCCGGGCGGAAATGCACCTCATGCTTGGTCGGCTTGAGCATGGTAGCGCAAAGAGCGGGTGTCATGACCATTGCCACCAGAACGGACAGCCACATGGCCGCCACCACCGTGATGGAGAACTGCCGGTAGATCACGCCAGTGGACCCACCAAAAGCCGCCATAGGCAGGAAGACCGCACTGAGAACCAGCACAATACCCACCAGCGCCCCAGAAATTTCATCCATGGATTCACGGGCGGCTTCCCGCGGTGAGAGCTTCTTCTCGCTCATCACACGTTCAACATTCTCCACCACCACGATGGCATCATCCACCAGAAGCCCCACAGCCAGCACCATCGCCAGCATGGTCAGCGTGTTGATGCTGTAACCAAGGACAGACAGCATCCCGAACGTCCCCAAAAGTACCACCGGCACGGCAATGGTCGGGATCAGGGTGGCCCGGAAATTCTGGAGGAACACAAGCATCACGATGAAGACCAGTGCAATGGCTTCAAACAGTGTTTCAATCACTTCCTCGATGGAGTGGGTGATGAAGGGCTCCGTATCCAGCGGATAAACGACCTTCAACCCCTTGGGGAAGAACTGGGAAAGCTGTGCGATTTTCGCCCGGACAGCTTCCTCCGTCACAAGCTGGTTAGCTCCCGGTGCCAGCTTCAGGGCCATGGCCGTGGCAGGCTCATTATTATAACGGGATGTCAGATTATAGCTCTGTGCACCAAGCTCCACATGGCCAATATCTTTCATGCGGACCTGACTGCCATCCTGTTGGACCTTCAACAGCATATTGCTGAACTGCTCTGGTTCCGTCAGACGGACAGGCCCGATGATATTGGCATCAAACCCAATCCCTTTACGGGCTGGCAAACCACCAAGCTCACCAGAAGCCACCTGAATATTCTGGCTCTGAACAGCAGCCTGCACGTCACTCACGGTCAGGCCATATTTGTACAGCTTGTCCGGGTCCATCCAGATACGCATGGCATATTCAGAGCCGAACAGCGTGTGATCCCCCACGCCGGAAATACGGGAAAGCGGGTCCATCACGTTGGACGCCACATAGTCCGAAATATCCTGCCCGCTCATGCTCCCATCCGTAGAGATGAAGCCGATGACAAGCATGAAGTTCTTGGCTGCCTTGGTGATGCTCAACCCCTGACTGACCACCTCTGGCGGCAGGCGTGGCTGAGCAAGCTGCAGCTTGTTCTGCACCTGTACCTGAGCAATGTCGGGATTCGTTCCCTGCTCAAAGGTCAGGTCAATTTCCATATGGCCACTGCCGTAAGACTGGGCAGACAGATATTCCAGATGGTCCAGACCGGACATCTGCTGAAGGATCGGTTCCACCACCGTGTTGTTGACCGTATCTGCCGAGGCACCGGGATCATCCACAGTGATGGCAATTTGCGGCGGAGCAATGGTTGGATACTGGGCAATGGGCATACGGGTGATGGACACACCCCCCACCAGCATGATGATAAGCCCAACCACCCAAGCGAAGATAGGACGGTCGATAAAGAAACGTGACAATGACATGCGCCGTTACTCCAGCCCCATCTCGGCCAGATTGGCCTCGTAAGGCTTAACCTCCCCTTCCGGCTTGACCTTCTGCAACCCTTCCACAATGACCTTCTCACCAGCATTCACCCCCTTGGTGACAAGCCAGTTAGACCCCACCGTCTGGCCCAGCGAAACCATGCGCATATGAACATGATTATGCCCATCCACCACCATGACATAGGGGTCACCCTTGGGTGTCCGCTGCACGCCAACCTGTGGCAGAAGCAGCGCATTCGGGTCGCTTCCTTCCTTGATATGAGCATGCACAAACATACCCGGCAGAAGCAGCTTATCCGGATTGGGCATGACACCCCGCATCACCAGCGTCCCCGTGGCAGGGTCAACCGTTACTTCGGAGAGTTTCAACTGGCCTGTCTGATTGTAGGTGGACCCATCGGGCAGTTCCAATGTGACAGCAGCTTCACTTCCGTTACGCTCCAGCTGACCGGAAGCCAGTTCACGCCGTAGGCGGATCATATCTTCTGCTGCCAGATTCACATCCACATAGATCGGGTCCAGCCGTGTGACCACCGCAATAGGCGTGCTCTGATTAGCCGTTACCAGCGTACCCGCTGTATAGAGTGTCCTGCCAATACGGCCATCAATCGGTGACTGCACATGCGTATAGTTCAGATTGACCTGAGCCGTTTCCACGGCGGCCTGTGCCTGTACAACCTCAGCATCCGCCTGCCGGGCCGTTGCCAGCGCATTGTCATAATCCTGACGGCTGATGGCCCGTGGCCCGACCAGCGCCTTATACCGCTTCAGCTGGGCATGGGCACGGATAGCACTGGCCTGCGCTTCCATAAGCCGCCCACGAGCCTGATCGTACGCTGCCTGAAAAGGCGCAATATAGATCTGGTAAAGAGGCTGCCCGGCCTGAACGTCTTTCCCTTCCTCAAAGGTACGGGATACCAGAACCCCACTGACCTGCGGGCGTATCTGCGCCTGCTCATAGGCATCAGTCCGCCCCGGCAGGGATGTCTCCAACGCAACGCTCTTTTTATGCAGAGTGACAACAGCAACGGACTGCGGGGGTGGAGCCGGAGGGGCTTTCTTCTGGCAGCCTGCCAGAACACCAAGCCCAAGCAGAGCCGTACTGCCATAAAAGACCGTTCGGGACAGACACACAGCCAGTTTTGGACGGAACATGCGCATAGACAGGCGGCTCTCTAAGGAATTGGACACAGAAGAATAAAACTACAGACAAATAATCCTGCCTGCATCATATCTCGCCATGAAAAAACGAGTGGGAGCGGAAACTACTCAGTTTCCATCATGGCCGTCAATCCCATATTGGCTGCATAGGTTAAAAAAGCACGAGCCTGAGGGATCTTTCCCAATAGGGCTTGACAGCCCCATGCCAAAATCGGGAACAAAGCCTGCTTCCATTTTCCATTTCGCAAGGAGTGTGGCGCCATGCAGCCCCATGATGACACGGACCGCCGCAAAACCATCCTGAAGGTTGCCTGCACTCTGCTCCAGAAGCAGGGCTACCACCACACTACGATGGACCATATCGCCCATCATGCCGGGATGTCGAAAAAGACGCTCTATCTCTTTTTCCCATCCAAGCGAGACCTGCTGGAGCAACTGCTTCTCTCCGAGCTTTTCGTGCCTCTCACCCCTTCCTCCATCCCAGAAACAGGGTTGGAAGAACAACTCCGAGCCATGATCTTCCAGATGGCGGAGATTCTTCTCTGCGAGAAACGGCTCGGCCTGATGCGGACCATCATTGGCGAAACCAACCGATCCCCCTCCATCCAGCAGCTCATGACCGAGCTTTTCCACGTTTCCGGCAACAAAACGAAAATACAGAACTGGCTTGATGAGCAGAAACAAGCTGGAAAGCTCTTTTTCAACAATGCAGCTGATGCGGCTGACCATCTCTTTGGCCTGACGGTTGGTGGCCCCATGCTGTCCCGACTAGCCCATTGCGGCCCGGCACGGGATCAGGACAGTCTTCGCCACTATCTGAATGAAGGACTCCGCATCTTTCTACATGGCTGCTACGCATCGTCCGGGTCTTTTAAGCAATAAACAGACCGTAACGGACCTATTAATCCTTTATAAAAACAGCTTTCCCGGTACCACGCATTGGCAAAGTCTTTGCCGTTGGTTATAGAATCTATTCGTAAAGCACATGGCAGACCAGACAGAAACGAGGGTCCCATTGCCCAGGCCATGGCCCACAGACCGCTCATTGCAGGATTAGCGCATGACCACTCCACCCCCCGACACGAACCGCCCTGAGCCCGCCAATGTCTCCGAGGAAGGCTACCAGAAGGACCTGAGCCGCCGTCATGTCCAGATGATCGCCATCGGTGGCGCCATCGGCACGGGGCTGTTTCTCGGGGCTGGGTCCCGCCTCCAGATCGCCGGTCCCTCTCTGGCCATTACCTACGCCATCTGCGGGCTCTGCGCTTTCATGATCCTTCGCGCCATGGGCGAGCTGGTCATGTACCGCCCCAGCAGCGGCAGCTTCGTCACCTATGCCCGTGAGTTCCTTGGGGAAGGCGCTGCCTATGCAGCAGGCTGGTTCTTCTTCCTCAACTGGGCCATGACCGGCATTGTGGACATCACCGCTATTGCGCTTTACGTCCATTACTGGCCCATGTTCGGGCACATTCCCCAGTGGCTCACCGCTCTCGGAGCGCTGGTTGTGGTCGGGGCTGTTAACCTCACCGGGGTCCGCTATTTTGGTGAGATTGAATTCTGGTTCTCTCTGGTTAAAGTTCTCACGCTGGTCATCTTCCTGGGTGTAGGTGGCTATATCCTGCTGAGCGGGACACATGTCGGCGGTTACACACCGGGCATCCATCTCATCACTGAATCCGGTGGTATTTTCCCCCATGGCATGGTGGCTTCTCTCATGCTGGTGCAGGGTGTCGTCTTTGCCTATGCTGCCACCGAGCTCATCGGGATTGCGGCAGGTGAATGCGAGCATCCCCGCAAGGTCGTGCCCAGCGCCGTTAACAGCGTGATCTGGCGTATTGTCGTCTTCTATGTTGGTTCAGTAGCTCTGCTGGTCTGCCTCATGCCGTGGTCCGCTTACCATGCTGGTGAAAGCCCGTTCGTCACCTTCTTCCATAAGCTGGGCCTGCCTGCTGCTGATAGCATCATGAACTTTGTCGTGCTGACGGCAGCTCTCTCAAGCCTCAATTCTGGTCTCTATTCCACAGGGCGCATCCTGCGTGCGCTGGCACTTGGCGGCTCTGGCCCGCAGGCCATGGGCAAACTGAACCGTAATGCTGTCCCTTATGTGGGCATTGGCGTCACGCTCTTTATCTATCTGATTGGCGTACTGATGAACTATCTGTACCCCACGCAGATTTTCGAGATCGTGCTGAGCATCTCCTCTCTGGGTATTCTGGGCACATGGGCTACGATCCTGCTCTGCCAGCTGCGCCTACACAGGGCCATCAAGCGGGGCCGTATCGCTACCACGGGCTTCTCCATGCCGGGCGCTCCTTACACAGGTTGGCTGACACTGGCCTTCCTGCTTCTGGTACTGGTCATGATGGCCTTTGACTATCCCTCGGGGACCATCACCGTTGCCTCCATCCCCGTACTGGCCCTGATCTTCTACGGAGGGTGGTTACTCCTCAAACGTAAGGATGATCCTTCAGAATCCTGATCGTCATACGGTCGGAACCTACAAAAACCCCCCGGCAGGAGATGAACCTGCCGGGGGGTTTCTTTTCCAGTAATGGCTTGTCTTTCAGACTAGCGCTTACCAAGCCCCTGTGTATCCGGGCTGCCCCCACGAGGGCGCAATGTCGGCAGGTTTTCACCCGTCACCGCATAATAAACACGCTCAGCCACGTTGGTGGCGTGATCGCCAATCCGTTCCAGATTCTTGGCGATGAAAAGCAGTTCCGTGCAGGCACGGATATTGCGGGCATCTTCCATCATGTAGGTAACGAGCTCACGGAACAGCGTCACATAATGCTCATCCACACCACGATCAGCATGCCAGACCTCCATGGCCTGATGGGCATCGTGATTAATGACGGCTTCCACCGTTCTACCCAGATTTTCCCGCACCAGACGACCCATGCTCCGCAGGCCGGACAGGGAAATATGCCCCTCACTGGAAGCCGCCTTGATCGCCTTGCGCGCAATGGATGCCGCATAATCACCGATGCGCTCAAGATCACCCGTGATCTTCAGAGCCGCAACGATTTCCCGCAGGTCCGCCCCCATTGGGCTCCGCAGAGCAAGAAGGCGAATAACCAACCCTTCCACCTCACGCTCCAGCTCATCCACATCGGGGTCAAGGCGTGTCGCCTCATCGGCGGCGGCTTCGTCATGATCTGCAATGGCCCGAAGGGCAAGGCTCACCTGCTCCTCCACAATACGGCCAATCTTCACCATCATCGCCCGGAGCTGTTCCAGCTCCTGCTCAAAGCTTGAGACGATATGAGAACGCTCATGTGGCATAGTCTCTCTCCCTTCCCGCTTTATCCAAACCGGCCAGTAATATAATCCTGCGTCTGCTTCTGACGGGGGTTGGTGAAGATGCGGTCTGCCGTATCCACTTCCACCAGCCTGCCGAGATAGAAGAAGGCAACACGGTCGGCACAACGTGCAGCCTGCTGCATGTTATGCGTCACGATGGCGATGGTGAACTCCTCTTTCAGCTCATCCAGAAGTTCTTCAATCCGGGCCGTAGAAATCGGGTCCAGTGCGGAGGTTGGTTCATCCAGCAAAAGAACCTCAGGCCGGGTTGCGATACTCCGTGCGATGCACAGGCGCTGCTGCTGCCCGCCGGAAAGGCCTGTCGCTGGAGCGTGCAGCCGGTCCCGCACCTCATTCCAGAGGGCGACACGGGTCAGCACATCCTGCACACGTTCATCCATCTCGGTCCGGCTCAGCTTCTCATGAAGACGGACACCGAAGGCGATGTTGTCATAAATGGACATGGGAAACGGCGTAGGTTTCTGAAACACCATTCCGATACGGGCCCGCAGCATGTCCAAATTGATGGAGTCTTCCAGAATGTTGCGTCCGTCAAACAGAACCTCACCTGTCGCCCGCTGACCGGGATACAGATCGTAAATCTTGTTGAACACCCGCAGCAGGGTGGACTTCCCGCAGCCACTGGGGCCAATCATGGCCGTGACACACCGGGCCGGAAAATCCAGAGAAATCCCATGCAGGGCATGGTGACTTCCATAATGGAAGTTCAGATCCCGTACGGAGAGCGCAACCTCCTGTTCAGGCCCTGTGTCTGACGGTCCAGCAGCATGCTCGGAAGAAGGCAGCGGAACGGAAGTCATGAAGGTCTCTCCCCTTGATTTCAATGACGGGATGAAAGCCGCACGGTTATGTTGATGAGAAGCACACCAAATGTCACCAGCAGGGCGCCTGTCCATGCCAGCTGCACCCAGTCCTCATAAGAAGCGCCAGCATACTGATAAATGGCAATAGGCAAGCTGGCCATCGGGCGGGTCATATCCATGGACATGGTCTGATTGCCCAAAGAGGTAAAGAGCAGCGGCGCCGTCTCACCCCCCATACGAGCCAGAGCCAGCAGGATGCCGGTCATCACGCCTTTCCGTGCCGAACGCAGGCACAGGAAAATAATGACCCTCCAGCGGGCTGCCCCCAGAGCGGCACCAGCCTCCCGCATAGCTGTCGGCACCAGACGAAGCATGTCCTCCGTTGTCCGCACAATCAACGGAAGCGCCAGCACGGCCAGAGCCACAGCACCGGAGAAACCGGAGAAATGTCCGAACGGAACCACCAGAAGCTGATAGATGAACAGACCAATCAGAATAGATGGTGCAGACATCAGCATGTCAGCGACAAAACGCACGACACTGGCAAAATGATTCCCGTTACGACCATATTCCGAAAGGTAGATGCCACACATCAACCCGACCGGAGCCGCCATCAGCAGCGCAAGCCCTGTCTGCAACAGACTCCCGATAATAGCATTCGCCAACCCCCCACCGGAACCGGGTGGCCCCATGGTGCGGGTCAGTGTGGCCCATGAGATCCCGACCAGCCCACGGCTAAGCAATGTCCAGAGAATGGAGACCAGAACGAGCAGCAGAATACTGCCCGCCGCAACACTGGCCACTGTAGCGACATAATCCAGCATCTGCCGCCGCATCGCCTTACGCCCCGGACGCCAAAGATCCGGGGTGGAATCGGCCTTGCCTACCTCATGTGAGGAGGTCGGAGAAGTTACAGGTTCCGTCATTGACGTTTCCCCCTGAGACAACGCGCCAGAACAAGGCTGACACAGGAAAGAAGCATGAGAATGAAACCCAACGCCATAAGAGAAGAAAGACGCAGGGAGCCTGCCGGACTTTCTGGAAACTGAAGGGCAATCAAAGAGGCTACGGTGCTACGAGGGGCAAAGAGTGACCAGCCCACGGTGGTGACATTACCAATGATGAACGTCACAGCCATCGTTTCGCCAAGGGCCCGCCCCATGCCCAGTACAATGGCCCCAATCATGCCATTACGGGACCACGGCACGACAATCTTATGCATCATCTCCCAGCGTGTTGCGCCGAGTCCGAAAGCACTTTCCCGCAACATGGGAGGAACGGCTCCGAATACATCCACCATTACAGCCGTAATAAAGGGAGCAATCATCACCGCCAATACAATGCCGGACGTCACAAGCCCCGTCCCCACCGGCGGCCCTGTGAACAGCGGTCCCACCATAGGAACGTGCCGCAGATGGTGGTTCAGGAAAGGCTGAATATAACGGGCGATGAACGGCACAATGGTCTGAAAGCCCCACATGCCGAAAATAATGGAGGGAACAGCCGCCAGAAGCTGGATGGTTGTCCCAACAATAGAAGCAAACCGTGCCGAAGCGATATAGACCAGCCAGAAGGCGGTTCCGAATGCCATAGGCACGGCAATCAACATGGCAATGGCTGTGCTCACGGCTGTCCCCAACAGGGGGGCCAAGATCCCGTACACATCCTTAACAGGATTCCATGACGCACTTGTGAAGAAAGCCAGACCAAACGTTGTGAATGCCTGCCATCCACCCGTTGCCATCAACAGGATAAGCCCACCCAGCAACGCCAGCACCAAGAGCGCACATATCCAGAGGAGCCCATGAAAAACGGTATCAAACCCCGCTCTGCGGTGTGATGATCGCGATACGGGCGTCATGCGCATGTGTCCAAAGCCTTGGCCGTTTCAACTGCGGTGGCCGCCATCTTAACCCATGCTGGCCGCCTATGCCTTCGTGCATTACCTTCCCTGCCGGCAAAGGACAACCTTCCGGCAAAGCCTTTGCTGCAAATTACCTCCATTGAAAGGGCTTTTTTTTGTAATTCTCCGACCCACAATAGGAAATTCCGTGCACTTGCCACAAAATTATTTCATAATTATGAAGATAGCGCATTTTCTTCACACCTTATTTCCAGGAGGGGGCCTTGCCCGCAAACCAATTCCGGGGTTACATCGACGCTATAGACGGCCAGAGCGGTATCGTTCGCGGCTGGGCCGTCAACCTGCGCGACCCCGTCCAACCTGTTCTGCTACACATCCTGATGGACGGTCAGGAGGTCATGCAGGCTGTCTGCGATCTTCCTCGTGAGGACGTTCGCGATGTTCTGCTCGCTCCCAGCGAGAAACTCGGCTTTCAGTTCACTCTGCCAGTTGAAGCCTGTGATGGCCAGCCTCATGATCTGTCCATTCGTTTTGAAGACCGCAGTGCCCTCCTCTTTCCGGATTCCGAAAACCCAGAAGTTGGCCACGAAGTTGTCACCTTCACACGGAAACCATTCACCGAATACATGAGCAACGTGGATGGTCTGCATGAAGGCCTCCTGCGTGGCTGGATCGTCTCCCGCGACTTCCCCGGTGCGGGCTGGACTGGCAATGTCATCATCTCCGTCAAGATTGATGGTGTGTCCCTCGGCACCATCCGCGCCGACTGCTACCGCGGCGATGTTGTTGAAGCCCTGAAATGCGAACCGAACTGCGGCTTTGAGTTCCCTATTCCGCATCGCTACCATGACGGGATTCCGCACAACATCACCGTTATGACCATGCCGGATGAAGTGCCCCTCTCTGGCAGCCCGATGGTGACCTCCCTGGTCGATGACCAGCTGACGGCAAAGCTGGTTCAGATTGAAAATACCATTGCTGGCCTGCACCAGCAGCTGACAGCTCTACGGAGCAGCACACGCTCGCTGATTCCCCGCAAGCCGCTCAATCTGCAGCACTACGACAAATGGGCAAAAAGCTACTACAACCTCCTGCGTGAACAGACCGCTCTCCAGCGGGAAGCTCGCCCCCTGAAGAAAAGCCCGCTTGTCTCCGTTCTCTGCCCGACATGGCGCCCCGATGAAGGTGACTTCCGTGCGGCTGTCGAGTCCGTCCTGAACCAGACTTACCAGAACTGGGAGCTGATTCTTGTTGACGATGGTAGCCAGTGCAAAAAGACAACGGCTCTCATCGAAGAATACAGCAAGAAGGACAAACGCGTCCGCGCCTTTGCTCTGAAGAAAAACCAGGGTATTGCTGGTGCCACCAACGAGGCGATCAAGAACGCCAAGGGCGACTACATCGCCTTCTTCGATCATGACGATCTGCTCGTTGATGTCGCTCTGGAGCGCATGGTCCGTGCCGCCCTGGATACCGGCGCCAAGCTGCTCTACTGCGATGAAGACAAGGTGGACGCTGCGGGTCACTTCCTCGAGCCCAACCTGAAACCAGCCTATGACTATCGTTATCTGCTGGGCTGCAACTATATCTGCCATCTGACCTTCATGGATGCAGACGTGGTACGCAAGGTTGGTCCGCTGGAGAGCCGCTATAACGGTGCCCAGGATCATGACTTCCTGCTTCGTGCTACGGAAATCATCCCCCGTGAGGCCATCCACCACGTGCCGGAGATCCTGTATCACTGGCGCAAAACGCCTAACTCCACAGCCAGCAACATTGGCAATAAGGGCTATGCTGTTAAGGCTGGCGTTGACTGCGTTACGGACCATCTGAAGCGCCGTAAGATCAAAGCCAACGTTTCCTCCGTGGAACGCCTGAGCCTCTATGCAGTGAGCTGGCCATTCCGCCGTCAGCCAACTCTCACAGTTATCATTCCTTTCCGCGACCAGCTGGAAATGACCCGGAACTGTGTCGAGTCCCTGCTGGAAACCCAGAAATACCGCAAGTTTGATATCATTCTCGTGGATAACTTCTCGGTTCAGAAGGACACACTGGCTTGGCTGGAAGACGTCAAGAAGAACAAGCAGGTCAATGTTCTGCGCGTGGAAGAACCGTTCAACTACGCTCGCCTGAACAATCTGGCTGCCAAGGAAAGCAAGAGCGATCTGCTGCTTTTCCTGAACAATGACGTCATCATCACCCAGCCAGACTTCCTGGAAAAGATGGTCCAGGAGATGCTGGCATCCCCGGATGTTGGCGCTGTTGGTGCCCGTCTTCTCTATCCTAACGGCACCATCCAGCACGCTGGTGTCGCCGTGGGACCGGAAGTCATTGGTGTGCATGTCCATCGTCTCCAGTCTGCAACGGACTTCGGCTATATTGGCCGTCTCCGCCTCAACCACGAGGTGACCGCCGTAACAGGGGCTGCCCTGATGGTGTCTCATGCTGTCTTTGATGAAGTTGGCTGCTTTGATGAAGTCGGTCTGGCCGTGGCCTACAACGATGTTGACCTCTGCCTGAAGATCCGTGACCACGGACACCGGATCATCTTCTGTGCCGAGGCCGAAGCGATCCATCATGAAAGCTACTCTCGCGGCAGTGACAACCGCCCTGAGCAGGAAGCCCGCTTCTTCCACGAAAGACAGGTCATGCTGGAGCGTTGGAAAGACAATCCGCTCTTTAAAAAAGATCCAACGTACCCACATTACTTCAAGCAGGATCTGCGGACCTTCTTTGACCTCAACGGTCCTGAAGACCTATGGTCCTAACGGGTAAGGAAACCTGAGGGAGTCCCATCCGGTTTCCAAGCCTTCCTTCCCCTCCCTGCCGAGGGGAAGGACATCACGAAGGAGCGATATGATGAGCAAGATCAATCATTACCCCACAAGCAACAACACGCCAGACAACACGAAGGCCGTGTCCATCGAGACCCTGAATGCCCGTCTGGCTGATCTGATCGATCTGGCACTGGTGACCAAGCAGGCTCACTGGAATCTCAAAGGCGTCAACTTCATTGGTGTGCATGAGATGCTGGATGGCTTCCGCGGCGGTCTGGATGGCTTTGTGGACACAGCAGCTGAGCGTGCTGTCCAGCTGGGTGGCGTAGCTCTCGGTACCGTGCAGAATGTGCATCGTCACACAAACTGCGCTCCGTACCCGACAGACATCTACACCGTCATGGATCACATCAAGGCTCTGGCCGAGCGCTATGGCGTTGTTGCCAACAAGATCCGTGAAGCCATCAAGGTGACGGCAGAAGCTGGCGATGAAGATACATCCGACATCTTCACCGAAATCTCCCGCGGACTGGACAAGAACCTTTGGTTCCTTGAGGCTCATCTGCAGGCTGAAGCTGGTCCTCGCTAAGAGAACAGAAATGGGGGCTTATGCCCCCTTTCTTAAAAAGGCACGCTCTCTTTCAGGGGCGTGCCTTTTTTAGGTTGAGATATTTTCTCAATACATCCACCAAAAAAGGGGACGGTAAATACCGCCCCCATCAACCCCAGACTCCACGTTCCCTTAGAGAGAAAGGGCCAGATGGAGCCGAGCAAAATAGAACGGGTCATCCCGTAGAACATCCCGCACCAGCCGGCCATCTTCCAGCACATCATTACTACCGGGACCGACTTCGGCTGGCATGTAATCAGGCCGCCAGTCCTTTTCTTCCTGCTCAGCTGGGGCTGGGACAGAAGCGGCTTCTTCTGGCTGTTCTGGCTGTTCTGGCTGTTCTGGCTGTTCTGGCTGTTCTGGCTGCGAAACAGCCGGTGGGGGTTCGACCTCCTGCCTGACAAGCTTCAGGCTCTCCATGATAGCCTGAAAATCTTCTTCCAACAGACGCCCCGGTAGGCTGCCCCGCTCACGCTGAACAATCCACTCGCGTGTCATATCCCGCAGAGCGTTCTGTGCAGCCCGATCATGCCCCTCCTGTGAAGCCAGCCAGCTACGCTGCGCAGCTTCCGCCAACTGCTCGCACTCTACCGCCCCCACCCTCTGCGGCGCAGAAGAAGCGGATTTCTTGACAATCCATCCCGCTACCAGCGCCTGTAAAGCGGCACTGTCCATCTCTGGCATCATCATATCGTCTCCCGGCCTGTCATCCTGCATACCAGCGCCTCATACTGGGCCAAATACTGCTTCATATCCAATAGTTTTTCCGCACGCTGACGCACATTATGGCTCAGCCTTTCTGCAAGACTCCGGGTCTCCAAGAGATGCAGAATGGCCTCTCCAATCGCTTCGGGCTGAAGGAAAGGTACCATCAGCGCCGTTTTCTCATGCTCAAGATATTCCCTTACCGGCGCCGTATCACTGGCTACAAGCGGGCAGCCTATCGCCATGGCCTCCCTCAAAGACCATGACAGCACAAACGGATAGGTCAGATAAATATGAGCATCTGAACGCTGCAGAACACGAATCATCTGCTCGCGTTCCAGCCAACCAACGAAGTGAATACGGGAAAGATCCAGCTTCCCTTCCAGCTCCTTCAGTATGGTCTCCCGCCAGCTGCCACCACCAGCAGGAGGCAGACCATAACTGACATCCTCCCGCCCCATCAGAATCACCTGACAGTCCGGCCGTGCCTTCATCAAAGCCGGCAGGGCACGCATCACACTATGAAACCCTCTATAGGGCTCCAGATTACGCGCCGCATATGTCACCAGCTTCTCATAAGGAGCAATGGTAATATTACCCAACCGGAAAGGCTTCTTCCTCAATTGGGGATTGGGCCGATATAGCTCCAGATCAACCCCTTCATCCAAAAGGGATAATTTGTCCCATGCCCAACGGGGATATGTGTCCCGCTGAAAACAGGTCGGAGTCTGCCCCTGTCCCGGACCAGCCAAAGCCTGAAGGTTGACGGCATTTTTACACCGGACCAGCAGTTCCGGCTGTTCCGGCATGGGAAACTCAGGATCGAAACCTATGTCTCGTCCTTCCACACCGTAATAGAACTCGAAATATCCCAATAGCGGCACACCGGGAAACACTGAATCAAGATTCAGCAACTCTCCCCAACCGTGATGGCCGATAATGATGTCCGGGACAAACCCCAAATCCTTTAAAGAGCGGGCTACAGCGGCAATAGCCTCTGCCCGCTGTATGGCGTGATCGAACTCTCTAACAAAAGGATGCACAGCATCCCCGTTCATCTCCGGCGGGCGGTACAGAACCCGGCGCACACCGGGAATATCCGGCCCCTTGCCCGCAGTAAGAAAGACGACATCATGCTCCGGTTTACGGGCAAGATGTGCCACCATATGGGCATACTGTGCCGGGAAGCTTTGATGAACAAAAAGAAAACGCACCGTTCCCCCCGGCCAGTTTCTGGCTGTTACTCCTTGTCAGAACGGGGAGAAGCGTCTTTCTGACCACTTCCCTGCGCCGACTTGCGCCCAGCCTTGGCGGAATCCTTATCGTCTTTCTTTTCACCACCATCCAGAGGAACAAACTCCAACCGGAATCCTTCCAGAGGAGCAAGGCTTTCTGCCTGAAGGGCTTCTTCACCCCCTTCAACCGGCCCGACTTCTGTTCCATCGGTAAAGCAGGCTGTCAGCCGAACGGTCCATTTATGGGACACATCCCCCTTCAGCCGGACACGCAGCCCCAGAATGGGCAGGGACATACCACGGGACCCGCAGAACTGCCCCCCTTCGGCCCAAGGTGACAGCCACCCACGCCCCAGAACAGCCTGATATTCAACATCTTTTGCTTGGATGGCCCCTTCAGGCTGAATAGAGAAGCCCTCAATCCAGCGCTTACTGCCACCCTGACCGATCCACTCACCCGCGACCACGCCCACATCACCACGCCGCTGGATATGCGCAATGATTTCACGGCCTGTATCGCTCATGGCACCGGAAACGGAAATACGGCTATCAGAAGACTTGGCCTTGGCAGCATCACTACCAGCCTTCGGCTCAACCGGAACACCACCAATCAGACGGATCACCTGCAGGCGGGGCGCTTCACCTGTCTGATTATCCTGATAGGTTGTCACCATCACACCAGCAGGGCCACGCCGCACCCGCACCAGTGCTGCACTATTTGCGGCGCCCATCCACCCATCAGCCATGAAAGTGACGACCTCCACAGCATCCTCAGGCACACCCGGAGCACGGGAAATACGCACACCTGGCAGTCCGCTCGGGCCTGCCTCCTTCTGACCAGGTGCATGGAACACACAGAAAACACCGGCATCCAGCGTCATCACGTGAGCACCCGCTTTCAGGTCCACAATACGATGACGGGGCTGTTCCTTATCTGTTTCTGGCATGTTCTCTCCAGCTGCCTGTAAGTCTTGCAGAAGCGCAAGGCGCTTATGCACAAATTTTCTTAGAATGTCTCTGTAATCTTAGCTGATTTTAATGCGTTCTGCAAAATATCCCTTCTTCTTCACTTTTCTGTTTTCATCTCGACATCCCATTTCTAGGAAAATCTTAACAAGACGGTCTACTGGCAGCCCTAACGGCACAACACGCCCCCAATCTGGACCTGCCTGCCGGATACGCTCGGCAGATGCCCCAATATCAAACCCGACAACAGCTAGTTTAGCCCTCCACAACCACCCCAAAGTATAGCACCATGTTTCTGGAGCAATTGATGGTACAAATCCAATATCAGCACCAGACATCTCAAGAAGTGACAAGACATCATCATCTTCATAAGAACCCGTTACTTCAATTCCTGCTTTCAGGCAGGTTTCATCATCATGAGTTCCACCGATCAGAATCAGGCGTAATGGAAGATTATTCTTCTGAACATGCTGGGCCAGCGCCAGCAGAACATCATACCCTTTCCACCGGCTAATTCCCCCCAAAACGACTATACGCAGCGGTCTTTCCTCTGTCGGGGGGCATCCACTCCTCACGGGGGGGGAACCAGCCCTTATCTGCCGGTCATCTTCCAACGGCTCGATCTCAATGGGCCCCACATCCGGCACGTGCCGCTCTAGCCGATGAGCGGCATCTCTGGACGGCGCCACAACCCGGCGAGCCTGTTTCAGCTCCTCTGCCGAACGAGACAGATAAGCGGGCAGGTCCATCCCCTCATCCACCTGTAATTTTCCTCTGGAAAGGCAGGCCCTACACCCTGCCATGGAAGGCTCCCCACAATAGCGGCCATGCTCATCCAACAAAGCAATACGTGGGCAGAACCAGACATGATCGTGCACGTAGATGTCATAAGGGACATTTAGCTGCCGGTGCAGAGTCCGCAGGCCCCTCTCATGCCCCAGCATATGATGCCATATCACATGCTGTACGCCCATTTCCCTTAGAAAACTCAGTAAAACGGGCTGTTCCTCTGGGAGAACGAACATAAGATTCGGCACATCCAGCGCCACAACAAGGCTGACAACCCGGCACCCTGTTTCCGTAGGCTCCAGAATGATTGGCAGAATGCCCGCCCGGGCCAGCCTGGCCGCCTGCTCCCGCACAGCGCGCGCCACCCCACCGCCACCCCGGTGCTGAAACGATACAACCGCCCCGGAAAACTGCATCCGATACTGCCGAAGGCGCCGCCAATCCAGCTGACGCCGGAAATCCTTCAACGGGTCTCCATCCTTCCAACGCTGGATGGCTGCATCATAACCGGGATACAGACGGTTCAGTATATCCAGATTACGCTGGAGCAGCGGGGCGGCACCTGTCCCAAAAGACCCATGAGCGTGATGCAGAACATACACATCCACAGCCGCCAAATGGGTAAAGCCTGCTTCACTGGCACGGAGGCAAAAATCATTTTCCTCCCCATAGCCCTGAGCAAAATACTCTCCCCTCAACAGCCCCACGGCAGCCAGACAGGATGCTGATATCCCCATGCAAAACCCGTTCGCCGTTGGCAATGCCACAACAGGCCGTTCGGACTGCGCCTGAAGCTGGAACATTCTGTCCAGCTCCGCCACATCAGCCGGGTCTGGAGCAGGATTGTCACGGTCCCGCTTCGGATAGGATGTCAGCCCACCTGCATTAGAGAAAGGCGTGACCGTTCCGGCACCTTCATGCCGTATCCAGCGCAGGAGACGCTCCACCCAGCTACCAGATACCAGCGTGTCACTATTCAGCAGAATGACATCCCACCCGGCAGGCACGTATGTCAGGCCAGTATTGATACTGGCCACAAACCCACGATTGATTTCATGCCGATGCAGGCAGCCCCGTCCACACCGGGCCAGACCAGCCAGATAATCCTGCAAGCCTTTTTCAGGGGACGCATCATCTACAATAATAAGTCTGCATGATGCAGGAACTGTCTCAAGAACACGTTCCAGACACGCCCGCACCATCATCTCATCCCGACAGACAGGTATGATGATGGCACAGCCTGCCTCATCATCGTGGCAGGCTACTTTTTTAATCGTGGAAGATTTAGCCCCTTTTCGAGGCATTCGGCACCCCCGCACCGTCCAACCCTTCCGAACACTCCCTGCTGGGCGAGGGTGCTGCATCAGGGTCATTAAAACCGGATCAAGCGGAGCCCCCAACAGAAGGCGCCCATATTGGTCATAAAAACTGGTCGATTTACCGGCAAGCTGAGGCCAATCTTCATAGGGCAGGGAAAAACCACGAGGCCGCTGCAAGAGAGCTGAACTGCTAAAATCCTCCGCCAGCCCCTCAACCTGAAAGGCCGTTTCATGACCTTCAATCCACATGGAAGGCAGAAAATCCGGCTCTCCCGGATACCATAGCCAGCCCCGGACACCCCTTTCCTCCGCCATCACCAGAGACTGGCAGCGTATGACGGCCTGTATGTCAATCGGGCTCCCCAGCACAGGCTGCCCAGCGCAGCTTATGGTAAGAGTCTGCCCCTGCCACCACGGCCCTGTATCCTCCGAAATCATCAGGGACAGGTCATGAACACCTGCGGGCACCGTCCCCACCGTCCTGCCATCCAGACCCACCACAGCATTTCCAGTGACACGAAGACGCAGGGTTCCTTCATTGGAGAGTACAGCCCAACCCGGCAACCCGGCAGGAAAAGACAAGCTATCCGCCAACGTATGATGGGCCGCTGTCATGCTGTTACGAGACAGAACCTGCCCCATAATGCGCCTTCCGGCTTCAGGCTCACCGCAGCGCAAATAGCCCCCCGCCAGAGCCAGCCCGGCCTCCCGCATTCCATAACGGGCCCATAATGCTTCAAGCCGGGGCAGCGCTTGCCGGACCGCACCGCTCTCCAGAAGAATCATGGCACAAGTGAAGCTGATATTATCGTCCCGGCCCGACAGACGTTCCGCACGCTGCAACCAGAACAGGGCATCGCTCCGTTCACCCTGCTTCAAAGAGGCCAGCCCTCGCTCAAAGGTCTGCTGGATCTCCTGCATATGCCGGATTTTCCAACGAACCTCATCCTGAGGCCGATAAAAACGACCATATCCCGGAATGAAGCTGGCCTGCCCTCTCACGGGTCAGTCTTATCTTCTACCGTATCGACCGATGATTCTTCATGTTCAGAGGGCCGGTCTAAACTATCCAGAAGATGCTGTGCCTGCTGGATACCCTGACGGACAGCCTGCTGAAGCCAGTAACGAGCCTGCTCCCGGTCTTCCTCGCCGCCCAGACCTTTCATCAGATAACGCCCCAGCATCATCTGACCCAGACCATGCCCACGCTGCGCCGCTTCCTCAAAACACTCACGAGCACGAGGCACATCGGCCGGGACATCGTGACCACCGCCATACATGGCGCCCAGCGAGAAATAAGCCTCTGGCAAGCCAGCGTCCGCCGCCTGATGGTAAAGCTCCAGCGCACGGGCATGATCCTTCACGCCCCCAACCTGCCCCGTTACCAGCACCTGAGCCACGCTTGCACAGGCCTCCGGCATACCCTGACGGGCCGCCTTATCCATCCATATCAGGCCGCTCTGCTGGTCCATGGCCACACCACGGCCCTCAAACAACATACGACCATACCAATACTGGGCGTTCACAACACCTTCTCGTGCCAGTCCCAACCAGTAGAAGGCCTTAGCCTCGTCCGAACTGCCACCAACACCCTGCGCCAGACAGACGCCCAGATTGAACGCTCCCAGCAGATCACCCCCTTCAGCCTGCACCCTAAGGCGTTGCTGGAGGTTCTTCTGCTCCTCCTCAGGATGAGCCACACCCGCCAGCACCAGATTGCCAAGGTCTGCATCAGCGTGACGGTCGCCCAGCGCAGCCGCGTGGCTGAACCAATAGGCTGCCTTCTTTTCATCCCGTATGACGCCCGTGCCCGTCAGATACAGCACGGCCAGAACACGGGCTGCGGGCGTATGCTGCTGCTCGGCAGCAAACTCATACCAGCGGGCTGCCTCCGCTGGACGCCGAAGGAAATCCTCCCCTCGAATATACAAATCGCCCAGCAGAGCCGCCGCTTCAGCATCGCCACCATAGGCGGCCCGCCGCAACCAGCTTTCTGCCTGCACGACATTGGTTTCAACCCCCACCCCTTTCAGGAGCATCAACCCATAACGGGCCTGCGCTGAAGGAATGTCCTGATCGGCGGCCATACGGTAACAGCGCGCCGCCTTGCCGGCATCCCGCTCCTGCCCGCAGGCACCATGCTCATAAATCCAGCCCATGGCCGCACTGGCCAGACCGATTCCTCCTTCAGCCGCCCGCTGAAGATGAGCCATGGCATGGGCTCTCTGGTCATCATCGGTCGCTTCATCCAGCAGGATAAGCCCCAGCCCCAGAGCCGCCTGTAACGAGCCGCCCCGTACAGCTTCACCATACCAATGCCGGGCCGCTTCACGGTCCTGAATCTCATCAGGCCCATGATTGAAAATATGCCCCAGCAGAGCCTGCGCCTCGACATGCCCCGCCTCGGCGCCTTTCTCTGCCCAGAAGCGGGCCTGAGAGAAGTCCGGCTGATAATCTTCCGTTTCTTCACGGTCGTAACGCCCGTAAAGACCATCCCCACCCGAAGCAGGCAAAGAAGGATCAAACCCTTTGGGAACACCCATGGCAAACAGGGTCGCCAGCGTAAAACACGCCTCACTGATCCCCGCCTGCGCTGCCTGATATGTCCAACGGGCACCATCTTCCAATGAGGAGGGCGTGCCCTGACCAGACAGATAGCACTGCCCGACCCTGTAAGCGGCCTCTGGCACGCCGGAACGTGCCATCTTTGCCAGCAGGGAGAAAGCCTGCGGTGCCTTCCCCTCATCCTGAAGCCGCTTCGCACGATTCAGCTTGCGGGTTACAGAATCGAAAAGCGCAAACCTGCGTACCATGGAACTGGCCCCCTCCTTTAAGAAGGCTCTCTCATACCATCCGTTGCCATCGGTACGGCACGGCTGAACAGATAGTACAGAATGGTTCTCTTACCGACATCAATATCAGATGTCACAGGCATACCCGCACTGGGATGGAAGAAAGAAGGCTGTCCATGCAGGGTATATTTATCAATCTTCAATCGAACACGATAGAAAATGGCGGCCCCGCTACCCTGCATGAGAGCAGAGGGATCAATCCCGGCACGAATATTACCCTCCACCATTTCGGGCGGCAGGAACGTATCAGCACTGATGAGACGGACTGTCCCTTCTGCACCGCCATATTGTGGATAAGGGAAGCTGGCAAATTTGATGACCGCATGATGGCCCTGCCGCACATAAGCAGCATCCTGCGGACTCATGATGGCTTCCACCTCCAGACCAGTATTGGTCGGCTCCAATGTCATTACCCGTAGAGACGGGGCTACCATCGAACCGACCGAGATAGGAGCGATTGTCAGAACAATGCCATCTTCAGGAGCACGCAGATCAATATATTTCTGCTCCACACGCCCTTTACGATAGTTGCTGCGCAACTGATCCAATCGGCGCTCCCCGGCTACGAGCTGGCTGTAAATACCCGTCTTCCATGACTGGATATAACTCTCCCTCATGGCTTTGAGGGCTGTGAGACGGTTCTGCGTTCCACCAGCTGTCTGCTGGGCAGAAATCAGGGCCCGCTCGGTATCCATCACGGCATCCTGCGCCCCAAGGGTAGACAGACGTGACCCAACGGCTTCCTTCTGCTCACGCTCACGCATGTCCAGCACAGCCTGTGTAACCTTCAGCTTGCTGGCATACATGGCGGCATTGCCTCTAGCCGCCTGAAGATCATTCTCCATGCCCGCAATGCGGCGGTCAAAATCCTGTATATGAGCCTGATAATCCGCCTGCATCTGCAGGAAGACCTGAGCCTGCTGGATAGAGGCAGGGACATTCATGTCCGCATGATATTCCAGCCCGGCAGCCTGTGCCTTCAGACGGGCAACTTCCGCCTGCATGGACAGCATCTGCGAAGACAGATTTTCCATGTCCACATCACTCAGTGACGGATCAAGTCTGGCCAGCACCTGCCCTTTGTGAACGTACTCACCCACCGCAACATTGATAGAGCGGACACGCCCTTCCGACACAGGCTGAACAACCACAATTGGAGCAGTCGAAATGATCCGCCCCGTAACGGTTACGACCTTATTGACAGGGAACAGCCCCATCGCAGCAACAGATGCCAGCACCAGAGACCCTACGAGCCATACGATATAACGGGCTGATGCCGTCATGGGCATGTTGACCATACCCAGCGTAGGGGAATGGAACTCCAACAGAGCAACAGGCATGTCATCAGGGGCAAACGGATCATCGGCCCGGCGAGGCCCCCGATTATTATCCCCCTCCTCCATGGCAGGCGCAGACCCTTTAACCTGCGGCTCTTTCTCCTGCGCAGGGCCGGTGCTGATTGGCTCTTTCTCGCTCATCATTCCTGCCCTCCTGCTGGACGATCAGACGGTTCTGAACCGCCTGCCTCAAGATGACGGTTCTGCTGCAGCCACAAGGTCCGATACACATCGCAGCGCTCAAGCAGAACTTCATGCGGTGCGATATCAATGGCACGCCCTTTATCCATCACGGCAATCTGGTCACAATCCACCAGAGAGGACAGACGGTGCGACACGATCACCATCGTACGCCCCTTGGCCAGATTCTTCAGGTTAGCGTTCACCAAAGCCTCAGATTCTGGATCAAGAGCCGATGTTGCCTCATCGAGAATCATGAGTTTGGGATCAGAAATGACGGCACGGGCAATCGCCAAACGCTGCCTCTGCCCGCCGGAAATATTGGTCGAGCCTTCTTCAATCCATGTTTCATAACCAGCCGGCATCCGTTCGATGAATTCCTCGGCCCCGGCCAGACGAGCGGCCCGAACAACATCATCCAGAGTCAATCCGGGGCGCCCGGCAGTAATATTGTCATGAATGGTACCACGGAACAGGAAGTTATCCTGAAGCACCACACCGAAAGACCGGCGCAAATAATGCAGGTTGATCTCTCGCAGATCGACCCCATCAAGACGCAGATACCCCTGATACTCACGGCTAACGCCCTGAAGAAGACGGGTAATGGTTGATTTACCCGACCCTGAACGCCCGACAAGGCCCAGCATGGTCCCCGCAGGCACCTCAAAATTCACATCCGAAAGGGCACGGTTCGATCCGCCCGGATAAGTGAAGTTGATGTTTGTGAAGCTCAACGCCCCCTTGATGGGCGGGCGCATACCATGTGTCAGAGCATAGGTTTCCGTGGGCTGGTTGAGCACAGCCCCTGCCTCCCCCAGAGACACAGTCACTTCATTAAGGGACTCCATAATTCGAGCCAAACTGACCAGCGGTGAGGCAACACGACCACCCAACATCATGAAGGCCATGAGCGCACCGCCCTGCATGGTATTGGAATCCACAAGCACCAGATAGCCACCCACCAGAATAATACCCCGGTTGATGAACATATTGATCGGCTGGACCATCGTGCTGACCAGATTCGCCAGACGCTGAGAGGCCAGACGCCAGCGAATTACAATGGCCGTACGCTCATCCCACTCCGCACGCCGTGTCTGCTCCAACGCCAGCGTTTTGACTGTGCGGATACCAGCTACTGTTTCGTAAAGTGTAGCGCCTCGCTGCATCTCGGCACGGATCATCTTCCCCGCCACCCGGCTAACCACAGGCAACATGATGACCACGATCAACCCGATCGCTGCAGCTGCCAAAAGGGTCAACCAAGCCAGGGTCGAGCTCATGTAAAACAGCACGGGCATAACAACCAGGAGCATGAACATATCCAACAGGGTGTTCAGCACCTGCCCGGTCATGAAGTCACGCACCTTGAAGATGGAGTTAAACCGTCCCAGCACCTCACCAGCCTGCTGGCGCTCATAAAACTCCAGTGGCAGGGCCAGAAGACGGTTGAACGCATGCAGAGAAATACGGGCATCAAGACGGGTCGTGACCACCAGCGTCAATTCCTGCCGGGCATAGGTCAACAACACTTCATAAAGGCTGAGAATAACCACAAAACCCGTCAGGGAGATCAGCGTGGCCATGGAGCGGTAATTGATGACACGATCCACCACCTGCATGACGATCAGAGCCGGGAAAAGCCCCAGAACACTAAGCACCATGGAGGAGAAAAGAATGTCCTTCAGGCCCTTCTTTTCTCGGAGAACCATCCGGGCAAACCAGTGAAAATCAAAATTGGCATCAGCCTCTGATTCATCACTGCGCCGCTTGATGAGGACAGCATCGCCCGTCCAGAGCTGCATCAGTCGCAGCTCATCAATCGGGACAGGCGGCTCCCCTTCACCCTTAAGCGGGTCTCTCAGCCAGACGATGCCTTTTTCCGGGTCCGTACGGACCATCAGGCCGGCAGAACCATCACGGAACAACAGCACGATAGGCGGCGTGAAGCCCAGCTTGACAAGATAGCGCCAGCGCAAGCGCATCCCTTTGGCGACAGCACCATATTCCCGCAACCAGCGAACAAGGGTCGCGGGAGAGGGTGAATCCTCGCCGGGTTCTGCTGCAAAGTCCCGCAGGTCCAGCTCAATCCCATGGTACCGGGCTGCCGCCATGACAGCACGCAGACGGATATAGACAGGGCTCACACGCTGAGGCTGCTGCCCTGCACTGTTACGCTCCGCCCCATGGGCGTTGGACTCACGGCCCCCAGCATTCCGCCCGGAAGACTGGTCGCCAGTTGGAGGCTGGTTCTCCACAGAATATCCTTATCTTGTCTCGTCACCCATATCAGGGCGCTTCAGAATTCACGCCCTGTTCTACCGCATCATGCAGGAATCTATAAGCAGTTATGTGGCACAGCAAGGGCGCAGGCACCGTTGCTCCTTCTTTTTCCCACCGCCTGCAGGCTCTGGCCTATCGGCCTGTTCCGGTTTTTCCCCTTCCATTCCTCCAGCCATCTCCCCATCTGGAAAAAACGATCCGGCCTTTTGAAAGGCCCATACCCTCATGTCAGATACCGGAAACTGCCCTTCATGCCTGTTCCCCCTCATTATGCCACGGCCCTGCCTGAGTTCTTCCACCGAAAAGTTACACCTACTGCACCACCGGCCCCCCAACTCATTGCCCTGAATGAATCTCTGGCCCGTCAGCTTGGCCTGGATGTGGACTGGCTTCAGTCCCCGGCTGGGCTGGCCTTTCTCTCCCGTGGCGCCCTGCCTGAGCATAAAAACAACCCACCCCATGGACCTGTCGCAACAGCCTATGCCGGGCACCAATTCGGCCATTTCGTGCCCTCATTAGGGGATGGGCGGGCCATTCTCATAGCAGACTGCCAGCATGAAGACGGCTCACTCATGGAGCTCCAGATAAAAGGAGCTGGTCTGACCCCCTTTTCCCGTAATGGCGATGGTCGAAACACGTTAGGGCCAGCTCTGCGGGAATATCTTGTCAGTGAGGCGATGCATGCCCTGTCCATCCCCACCACCAGAGCATTGGCCGTACTCACCACGGGTGAGATGGTGGAACGCAGCGATGGTCCCGTTCCCGGAGCCCTGCTTGTGCGGGCAGCCCACAGTCATATCAGGGTCGGGAGCTTTCAATATGCGGCAGCTCATGGAGGGCTGGACCATGTAAGGCAGCTTGCCGATCTTGCCATCCAGCGCCTTTTCCCCGATATTCCTGCCGATGAGCCGGAACGCTACCTGATATTCCTGCAACAGGTCATCGAACGGCAGGCCCGACTTGTGGCCCGCTGGATGGAAGTTGGCTTCATCCATGGCGTGATGAATACGGACAACTGCGCCATCTCTGGCGACACGCTGGATTATGGTCCCTGCGCCTTCATGGATCAATTCGACCCGATGAAGCATTTCAGCTTCATCGACAAAGACGGTCGCTATGCCTATGGCCGCCAACCTGCCCTTGCCCTCTGGAATCTCAGCCGACTGGCAGAATGTCTCTTTCCACTCTTTGATGACGATGACGACAAAGCCATTGAGCAGGCACAGGAGGCCCTACATAGCTACGACCGTCTCTTTCATCACCACTGGTTAGCCGGCTTCCGCCGTAAGCTGGGATTGGAAGAACAGGACGAGCATGACATCCGCCTTCTGGAGCATATTCTGGAGACCATGCATACCGGGCAGGCCGATTTCACCAATGCCTTCCGCATGATGGGCTCACCCACTGTCGCCATAGAAGGCAATTACGCCCCCTTACGGGAGCTTTTCCCCGGGAACAGAGGCCATTTCGACCTGTGCCGGACAGAAATCCTGCACCGCCTGACGCTTGAAAAACGCTCGCCCAGCGCACGGCAACAAACCATGCAGGCCACAAACCCACGCCTCATACCACGCAACCATCAGATAGAGGCCGTGCTGACTCAAGCCCTGCATGGCAACTATCAGCCCTTCCACGCCCTGCACGAAGCTCTAAAGACACCCTTTGCCGAGGCGGATGACGGGCTGGAGGCCGCTCCTCTCCCCCATGAAGAAGTCCGCCATACATTCTGCGGCACCTGATATCCGAAAGGGCAGGCCCTTACTGCATAAGGGTGCGGACACGCTGAAGGGCCTGCGCCAGTCCCTTCGTGGAGAAGGCCAGCTTCATCGGCTGGCCGGAGAAGGTCATGGCTGTGAAGGTGGCCTTCTCCTCCTTCAGCAACGTATTCCACTGCTGATCATCAAAAGAAAGCGGAACGAGGCACCCCGTGGGCAGGCAGGTGGAAAAGGAATAGCTATCTCCCACAGGCTGGATATCACTGGTCAGCGTCAAACCACGGACCAAATCCAGACCGAAAGGAACAGTCGCCACACCACGCACCTGCACGCCATCGGGCTCAAGACGGACACTCATCACACGGCGGCGGGTCCGGCTATCCAGAGCCTGCTGGACCATATAGCACTGGACACCCGGCGCATCCTTCGTCCCATCTGATACATGACAAAGAACCCGCCAGTCCTGATAGCGCTCCTGCAAGCTGCTGACGCCACCGGGCAGGCTGGATGCCGCATGACCTGTGGCCCCTGCACACAGAGCCAGCAGGCCACACAGCCCTCCCAAACGCCGCAATGCCTTCATGCCTCGTCCCATATTTCTCCTGCCTTGCACAGCTGCTCATCAATCGGGCGCCAATAGATCACAGAACCCCGCGTATCACCAGCCTTTCAGTGGCCTTCCCACCAATGGCGCTGGCTCATCTTGGTCGCTTCACCAATATCGGACTTCAGCTTCTCATCACCCTGTGAGCTCTGGACCAGATGATCCGTTTCCGCCTGCTTCTGAGCAAGATCAGTATTGATGAAGTCACTCTCTCGATTGGCACGGGTCTCCATCATCTGAATCTTGAGCTGCTGCTCCTTCAGCGCAAGCGCCCGGCTGGCTTCACGATAGCGGCGCTCATCCTCCCAGTCAGTGGTATCACGGGATTCCTGCGCATTCCGGGCGGCAGCGGCACGGGCTGCACTGGCGGCTGCCTGCTTCCTCTGACGCTCCTGCGCCAACTGCGCCTGTCGTGCCGCCTGCTGGGCAGCCTGCTGCTGAGCAGCTTCCAGAGCAACACGGCGCTGATCCTGACTATCCTGAATCCGCCCAAGCTGTTCCAGCTGGGCGGGGTCCGTAGCCTGTGCACGAGCTGATGATCCAACATCGGAAACAACCACCACGCCCATCATCAGGCAAAGCAGGCTGACATTCCTCCCGTAAAGACGCACCATTTCATCCTCCTTTTCAGCCGGGGCTACCCCTTACCGCTTCGGGCAGGCCGCATTAGGCTGAACACGGGTCCCATTATCGCCAGTCGAGACCAGCAAGGCCGTCCCCGGCTGATATTCGCAGGTCCGTCCCACCTGTGTGGACAGAAGAACATCGCCGCCCGCACGGTCCTGATAGGCAATGGTCACACCATTGACGAGCGTGTGATCCCCCACAGCCTGCCCGCCAACCATGGTCCCACCAATGGCACCACCAGCACCGGCGGCCAGACCACCACCCCAGCCCGCATGGCCCGCACCGACAGCAAGGCCACTACCCAACGCTGCCCCCAGAATACCACCAATGATCTTGGCAGTCTGCCGATTGCGCGAATTATCCACATTCACCTTTGCGGCAGAAATGGAAATGATCTGCACAGCACGGCCCCGCTGTATCGTATTGACCTGTGACTGATCATACACGTCCGGGCGTGATTCCTGACCCGGCGTCGTGCAGGCACCAAGAGCCAGAAAAGGCACGATCATGACAGCCATCAGGCCACGAATTTTCAACATGGTCTCTCCATTCTTTAGAACAGCCTGCCACGACACGCACAGGACTATGCAAAAAACCTTCCATTACAGACAGATCACTCTCAATGACATCATCGGGAGCGCACGAGCGTCCCTTTATTCCAGAAACAGGAACCCCATCGTCAAGTTAGATTTTTGCAAAACTTAACCCCGGCCTCCCCAATCCTTGATTGCCCTTCCGCCTTTACGGGACATCACGGGTCCGATAGTGAACCTCTGCACACTCCCCCCTGACTGTCAGACGGACACATCTTCATGACCACTGCCAGCTCCCTCCCTCATCTCTGGCTACCCTATAGCCAGATGCAGACAGCCCCCCTGCCAGTAGAAGCCGCTGCCACCTCCGGCAGCACCATCACCCTTGCAGACGGACGAACCCTTGTTGATGGCATCGCCTCATGGTGGACAGCCTGCCACGGCTATAATCATCCCCATATCCGGCAGGCCCTCATCCAGCAGGCCGAAACGATGCCGCATGTCATGTTCGGCGGCATGGTCCATCAGCCCGCCATGACGCTGGCCCGGCGTCTGGCAGACCGGCTGCCGGGTGATCTGGAACGGGTCTTCTTCACGGATTCAGGGTCAGTGGCGATGGAGGTCGCTGCCAAGATGGCTATCCAATACCAGCTCAATCAGGGGCAGGAAGGACGGCACAGACTTCTCTCCTTCCGGGGCGGGTATCATGGCGACACGCTGGCCATGATGGCCATCTGCGACCCGGAAGAAGGAATGCATCGCCTTTTCGGAGACGCCCTGACACCGCAGATCATTGCCGACCTCCCCACCACACCAGAGACACTGGCGGCGCTGGAGGTCCTGCTCACCGAACGAAGCCACGAAATTACGGCCATTATCACCGAGCCACTCGTGCAGGGCGCAGGTGGGATGCTCTTTCATGAACCGGAAACCCTCCGTCACCTCCGCCGTCTTTGTGATGAACATGGCATCCTGCTCATCATTGATGAAATCTTCACGGGCTTCGGGCGGACAGGCACCTTCTTTGCCTGCGAGCAGGCCGGTATCACGCCAGATATTGTCACTCTCTCCAAAGCCCTGACAGGCGGCACCATGCCCCTCGCCGCTACCATTGCCCGGAAGCACGTATTCGAAGCCTTTCTGTCAGACAATCCACTGCACGCTCTCATGCATGGCCCGACCTTCATGGCCAACCCTCTGGCCTGTGCCGTAGCCAATGCTTCGCTGGACCTGTTCGATCAGGAGCCACGACTGGAGCAGGTTCAGGCCATCAATGCCCAGATGACCGCAGAACTGGAACCTTGCCGCTCACTGCCCGGCGTACGGGATGTTCGTGTTCTGGGAGCCATCGGTGTCGTGGAGCTGGAAAGGCTGGATGACCCGGAAGCCCTCAAACGGGCCTTCATCGAACGAGGCGTCTGGGTGCGGCCCTTCCGGCGCATTGTCTATCTTACACCCGCCTTCACCATCACACCCGATGAACTGAGCAAATTAACCAGCAGCATCCATCATGTCCTGAAGGACCATCTGGGATGAACGCCTTCCAGTCCGCCCTTCAGTCCGCCCTAGATGAGCGTGACCGCCAGCATACGCGCCGCCATCTTGTCCCCGTGGAACGGCAGGGCGGTGCGTTGCTCCGCAACGGGCGCAGGCTGGTTGATGTCACTTCCAATGACTATCTTGGCCTTGCGGACCATCCCCTACTCCGCCAACGGGCAGCAGACTGGGCTGAACGCTACGGTACGGGCGCACGAGCCTCCCGCCTTGTCAGCGGCACACTGCCCTTACACACACAGCTGGAAGAAAAACTGGCCCGCTTCAAGAAAAGCGAGGCTGCCCTGCTCTTTGCCAGCGGATGGCAGGCCAATGCCTCCCTGCTCCCAGCCCTCAATCATCTGTCCCGCCAACAGGCGGGCCATTCAGCCATCATCTTCATGGATCGCCTGAATCATGCCAGCCTTCATCATGGCTGCATGGCCGCCGGACTGCGGCAGATACGCTTCCACCATAATGACCTTACCCATCTAAAAGCCCTGCTGGAACGCCATGCCGACCAGAAAGGCCTCAAGTTCATTATCACCGAGAGCGTCTTCTCGATGGATGGAGACCGCGCCGACATCCCCGCCCTGCGTCAACTGGCAGACCAGTACGGGGCCTTTCTCTATGTTGATGAAGCTCATGCCACTGCCGTTTTGGGACCGGGAGGATGCGGCCTGTCCAGCGGGCTGGCGGACATCACCATGAGTACCGCCAGTAAAGCCCTTGGCGGCATGGGGGCTTTCGTAACAGGAAGTCAGGCCCTTTGCGATTATCTGGTCAATCAGGCCTCCGGTCTCATTTACAGCACAGCTCTGCCGCCCGCCTGCCTCGGGGCACTGGATGCCGCCCTTGAGATCGTCCCCTCTCTGGAAGCTGAACGCCAACACCTCCAGCATCAGGCCGAACGGCTGCGCCAACGGCTCAATGACGCAGGTTGGAAGACCGGCAAGTCCAGCACGCAGATCATCCCAATCATGATCGGAGAAAGCGAGACGGCCCTTCATGTCGCCCGCTCTCTGGAAGAAAAAGGCTTCCTCAGTATCGCCATACGCCCGCCTACCGTCCCGCCCGGCACAGCCCGCCTGCGGATCGCTCTGGAAAGTCGTCTTTCCGCCTCCACCATAGACCAGCTGGGTGAAGCCCTGCTGGACAGCCTGCGGAGTGTGACCGCCCGATGACAACACTCTATTTCCTTCATGGCTGGGGCTATGATGCCAGCTTCTGGGCGCCCCTGCGGAGCCATCTGTCAGAGTTACGGCATGTCTGTGAGGATGCTGGTTATTTCGGGCCTGCCTCACGCCCTGCCCTGCCGGAAACACCCTTCTGGGCTATAGGGCATTCTGCCGGGGCCTGTTCCCTTCTGGCTCTGGACTCACCCCACTGTCTCGGCCTCATCAGCATCAATGGCTTTGCCCGCTTCACCAGTGCCGAAGACTTTCCGAAGGGCGTGCCGGAACGCATCCTCCAGCGCATGATCCGGCAGCTGGACCGCCAGCCAGAAACTGTCCTGCATCAGTTCCGCCAGATGTGTGGTGAAACTGATCCCGCCCTGCCTGCCACAGTGAATCGTGAAGCCCTGAAGGCGGGCCTCAGCACACTGGCCAGCATGGACCATCGCTCTCTCCTGCCGCGCTGGGGCGGGCGGCTTCATAGTCTGCACAGCCCGGATGACCCGCTATCCCCAGCCAGAAATGGGCTGGGGCCACATGTCCCCGGCATTACCTTGCCCGGCGGGCACCTGCTACCACTCACCCATCCGCAGGACTGTGCCGCCCTTCTGAAACGCATCATCAGGGACACACCTTCTGCATGACGGATAACCGCAAGACCAACATCGCCGCCCGTTTTGATGCCGCCCATGAGTACGAACAGGCTGCGGCCATTCAGAAACAGTGCGCCCAGATGCTGGCCGAGCGTATCCGCCAACGCCATGCCACACAGTCCCCCTGCCGGATTCTGGAGTTTGGCTGCGGCACCGGCCTGCTGAGCCGGGACCTTGTATCTGCCTTCCCGGATGCAGAGTTCCACCTTACGGACATTGCCCCCGCCATGCTGGAACGTACCCGCCAGCATCTGGCTCCCCTTCCGGCAACCGTGCATCTTTATGTCATGGATGGGGAAAACCCGCAGCCACAGGGAAGACCAGATGATGGGTTCGATCTCATCACCTCAAGCCTCTGCCTCCAGTGGTTTGAAGACCGGGCCAAAGCCTTCCACCGCCTGACCTCTCTCCTACGCCCCGGCGGATGGCTGATGGTCAGTACCCTCCTGAAAGGGAGCCTGCATGAATGGCAGGAAAGCTGTGAGGCCGCCGCTATCCCCTGTGGCGTGCCGGATTATCCCTCTCCCATGCATCTTCAGGAAGACTGGCCTCCGGGTGGCTCTGGGATATGGGAAACCCATAGCTTACATGACCCGGCTCCTTCGGCACGGCACTTTCTAAAGGGCCTCCGCATGATCGGGGCTTCCCTGCCACGCAGGGACCATCGCCCGGCCACGGACCTCCGCAGAGCCATACGTCATTTTGACCGTCATTTCGACCATGTGACCTATCAGGCCGCCTTCGGCTTCTTCCAGAAAGGACACTGACTGCCATGCTGCTTCATTCTCCGCCGCCTCTGCCACAGGCCGCCCCCAAAGGTGTGTTCATCACCGGGACAGATACCGGCATTGGCAAGACCCTCACCAGTGCCATCCTGACAAAGGCATGGAAGGGTACGTACTGGAAGCCTTTTCAGACCGGCCTTGCCGAAGAAACAGGCGACACACCCACCGTCCAGCATCTGACTGGCCTGCCTGCCGACCATATCCTGCCGCCAACCTACGCTCTTCAGGCCCCCCTGTCCCCGGCGGCTGCCAGTGCTCTGGAAGGCGTGACGCTGGAGCCCGAACGCCTCACCCTGCCTGACTGCCCACATGCCCCTCTGATCGTGGAAGGAGCGGGTGGGCTTATGGTCCCCCTCACAGATGAGATGCTGATGATTGATCTCATTGCCCGTCTGAACCTCCCCGTCATTTTGGTCACACGGAGCGGGCTGGGGACGATCAACCATACGCTACTAAGTCTGGAAGCCCTGTATCAGCGGGGGATTCCCGTGCTAGGATTCATCACCAACGGGCCGGCATCCCCTCAGAACAGCCAGACGCTGGAGCGGCTGGGCCAGTGCCGTGCGCTCCACCATATCCCTGCCCTACCATCCGCACCTGAAGCAAAAGATATCAACCAGATAGCAGCGCAGATTCCTTCATGGAAAAGACTATGGTAAAAATAAGTCTCTCTTAACGGACAGAAAACTACATATTTTTAATGTAGCCTGCCATGAAAATACCATTCCCCCACCCTTCGATTGCGGGCTAGACAGGGTCCACATTACAGACTGACAGGGTTTTTAAATCTCATTATGAAAATGCATCGTCGTGAACTTGTAAAAACAGGTCTAGGGCTTGGCATCGGACTGACGCTTGCAGGAGGACGCTCCCTAAAAGCACAGGCAGAAGATACCGCCCCGACACGTTTTGATGACAGCACCGTCCGCACTCTGGCGCAAAATCTGGCCAGCAAAAGCTATCAGGCACCCCCCAAGGACCTGCCGGATGCGCTGGCGCATATGACGTTCGACCAGTTCTCATCCATCCAGTTTAATATGGAGAAGACACTCTGGAAGCAGGATAACCTCGCTTTCGACATTGAGTTCTTTCCCCGTGGGTATCTCTACAAGCAGAAAGTTGATGTCTTTGAGGTCAAGGATGGGACAGCCCGTCCCGTTTCCTGCACAACAGACATGTTCAGCAGCAAAGACCCCTCACTGAATGTCAGCGCCGAAACAGGCTTCTCCGGGCTGCGCATCCGCTATGCCCTCAATCAGCCGGGCGTTATGGAAGAATGTGCTGTCTTCCTTGGGGCATCTTATTTCCGGGCTGTGGCCAAGGGGCAGAATTATGGTCTGTCCGCCCGCGGGTTCGCCAAAGATACCGGCACCCCCACGGGGGAGGAGTTTCCCGTTTTCCGAGCCTTCTGGCTGGAAAAGCCCGCGGCAAACAGCCAGTCCCTCGTCCTCCATGCACTCATGGACAGTCCATCTCTGACAGGGGCTTTCCGCTTCACCATCCGCCCGGGCGAGACAACACTGTTTGATGTCCAGTCATCCTTCTTCCCTCGTGTTGATATCACAGCTGGCGGGATCGCCCCCCTGACAGGCATGTATTATTTCGATGCCAATGACCGGGTGCATGTGAATGACTGGCGGCCTGCTGCCCATGACAGCGAGGCCCTCCAGATATGGACAGGCGCTGGCCAGAACATCTATCGCCCCCTGACAAACCCAACCGATCTTCAGCTTTCTTCCTTCAGTGATGCGGGGCCTTACGGTTACGGGCTAATGCAGCGCAAACGGTCTTTCCATGACTATGAAGACCTCGCCCTGCATTACGAAAAGCGCCCCTCCCTCTGGGTGGAGCCTGTTGGCAACTGGGGCAAAGGCAGCGTCAATCTGGTGGAAATCCCCACCCCCAGCGAGGTTAACGACAACATCGTGTCCTTCTGGCGCCCGCAGAAGCCCATGAAGGCCGGGCAGAGCTACAACTTCACCTACCGCATGTATTGGGGCTGGGATACGCCATGGCCGACCCATCTGGCCCGTATCCATGATACCCGTGTTGGGGCTGTGACGGATCATCCTGACAAGGTTCAGTTTGTGCTGGATTTTGATGGCGAACCATTCCGCACTCTGCCGAATGACACAGCCTATCATCTGATCGCCCAGACATCAGCCGGGACGGTCGAAACCACAGCCATTATGCCCAACCCTGAGATTAATGGTGTACGTGCCTTCTTCCAGCTCACACCCGGCACCGCAAAGCTCTGTGAGCTACAGGTGCAGCTGGCCAATGCACAGGGCCCTGTTTCCGAGACATGGCTGTACCGCTGGACCCCATGAGACAGATGACACGCCCCGATACGCAACAAAACAGCTTTCTTCCCCCTGAATCTCCCCTGACCATGCCGGTACAGGACCTCCATAAGGCACCGGACCGTCATGGCCGGTCCTTCTGGTGGCTCCCGACAACCCCCACGCTGCTCTGGCTGCGGCGGCTGGCCGTGTTCGGCACAGCCTTTCTGCTGACTGGCTATAGCGTGGTGAAGATCAATGCCGTCTTCAACTCGCTGGGAACAAGCACGCTTGGGATCATCATGCTGGGGCTGTTCAGCATTCTCAGCTTTTGGATTTCCCTCTCCTGCGCCTCAGCGATAGGAGGGTTCTGGGCCATGCTGCGTCATGGCGGGCTGGGGCTTGGCATCCGCCGTACCGGCCCCTTGCCAGAACTACACAGCAAGACCGCTATTCTGCTCCCGACCTATAACGAGCCGCCCCAGAGGGTGATGATCAATCTCCGGGCCATGCTCAAGAGCCTTCAAGAGACAGGACGGGGAGAGCATTTTGACATCTTCATCCTCTCCGATACGACTGACCCGGATATCTGGGTGCAGGAAGAACAGGCTATTCTTGACCTGCATAAGCAGGATTATGCTCGGAAGCACCTGTTCTATCGCCGCCGCTTCAAGAACACCGACCGCAAGGCGGGGAATATTGGTGACTGGGTAACACGCTTCGGCGGTGCTTATCCGGCCATGCTGACCCTTGATGCGGATAGTCTCATGGATGGCGGGCTGATTGTCCGTCTTGCTGCCGCCATGGAGCAGCATGAGCAGGTCGGTCTCATTCAGAGCCTGCCCGTCATCGTGGGAGGGCAGACACTTTTTGCCCGGATGCAGCAATTTGCCGGGCGTGTCTATGGCCCCCTGATTGCGCAGGGTATTGCCTGGTGGCATGGGTCTGAAGGCAATTACTGGGGCCATAATGCCATCATCCGCACACAGGCCTTTGCGGAGCAGGCCGGTCTCCCACATCTGCCCGGCAAGCCCCCTTTTGGCGGGCATATTCTCAGCCATGATTTTATTGAAGCCGCACTCATGCGCCGTGGTGGCTGGGCCATTCATATGGTCCCCGGCCTGAGCGGCTCTTATGAGGAAAGTCCGCCTTCTCTGACAGACATTGCCGTGCGAGACCGCCGCTGGTGTCAGGGGAATCTCCAGCACGCTCGTATTCTTTTTACCAAGGGAATGCACTGGGTCAGCCGGTCACATATGCTTGTGGGGATTGGCTCCTACATCATGTCGCCGCTTTGGCTGCTGTTCCTGCTTTTTGGCATTCTCATTGCCTTGCAGGCTCATTTCTATCACCCGGAATATTTCAGCACACAGCGTAGCCTTTATCCGCACTGGCCACGGGTTGATCCCATTCTGGCCCGGCTCGTCTTCATCCAGACCATGATTGTTCTACTCGCTCCCAAGGCATTGGCCTTCATTGCCATATGTCTTGACCCTAAGGAACGGGAACAGGCAGGAGGCGTGATGCGGCTTGGCTGGTCCATTATTTTGGAAACGCTGATCGGTGCGCTCATTGCCCCGATCGCCATGCTGATCCAGACATCGGCCATCCTATCTATTCTGTCAGGACGGGATTCTGGCTGGAAGGCCCAAAACCGTGATGATGGAAGCCTTCCATGGTCTGATACCATTCGGAAATACTGGTTCTACAGCCTGTTCGGCCTCATTCTGAGTGCAGCGGCATGGTCCGTGTCCCTGTCTCTGTTCCTTTGGATGCTGCCGGTTTTGATCGGGCTTCTTCTGGCCATACCTCTGGTAGGGTTGACCAGTAGCAGCCGTATCGGACAGGCAGCCCGCAAGGCAGGCCTTCTGCTCATCCCGGAAGAAACAGCCCCGCCACCAATCATCCAACGTGCTCTGGAAGAACGGGATCATCCTCACCCGGTGATTGTGGAAGCCTTCCATGCTCTCCGCAGCAATACAGAGCTGAGACATGCCCATCTGGCAACTCTGCCAGCCCCCCGTAAGGCCGGAGACCCGATTTCCGTACCGTTACTGACCGGATCGCTGAAATTGCAGGAAAGTGGCACATTGGAGAACGCTCTGACACACCTGACACGGGCTGAAAAAGCGGCTGTTCTCAGCTGTTCGAGCGATATTGCCATTCTGGCCGACCTCCCTGTGAGCACTCCCAATCTTACGGATGACAGCGAGCAGGACGCTCCTGTCTGACAATCATCTTTTGGTAACAATGAGGTCACTTATGTATTTTTATGCAGTGACCCCATTGTCTGCCCAGACATGCACCCCATTTCTGAAATAGACGTCTTCATTGGCTTCCGTGAAGCTGAGAGGACATCTGGAAACCCTCTAAAAAAAGCCTGTACCATACGGGCTGGGAGTGCATTTATGTCCATCAATGTCGTTTACAAAACTACAGCCCGTGCAACCGGGGGCCGCGATGGTTCTGCTGAAACCACCGATGGCAGCTTCCGTGTTGACCTTGGTGTGCCCAAAGAAATGGGTGGTGATGGCAAGGGGAATAACCCAGAGCAGCTTTTTGCTGCTGGTTATTCAGCCTGTTTCCTCGGTGCTATGAAGTTCGTTGCAGGGGAAGAAAAGATCAGCATTCCGGCTGATACGCATGTGCAGACAACCGTTGGCATCGGCCCCCGCTCTGACGGCGGTTTCGGCCTTGAAGTCGCCATTGAAGTCTCCCTGCCAGGTATGGACCGCACCAAGGCTGCTGAACTGGTGAAGAAGACAGAGTTCGTCTGTCCTTACGCCAATGCTACTAAGGGAAACATCAAGACGGTTGTTACACTGATCTGATTGATTTGTGTTGTTCTGAAATAGAAAAGGCGCATCCTTGTCGGGTGCGCCTTTTCTTATTACACTTCCCCATTTTTGGGATATGGAGTGCGTACGTGAGGCACATCAGGTACCCGGAGTATTCAGATTTTTATGTTGTGGGGA
>NZ_JANIDY010000006.1 GCF_026385525.1 Bombella pluederhausensis
GATTAAAGAACGGCAGTAAACTGCCATTTATTTTCTCGGACCCTGTTTCAGAATCGCTTTCCAGAAACGAAAAAGGCCGGATCACATGGACCCGACCCTCTCCCCTCGCCTTAAAAGTTCGGCATGGAAGGCAACAAATCTCCCCCCTGCCGGAAAGGACAGACCTTAATGGCCAGACCTGTCGCATCATCCGTCTCCACCATCAGGCCGGAAACTGTCGCTTTCCCTCCCGCAGGCTGAAACCGCTCTGTTGGAACCTTCTTGAGCATCTTACGGATGGCATTTTCCTTTTCCATGCCGATCACACTATCATAGTCACCACACATACCAGCATCTGTCTGATACGCCGTGCCACCTCTCAGAATACGATGATCGGCTGTCGGTACATGAGTATGCGTACCAACAACAAGCGACACTCGACCATCATAGAGATGACCAAACCCCATCTTCTCGCTCGTTGTCTCTGCATGAACATCCAGCACAGCCGCATGAACGGTCCCACCCAGACGGTGTTTTGAGAGAATAGTTTCCACGGCCCGGAACGGATCATCCAGCGCATCCATAAAGACACGCCCCATCACATTGATGACCAGAACCTTCCGCCCACAGGGTAGTGTAACAACACAACTCCCATGCCCCGGCGTTCCTTCAGGATAGTTAGCTGGACGGACAACAGCTGGAAGCTGGTCCAGTTGACCGATCAGGTCTTTCCTGTCCCATGCATGATTACCCAGCGTTATGGCATCCACACCACCATCCAGCAGGTCCCGTGCAATCTGAGGAGACAGGCCAAACCCGTGGGACGCATTTTCTGCATTCGCCACGACCATGTCCAACGACAGCTGTTCACGCCAGCCCTTCAACCCGTCCAGAACAGCTTCCCGCCCGGAACGGCCAACGATGTCTCCCAGAAATAACAGTCTCAAAATCTATCCTTCATTCTTCTGCAATGTGAATGATCTCACGGTCCGTTACGATAACTGGCAACCGCCTGTCATATTCATCCATCGGCAGGTTTGCCCGCTCCTGCGATGCCAGACCATATCCTATCAGAGTAGCGTTCGGGTAAAGGGGCAAGGTCCGATCGTAGTAGCCGCCACCATAACCAAGCCGCCCCCCCTGCCGGTCGAACGCCACCAGAGGCACCAGAATAACATCTGGTATTTTCTTCCCTCCAATCGGATGGCTTGTGCCAAACCGCCCCTTCCTCATGGGGATATCTTCCCGCCATTGCCGGAAAATCAGGGGATTTCCTTTAGGAGGTGTCTCCGGCAAAACGACCTGATAGCCGGCCCGTACCAGATGCTTACAAAAAGGGCGTAGATCGACTTCTCCGGGCAGTGGCCAAACAGCCGCCACAACCGTGGGACGAAGATGATGAATCAGGCCGAGAAGACTGGAAGAAAGCTGACGATTCTGCCGGGGCGTGACAGTACGGCGGGATGCCAGAACCTCTCGCCGAATGGTGGCTTTATCCTGATCGGATGAAGACAGGGACGTGACCATAAAATCCGTACTCGTGAAGCTGCCTTGACCGTTGGTCTCATCAGCCCTCCCGGACCTGCTAGGGCAGGTGGGCACCGGTAGTAACGTGACCACAGCCACGACAGAGCCAGTTCCCTTGGAAGTGCTTATCGGCCCAGAGGTTGATCGTGCCTGACGCGCCAGGCAGCTTCATGCCTCATATTGCACTTCTGCCCGGAGATAGACAAGCACCGGGCAGTCACTTTCCTACTGATTGTCCTGATGACAGTCTTCAGGACTCTGTAGCCTCATCATCTTTCTGCCGTGCAGGGCTGAGACTATCCTCCACCCGCTGGAGAAGATTACTGGCTATGTCGGCAGCATCAGCGAGCCGTCCTGCCGTCTGCCTATAGGAAGCCTCAATCTGACGGCTGCGTTCCAGCTGAGCCCGCTCCTCATCCGTCATCTGTTTCTTGCGGGCCTCATAAAGATCATCTGCCATGATGAGGGAGACAAGAAACAAAGCTTCACCATCCCCACGAGGGGCCAGCGTCCGGCGGACATCCTCCAGCCTTTTGGCAATGGAATCCGCCAGCTCTTTCAGATGTTCTTCCTCACCATCCTGACAGCCAACCGTATAGCTGACACCACCAACTGGAAGCGTTACATGAGCCATAGGTCTTATCCTTCCTCTTTTGCCGTGGGAGAGGCTACATCACCGTCACCTTTTTCGCCCATGGCGAGGAGATCACGCAGCCGGGCTTCTAACGCTTCGATCCTCTCCAGCAGAGCCTTTTTTATCTCATTCTGGTGTGTCCGCTCTGCCTCGGCCTGAATCTCCTGCTGTTCCAGAGCAAAGCCAAGCTGCACCAGAGCAATCTCCAGCCGCTCAAGATCCGGATTTTTCTGCATAATCCCCAACGGGTTCCCCTCCTGCACTGACATCCCCTTCCCTTATGGCCTATGATGCGTTTCCATCCGGTACGACTCTCCCACAGGCGGAAGCCTCTTTCCCAAGGCAGGCGCATGACCGTCCTCTATACATGATGAGGCCAGAATGACCGATCTTCGCAGCGCGTCAAGCATCTTTCCGCCTTTCCCGCAGCCTGTCATTGCCATTTCCACCCGTCCAGCCCTTCTACGGGCCTGCCAGTATTTTGGTGAACGCCCCTTTACCACACTCTCCCCCGCTCATGCTGGGGCCAGTTTTGGGATCCACTGGTGGCTCAGCCTCATGGAAGGTACGGCCATTCCTTCCTTACTTGATTGCGGAGCCAGCACTGCCCTCGCCCTTGAGGCGCTGCATGCAGGCATTGCCGGGGTCATCTGCCGTGATTTCCGAGCCGGATTACCTTCTGGAATGAAAGGCCGCCTGCTCTCTCACCGCCCTCCCTGTACCGACATTCTTGCCCTGACTATCACATAAAGAATGAAATACTGGTCAATAAGGGAGCAATCTGCCACATCTGACGATCATGAATCACTGCGATCTCTACCCTGTCATTCCCTCACTCCCTGTTCTGACAGAACTTCAGGAGCATCTCCCATCCCTACTGGCGCAGGACAGCGTTACAGCCCTGCGGCTCTGTTTCGACCAGCAGCCTGACCAGAAGCAGCTCGAAACACTCCGCCAGATGGTCTGGAAGCACGATGTGGCCCTCATCCTTGCTCCAGCCGAGCTTTCCCTTCTGAAAGACATTTCACTGAGAGAAATTGACGGTATCCATCTCTCCAGCCCGGCGGATGTCAAACCATTTGCCGAGCGAAAAGACCGCCCTAAGAACCTGCAAATTGGCTGCACCTGCCTGACGCTTGATGATGCCATGTCCGCCGGAGAACGGGGGGCAGACTATGTCAGCCTGCCAGCCACCGGGCTGACAGCACTGACACAATGGAGCCTGATTGCCGAGCTTCCTGCCGTAGCGGAAAATGTTCTTTCCGCCGAGGAGGCCCGTGCCGCTGCAGAGGCTGGAGCGGATTTTCTGGCCATATCCCTCACCTCAGACAGTGATGCCATGGAACGCTTTAAAGCCATAAGCGCTGCCCTGTCTTCCTGAAACTGAAGGACAGGCCAGACCGTTACGGGTAATAAGGCAGGATCGAATCGGTGACGTACAGAACACCGTTGGACTGCCGATACCCGTTTCCGGTCAAGGTCACCGTACCATCCTTGCCAATGACCTCCACACCGCCCCCTTCCATGGGCTTGAGAATCACATCGTGCCCCGGCCCCGCCAGCGTGGGCACCTGAATGCTCCCGCCTTTCTTGGCTGCCTGCCGCCGGATTGTTGGCAAATCCCAATGCCCGATAAGGATCATCTGGCCGATTAGCCCGGCGAGATAAGCATGTTTTGCCGGTTTCATGAGGTCCGGCATATCTTCATGACGGTACATCTCAAAGGGTTCGTTGGGTACAGCCAAAACGGTGTGATCTTTTCCACCATCAAGATAAGGCCAGTATCCAGCTCTGATGACAGCAGCCTCAAAATCTGCCAGCTCGATGGCACTCACCAGATTATCACTCAACGGACGGTCTTCATAGAAGAAGACCGGCGGCACATGATAGGCGCTTCGGGGGTTGGGAGGCGCATCATACGGAGCAGGCTTATAATGACCCGTGATGCTCTTGGCTTCCGGCGCTGGGGCCACACGCATGGAGCCCCGCACTGAGAGCGGGTCCTGCCTGTCCAGCGGGCTGGTCTTGCACCCTGCCAAGAGAGCCATGCAGGCAAAGCCGAACAGCGCAGGCAGGGAATGCCTGTAACGGAACTGCGTCATGGCGCTCAACATCCTCCCCCATGCATTTTCCACCCTACGACCCTGTCCCCAACCACCTCAAAGGTCGTCTGACAGGTAGAGCTGTAATAGCTTGGTGGAATGTTGATGCCACCCCATCCACCGTAGCCATAGCCGTAACCACCGCCCCAGCCCCAATCCCAACTGGAATAGCCCGGCGAATACTGCGTTTCCGTCTCGATATAGGAGATGAAATTATGCCCCTGCACCTCGTAGGTACGGGCAGGCACACCAAAACGCCGTAACACGTCCACCGTGGACTGTCCCACCATGGCATTCAGCACCTTCGGCCGCTGGAGTGCGGGCGTAGAACACCCCGCCAACAGCATGACCCCGCCCAGCGCCAGCCATCTTCCCCATATGGCTGCACCACCTGCCTTCTGTCTCATACCCCTCCCCCCGATCATTCAATCCAGACTATTCTCATCAAAAGCTGTTTCAACAGGGTAACCAAAGAATCTCCTCAAGACGAGGGGCTCCTGTCGCCAGCATCACAAGCCGGTCAAATCCCAATGCAATGCCGGAGGTTGGGGGCATATCAGCCAGCGCCTCAAGAAAGGCTTCATCCAATGGCCAGTCCTGTTCCGGCGTGATCTGCATCCGCCGTGCCCGGTCTGCTTCAAAACGCTGGCGCTGCTCCTGCGGGTCCGTCAGTTCCTCAAAGGCATTGGCCAGCTCCAGCCCGGCAGCATAGAGCTCAAAACGCAGAGCCACTCGTGGATCAGCCGGATCACGCTTGGCCAGAGCAGCCTGTTCAGCAGGCCAGTGCGTCAGGAAGGTAGGACGTTCCCGCCCTATATGTGGCTCGATCCTGTCCAGCAGCAGACGGAAGAACAAATCTTCCCAGCTCTCGCCATTCCGCAGCGCCACACCGGCATCATGCGCCAGACGAGTAGCATCCCCGGCACTGGCCAGCAGGTCCACCCCAACATGGCGGGCAAAAGCCTCCTGCATCGTCAGGCGCTCGAAAGGCTGCGTCAGGTCCAGCGCATCCTCTCCGTAGGACAGATGGGGCGGAAGAACAGAACGTAATAGATGTTCCGTTTCATCCATGAGAGACGACAGGGACGCACCGGGACGGTACCATTCCAACATTGTGAACTCCGGCATATGGGTCGCACTCCGCTCGCCATTGCGCCAGACACGGGCCAGCTGGAACAGGGGCAGCCCGGTCGCCGCCACAAGGCGCTTCATGGCAAATTCAGGACTGGTATGGAGGTAACGGGGCTCTGCCGTCCCATCGGGATGATCCAGCACCGTACGAAAACAGCGCAGATGCACCTCCTCCCCCGGCGCAGGAACAGCGTAAGGCGTCTCGACTTCCAGATAGCCACGCCCTTCGAAAAAGGCCCGCACGCCCCGCACCATCCGGGCTCGGCGGCGCAGAAACGGCAGGCGCTCCTGTATCCGGGCAGTTTCCTGCCCTACTTTCCTGTCCGTCATGCCCATCCTTTCCATTCCTATGGCTCTCGTTCTTTCATAAGGCAGCCACCCTGTGCAGCACCATAGTAGAGTTTCCTTGCAGAAAGCCGTCTCCTTTCGCTAGAGCAGCCCCATGCAAGACCCTGCCTCACCCTCCGCATCACACAGAACCCTCCGCAGCACTCAGGCACTTCTGGAGGCAAAGCTCATCACGCCGGAGCAGGTTCCTGCGCTGGAGGCCGTAGCCGAACGCTATGCCACCGCCATTCCCCCAGCCTTCCAGAAACTCATCACCAGCCCGGATGATCCGATAGCCCGGCAGGTCATTCCCGATGCACGGGAATTGCAGACCATGCCTCATGAAAGTGAAGACCCGATTGGGGATGACGCCCTCTCCCCCGTTCCCGGCATCGTGCATCGTTATGAAGACAGGGCCCTGCTCAAGCCGCTCCTGATCTGCCCGCTTTACTGCCGCTTCTGCTTCCGGCGGGAACATGTCGGCCCTGATGGAGGACTTCTGGGAGAGGAAGCGCTGGAAAACGCCTTCCACTGGATCGAAACGCACCCGCAGATACGGGAAATCATCCTAACAGGCGGAGACCCACTGATGCTCTCCCCCCGCCGGATGAAGCACATCATCCAGCGGCTATCCTCCATCGCCCATATCGACATCATCCGCATTCACAGTCGTGTCCCCGTTGCCGCCCCAGAACGCCTGACCCCGGAACTGCTGGATGCGCTGGAAACCGACCGTGCCCTCTGGATGGTTGCCCACATCAACCATGCCCGGGAACTGACGGAAGAAGCCCGTCTGGCCGTGCGGCAGATGCTCGGCCGGGGTATTCCTGTCCTTTCCCAATCCGTCCTCCTCCGGGGCGTGAATGACACGACTGAATCGCTGGAAGCCCTGCTGCGTGCGCTGATCGCCGCCCGCATCAAGCCCTATTATCTCCACCATCTCGATTCCGCTCCCGGAACGGCACATTTCCATGTCCCAGTAGAGGAAGGCCGTGCATTGCTAGAAAGCCTGCGGGGCCGGGTCTCCGGTCTGGTCTGGCCAACCTATGTCGTGGATATTCCCGGCGGGAAAGGCAAAGTCCCGCTCGGGCCAGATTATCTTGTCCCCTCATCACCTGATGAAACCTCCGCCCCCTCACAGGCACGGGGACCGGACGGAAAGCACTATCCTTTTACCTAGAGCGTGCAGAAGGGAGCTTGCACAGCCCCCATCGACACGGCTAGAAGTCTCCCAGAGCTTCGGCGCCTCTGCCCGACCATATGGCAGAATGCCCTGAGCAATACCCGATCTTTTGCATGTACATCAGGAGCTGACATGAAACAGCAAGCCAACCTCATCCGGGCCGGGCAGGTCATTGAACATAACGGCCGCCGCTGGACCGTTCTCAAGCAGCAGATTCTGACACCCGGCAAGGGCGGTGCCTTCATTCAGGTGGAGATGCGTGACCTCGCCAGTGGCAACAAGAGCAACGAGCGGTGGCGTACCGCCGATACAGTCGAGCGTCTCATCACCGAAGACAACGACTACATCTACTCCTATATGGATGGCGACAACATCGTCCTCATGGACCCGGAGACATTCGAGCAGACCATGCTGCCGAAGGACATCCTTGGCGATCAACTCCCCTTCCTTCAGGACAACATGACGATCAGCGTCAAGCTGGTTGAGGGCGACCCGGTTGCTGTTACCCTGCCACCTCAGGTCACGCTGGAAATTGCCGAGGCCGATCCGGTCGTCAAGGGTCAGACAGCCAGCTCCTCCTACAAGCCTGCTGTTCTCTCCAACGGTGTGAAGGTCATGGTGCCGCCCTTCATCGAAGCTGGTGAACGCATTGTCGTACGCACGGAAGACGCCACTTACGTTGAGCGTGCCAAGGACTGATCATGCGTCTTTCTCCCCATATGGCTGTCATGCAGAACACCGCGCAGAAAGCGGCGCGGTCCCTCCTGCGTGACTTTGCTGAGGTCGAGCAGCTTCAGGTCAGCATCAAAGGTCCGGGAGACTTCGTCTCCCAGGCCGATATGAGGGCCGAAAAGACTATCCGTGAAGAACTGGCCCGTGCCCGCCCCGGCTATGCCTTCCTGATGGAAGAAAGCGGTGCCTCCGGCGGTGACAACTGGACATGGCGCTGGATCGTGGACCCGCTGGACGGCACGACCAACTTCCTGCACGGTATTCCCCACTGGGCCATTTCCATTGCTCTCCAGCGCCGTCATCCCAATGGGGATGTCGAGCTGGTGGCTGCCGTTGTCTATAACCCGGCTTCTCATGAAATGTTCTGGGCAGAGAAAGGTGTCGGTGCCTTCCTGAACGAGCGGCGCATCCGTGTGTCTGCCCGGCGCAAGCTGTCTGAAGCCGTGTTCGCTACGGGCATTCCTTTCGCCAAGGTTCCCGCTCAGCACCGCCTGCCTTTTGGCCGTGTACTGAGTAGCCTGATGCCAAAGGTAGCCGGCATCCGCCGCTGCGGTGCCGCCGCTCTGGACCTCGCATGGCTGGCCGCCGGTCGCTATGAAGGCTACTGGGAACTGGGACTGAAACCATGGGACTGCGCCGCTGGCCTGCTGCTGGTGCGTGAGGCCGGTGGTCACGCCACGGACGATCAGGGCCGTGACCTCGGCGCCCTTGATGATGACGTGAACGTAGTGGCTGGTAACCAGCACTTCCACGCTCCCCTACGGGAACTGGTCCACAACGCCATCACACAGGACTGATCCCTCCCTGACTATACAGGCCGGGGTCGGGAGCCGTATCCACGGGCGTGATTACGCTATAAAGATTGCAGGATACGGCTCCCCCGCATAGGATGCAGGCATGAAAAATCGGTCGGCCTTCCTCTCCTCTCTGCTTTTTGCCCCTGTTCTGGCAGGGCTTGCGGCTGCACCAGCCGTTCAGGCTCAGGTGTCCACCAATCTGGACGCCCTGCCCAGCGCTCCTCCCGCCCAGAAAGCGGCCCATCCGTCTGTCCAGCACAGCCATGTTGCTGCTCAGCCGCCGCATGAGAGCACTCCCCCAACACCGCCTACACCCCCCGGCTACACACGGGTCCCCAGCATTCCGGCGGAAGCCCCCAAACCGGTCGCCATAACGCCGCCAGAGTTTCCGGTCGTGCTGCACCCCCCTGTCCCCGCAGCAGATGTCCAGCCCGATAAAAACAGCCACAGCCGGACTGAACAGCTTCCGCCCAATGGCCTGCGTGTCCTGTTCGATACAAACAGCACCACCCTGAACGCCGCCACGATCGAGGCCATCCGCCATTATGCCACAGGCATGGCCCCCGAAAGTGAGACCCGTCTTGTTCTTCGTAGCTACGCCACGTTGCCGGGCAATGACGTATCCATGCCCCGCCGCCTATCACTATCCCGGGCTCTGGCTGTCCGTAGCCTTCTGGTGCAGAGCGGTGTAGCCACAACACGAATCTATCCCATTGCTCAGGGGCGACCCGACAGCACCGACACCGCACCAGCGGACCGGCTGGACATCCTCCCCGAAGCCAACCCTGCTCCTTCAGACGACTCTGAAAAAGGAAACACGGCGCCATGACACGCCCGACACGCTATCTTGTCCGCATCATTGTCTTTCTTCTGATCATTCTGGGGCTGGCTTTCGCCCTGCGGAGCGTGCTGATCCATGCCTTCATGGTGAATCCGGGGCTGGATGGGGTCATTATTGCCATCCTCCTGCTGGGCATCATCTGGAATATCCATCTGACGACCCGCCTTTTCCCGGAAGTCCACTGGGTCAACATCCTGCGGCAGCCACGGGCAGGACTGAAGGTGCCGGAACCACCCCGTCTTCTCTCCCCTATGGCCCGTGTCCTGCGTGCCCGGCGGGACCAGAATCCCCAGCTCGCTTTCTCCACCCAGACAACCCGTGCCATGCTGGAAAGTCTTGAGGCCCGGATGGATGAAGGGCGAGAAATTTCCCGCTACATCACGCAGCTTCTCGTCTTCCTCGGTCTGCTGGGGACATTCTATGGCCTGATTCTGACCGTGCGCTCCGTTGCGGATGTCATCAGCGCCATGCCGTCTGGTGGGGCTGACCTTTCTGCCATGTTCGATCATATCAAGGCCGGGCTGGTCAAACCGCTTGGCGGCATGTCCACGGCCTTCTCTGCCTCCATGTATGGTCTGGCCGGGTCGCTCATCCTTGGCTTCCTCGACCTGACAGCCGGGCAGGCCCAGAACCGCTTTGCCAATGAAATTGAAGAATGGCTGGCTGACCAGACATTCCTTGATGCTCCCAACACCGAAACTGACCAGCCTGCCACCACAGCGCCCCATGCCCAGAACGACAAGAACACAGCTCTGGAGGCATGGCTCCCCCGTGTGCAGGATTTCATGCGCCTCACAACGGAAAACGTGGCTCTCCTTCAGCAGAACATCACCATTCTGCGCCGCATTCTGGAAAATGATGAGGATGAGAAAGACCGTCTCACAGTCGGCCTGCGCAACCTGAACGAAACTCTCCAGAAAGTCCGTGCTGACATGGCTCAACAGCCCCTCAGCGCCCCTCGTGACGATCAGGCCGTTATTGCCAGCAAGCTGACGGAGATCAGCGACTCTCTCCGTCACGGACAACCCCAGACAGGAAACGCTACCCGTGAAGGTCAGGGCTCCCTCATTGAGAAGCTGACCCGCATCAGCGAAAACCTGCTTCACCACCGTGAGGCGTCTCCCCAGCAGCAGGACAAGGCTTTGCGGGACGGGCAAGCCACCATCATCCAGAAGCTGACCGAGATCAGCACCGCCCTTCATCACACACGTGAGGCCACCACCCAGCGACAGGATGCAGCCCTCCAGAAGGGACAGGATGCCATCATCCAGAAGCTGGCGGAAATCAGCGAAGCGCTTCGCCATAACCACAATGCTGCGCCAGCTTTGGACCTCTCACCGCTCAAGGACACGCTCCAGCAGATTGAGGAAAGCAATCACGCCACACTGCGGACCATGAAGGCCCTCAGTAACAGTGTAAGCCAGCGTCATTTCGAGGACCCCGCCGTTACTCAGCTTCTTCAGGACATGGACCGGCAACTGCTCGGCCTGCGCAATGACATCGTCCTGCTGGCCAAAGGCGAGAATCCTGCACGTTCTGCCCGGCATGAGGAGGGCTGACCATGGCCCGCCGCCGTCATCGTTCCGGTTCGATCAACGCATGGCCCGGCTATGTGGATGCCCTATCTTCCCTGCTGATGGTGGTCACCTTCGTGCTGCTCGTCTTCGTGCTGGGGCAGGAGTTCCTGTCTGCCACCATCAGCCAGAGGGAACATGCGCTTGAGAACCTGAAGCAGGAGCTCAGCCATCTCAGTGAGATGCTGTCCCTCAGCGAGGCGAAAGTGAAGACACTCGCCAAAGCCGAGCAAGACCAGCGCGCCATGGTGGCCAGCCTCCAGACCCAGCTGGATGAAAAACAGCACAAGCTGGATGATGCCGAAAACCATGCCAAAGAAGTGGAAGGCGCTCAGCTTGGTAATATTGCTGACCTTTCCTCCCAGATCACGGAGCTGACACGTCAGCTTCAGGCGGTTTCCAGCGCTCTGGAGCTGGAAAAGAAAAACGAGATGGACAAGGATGCCCGCATCGCCGAGTTGGGCCAGAAGCTCAACATCGCTCTGGCGGACAAGGTTAACCAGCTCCAGCGTTACCGCTCCGAGTTCTTCGGCAGATTGAGGGATATCCTCAAAAATCAGCCGGGCATTGCCATCGTGGGCGATCGGTTCGTCTTCCAGTCGGAAATCCTGTTCCCCAGTGGCAGCGCAACCCTTACCCCTACGGGACAGAAACAGATTCACACACTGGCCCGTACCTTCCGAGAAGTGGCGGCCACCATTCCACAGGATGTCCCGTGGATTCTGCGTGTCGATGGCCATGCGGACCGCCAGCCAATCCGCTCCGCTTATCCCAGCAACTGGGAGCTTTCATCAGCCCGTGCCATCACGGTCGTCAAAACCCTGATTGCCAGTGGCGTGGACCCTCACCACATTGCCGCAACGGCGTTCTCCGGCTATCAGCCGCTGGATAACGGCACGAGCCCCGAAGCTCTGGCCCGCAACCGGCGGATCGAGTTCCGCCTGACAGACCGTTGATCCCATCAGGCGGTGGGGTTCCCTCTCCACCGTCCTTTCTGCTGACAGACCTTCACGAATCACCTAATTAGGGCGTCATGACCGACACACCGCTTTCCCTCATCCGCAATTTCTCCATCATCGCCCATATCGATCACGGTAAATCCACTCTGGCAGACCGGCTGATTGAAGCCTGCGGTGCCCTGACAGCCCGTGAAATGAAAGGGCAGGTTCTTGATTCCATGGAGCTGGAGCAGGAACGTGGTATCACCATCAAGGCTCAGACCGTCCGCCTGACCTACCCGGCTAAAGATGGCAACGTCTATACGCTCAACCTCATGGACACACCCGGCCATGTGGACTTCGCCTATGAGGTCAGCCGCTCCCTCGCCGCCTGCGAAGGCTCTCTGCTGGTTGTGGATGCCTCACAGGGTGTCGAGGCACAGACACTGGCAAACGTCTATCAGGCCATTGATGCCAATCATGAGATCGTCCCTGTTCTCAACAAGATTGACCTTCCCGCTGCCGAGCCGGAACGTGTCCGTGCCCAGATTGAAGAAGTTGTCGGCATCCCGGCAGATGATGCCGTGGAGATCAGCGCCAAAACGGGCCTGAATATTGAGGGCGTTCTGGAGGCTCTCGTCCAGCGCCTGCCTGCCCCGAAAGGCGATGCCGAAGCCCCCTTACAGGGGCTGCTGGTGGATAGCTGGTACGACAGCTATCTCGGCGTCATCATTCTGGTCCGCATCAAAGAAGGTCGCCTGAAACGGGGCGACAAAATCCGCATGATGCAGACGGGCGCAACCTATCATGTCGATCAGGTCGGTGTGTTCCTGCCCAAGATGAAGCCGGTTGAGTCTCTTGGTCCGGGCGAGATGGGCTATATCAATGCCGCTATCAAGACCGTAGCGGACTGTAATGTCGGTGATACCATCACACTGGACAACCGTCCGGCAGAAAAGGCCCTTCCCGGCTTCAAGCCGTCCGTGCCGGTCGTCTGGTGTGGCCTCTTTCCGGTCGATGCGGATGATTTCGACAAGCTGCGCACCAGTCTGGGCAAGCTGCGGCTGAATGATGCGTCCTTCCACTTTGAGGCCGAAACCTCTGCGGCTCTTGGCTTCGGTTTCCGCTGCGGGTTCCTCGGGCTGCTGCATCTGGAAATCATTCAGGAGCGGCTGTCTCGTGAGTTCAATCTGGACCTCATCGCTACAGCACCATCCGTTGTTTACAGAATGCACATGAACAACGGCGAGATGGAAGAATTGCACAACCCGGCAGACATGCCGGAGATCAGCAAGATCGACTATATTGAAGAACCGTGGATCAAGGCTTCCATCCTCGTGCGGGATGAATATCTGGGGTCCGTCCTCACCCTCTGCACCGAACGCCGTGGCGTGCAGATCGACCTGACCTATGTTGGCGACCGGGCCATGGTTGTCTATCGCCTGCCCCTCAATGAAGTGGTGTTCGATTTCTATGACCGTCTGAAATCCCTCACACGGGGCTATGCCTCCTTCGAGTACCAGATGGATGGTTACGAGGAGAGCGATCTGGTCCGTATCTCCATTCTCGTCAATCACGAGCCAGTGGATGCGCTGGCCTTCATCGCCCACCGCACTGTGGCCGAGACACGGGGCCGGGCCATCTGCGCCAAGCTGAAAGACCTCATTCCCCGCCAGCTTTTCAAGATCGCCATTCAGGCTTCCATCGGCTCCAAAGTGATCGCCCGTGAAACACTGGGGGCACTCTCCAAAGATGTGACGGCCAAATGCTATGGCGGTGATATTTCCCGTAAGCGCAAGCTCCTTGAAAAACAGAAGGAAGGTAAGAAACGTATGCGGCAATTCGGCAAGGTCGAAATCCCGCAGAGCGCCTTCCTCGCTGCCCTGAAAATGGACTGACCCCATGATCCGGACCGCCGCCCTTCTCTGTATTCACAATGAGGCCAACAGGCTGGGCTGGTGGATCGCCCACCATGTGGCGGCGGGCTTCTCGGCCCTGCTTGTCTGTGACGACCATTCAACGGATGGCAGTCAGGACATTCTGGCACAGGCGGCCCGGAATTATGACATCCGCCTTTTGGCGACCGACCAGCGAGAACCAGACCGCCTGCAACGCCAGCATGATGCGTTGACACGGATGATCCGTCAGGAAGGACAGCATTTCGACTGGGTCATCCATCTGGCCGTGGATGAATATTTTTCTCCCGCCAGCGGCTCCGTCCCGGCCTTCTTTACCGAAATGCAAACGCGTATGGGTACAGAGGCCTTCCTGCAGGCCACTCATATTCCTGTCAGCTGGTGCATAACGGGGTTGGGCGCATGGAGCCAGCACCCGCTGGACGGGCAAACACCACATCCACGGGCCATTTTCCTGACCCATGCCAGCGAAAAGCTCCCTGAACATCGCATCACACGGGATTTCTTCCGGCCCGCCTGCCAGCAGACACCGCCGGACCCGTTCGCCCATATCGACACACCGCCAGACTGGTCTTCAGCCCGCATCCTTCATGATGCTGCCAGCAGCAGCCATACCCCCCAGACACGCCGCCATTTTGATCGAAATGACCTGCTTTTTCAAAAAGGGCAGGCTCTCATACCTCAAACGCTGGATGTAGGGGCCCATCTTTTACAGGGGCTGATACTAGGCGCCTGTTACGCCATACAGAATGGACAGGTGACACCGCCTTCCGCCACGCCCGCACCTGTTACAAAAGACCATACGTTCAGCCGGTTCCATCTGCACCGGGGGCAGGACCAGCTCGTTCTGGACAAAACCAGCCGCACGATCGGATTCCGCCCGGCAGAAACAGTCCATACTGATGACAACCTGTCTCCGCTCTGCCTCATCAGACTGAACGACACAGACAGCAAACCGACTTCCTGTGCGTGGCTCCATGCAGAACAGCCAGCCCCCCTGCCTTATCTGCCCGCTTACGCAGCGGATTCCACCTATTTCACAACCTTACTCGACTGCCTCCCCCTCCATCTTGAGGACGATGAAGGCACGGACACAGTCAAACTGACCCTTAAACCCACAGGAATGGCCCTGCCGGATGAAGGCCCTCTCCGGTTGGTTTCAATCGACACGCCGCAATCATCCCGGCCAGACCCGATGGAGAGCGCTCTACATCACTTCACAATGCACGGCTTCGGTGCAGCGGGACTCCATGAGGCGATCAAACGTAGCAGCTGGCTGTCACCGTCTGTTATCGGGGCCCTCTATGCCCAGCTTCCCGTAGAGGACGCCCGCACACTCTTTACCCCCCTGCTTCACCAGCTTTTCCATCACTGGAAACGCTAGAAGTCCCCGCCTGTTCTTCCTGAAAAGATGACGCTGTGTTCCGATCCCATCTTGACCAGTTTTTCCAGATCAGTCAGCGCCACTCGACTATCCCACGGGAGATTATTGCAGGACTGACTATTTTCGGATCGATGGCCTATATCATGGCGGTCAATCCGGCCATTCTCGCCGGGGCAGGACTGGCCCGGCATGACATGGTGATGACAACCATCGCTGGCGCCGTAGCGGGGACGCTCCTTATGGCGCTCTGGGCTCGCCTTCCGCTGGCCCTCGCTCCGGCCATGAGCAGCAATGTCCTGTTCACTCAGGTCATCGTCCAGCAGGCGCATGTCAGCCCGCCAACCGCCTTCACGGTCGTGCTGTTCAGCGGTCTCTGCTTCACCCTGCTGTCCCTGACCCGCCTTAGATTGAAAATCATACAGAGCTTTCCCCCCAGCATCGTGCTGGGCATACAAGTCGCCATAGGCGCTTTTATCGCTCGGATCGGTCTTGTGACTGCCGGGATCGCTGTCCCCTCCAGCAATGGACTGAGCTTTGCTCCCCTCTCCCACCCTTCCGTCATTCTGGCTCTGGCAGGCATCCTGCTATGCCTGCTTCTGCAGCTGTTGCGGGTTCCGGCAGGGCTGCTCATCACCATCATCATCCTGACCCTTCTAGGCCTTGTCGTACCCGGCACGGATGGCCACCCCCTGACCCAGCTACCCGCCCGTCTGATCGACTGGCCCCATTACCCGGTACACATGCTCGCCCCTTTCAGCTTTGGGGACTTCTTTCATCATATCGGGCTGCTACTCCCCATCACGCTTTACATGCTGCTGAGTGATTTCTTTGATGCCACAGCCACAATGCTGACCGTCACCCGCAGAGCGGGGCTACACGGCACGAAAGAGCACCCGGAGCTTGACCCCCGTGCCTTCACGGCAGACGGTGCAGCCAGCATACTCGGTGCCCTACTGGGCACATGCACGGTCTCTGCCTATCTGGAAAGCTTAACGGGTGCCGAGACAGGTGGACGCACGGGGCTCAGCGCTCTAACCGTTGCCCTGCTCTTTGCCGTGTCATGTTGCCTCTGGCCTCTCATCACGGCCATTCCTGCATTGGCCACAGCGCCCATACTGGTTTTTGTGGGCATCATCATGCTGGGTAGCCTGACCGATCTCCCCCGCACCATGGATGACGCCTTCCCACCGCTCTGCATGCTTCTTCTCACGGTGGTAACCGGCAATTTCATGCTGGCTCTGGCCTGCGGAATGCTGCTCTACACAACCATTCTGATAGTCAGACGGGCTTTTCATAAAATAACCCCTATCATCATAGGGCTTGATATCACTTTTCTCTGTTACATGATTCTACAAGGCCAGCTTTAAACTGACAGCCAGCACACCAGCCCTGAAGCGCCAGAGAGGTGCTTCATCCGGCATGGTTGTCAGTGTCTTCAGGAAGATCAAAAGCCTCGTGATCTTGCCTGCTGGACAGGATGAGGGGTGGAAAAAATCTCTGTATCCCTGTAATGGCCTATAAGTTTCATGATCTGAACCCCGGCTTGGATAGTTCATGCCCGACCCTATGACGTCTCATACGACACAGACCGCACCGCTGCATCAGCTTTCCTTTGAGAGCGCACTGGCCGAGCTTGAGCAGATCGTGCGCGGGCTGGAAAGCGGCCAGATGAAGCTGGAAGATGCCATCTCCGCTTACGAACGGGGGGCCGCCCTGCGCCGCCACTGTGAAGAAAAGCTGGGTGAAGCGGAAATGCGGGTAAAGGCCATCGTCCAGAAGGCTGATGGCTCTCTCTCCGAGGAAGCTCTCGATGACCAGAAGCGCCCAGCCCCCGCTCCCCGCAGGAAAGCGGCGCCCAGAAAGCAGCCATCCCCCCCGCCGCAGGATGATGGCTGGTCTGCTTCAGGCCCCGCTCTGGACGATGAAATCCCATTCTGATGAATAACTGCCCACACACATTCCCGACCGCCCCCATCCGCAAGGAGACTTCCCGATGACCGACAGTCCTGCCCTCCCTCTTAAGGACGCACTTCGTCAGGCCTGTCGTGACATTGAAGCCAGCATTGATGCTCTGCTGCCCATGGTGCCGGGTGATGAATCCCTGCTGATTGAAGCCATGCGTTATGCGGCTCTGAATGGCGGCAAACGTCTGCGTGGCTTCCTCGTGCTGGAAATTGCCGCCCTGTTCGGCGCACCTCGTGAGGCCGCCCTGCGTGTGGCAGCTTCGGTCGAGTTCCTCCACGCTTATTCTCTCGTCCATGATGATCTACCCGCCATGGATGATGACGACCTCCGCCGGGGGCAGCCTTCCACGCACAAGAAATTCAACGAGGCTTTCGCCATTCTCGCCGGTGATGCTCTCCAGACCAGCGCCTTTGAAGTCCTGCTGGAGGACGCCACCAGCAAAGACCCGGCCATCCGTGCCGAGCTGGCTCTGGCCCTCGCCCGTGCTTCAGGCAGTGCCGGTATGGTCGGCGGTCAGGTCATTGACATCCGTGGCGAAGGCAAGGCCCTGCCGCTGGAAAAGGTCAAGCGCCTCCACGCCATGAAGACAGGTGCTCTCATCCGTTATGCCGCAGAGGCTGGAGCCATTCTGGCCGGGCTCAAAGCGGGTGATCCCCAGCGTGAAGCCATCGTCCGCTATGGTGCTGACCTCGGCACTGCCTTTCAGGTGGCCGATGATATTCTGGACACCACAGCCAGCACCGAGGAGCTGGGGAAGACAGCCGGCAAGGATGAAGATGCCTGCAAGTCCAACTATGTCTCCCTGCTCGGTATTGAAGGAGCCCGTAAGGAAGCACTGCGCCTGAGCGAACAGGCCCGCCAGTCTCTGTCTTCCTTCGGTCCACGTGCGGACACACTCCGTGCTCTCGCTGATTATTTCGTTGAACGCAGGAACTGATTGTCCATGAGCACGTCTTCCTCCATCCCTACCATGGGCCGCTATCCTCTGCTGGACCGTGTCACCGTACCGGCGGACATGAAGAACCTGTCCATCGAGCAGCTCACCACCCTTGCGGAAGAACTCCGCTCCGAGACCATCAATGCCGTGTCCACAACGGGCGGGCATCTGGGTGCCTCTCTCGGTGTTGTCGAGCTGACAGTGGCTCTCCATGCCGTCTTCAACACGCCGGATGACCGGGTGATCTGGGATGTCGGCCATCAGGCCTACCCACACAAAATTCTGACAGGCCGGCGTGACCAGATCCGCACGCTGCGTCAGCCCGGCGGGCTATCCGGCTTTACACGCCGTTCCGAAAGCCCCTACGATCCATTCGGGGCTGCCCACTCCTCCACCTCCATCTCTGCTGGTCTGGGCATGGCTGTAGCCCACCACCTCTATGCGGAAGATCATCCCTCCTACCGGGAACGGAACGTCATTTCCGTCATCGGAGACGGATCCATCTCCGCTGGCATGGCCTATGAGGCCATGAACAATGCGGGCGCCATGGGTGGCAAGGGAGCAGAACGGCTCATCGTCATCCTGAATGACAATGAGATGTCCATTGCTCCGCCTGTCGGGGCCATGTCCAACTATCTCAGCCGCCTGATGTCCTCCCGCCGCTTCCTGACGCTGCGGGACATGGCTGGCAAACTGGCTAAACGCCTCCCCTCTCGCATCGAACGGACTGCCAAGCGTGCCGAGGAATATGCCCGTGGCATGATTACCGGCGGCACGCTGTTTGAAGAACTCGGCTTCTACTATATCGGCCCTGTTGACGGGCATGACATGAACCAGCTTGTTCCCATTCTCCGCAACCTGCGGGATGCCGAGGATAAAGGGCCTGTCCTGCTGCATGTCATCACCGAGAAAGGCCGTGGCTACAAGCCTGCCGAAGCAGCCGGTGACAAATACCATGCCGTTTCCCGCTTTGATGTGGAAACAGGTGAACAGAAGAAAGGTCCGGCTGGTCCTCCCAGCTATACGGATGTTTTCTCCCGTGAGCTGCTTCACCGGGCCAATCAGGATGACAAGGTCGTTGCCATCACGGCGGCTATGCCGTCCGGCACCGGGCTGGATAAAATGGCCCAGCGCCATCCTGACCGTTACTTCGATGTCGGCATTGCCGAGCAGCACGCCGTGACCTTTGCCGCCGGTATCGCCAGTGAAGGAATGCGCCCCTTCTGCGCCATCTACTCCACATTCCTCCAGCGTGCCTACGATCAGGTGATGCATGATGTGGCACTCCAGAATCTGCCCGTCCGCTTCGCTGTGGACCGTTCCGGGCTGGTTGGTGCCGATGGCGCAACACATGCCGGGTCTTTCGACCTCAACTATCTCTGTTGCCTGCCTAACATGACCGTCATGGCTCCCTCTGATGAAGTGGAACTGCTTCACATGACGGCCACGGCATGGGCCCATGATAGTGGCCCGATTGCTGTCCGCTATCCCCGTGGGGCCGGTCTGGGCCTGACACTCCCTGCAGAAGGTGAGGTTCTGGAAATCGGCAAGGGCCGCATCGTGCGTGCCTCCGAAGGAGAAGGCGTTGCCATTCTTGCCCTTGGCCCCCGTCTTCATGAAGCCCTGAAAGCCTCTGAGACACTGGCAAAAGAAGGCGTTGCTGTCACCGTGGCCGATGCCCGCTTTGCTAAGCCGGTTGACGGGGCCCTGATCGAGGCACTCGCCCGTCAGCACAAGGTCTTCATCACTATTGAGGATGGTGCCCCGGGTGGCTTCAGCACGCAGGTCGTGCAGCATCTGGCGGAAACCGGCCTGCTCGATCAGGTCCGTTTCCGCCCCATGGCTCTGCCTGATACATGGATCGACCATAACACACCCGCTGCCCAATATGAGGAAGCAGGCCTGACCGCCCGTCATATTGCTGATCTGGCCCGCAAGACACTTGATGGCAAGGCAGGGGCCTGATGGCAAAACGCCGTGCGGACCAGCTCCTTGTGGAAAGAGGGCTGGTCGAAACACGCAGCCGGGCGCAGGCCCTCATCATGGCTGGGCTGGTCTATGCTGGCCCACATGGTGACAAGCCCGTCAAAAAAGCAGGCGATCAGCTTGCCGAGGACATGCCCCTGACCCTGAAAGGGCAGGACCATCCGTGGGTTTCCCGTGGCGGGCTGAAGCTGGCTCATGCGCTGGAACATTTCCCGCTCTCCCCAGAAGGGAAAATCGCCGTGGATGTCGGGGCCTCCACGGGAGGCTTTACTGACGTCCTGCTCCAGAACGGCGCCGCAAAAGTTTACGCCGTGGATGTCGGGCATGGTCAGCTCGCATGGAAGATACGATCTGATGAACGTGTCGTGGTGCTGGAAAAAACAAATGCCCGCCATCTGAATGCAGAGCACGTTCCCGAAGCACCGGATATTGTCGTCTGCGATGCCAGTTTCATCAGCCTGAAAACCGTGCTGGCTCCGGCCCTTGGCATGGCAAAGGAAAGGGCATGGGCCGTGGCCCTCATCAAGCCTCAGTTCGAGGCAGGCCGGGCCGATATTGGCCCCAAAGGGGTCGTGCGTGATCCTGCCGTGCATGAACGTGTCTGTCAGGACATCACGGACTGGTTTGCCGCCCTCCCCGGCTGGACCATTCTAGGCCTTGTTCCCAGCCCAATCACTGGACCAGAAGGCAATAAAGAGTTCCTTATTGCCGCCCGCAAGGACGCTCTTTAAGCGTTCCTGCCTTTCTCATCACTTTTCTGACCCGCTGACGGGTTCCCATGCTATAGCCGCCTCATGACACATCCGATGCCTTCTTCCTCCCCCATTTCCTCCGATGCCGTAAATGCCCTCAATGAGAGCGAGCGCAAACGCATCGAAGCCAAGTCAGCCCTTTTTGCTCCGCCCACACCTGTCACGGAAGATGGCCGGCGTGAGCTGGTTGGCCTGTCCCGGGAGGAGCTGGCTGAGGTCCTGACTGAAATTGGCGAGAAGCCCTTCCGGGCCAAGCAGCTCTGGCACTGGATATATCATCAGGGCGTGACGGACTTCTCCCGCATGTCCACCATCGCCAAGCCATTACAGGCTAAACTGGAGCAACATTTCATTGTCGGGCGCCCCAGCCTGACAACACAGCAGACCTCCAAAGACGACACACGCAAATTTCTCTTTCGCTTCCGGGACGGGCAGGAGGCAGAAACCGTCTATATCCCGGACAGGCGGGAAGACCGTGGCGCTGTCTGCATTTCCTCTCAGGTCGGCTGCACTCTATCCTGCACCTTCTGCCATACGGGCACGCAGAAGCTCGTCCGCAATCTGGGTGCTGCCGAAATTGTCGGGCAGTTCATGGCCGCACGGGACAGCTATGGCGAATGGCCCAGCCCCAAGGGAGACACGCCCCGCCTACTCTCCACCATCGTGCTGATGGGCATGGGGGAGCCGCTCTATAATTACGAGAATGTCGCCAAGGCCATGAAGATCATCATGGATGGCGAAGGCATTGCCCTCTCCCGCCGCCGCATCACACTCTCCACTTCTGGCGTTGTGCCCATGATGGACCGCTGTGGGGACGAGCTGGGGATCAATCTGGCCATTTCCCTCCATGCTGTCCGCAATGACCTGCGGGACCAGCTTGTCCCGCTGAACCGGAAATACCCGATTGAAGAACTGATGGCCGCCTGCCACCGCTATCCCGCAGCCTCCAATTCCCGCCGCATCACCTTTGAATACATCATGATACGGGATGTGAATGACAGCGATGCCGAGGCCAGAGAGCTGGTACGGCTGATCCGTGGTCTACCTGCCAAGGTCAATCTCATTCCCTTCAACCCATGGCCGGGATCAGACTTCCGCCCCTCCACACGGGAACGACTGGCCAGCTTTGCCCAGATTATCATGGATGCTGGTTATGCAGCCCCCATCCGGATGCCCCGGGGCAAAGACATTCTCGCCGCTTGTGGACAGCTCAAGACGCAAAGTGAACGGAAACGGCAGGCTGAATCCCGCAAAAACGAGGCATAAGCCCGCCTCTGCGGGTATGGGCCTCTGGCCCAATGGCCTGACAACTGTTACAAGACCATAATAACTTAACGACATCTGGTTCTGTTTTTCAGCAGAGGACAGGGAGCAATCATGAGCAAAGCCTCAGGCATCAAGAAAGTCGTTCTGGCCTATTCCGGTGGGCTGGATACGTCCGTCATTCTCCGCTGGCTTCAGGAGCATTATGGCTGCGAGGTCGTCACCTTCACGGCTGACCTCGGTCAGGGTGAGGAGCTGGAGCCCGCGCGCCGCAAGGCTGAATCCCTTGGCGTGAAGGAAATCTTTGTCGAGGACCTGCGGGAAACTTTCGTCAAAGACTATGTCTTCCCGATGTTCCGGGCCAACACGGTCTATGAGGGCCAGTATCTGCTGGGCACCTCCATCGCTCGCCCGCTGATCTCCAAGCGTCAGATTGAGATTGCCGAGGCTGTCGGGGCTGATGCCGTGGCGCATGGTGCCACAGGTAAAGGAAACGATCAGGTCCGCTTCGAGCTAGCCTATTACGCCCTGAAGCCGGATGTGAAGGTCATCGCCCCATGGCGTGAATGGGACCTGACTTCTCGCACCAAGCTGCTGGATTTTGCCGAGAAGAACCAGATTCCCGTCACCAAGGACAAGCGTGGTGAGGCCCCCTTCTCCGTGGATGCCAACCTGCTTCATTCTTCCTCCGAAGGGAAGATTCTGGAAGACCCCTCACTGCCGCCGGATGAGATCGTCTTCCAGCGCACCATCTCCCCGGAAGCTGCCCCGGACAAGGCAACCGAGATCACCATCGACTTCAAGCATGGTGACCCGGTGGCCATCAATGGCGAAGCCCTGTCTCCGGCCACTCTACTCGCCCGCCTCAACGAGCTGGGCAAGGCCAACGGCATTGGCCGTCTCGACATCGTGGAGAACCGCTTTGTCGGCATGAAGTCCCGTGGGATTTACGAAACACCGGGCGGGACCATCCTGCTTCAGGCTCATCGTTCCATGGAATCCATCACGCTGGACCGTGAAGCTGCCCATCTCAAGGACAGCCTCATGCCCCGCTATGCCGAGCTGATCTATAACGGTCTGTGGTTCTCCCCGGAACGTCACATGCTTCAGGCTCTGATCGACAGCAGCCAGCAGCATGTGAATGGTCGTGTCCGCCTTAAGCTCTATAAGGGCAATGTCATCTGCGTGGGCCGTGAGAGCCCCGACAGCCTGTATGATGCCCGTGTCGTGACCTTTGAGGATGACGAAGGCGCCTATAACCAGGTTGATGCTCAGGGCTTTATCCGCCTGAATGCCCTGCGCCTGCGGCTGGGTGCCAACAAGGGACGCCGCGGCGGCACACCCTGAGCCTATGCGTCCTCCCCTGCCGTCCTTCCTCTGGATAAGACGGCAGGGTTTGTCCCGTCCCATCAGTCTGCAAAGAGGCATCTCCATGTCCCATTGTCTGCGTTCTTTCTTCCGTTATCTGCCAGCTTGTGCGCTGGCTGGTCTGCTCGGCCTGACAGGCTGCGCTGGCAAACCGAAACCGGACCTGACACCCCAGCAGTTCATGGATCAGGTCTATAAACAGCCGGGCGTGCACAAACTGCCAGACGGCCTGGCCTATAAAGTGCTGAAGTCCGGTCCTAAAGATGGCGCTCACCCGCAGAAGGGTGCCACGATGATGGTCATCTATGAAGGTCGTCTGCCGGACGGTGGTATCTTTGATTCATCAGAGATGCACACCGGGGCCGCCTATATGGAGATGCCTCTTGATGGTGTCATTGAAGGCTGGATGGAAGGGCTCCCCATGATGCGCGTTGGCGATACATGGGAGCTCTATGTGCCGCCCAAGCTAGGCTACGGCAAGCGCTCCATGGGGGTCATTCCACCTAACAGCCCACTGATCTTCAAGATTCAGCTTTTGGGTGTCGAGGATGACAACCCGATACAGTAAGGGTCTTCCTCTGCTTTCTCTGCCCTATTAGCAGGGCACCTCACCGTCCCCTCATCCTTGAGCGGGACGGTTTTGTCTTTTCCTACCGCCAGGATCATGTTCATGCAGCGCGTTTTTTCCGGCATTCAGCCAACAGGCATTCCCCATCTTGGTAACTATCTTGGGGCGATCCGCAACTGGGTCACCTTGCAGAAGGACCATGACTGCCTGTTCTGCCTTGTTGACATGCACTCCCTGACCATGCCGTGGTCACCGGAAGCCCTGCGTGAACAGACACTGGCTTCCACCGCCTGCCTTCTAGCCTCTGGCATTGACCCGACACGCCTGTACAATCAGTCCGCCGTCAGTGCCCATGCCCGCCTTGGCTGGATCTTCAACTGCGTCTCCCGTCTAGGCTGGCTGAACCGCATGACGCAGTTCAAGGACAAGGCAGGCAAGAACCGGGAAAACCATTCTGCTGGCCTGTATGTCTATCCCAACCTGATGGCAGCGGACATTCTGGCGTTCCACGCCACACGGGTCCCTGTCGGGGATGACCAGCGGCAGCATCTTGAGCTCGCTAATGACATCGCCCAGAAGTTCAACCACGATATGGGTATTGAATTCTTCCCGCAGATCGAGCCGCTCATTCCGCCTCATGCAGCCCGTGTTATGAGCCTGCGGGATGGCAGCAAAAAGATGTCCAAGTCCGACCCATCCGCCCAGAGCCGCATCATCCTGAATGACACGGCTGACGAGATCGCCCAGAAGATCCGCAAGGCCCGCACGGATGCCGAGCCCCTCCCCAGCGAGGAAGCCGGGCTGGAAGGCCGCCCAGAGGCCCGTAACCTGCTGACCATCTATGCCGCCATGTCCAACAAAACACTGGCAGACGTGCTAACCCAGTTTGCCGGGCAGGGTTTTGGTACCTTCAAACAGGCACTGGCCGACCTGTTGGTCGAGACACTCGCTCCGGTTGCTGATGAGACCCGCCGCCTGATGGATGACAAGGCCCATCTCATGCAGGTTCTGCGTCAAGGTGCCGAACGTGCCCGTGCAGTTTCCGAACCCATCGTGACCGAAGCTGAAAAGCTGGTTGGCTTCCTCCGCTAAGAGAGAGCCCCCTTACAGAAAAGGCCCGTCCCCCTTTATGGGAGCGGGCCTTTTTTCATGATGCCCTTAATTCAGACAAGGGTGTCTCGATCAAGTCCAGCACCTGCTTGGCGGCCGATACAGCCGGAAGGTCACCTTCCGGGGCCTCCAGCATGGCCAACACAGACCCAAAGGCTTCCTGCTGGGCCCTGCGCTTTGTCTCATCCGTCAGGAGAGACGTGATCTCGTCCGCCAGCTTCTGCGGTGTGCAGTCATGCTGAATCAACTCCGGCACAACCGCCCTCCCCGCCAGAATGTTAATCATGGACACGTAAGGCAACCGCAGGAACAGACGCCCCAAAAGCGCCGATACAGGATTGACCTTATATGTAACGACCATCGGTACCTTTCCGATAGCCAGCTCCAAAATGGAGGTACCTGATTTGGTCAATGCACAATCAGCGGCACGGATAGCATCATGCTTATCCTCTGTATCCGTCAGAATGGACGGATGAACAGCCCAATGCTTCACCATTTTCTTCACGAGCGGTGCCATGCCGGACGTAGCCGGAATGACAGGTTGTAAATCCGGGAAACGCTCATGAAGAATAGTCAGAGTTTTCTCAAAGACGGGCAGTAATTTCGGCACCTCGGAAGAACGACTACCCGGCATGAGGATCAAAACGGGGCTAGTCGGCCTAAGATCATGCCGTTTATAGAAACGCTCCGCATCCCCGTGTGCCACACCCGACTGAAGAATAGGATGCCCCACAAAATGCGCATCCGAAAAACCACGCCCAGCAAACCATTCCGGTTCAAAAGGGAACAGACAAAGCAGACGGTCCCACAGGTCCCGATACCCCTTCACCCGGTTCTCCCGCCATGCCCAGACCTGCGGGGCCACATAATGCAGCCGCCGGACCTTCAGCTTGCGAATACGCTTTAGAAGACGGAAAGAAAAACCCGGGCTATCAATAGTAATGACAATATCCGGGCGGCGCAGCTCAATATCCTGTTCTGCCTCCAGCAACCTCTGGGACAGGAGGCGCACCCGGGGCAGCACCTCCATGAAGCCCATGACCGTGAGCTCCTCCATCGGGAAAAGGCTCCGCAGTCCTCTGGCTTCCATCCGCCCGCCTCCGACACCGGCAAACACCAGTGTCGGGTCGATGCGGTGCAGGGCCTGCATCAGGCGTGCCCCGATGCTATCCCCGCTTGGTTCACCTGCGAGAATCCAGATCACCCGGCCATGATGGTGAAGGGGAACTTCACCTTCTACAGGAGCACCCGCATCCACCATGATATCCGTTCCCTTCGTCTCTCAGTTACAGGAGGTTCAACGGCGGAGCGTTGCCCCTGTGGCTTTCTGAACAGCAGCTTCCACCGCCGTCATCAGAGCGTCAAGCTGAGCATCTGTCAGGCTGTCCTTCTGCGGCTGGAGCGTGACCTCCACACCCAGAGAGCGATGTCCTGCCGGGACTGAACCCCCTTCGAAAATATCAAAGAGACGCACATCCGTAATCAGCTTACGGTCTGCCATCCGCACGGCTTTCAGAACGTCCTGAATGTGCACATCCTCCCCTGCGAGGAAGGCAAAGTCACGGCGCACCGGCTGGAGAGCTGACAGAGTTGGGGCAACTTTTCGTTTCACCTTAGGCAGAGGCACCTTATCCAGCGTTACCTCAAAGAGCGCCACTGTACCGCTCAGGCCGAAATGACGGGCAACACGAGGGTGCAGCTCACCAAAATGACCCAGAACCAGTTTCGGCCCCTGTCTCACAACACCAGACCGGCCCGGATGATAATAACCTGGCGCATCTGGTGTGCTGCTCAGCGAGGCTTCCGCCACACCCAGAGCCGTGAGGGCGGCCATCAGGTCTTCCTTGGCATCCATCCATGACGGTTCAGCCGCAGACTGACCGGGCGCACGGGCGCTGACGCCACCACGCACACCGGCAAGCACTAGACGGGTGCCCTGCTGCCCAAAACAGGGACCGAGCTCAAAGAAAGACGCATCACCGGCAAAGCCCTGACCATGGGCCAGATTACGCCCCAACGCCCGCAGCAGATTGATGACCGGTGTCGGACGAAGCTGATTCAGGTCCGTAGCGATCGGGTTCAGCAGGCGATCCTGCTCCCGCCCTTCTTCAAACAGGGCCACATCCTGATCGGAGACGAAAGAGAAACCCACCGTCTCCATCAGGCCACGACCGGCGCACAGGCGCCGCAACAGAGCCGCTCTGGCCTGCTGTGCCGTCACGGCCGGAGCCGGAACCATATGAGCCCGAGGCAATGATACCGCCGGCACCTCATCCAACCCACGGATACGCAGCACTTCTTCTACCAGATCGGCCTCGGCCTCCATGGCATCCACATGCGCAGCGGCCCGTTCGGCAGTGGCAGCATCCAGCGTTTCCGCCTGCGCCAGACCATGACCAGCCGCTACATCATTCCGCCATGATGGCACGGAAAACACAGCCTTATCGGCCGCACGCTCCTGCACCTCAAAGCCCAGAGCCTCCAGAATCTCCACAGCCTTATCGGCTTCGATCTCCAGCCCCCCAAGCGTAGCAAGACGCTCGAAACGCAGACTGGCTGTTCTCTGCCATGCCGGTTCTGCACCAGCCTCGGTCACGTCACTGGGTGTACCACCACACAGCTCCACGATCAGAGCCGTAGCAGCCTCCAGACCGGAGCGGACAAGGGCCGGGTCCACACCACGTTCAAAGCGATAACGGGCATCTGTCTGCACACCAAGACGGCGCCCTGTCAGCGCAATACGCACCGGGTCAAACAGAGCGGATTCCACGAAGACATCCACCGTTTCATCCGTAACGGCGCTCGCCTCACCGCCAATGATGCCCGCCAGAGACTGCACACCAGCGTCATCTGCAATGACGAGATCATCCGCACCCAGAACAAGCTCCTGCCCGTCCAGTGCCTTGAAATGCTCTCCTGTGCCGGATGTCAGGGACAGCCTGTTTCCCGTCAGACGGGTAGCATCGAACACATGCAGGGGACGGCCAATATCCATCATCAGGTAATTGGTAACATCCACCAGAGCCGACTGTGAGCGCAGACCAACACTCTCCAGACGACGCTTCAGCCATGCCGGGCTGGGACCATTCTTCACGCCACGGATCAGACGCCCAGTGGCATAGGAACAGGCCGGATGATTCAGCTCCCACTGGATTGGGCTTTCACCCTGCCCTTCCACCGTTTCCGTCAGCCACGGCTTCAACTTGCCCAGACCGGCAGCAGCGAGATCACGGGCAATGCCCCGGACACTCAGCGCATCACCACGATTGGGTGTGATGGCAATCTCAATGACAGGGTCATCCAGCTTGGCATAGCGGACATAATCCTCACCAAGCGGTGCGCCATCGGGCAATTCAGCAATGCCGTTGGATTCCTCTCCGATCCCCAGTTCCCGCAGGGAGCAGAGCATACCATTGCTGGTCTGACCCCGAATCTTGCCCGGCTTGATCGTCATGTCGCTACCGGGAATGTATGTACCCGGCGGAGCAAAAATCACATGCAGGCCCGTGCGAGCATTCGGTGCCCCGCAGACGACCTGAACTTCTTCAAAGCCCTTGCCAGCAGACACACGGCAAAGCTGAAGACGGTCTGCATCTGGATGGCGGGTGGCCTCCAGAATCTTGGCCGTGCGGAAACCCGCCAGACGCTCCGTAGGATCATCCACACCTTCGACCTCAAGGCCGATGCGGTTCAGTGTGGTGCAGATATCATCCAGAGAAGCCGTGAAATCGAGATGATCCCGCAACCATGAGAGTGAAAACTTCATATCAGAAACCCTCCGTCAGCGTTGCCGGGGACAGTGATGAAAAACCATAATGACGCAGCCAGCGCAGATCACTCTCGTAGAAAGACCGCAGGTCCGTGATGCCATTCTTCAGCATGGCCAGACGCTCGATCCCCATACCGAAGGCAAAGCCCTGCCATTCTGCCGGGTCCAGCCCGCAATTGCTCAGCACACGGGAATGCACCATGCCAGCCCCCAGAACCTCCAGCCAATCAGCCCCGGCACCGATCACGCCAGTTTCCCGTGACCAGCCGATGTCAATTTCCATGGAAGGCTCAGTGAAGGGGAAGTAGGACGCCCGGAACCGGACAGGCAGATCAGGCTGATTAAAGAAGGCCCGCAGGAACTCCGTCAGGCACCCTTTCAGATGGCCCAGCGTAATACCCTTCTCGATGACCAGCCCCTCACACTGATGGAACATCGGCGAATGGGTGGCATCATGATCGGCACGATAGGTCCGGCCCGGAGCGATGATGCGAATAGGCGGTTTCTCGCCCAGCATGGTCCGAACCTGAACACCGGATGTCTGCGTCCGCAGCACCCGCAACTCCTCACTCTCACCAACAGCCGGAAGATAGAACGTATCCTGCTCTGTGCGGGCAGGGTGATGCTCCGGCGTGTTCAGGGCGGAGAAGTTATGCCACTGGCTTTCAATATCCGGCCCTTCCGCCACATGAAAATCCATGGCCCCGAAGATGGCTGTGATTTCCTCAATCGTCCGGCTGACAGGATGGATGAGACCAGCCGGTGCCGTGGCAGGCGGCTGGGTAATATCCACTGTCTCCTCTGCCAGACGCTGCTGGAGGGCCAGCTCCTCAATCTCCCTGCCACGCTGCTCAATCAGCACCGTCAGCTCGTCCCGCAGGCGGTTGAGGGCCTGCCCCCGTTCCTTGCGTTCCTCATGCGAGAATGAACCGAGCTGCCGAAGCAAACCCGTCAGCTTACCTGAGCGCCCCAGCGTCCCTACACGGACAGCATCCCATTCGCTATGGGTGCTGGCCTGTTTCAGGGCCGCCAGTGTCTCATTTTTCAGAGTTTCGAGGTCATTGGCCATAGCCTGTCTTCCATCATCTCATGAGCCTGTTTCAGGAACTTTTCCCACGTCCGAAAAGTTCCTGAAGCAGCCTCAAAGAAAAACGGGCTGCTCCGTTACCAGAACAGCCCGCCAATCATCGGTCCCTTCCCTCACGGTCCATCAGAAACGAACCGGAGAGGATGGGAGATCTTCTTACAGGGCTGCCTGAGCCTTGCGTACGATCTCAGCAAAAGCTGCTGCATCATCATAAGCGATGGCAGCAAGAACCTTACGGTCGATCTCGATCCCAGCCTTGTTCAAACCGTTGATGAAACGGCTGTAGGTCAGGCCATGCTCACGCACGGCGGCGCTGATACGCTGGATCCACAGGGAGCGGAAGTCACGCTTCTTGTTGCGGCGGTCACGATAGGCATAACGCAGTGCCTTCTCGACCCGCTCCAGAGCGATACGGTAGTTTGTGGAAGAACGCCCGCGATAGCCTTTGGCGAGATCAAGGACCTTCTTGTGACGGGCGTGGGTGGTCGTACCCCGTTTAACACGTGCCATGGTTTCTTAACTCCTTATGACAGCCCGTAGGGTGCCCACTGTTTGACGGTACGAGCATCCATGTCCGTCATTGTCTGCGGACCGCGGTTGCTGCGCTTCATCTTCTGCGGACGGTTAATCAGGCCATGGCGCTTGTTGCCGGGACCACAGGTCACTTTGCCAGTCGCGGTGATCTTGAACCGCTTCTTGACCGAAGACTTCGTCTTCAATTTGGGCATTTTTATCTCCTTCAGTTCTGAAGTCCCCTCTCCCCTTACAGGGAAAAGAGACCGCACGGCCGGGCATGCCACATCATACGGCCCGGGCGCGTGCATAACCTGCTGGCGCTTATAGGGGTAACGCAACCGTGCCTCAAGAAAAAAACGCAGGATAACGCCATATGCTACCCGGCATATTGCCGCGGCAAAAATATCACATAAGCGTGATCATCATGTCAGGAGCACTTATCTGGTCCGAATTATTGGCCCAATATGCTTGACCCCTCACCCCTTCCCTGTGCTTAAAGACAGAAGATCATCATCCGTAGCAGGTCTGCCCTGCTGGGGCATACTTGAAATGATTGATCAAGTTTAACAACACTGAGGCTTCTTCATGTCCTCCACTTCCCGCACAGGGGGAATCTGGGTTCCGCTGGTTGCCATCCTCATGGCGATTGTCGGCCTGCTACTGGTTGCTGGTGGTATCTACTCCATCAGCGAAGGTGGCCCCCTCTATTATCTCATCAGCGGGCTGGGCATCTTGCTCAGCGCGTTCTTCGTTTACAAACGGAAACCGATCGGCCTTGCGATCTATGCACTCGTGCTGTTCGGTACCCTCATCTGGGCTCTCTGCGTCGTAGGCCTCAACTTCTGGAGCCTCGTGCCCCGGCTGGATGTTGTCATCATCATCGGCATTGTGCTGCTGCTGCCCTTCATCCGCCGCCCGCTGGCTGCCAACAAGCTGGCAACCATCCCGCTGAGTGTAGGCGTGGTCCTCAGTGCACTGGCACTTGTGGTCTCCGCCTTCATGGACCCCTATGACATCAGCGGATCCCTGCCGACCGAGCAGGTCAATGCCACACCGGCCAACCCGGACAATGTGCCGGACGGTGACTGGACATCCTACGCCCGTACACAGGATGGCAACCATTGGTCCCCGCTGGAGCAGATCAACAGCCATAACGTCAACAAGCTGAAAGTTGCTTGGGTGCTGCGGACTGGCGACCTGCCAGACCCGTCCCGTGACCCGGGTGAGGCCACCAATGAAGCCACACCGCTTGAGTTCGATAACACACTCTATTTCTGCTCCCTGCATCAGAAGGTCTTTGCCGTTGATGCTGTGACCGGGAAAACGAAATGGGTGTTCGACCCCAAGGTAAATGTTAATCCTGGCTTCCAGCATCTGACATGCCGTGGCGTCAGCGCCCATACGATGCCTGCCAATGCCGTTGACAGCAGCGGCCAGCCTGTCACCACAACAGATTGTGCCAAGCGCATCATCGCCATGGTCAATGATGGCCGCATGGTCGAGATCGATGCACAGACAGGTAAGGCCTGCCAGGGCTTCGGCGATAACGGTCAGGTGGACCTGCGTTTCTCCCATCAGCCCTATACGACAATCGGCGAATATGCACCGACATCACCGCCGGTCGTTACGGACAAGCTGATTATCGTCAATAGTGCGGTGAAGGATAACGGGTCTGTCCATCAGCCTTCCGGGGCAACACGGGCCTATGACGTCTATACAGGCAAGCTTGTCTGGGTATTTGACGCCGCCAACCCTGACCCGAACGAAATGCCGAGTGAAGAACACCCGCATTTCCATCCCAACTCCCCGAACTCCTGGTCTGTCTCGTCTTACGACAAGAACCTGAACATGGTGTACATCCCCATGGGTGTCGGTACACCTGACCAGTGGGGTGGCTATCGTGACAAGGATGCCGAGCGTTATCCGCCGGGTGTTGTGGCACTGAACGCTGATACGGGTAAGCTCGTCTGGTTCTACCAGACAGTCCATCATGACCTCTGGGACATGGATGCTTCCGCACAGCCTAACCTTGTGGACATCACCCAGAAGGATGGCAGCCTGGTTCCGGCCATCTATATCCCGACCAAGAGCGGCGACATCTTCGTGCTGGACCGCCGTACAGGCCAGCCGATTGTCCCAGCACCGGAAGTTCCGGTTCCGGGTGGTGCGGCTACGGGTGACCATACCAGCCCGACACAGCCTCACTCTGATCTGAGCCTGCGCCCGAAAGCACCGCTGTCCGACCGTGACATGTGGGGGGCAACGATCCTCGATCAGATGGTCTGTAGCGTGTACTTCCACAGCCTGCGCTATGAAGGCCCCTATACGCCGCCTTCAACACAGGGCACGCTGGTTTTCCCGGGCGATCTGGGTATGTTCGAATGGGGTGGGCTGGCTGTTGACCCGCGTCGTCAGGTTGCCTTCACCAACCCGATCTCCATTCCGTTCGTTTCCACACTGGTTCCCCGTGGACCGGGTAACCCACGCTGGCCTGATGCCAACAGCAAGGGCGGTAGCGGCGGCGAAACAGGGCTCCAGCCGAATTACGGCATCCCTTACGCCGTCAACCTCCATCCCTTCCTGGACCCGCTACTGGCTAAGATCGGGCTGTTCGTACCGTGCCGTACGCCACCGTGGGGCGCTGTCGCCGGGATTGACCTGCGGACCAACAAGGTCGTCTGGCAGCATCGCAACGGAACCCTGCGGGACTCCCTGCACGGCTCCATCCTGCCGATCCAGCTGCCGCCTATCAAGATCGGTGTACCGAGCCTTGGCGGGCCGCTGGCAACAGCTGGCAACGTAGCCTTCCTGACATCCACGCAGGACTACTACATCCGTGCCTATGATATGACGACCGGCCATGTCATCTGGAAAGACCGTCTCCCTGCTGGGGCACAGTCTTCCCCCATGACCTACAGCATCAACGGTCGCCAGTACATCGTGACCTATGCTGGTGGGCATGGCTCCTTCATGAGCAAGATGGGTGATTATCTGATCGCCTATGCCCTGCCGGAGGAAAGCGACAAAAAATGATGAGCTGACCAGTTCATCATGAAATAAAAAGAGGGGAGCGTCCTTATGGACCTCCCCTTTTTTGTGGCCGTATTTACGGATAATTAAACCCAGACCACAACATCCAGTAATAAATATATATTATTATTAAAAATGACGGAGACTTCACTATCGCCATGCTGGCGTTCTGTATAGGGTGGAGTCAGATTAGTCGCCTACCGTTCTGACAGAAGGAAAAGTCTCATGATGTTCCGCCGCATGGCCGCATTTGCTCTTATCGCCAGCGCCCTGACCAGTCAGGCAGCTTTTGCCGCTCACAGCAAGGCCCATCACTGCCGTAATGAAAAAGGGCAGTTCACAAAATGCGAGAAGCAGAAAGCCAAGCCCTGCCGGGACCAGAAGGGCAAATTCACCAAATGCGCCAGCAAAGACAAGGACAGCAAGCCAGCCGCTGAAGCTACCACAACAGCCCCTGACACTGTAAAAGACAGCACCAACCCGATGAAGTCTGATATGCCTGCTCCCGGTACCCCGGCACCGGCTGCAACACCGGCACCGTGACTCGTCTCTAAGGGCATAGACCCGTCATGAAAGAAGGCCCTCCAGTCATCACGCTGGAGGGCCTTCTTTCATTTACCAGATACAGTTTTCAACCTGCGGCACACTGTCGAATGGCCTTTGCCATTGCCTCGACCCCATTCCCACGATTGGCCGAAAGAGCTTTTACAAGACCCAACTCGTGCAGGAAGACCGGCTCTGTCTCCAAAATCTCGTCCCGTGTTCGGCCTGAATAGACCCTCAGCAACAGGGCCACTAATCCCTGAACAATAGCTGCATCAGATGCTCCGGCAAAAAACAGGCGTCCGTCCCGTTCTTCTGCCTCCAGCCAGACCTGACTCTGACACCCCGGCACACGATGGGCATCATTCTGCCATTCCTGCGGAAAAGCCGGAATCTTTCGCCCCAGCTCTATGATGTACTGATAACGCTCCATCCAGTCATCAAACAGAGAAAGCTCGTCACCAATCGCTGCAATGGCCTGTGCGGCATTATCTTCCTGCGGCTGTACAAAACAGGATGTCTTATCGGCCATACATCTCAGCCCTTCTCCTTGGTCCATCTTGAAAGCGCATCATACCCGGCTCTGGCAGAATGAAAACCACTCCCTCAACAGGGTGCTCTGTCAGCTCTGCAATATGGGGAGCAGAAGTCTCATAGTCGTGCCCTGTCCGGGAGCACTCTCCACAACAACATCACCATGATGCGCCAGAATGAAGCTGTATATGCCTGCTAATCCCAGCCCTGTTCCTTTCCCAGCCTGTTTGGTGGTGAAGAAGGGTTCGAAAATATGGCGCTGAACGTCCTCGTCCATCCCCTCGCCTTCATCCCGTACTTCCAGTGCTAAGGCATGGTCTTGCTCACATTCTGACGGTGCAGCGGGTAATCTGTGAGAAATGCGATAAGCTGCAAGCGTCACGATACCGCCATTCGGCATGGCGTCACGGGCATTCACACAGAGATTCAGCAGGGCCATTTCCAGCTGTTCCGGGCACGTCAGAACAGGCGGCAGAGTCTCGGCTGAGATATCAAGCACAAAACGGATAGCCGGGACTGCCCCGTAAAAGCTTTGCCGGAACAGACAGGCCCGTTCCTTCAAAAACAGGTTCATATCCAGCGGACGCACCGTCATGCTCTCACTCTTGCCAGCCCGTCCAAACTGAAGAAGCCGGCGGGTCAGCACCTCTCCCCGCATGACAGTATCAAGAGCCCGATTCAGCCATTTCTGCTTGATGTCCTGAACGGTCTCGCTATGGATATCCAGCTCGGCCAGCGTATCCAGACACCCGCCCAATATGGTGAGAAGATTATTGAAGTCATGGGCCACACCGCCTGCCAGACGGCCTAAGGCTTCCAACCGTTCTCCCCGGTTCAGCCTATTTTCCATCATCACCCGATGGGTCACGTCCCTGTCCACACTGACCTGCCATGCCTCGGCAAAAGAGGCACCCTCCGGCCATTTCAGTGCCATGCGGAAAATCTCGTGCCATATGCTCTTGCCGTCCTTCGTGCAGACCTCCAACAGCTCCTCAGCTTGCCCATCCCGCCAGACCTGCTTACGCATCCTCTCGATGACTGGCTGAAGGCTGGGTTCATAGTGGTCCTGCTCCAGCTGACTGTCACAGTCACGATTACTGCGAATGCACCGCCCCTGCGCATCTGAGAAGACCAGCCCAAAGGGCAATCCTTCCATCAAACCACGCAGAAGGGCCTGCTCAACCTTTAGAGCCCGCTGAGCCTGCCATGTTCTATGAGCCTCATGCACGAGGCTGAATACATGATCGGCTTCCCACGGTTTATGCACATAGGCCACAATCTTCCCGTGGTTGAGAGCTTCTACCACGGCGTCCAGATCCGCATAGCCTGTCAACAGGATGGCACGAGCATCGGAACAGGAACAGGCACGACCAAGAAACTGGTCGCCTGTCATTCCGGGCATCCGCTGGTCTGAAATAATGACCGAAATCTCCGGATGCTCTGCCAGCAGGGCAAGGGCCTCATGGGGGTCCGTTGCCTTCAGCAGCGTGCAGCTTTCTTCCAGCAGATCACCAAGAGCAACGAGTATTTCCTCTTCGTCATCCAGCAGAAGAACGCAAGGTCTGGCCTTTATAGTGTAAGGCTCGTTCATGCAGTTTTATTTCCTCCTGTGCCCTGCGCCGTTCTGGCTCTCGTACAGCCCATCCTTCTGCCGTCTCATGAACAGGAAGGCGAATCACAAAATGTGCACCACGCCCGGCGGCCCCTTCATGTCCTTCTGACGGACAGGCGTCTCCCGCATCTGGCGTATCCATGACATCAATCGTCCCACCATGAGCCTGAACGATTCCATGAACGATGGACAGGCCCAGCCCCGTCCCCTGCCCCTGTGCCTTGGTGGTAAAGAAAGGATCAAAAATCCAAGGACGAACCGCTGAGTCGATACCAGGCCCGTTATCACTGACCCTAATTTCATAGATACCATCATAAAGGCGTGTTGTAATCCGTATCAGCCCTTTGTGATGAAGCTTCCCTTCCTGCCGGGCATCATTCAACGCATCCGCCGCATTGGCGATGAGATTCATAACTGCCTGATGAAACAGCGTTTCCTGACAGATCAGCCCTAATGGAGCATCAAGGCAGCACTCCACTGTAATTTCTTTTCCCAGCCTGTGGCGAACCAGTGCCAGACCGGCCTCTATGGCCTCGCCAGCATTCACCATACACCATTGGCCTTCTTCCAGCCGGGAGAAACGGCGCAGACGCACGACAAGGTCCCGTATCCGGCCCAGCCCCGTCTTCATAGCATCAAGCCGGGCTGTTGCCTGTCCAATCCGGGCCCGCTCCGCCTTGCCCGGAATGATGCGCTGCGCCCATAGCAGGCACCGCTCCACCGTATCGGCGTGGCCCAGCGTAAAGGCCAGCGGATTATTGATCTCATGCGCAATACCGGCCACCAGCTCCCCCAGAGAAGCCATCTTGGCCGTCTGCACCAGTCTGGCCTGTGTCTGCATCAGCTCGTCATTCATCTGGGCCAGCTCACGGTTCGCATGGGCCAACGCTTCTGCCAGCGACGCCTGTGCCTGTGCAGCCTCCAGCGCCAGAGCTGACTGTTGCCTTTCCATCTCACGCTGGCGGAAGGCCTCATTCTCCCGCCGCCGCCGCACCATCGCCCGGATACGCAACGCCAACACGACCGGCGTCATATCACTGGGGACAAGGTCCTCCAGCCCAGCCTCCAGAAACACGACACAGGACTCACCACGGAACCGCTCCGCTGGCACGATACCCAGAATCCGAAAGGGAATCCCCCCCTGCGCCCGCAAGGCATGACGGCGCTGGTCCAACAGACGACAAAAAGAGAGGTCTGCCTCGTTATCCTGCATATCCTCCAACACGATGCAGTCCGGCCCATCCGGGTCTGTCAGCCAGCCTCCATTCAGCAGATCGCTGGAGCGTGTAACGGTGGTCACGGTATGCCCATCCCGCCAGAGCAATTCCCCGAGACCAACTTCCTCCATTCCATCAGAGACATTGCCGCAAGCGGAAAAACTTGGGTCATTCCAGAAATCCAAGACCGACTCATCTTCCGGTGCCCGGACGATAACCACTCTGGCCCGCCGTGCATGCCATTGCGGATTACGATGCCGCTTTTCCTCCGCCAGATGCAGAAGCGTACGGATACGCAACAGCAAAAGATCAGAATGAGCCGAACTGGACAGATAGGCATCAGCACCACTCTCCAGCCCATCCATCTCAACCCGTGGGGAAACATCTTCTGTCAGCATCAGTACAGGCACGTCCTGCATGGCAGGAGTCGCCCTGACACGGCGCACAAACTGCCCGGCGCTCATTCCCCGCTGGAGAGTGCAACAGATGACCATATCCACCCGCCTTTTTTCCCTGCAGCAGGCTTCCAGTACCTCCAGCATTGCTTCACCACCCTGCCGGCAGGTAACGTCCATTCCCTCATTACGCAGCAGACCGTAAACCCGGCTATGGTCATCTCCAGCCGGGTCCAGCAGCAAAATATGAACGTCTTTTTCATCCAGCGTGGGTAAGATTTGCATTACGCCTCTCTTGAAGCTAGGTGCAGAAGTAAGGAGACAGAACGGGAAAAGTTTTCACCCTGCCCTTCATCTCCCTTCCACTTTACGTCATTGCACGCATTGTTGTCTTACAGGAAGGTCTTGAATATTCATGGATACATCGCCCTCATCCACTCATTCTTCCCCTAGCCGGGGTGAGCGTCTACTTTCGGGCACCCATTCACGCCGGCAGGGCGGAGCCATCGCTGTAGGGCGCGTCCTGCTCAATATTCTCTGGATTCTGGCGCATTTCCTGTTCAGTTTCCTCATCCAGCTGACAGAGCTTTTTGCACCGATCCTGCTCATTCTCGGCGCTGGCTGGTCCCTTCTGCCTCATCTCATTACCATGGCAACGGCTAATCTGGGCTCTCTGACAGAGGACCAGCAGACGCATGACATTGTCAGCCATATCTCCCACACCATCCCCGATCAGCTCGTGATTGCCGGGCATATACTAACGCCGCACGGGCTGATAAAAGATGGCCTGCTGCTCATGGCCATTGCCGCAGCCTCCTCCACGGCAGCAGCATGGCTAGCCCGGAGACTCTGAAACACACCTCCTATCCCGGCCCTTCCATGATTATTCTGGAGCAGCTTCTCCTCCCCGCCAGTCCCGCCCTCATGCCAGAAGGGAAACAATCCCTTTCCCTGAAGGTGGAACGTGGTGAAACCCTCTGGGTGACTGGCCCGGCGGAATCCGGCAAGACGACCCTTCTGGATCATATCGCCCTCCGCCGCCGCAGTCTGGGCGGGGCCATGACCATCATGAATTATGATGCCGGCCCACGCATCAGAAAACGGACATGCCGGCTTCTCCAACAGCGCATCAGCTATGTGGACGCTGTTCCTATCTTCATGGAGCGCCTGACACTGGCGGATAACATTGCCTTGCCGCTGGAGCTCAATCACTTCCATAAGACGGATATTCAGCGGGAAACGGAATCAATCTTGCGCTGGTTCGGTCTGGGGGCGCATGCCCAGTCATACCCAGCCACATTGAGCCAAACCATACGCCTGAAAGCAGCCTGCGCCAGGGCGCTCGTCACCCAGCCTTCCATCATTCTGGTTGATGAACCAGCCTTAACCCTCTGCCCTGACCTCCGGGACCAGCTTCTGACGACCATACAGAGCCTTGTGACAAACGGTGCCGCAGCCCTTCTGGCCACACAGGTGCCCCCACCCCCAGACACACCTCTTGCAGGACGGGTCATTACCCTGCCTTGGCAGCCTGATCCTCCCTCCGGGGACGATATGCCTTCATTCCATGCTGGAAGCCCCCTGTCTCCACCCTCCCCTGAAGATAGAGGATTCTTCTCATGAAACGCCTGTCCCGTGCCACATGCTGGCCTTCACCATGGCCGCTACTCCTTGGGCTCTGTTTCGCCACATGGCTGATTGGTCTGGCACTGGCGCTCCCTTATGGAGTTGAGACTGCCATCCAACACTGGAAGGGCGAGCTAAACGACCATATCGTCATCGCCCTTCCCACCACCGAAGACAACGATGAAACAAGCCAGACCAAAGCCCTGCCGCAGGCGCTGGCATCCACCTTCCCCGGAACAGGCGTAACCCGCCTGCCCGACCATGACGTTGCTCAGATACTGGCAAACTGGTCAGCCCCGTGGAATGGCCCCCTTCCGACACTCATCACTCTGTATTACCGTGGAGACGTCTCAGCGCTGACAGGGTTCGTCCATAAATATGCGCCAGAGGCCATCATCATTCCGCCGCCGCCGCAACAGGCAAAACTCGCCCCGCTGATGACCAGCCTGCATGAAGCTGCCCGTCATGGAGCCTTTGCTGCCGGATTTGCCGCAGCCCTGCTCATACCGGCATTGCTCTATCTGGGGGCCCGTACCACGGCATTAGCCAATGCCAGCCAGCAAGCCCTATTGCCCCAACTAGGAGGGCGGCCTTCATCCCTGCATCATATTCTGGCGCGGCGCATGGCACTTATCGCCTTTCTGGGCAGCCTTGCCGGGTTGGTCCTGCTTCTGCCTGCTCTAGCCCTCCTTGTCTCCACCCTGCGCCCCCTGCTGCGCCTGCCGCCTTTCACGGGGCTTTCATCCGCTTTTATCCCTGACCTGTTTCTTCCCCGCCCGTTTCTTGGCATGATTGGCCTTCTGCCCTTCCTTATTGCGGTCCTTAGCTGGGGAATGGTGCATCTGGTCTGTAGCCTTCAGGGACGCAAAACATCATGAAATGGTCGGGCATTCATGTCTGGTCCTTCATTTCTGCCAGCCTGACCATAATGCTCTGGGTTCTGCTCGGCAGTTTCATCTATTTCTGTGCCGATGCCCTGCGCCCTTCCCCGGACCTGCATGCCATTCCCGCTGACTGTGATGGGATCGTGGCTCTTACCGGAGGGCGAAACCGCATTGAAGCCGGGATCACCCTGCTGAAACAACAGCCCCAAAGGCTGCTTCTCATCTCCGGCGTGTCGCCTCATACAGAGCTGAGCCACATTCTGGCCGCCATTGATGCAGGGCCTCTCTCTCCTGACCTGACGAAGCAGATCAGCCTTGGCCATCAGGCAGCCACCACCATCGGCAATGCATGGGAAACCGCCCAATGGGCCCAGCAGAAAAAACTGCATCACCTCATACTCGTTACGGCAGGGTATCACATGCGCCGCTCTCTGCTGGAGTTCCACGACATTGCGCCCCAGCTCCGCCTTACACCTTACTGGGTACAACCCCCAGCCATGAATACACCTTTCCACCCACACACGCTGATCCTGATGGTCAGCCAGTATGGCAAGCTGGTTGGTGCTCTACTCCGCATTGTTGTTTCCCATCAGCGGGAGCATGTGCAGGAAGGATTCCGCTCCCCTTCATCCACAGCCTCACAGACAGCCCCGACCTGATTTACCACCCGCCCTGATCTTTTCCCTTGCCCTGAATGCAGGTTCTGCGCCATGGACATCTATTATGATGAGTCTGATCCGCGGCAGCCTGTTCAATCTATATCTCCTGATTCTGACCCTCATCATGGGGGTCTTTGCCTTTCCCATCCGCCTGCTCAGCCGGCGGGATGCAGCGCTTGGCTATGCCAAGCTTTGGGCTCGTGCTGTCCTGTGGGGGTTGGAAACGCTCTGTGGTGTTCGCATCGTTATAAGCGGGCAGGACAATCTCCCGGATGGGCCTGCCCTGATTGCATCACAGCATCAGTCCTTCTTTGATGGCTTTGTGTGGATGAACATCGTTTCCCTTCCAGCCTATGTCATCAAAAAGGAACTGACATCCATTCCGTTCGTAGGCCCCATGCTCATCCTTAGTGGGATGATCCCCGTAGACCGCTCTGGCGGCTCTCAGGCATTGCGGGGCATGATGGATGCTGTGGCTAAAGCGCAAAATGCTGGGCGGCAGATCATCATCTTTCCACAAGGCACACGGACCCGCCCCGGAGAACGGGTACCATTGCAGAATGGGGTTATTGCTCTGGCTCGACAGGCTACCGCTCCCATTATTCCCGTTGTGACCAATTCCGGCCTGTTCTGGCCTCATTCTCATTGGCGTAAATATCCGGGTACTCTGAAGGTCGTTATTGGTAAGCCCCTCGCTGCGGATACGAAAGGACGGGCACTTATTCCGGCCATAGATGCCGCATGGCAGACACTCTGCAAAGAACATGACCTGCCCTATGAGCCTGTGGAAAACTCTGTGGATGTGAAGACGGTTTCTCAGTAATCATTCCCCCTCATGGAGTAATGAGGGGATAGAGAATGGAGGATCGTTCTGCTACCTGAAACCACAACCATATGAAATATAAGGCGTTTTGCAGGGGTTATGCTCTTTTTCTTTGTTAGTTATTTTTTAATATATTGGCATGATTACTGTATAAGGCAAGAAACACCTGCTGGGGACAAAATAACGAATAGTCCATTACGTTACAGAGGGGGTGCCGGAGCATGACCAGAACCCGCCGCCATTTCATTCTAGCCCTCACCCTTCTTCTCATCGCCCTCATAGGGGGAAGCTGGGGGGCTTACCTCCATACACAGACCGTACTCTCCCGCCAGCTGGCACATCTGGCAACACAATCCCTTCCTTCAGATGGCCCTACGCCAACCCTCTCCATTCAGAACTCACAAGCGAGTGGCTGGCCCTTTGGCGCATGGAGAACACTATACGGTGTAGCATTCCATACACATCTTAATGGTGCGGACCTCGCCGGAGCCACACCCACCCTGAGGCTCGGAGGGAATTGGCTGGACTGGGCACTCGCCCTGACAACACGACAGGAACTTCCTCTACAGCTTCCGCAAGGCATCATTCTGCGCATGGTCCGGCATGGTAAAAGCCTGACCCTACACATGAACAAGACCCGCCTGCGCATTAGCCGGGACAGCATACCCTGCCCGCCTACGGCTCTATGCCCTCATGGGACGCTACCCCTGTACCGAGCCCATTTTCACATTGCCGGGCTGGAACTCGCATCATCCCGCCTCCCCTATAGGCTGACCTTGCTTCACATTGCTGGAATGATCCGTTTTGCGCCGCAATCCCTCTCTCATCCGGACCCGGCCTTGCAAAATAGAGCTCTCCTTTCTGCCGCCCTCACAGCAGAGGAACTACGCTATCCATCCTCATGGCTACAGAATTTTCGGATACGGAATGTCAGCAGCAAATTTGCTCTTTTGCCCTATGCTGCCTCTCCCATGCCTCCTCAGCTCCATAAGGACCCTGACCCAACCGACCATGAGAACGACAATAACCCCGCATGGCCAGACATTTCCCTACGTTTGCGTGTGCATGAGCTAAGTGCAACCATTCATCCATCAACCCAGACAGAACAGGAAGCCCCTCCGCCACATATTTCTCTTGGTGGAGACTTATATGTTCCAGCTTTTTCCGGCATGATCTCCGTCAGTCTGACCAACTGGCAAGGCCCATTGCATGGTTTCCTTACAAGTGCATGGTTTCAGCATAATATCCCTCCCAGCACACAATCCCTGCTTGATGACATGATGAACAGTCCCCGTATGCTGTCCCTCGCCAGCCATCCTCTGACAGTGACCATTCCACTGGATCACGGCGTCCCACCGGGTCTTTCTTCGGAACGGCTGCAGACACTTTATGACCGCCTTCATCAACTGGCTCCGTCCCGCCCATGACCTTTAAAAGCCTCTGCCCAACCGACCTTATCACCGTTCTAATGACCCTTGGGGATGATGCCCCTCATGTTGCCCTGCTGCGCCACGACCAGAACACACCAACCTTTGAAGAAAGTCATCATTCCTTGCAGAAGCGTCTCTGCCATTGGGCAGAAACGCTGACACACTGCCCCATTGGCCATATGGAGCAGCTTTACACATTCAGCTCTTTCCCCAATCAGGGCCAGACGCCGCATATTCATATTACTTATCTGGCACTCAGCTCCAACCATCCTCGATCCTGCCATGGATCGCTTTATCATCATTTCCCATGGGAAGACCGCCGCAGCGAGAGCGGAAACCAAAAACTGGCACGGTTCATCACGAAAATTGAGCAATGGGCTTCCGGCCATGAGGAGCGTCAGAGCCGCATTGCGCCAGCCTTTGGGCTGTATGAACTGCCATGGGATGATACCCGTGTGCTGGAACGGTATGAACTGCTCTGGGAGTCTGGACTTGTACCCCGTTCCATCCCGGCGGACGATGCTACAGACGGTGACAACCGCCGCCTTCTGGCCACGGCTCTTTCCCGCCTGCGGGCTCGTATCCGCTACAGCCCTGCCGTTTTTGAACTGCTCCCGAAGGCTTTCACGCTCTTGCAGCTACAGCAGGCCATGGAGACAGTATCTGGCCGCCTTATGCACAAGCCCAACTTCCGCCGCCTTGTGCTGCACCAGAAACTTGTGAAAGAAACCGGCACCTATGACCGCTCCACCGTAGGACGCCCCGCCCGCCTATACCATTTCCGCCCGACTGCCATGGCGTCATGTTATCTGGAAGCAGCGTTTCTGCCACTGGAAACGCCTACCCCCTGATTGCCTGTCTTAGACGTTATGAAACTTCAAAGAAACAGACCCGTTCTTGGGAAAAGTCATCGTAAATTTGTCCCAATTTCCCTGACCAGACTCCTGCATGAGCTTATGAAGTGCCGGCACAGCCACAGAGACCTGTCCCAAAGCCTGCTCGGTGAGCGGACAATGAAAAATCTTTCCATCCAGCTCATAGTGAAAACTCGACCCGACAGAATAACCCCCACTCTCCGATGTCTCGTATGAGAACTCGCACTCCGCCTTATCGAAGTCACCCTCAATGCTAGAAAGCATCGCTCCGTAGAGGGCATCCATAATTTCCCTCTGTTTCATAAAAGAAAGCATATAGTCAGCTCCTCCCCGAAAATATTACATACCAGAAAAACTATCTTTTTAGATAGAAAATTCATGTTGCATATGCCCTCCCGGAGGAGAGTCATAAAAAAATCTTATAGATAATCTTCCATTTTTATATATTGTAATAACCATATAATCCCAAAATTTGCCTACCATACTCTGCATTTTACTATTAATCATAGGAAGTTCTTTCCTTCTTAAAGAGGAGATATCTCCTTCATAGACATCCCTAAATCCTATTGATTTTTTAACTCCGTCTACAAAATAAACAAAACAAAATCCCGTTCCTATACATTCGTTATTTTCAAAATAAGTATTCGACAACAAACAAACCGCATCACAACTATTATTTAAAAGAAAGGATTTTAAAGATTTTATTACAATATCAACAAAATTATCCAAATCTGGACTACTTTTTAGATTCATTTTTCCACTCCTCATCATAAGCATTTCCATTAACCGTATACTCAACATGCACAACCTCAGGTCTGGAATTACTTTCCTGCCCCTCTGGCCGTCCGAACTGTACCTTCACAGGTCCTACACGATCACCATTTTGCAAGGCCTTACGAAGACTATTCTCCCATATCCTATACCCACTATTATTAAACTGCTTATTCTGCGGAAACAGATTGAATCTATGACACGTACCCCCGAGGCTACAAGCCTGTATATGTCCCCCCACATCGTCAGGTAAACCTTCAAGTCCAACTTGTCTCTGTCTGTTATCACGCGGCATTTTCTGGTCAATTGGGATATAGGTTATTTCCTCAACACGCCCATACTGATTTGTCCTGAAATATTCGCCCTCGCCAAAATGCACTTCGGCATTTTTTGGAAGGTTATTTAGTATAGAATAAGAAGAACTCCCTCTAGCAGCCTCTAATAAGTCAACTGTCAACAGGACCTTACCATCCTTTGTAACGCCTCCCAATGGATAGTTATAAAAACTACCTTTCGGAAATAGGTTACTAACCTGCTCATCAACAGCTCTACCAATATTCGTATGGTATTGTGGATCCAATAGTCCTTCAATCGTACCATCATGCTGCCCTAAAGAAGCACCACCAGAAAGATCATACGAATTCACATTCTTCAAAGTTGGAAGATAAAAGTACTTATCCTTAACAACAAAATACTGACCATTTGGAGAGCGAAAGACCGTATCTCCATTCATATCTGTCAGAACATGCCCTTCTGCATTAGAAACAGCCTCGTATCGTACACCATTACCACCTTCTAGGGCGATAGTACTCTCTGGCGTTCCATCCGACAGTGTACTGTTCCATGCTTTGGCGCCCGCTGGCAGGTCCTTATCCTCTATAACCTGTCCGGGGCTATAACTGGGGCTCTTTTTCTGAAGCTCAGCAGTCAATACTGCCGCATCTCCTTCAAAATCATCCCTTTTCTTTTGCGCCTGATTATACTGCTGGATGGCCGAAGCTGCTGCGGCACCGTTCAGAACATTAACTGTACTACTGCCCGGCCCAGCTACCAGACCGCCCACAGCTCCCGCCGCACTGGCAATGCCGTTGCTCAACAGGTTCATCAGGCTGTCATGCAGCTTCGCCTGTGAGCCATATCCACCACTCGACTGGCCGGTCAGGGCCGTAGCCATGCTGTCCGCCCAGTTACGGGTCGCCCCGGACACAATCGTCCCGGCAAATACACTTGCTGCGGCAGCGCCAACATTCCCCCCTGTTCCGGTGGCTACGGCAGCATTGCCACCGGCCTCCAGCAAGGCACGGGCCCAGTTATTCGTGGCACTACGCTCATCAAAGCCTGGTACGCCATGACTAAAGAGCTCGTCTGAAACACGCCCCATGACCTCCCCAACCAGCTGTGTCCCCAGCTGGCTGGCCTGCATCTGGTTCTGAAGCTTCTGCGCATCAAACTTATTGTCCAGCGCCCCATTCGCATGGGCAACATCACGGCTTAGATCACCAGAAATACTGGTCGTATTGATGGTGATGTTATCACTGACAGCGGAATGGCTGACTGTTCTCTCATTATGGTCACGGCCACCGCCCAGCAGCGACATCGAGTTCGCCGCCATGCCCTGACCAACCTGCCCCAGCCAGCTATGGGCATCACCCTGCCCCGCTCCCCCAAAACTCCCCTGAAAACCGGCACTCTCAAGCTGCCAGCGTGATATGTTCTCAAGGTTCTGTGCCGTCAGGCTGCCACCGGCCGTACGGGTCACACTATGATAATCATAGCTGTTCTGCGGGCTGGTGATCTCAAGCTGGGCCGCACGTTGCTGCCACCAGGATGCAGCGTGATGCTGTTGCTGGCTGTCAGGGTCGTATCGGCCGCCGTGGCCTGACGGCTCTCCTGTTTCTGGCTCTGATGGCTGCCTCCAGCCGTAATCCCGAAGCCTGTCTGCGACCCGCCAAGCTCATATTAGGCACCAATGGAAGTACTGATCTGTTTCTGCATCAGATAACTGTTCACCCTGTCCCAGCCAGCCTGAAGGCTAATATCCTTCCGGGCATCAAGGATCATAGCCTTGGCAGAAAGATGGGCGGCTATGGCGCTGATTGACCCATCATCCGCCACATCTGGATGATCCCCACAGGCCAGATTGTCAGCGCCCCGTGCCAGCATGTAAGTGGCCTAACAGCCATTCATGAGGAGCACAAGGCTACTACCCTTGCCCTAGGCCTTACTGGCAGCCACAGCCGACTGAACAGCCTGACCCACAATGCTCGCCATATTCTAGAGTTACTGGAACCTGACGCCAATCAGCATGTAATCATTGTGATATAAGAAATAATATACCTATATCTCTAATAAGAACTCAAACCTTCTCAATACGCCCTAGTATTTAAACACATCATAAAACCCATCTTCATGTTCTTTTATATTCCGTATACTTAAAAAAAGCAGTCATTATCCCTAAATTTTCTAACGAAACAAACTACCCCAATACACAAAAATGAACTACCCAATAGAATAAACAAATTTCTTTGAAAATTTATCTCCAAAGACAAAATTTTTTATATAATTTAAAATACTACAATCAATATTAATCATTTTCTTTCTTTTAAAAGAAAATCCTCAAATGAGATGGGATTAATGCACATATTGTAGCATGAAATAAGGCCGTCTTTACCGAAACTACCATCCATCATTCTTAAAATAGCTACTCCAGTCATTCGCATCAAATTAAAATAAGACTTACCAAACGGACCTACAGTTGGCTGACCATAATCAATACTACCCTTCCTAGTTTTATTAACAAACCATTCTACACCATCATTATTATTTAAGAGAACAAGAGAAATGTATGTTCCAACATTAATTACCATCCATTTCCCAAATGAGTCCAACATAACACGATGACTACGCTCACAACTTTCTATCGCTCGGTCATAACACCAGCCACTCAATTCTTCCAATGAATCAAGGCTAAAGTCACCCGCCCACGTTTCATACCCCGGAAAAGAACGTACCCGCTCTCTCAATACGTTCATACGATCATCCAACGTGGATAAAAACCACTTCTGAAACGCAGTGATTTCCCTGCGCCCCAGTGCCTCAAATTCAGCTGCGTTCGGCACATAAGAGTAGGAATATTCCATCACTGATCCCCGTTAACCAATATGGTTAAAAAAAAATCTATCTTATTCTAGAAGAAAAATATAAACTGTCCCCTTGATTATACTGATTACCATCAACAGCCTTAAATTTTCTCGATACGCTCCTCCCAGTATTTAAACATATCGTAAAGTCCATTCTCATCCCTGTCTCCATCGATCATTTTTCCAAAAAGAACCGTCGTTACCCTTAAAGTTTCTAGCGGAACATGCTTGCCAAAATACGCAATAGTAGGCTGCCCATAGCTAATATAACTTTTTTTGTAAGATTAAACTCCCATCTCAAACGCTTATAATTATGCAAAAAAACAAGAGCAAAATAAACAGATGTATTTACAACAATCTTCCTAAATAAGTTAGTGATCTTTTCATTTTCATCATACAATTCCTCCCGAGAAGACTGGGCATACAACCAGCGTCCCAGCTCCTTCAGAGAGGACACACTGTAATCCGCTTTCCACCCCTCAAACCCTTTACAGGACTGCACATAGCCTTCAAAAACTTCCGTCCGGTCATCCAGAGTGGATAAAAACCACTCCCTGAACGCCTTCATTACCTTCGGCCCCGCTTGTACAAATTCGTCACAATCTGGAATATAGTCATACGAATACTGCATATCTTCCCACTACCACCAAGCAGCATCAATTATTATCTATTTACTCCAAATCAGCACCCTTGAATGGTACGGGATTAATACACATATCGTAGCATAAAATAAGTCCATCTCTACCATACCTACCATCCATCATCCTTAAAATAGCCACCCCAGTCATTCGCATTAAATTACGATATATTTCACCAAACGCCCCCTCAAATGGCCCTACAGTCGGTTGCCCATAATCAATACTGCTCTTTCTGGTTTTATCAAAAAACCATTTTACACCATCATTATTATGCAAGAGCACAAGAGAAATATATGTCCCAACATTAATCTCCATCCAAACCCCAAATGAGTCCAGAACAACACGATGACTGTGCTTAAAACTCTCTATAGCTCGATCACAACACCAACCACTCAACTCCTCTAATGAATCAAGGCTAAAATCACCTGCCCACGTTTCATACACCGGAAAAGAACGTACCCGCTCTCTCAATACGTTCATACGATCATCCAGAGTGGATAAAAACCACTTCTGAAACGCAGTGATTTCCCTGCGCCCCAGTGCCCCAAATTCATCTGCGTTCGGCACATAAGAGTAGGAATATTCCATCACTGATCCCCGTTAACCAATATGGTTAAAAAAAATCTATCTTATTCTAGAAGAAAAATATAAACTGTCCCCTTGATTATACTGATTACCATCAACAGCCTTGAATTTTCTCGATATGTTCCTCCCAGTATTTGAACATGTCGTAAAGCCCATTCTCATTCTTTTTTCCTTTTCGCATCTTTACAAACAGAACCGTCGTTATCCCCAAAGTTTCCAGTGGAACATGCTTGCCAAAATACGCAATAGTGGGCTGCCCATAACTAATATAACTTTTTTTTGTAAGATTAAACTCCCATCTCAGACTTTTATAGTTATGCAAAAAAACAAGAGCAAAATAAACAGATGTATTTACAACAGTTTTTTCAAATAAAGGTGTAACATTGCCATCTTCATAATACAATCCATTCAGGGAAGACTGAACATACATCCAGCGTCCCAGCTCCTTCAGGGAGGACACACTGTAATCCGCTTTCCATCCCTCAAACCCTTCACAGGACCGCACATATCTCTCAAAAACTTCCGTCCGGTCATCCAGAGTGGATAAAAACCACTCCCTGAACGCCTTCATCTCCTTCGTACCGGCCTGCTCAAATTCGCCACACAGTGGAATATAATCGTACGAATACTGCATGTTCATCTCCTCAAAAATCATGCCACACAACCTTGATACCAGCATCCTTCAGGCGTTGCAGCACAGAATTGGATGCACCTATCTTTCCAGTACGAGGACTCCTGTAGAAATGCCATGTCACGCTCTCGACCTGCTCTTCCTTCATCAGTTTCACATCCTTGGCAATCTGCGCTCGGAGGAAAGCACTCATCTTGGCCTTCCCCACCTTCACTTCATGAGCATCCCTTCCTACAGTAAAAAAATCTATTTTTCTAAGCTCGCCTTCTTTTGTCCACATATGTTTTTGTACAGTACCTTTCTCACCAAGATATTTTATGAGAAGATTCTCTCCCAATTGGCCTACATCATATGAGTTTCGGGCAACCTGACCTTCCTGCCCATACCATTTGGTATATTTGACAATGTTGGTCTTTTCATCAAATTCATACCCATCAGGACGTCTTATTCCACCCGGGATTACATCAAAACCCTCAGTAACATGGCTTACTTCTCTCTCGGCTTTCCCGGCATTCTCTGCTGTTCGACCCGCCTGCGCTACCTCATGCCCTTCCTGAAAAACCTTGGTGCCATCCCCCCCAAGGGTAGCTGCATCTTCCGCTGCATGAACTGCATGGACCGCCTGTTCCTCCCCCCGGGACATCATCACTACATGGGCGAGAGCAACCGCCGCCTTCTGGGCTTTAAACAAGCTCGTAATTTCCCCCCCAATGGGGATCAAACCTGCCGCGTCCAGAGGCAACTCAGAATAGTGACCCGTAGCAGTATCCAGATATAATGAAGCCACAGATGTCACTTCATTAAGAATAGGCACCATGCCAACCAGGCTAAGCCCCAGTGATGCTACGAGATAGGCAACACTTTCTCTTTTCCCTTTAACAACTGTATGTTCTTCTTTGGGATGACTCTGATCATTATACTGCTCGATCGCCGCCGCCGCTGCAGCGCCGGTCAGGGCATTGGTTGACGCACCACCCCTACCCGCAACCAGTCCACCGACAGCTCCACCAGCCGCCGCAGTAATGCCGCTGAACATGTTGGCAATGCTGTCATGCAGCGTGCCGTCACTATTCCCTGTCAGCCCCGTGGCTACAGCTTCAGCCAGCGGGCGGGTGGCCGCTGCCGTAACCTTCCCGGCAAGTGTGCCTACCCCAGCCGCAGCCGGATTGCCGCCTGTCAGAGCCGCAATACCCGCAGCGCCCCCAGCTTCCAGAATGTCACGGGCCACTTCCCTTCTGGAAAACAGACCTCCAGCCTCCTCAGGAGGAAGCCCTGCCTCTGCTCGGGCCTTGTCATTCCTCTCCTGCACCTTCTGGAAGGCTGTACCGACAATCTCCCCAACCAGCTGTGTCCCCAGCTGGCTGGCCTGCATCTGGTTCTGAAGCTTCTGCGCATCAAACTTGTTAATCAGCGCTCCATTCGCATGGGCAACGTCACGGCTCAGATCACCAGAAATGCTGGTCGTGTTGATGGTGATATTGTCACTGACAGCAGAATGGCTGACTGTTCTCTCATTATGATCACGACCACCGCCCAGCAGCGACATCGAGTTCGCTGCCATGCCCTGACCAACCTGCCCCAGCCAGCTATGGGCATCACCCTGTCCCGCTCCCCCAAAACTCCCCTGAAAACCGGCACTCTCAAGCTGCCAGCGTGATACATTCTCAAGATTCTGCGCCGTTAGGCTGCCCGTGTTGAAATGGTTCTTCTCCCGGGATGCCGTGCTGGAAATAACACCCGCCGTCAGGCTCGTATTGCCCGCGACATCAATCCCGATCCCCTGATCACCCGCATAAAGACCGGAAAGCGTCTTCCCGGTGGAGACAAAATGATCCTTCAGAACCTGATGCTGGAAACTCCCCCCGGCAGACGTGGCCGCCGGGTTGTTCAGCGGAACCGACAGGCTGCCACCGGCCGTACGGGTCACACTGTGATAGTCATAGCTGTTCTGCGGACTGGTGATCTCAAGCTGGGCCGCCTTCACATCAATCCGGGGAGCCGTGACCTCAGCCCCATGCAGCACGGTGCTGCCACCAGAATGCAGCGTGATGCTGTTGCTGGCTGTCAGAGTCGTATCGGCGGCCGTGGACTGATGGCTCTCCTGCTTCCGGCTCTGATGACTGCCTCCAGCCGTAATCCCGAAGCCTGTCTGCGGCCCGCCAAGCTCATATTTGACACCAATGGAAGCACTGGTCTGTTTCTGCGTCAGATAACTGTTCGCCCTGTCCCAACCAGCCTGAAGGCTGATATCCTTCCGGGCATCAAGGCTCATATCTTTGGCAGAGAGATGGGCAGCTATGGCACTGATTGACCCATCATCCGCCACATCCGGATGATCCCCACGGGCCACGATGGAAAGCCTGTTCCCCGCCGTGACACTGCTCCCCAGCACCGCGCTCTGGTCCTGTGCAGAATGGCTGACCGTCTTCTTGAAGCCGAGACTTGCCTCAACCCCGATCAGCGGCATGTTCATGGCATCAAGGCTTTTGACACGGGCCAGATTGTCAGCACCCTGTGCCAGCATATAGCTGGCCTGACCGCCATTCATGAGGGTCACAAGGCTGCTGCCCTTGCCCTGCGCCTTGCTGGCAGCAAGAGCCGACTGTTCAACCTGCCCCACAATAGAATCAGACGTCAAACCGGCAGAAATACCCGCAAAAAGCTGCTTCCTGTCCTGTGTCTGTTTCAGCGTCTGCTCAACGGCCTTGAAGGCAACGGAAGACGCATCAAGGCTGATATCGTGCCCTGCACTCAGGTTCGACCCCGTAATGCTTGCCAGAGTCTGGGCATGCAGGGTCAAATCACCCTTGCCAGCACTTACCGTGCTGGCCGTCCAGCTCACGCCATCGCTCGTATTCGTAATATGGGTCTTGCCGTACCCTATGGAGGTCCGGCTCCCTATGTGAAAGGAAAAGCCGCTTTTCTTCTTCTCATAATAAGAAGCATCCGTATTACGGAGAGCATCAATACTCAGCGAGCCGCCAGCCGTCAGTGTCGTGTTCTGTCCACCATTGACAGTTCCCTTCACGGAAAGGTCACCGCCAGCGCTCATCAGGACATTATCATTAGCCCCGACAAGGCTGCCGATCTCTGTCGTGCTGTCATTACGGGTCGTAATGGTTTTCTTGCTCAGGAACCCCTTCTTGACGATGCGACTATAGCTATGGTCCTCATCCGTTACAGCTTTCAGGGCCAGATTACCCTTCGCCTGCAGGAAGGCATCTTTCCCGGCCACCACGCCAGACCCCGCAAGGCTGATATCACCTCCCAGAGCGGCCAGCGTGACGTTCCCATCCCCCATGACGCTGGAGCCAGTATTACGAACAAAGCTGCCTGTCTGCGTGAAATGACGCCTTGACACACCCCCAGCGCCACGAGCCGAAAGGGCATCCAGACTAATGCCCTGCCCCGCCACAAGCGTAGCATCCCCACCTGCCTTGAGTGATGCCCCCTTAAAGAGGATATCCTTGGCAGCATTCAGACGCGCATTACCGCTTGCCGTGATTGTTCCCTGCTGTCCAAGGTCCTGCTGTGTTCCCCCGACAATCCGGGTTGTCCTGAGCTGACTGTCATTCGCAATAGAGCCCGCAAGGCTGGCAAGTGTTACATCTCCCCCTGATATGCTCCCGCCATCATTCACCAGATCGCCCTGACTGGCCACGAGGCTCAGAGAATTCCCGGCGGAAATCGCCCCGCTATTGCTGATGCTTCCTCCCTGCAACGACAGCTCATTCCCTGCAGAAATGACTCCACCATTCGCAAGCTTGGCCTTACCCGGAGCCAGATACAGTTTTGGTACCAGAACCGTCTGACCATTCACGGACGCAGGAACATACCAGACGATATTATCCGTCAACTTGGACTGTTCATCAGGTGTCAGCGCTGCCCCAAAGGTCAGACCGAGCTGATCAGACTGCTGAGACGCATTATCAAGCAGAGTCTGCATCTGCTGATTGGCTGTCTGATAGCTGCCACCAAGGAAGGTCTGCCCCGTGGCCGAGACGATCTGCTGCTGCACATACTGCGTATCAAACCCGCTATCCCCAAGGAAACGGTAATCCCCCATGGAATGGCCCAGACGCCCCAGCAGGTAATCCGACCCGTAAAGCCCCGCAAATGTCGCATAACGTGGGTTGGTCTCCAGCAGATAATGTACCGATGGAGACGGATTGGGCACAAAGAGCGTTCCACCCGCCGGAATGGACGCTATGACCGTCTGAAGGCTGGTCGCCGGCACATGAAGCACGGCACTGCTCGGCATTTTCCCTGAAACAGGACCTGATGCGAACGTTGTTCTTCCAGGCGCCATAGATGGCGTAGACGGGCTCGCAAACTGTCCTACCTTCTCTGTAGGAGCAGAGACGTTACCTGGTAACACTCCATTCGCTGTCGTGAGTGATGTGGAGGAGCCAGAGAGCTGTCCTGTTTCATTCCTCTGATGCACAGACCCTACTGACAGGGAACTCTTATCCCCCGTTGTAGGAATAGGAGCACTACCTGCCAGTGTCTCACCAGACGCCATGAATGGCGTGGACTGA
>NZ_JANIDY010000007.1:0-2500 GCF_026385525.1 Bombella pluederhausensis
GGGTGAGCGAGGGGACCTGGCGGCGACCGACTTTTCCGCTTCTTAAGAAGCAGTATCATAGGCGCTGGAGGCTTTAACGGCCGAGTTCGGGATGGGATCGGGTTTGGATCCTCCGCCATAGCCACCAGGTCTTCCCGCTCACCCTGTTGGGTGTTTGGGGGTGTTGGTTGGTGTTTTTGGTTTGTGTGACTGACTACTGTGCATGTGTTTAGGTGTGTGAGAGATATGGGCGATTAGGATCAGTTAGCTACACATGTTACCACGCTTTCACACCTGACCTATCGACGTCCTGGTCTTGGACGGCCCTGTGAGACCTCGTTTTGAGGCTGGTTTCCCGCTTAGATGCTTTCAGCGGTTATCCATTCCGAACTTAGCTACCCGGCTGTGCCGCTGGCGCGACAACCGGTGCACCAGAGGTTCGTTCATCCCGGTCCTCTCGTACTAGGGACAAATCCTCTCAAGTCTCTTACACCCACGGCAGATAGGGACCGAACTGTCTCACGACGTTCTAAACCCAGCTCACGTACCACTTTAATCGGCGAACAGCCGAACCCTTGGGACCTGCTCCAGCCCCAGGATGTGATGAGCCGACATCGAGGTGCCAAACCTCCCCGTCGATGTGGACTCTTGGGGGAGATCAGCCTGTTATCCCTAGAGTACCTTTTATCCGTTGAGCGATGGCCCATCCACGCGGGACCACCGGATCACTATGGCCGACTTTCGTCTCTGCTCGAGCTGTCACTCTCGCAGTCAGGCGGGCTTATGCCATTGCACTCGACAGCCGGTTTCCGACCGGCCTGAGCCCACCATCGCGCGCCTCCGTTATTCTTTGGGAGGCGACCGCCCCAGTCAAACTGCCCACCATACAGGGTCCCGGACCAGGCTAACTGGTCTCGGTTAGATATCAGAAAAGTTCAGGGTGGTATTTCAAGGATGGCTCCACCGGAGCTGGCGCCCTGGTTTCAAAGCCTCCCACCTATCCTACACAAAACTTTCCTGATACCACTGTAAAGCTGCAGTAAAGGTTCATAGGGTCTTTCCGTCTGACCGCGGGTACCCCGCATCTTCACGGGGAATTCAATTTCGCTGAGCCGATGCTGGAGACAGCGGGGAAGTCGTTACGCCATTCGTGCAGGTCGGAACTTACCCGACAAGGAATTTCGCTACCTTAGGACCGTTATAGTTACGGCCGCCGTTTACCGGGGCTTCGATTCGACGCTTGCACATCTCCTCTTAACCTTCCGGCACCGGGCAGGCGTCAGACCCTATACGTCATCTTTCGATTTCGCAGAGTCCTGTGTTTTTACTAAACAGTCGCTACCCCCTGGTCTGTGCCACCCGCCGATGGTTGCCCACCAACGGGTCTCGTTTCTTCCGAAGTTACACGAGCAATTTGCCTAGTTCCTTCAGCATCGTTCTCTCAAGCGCCTTGGTATACTCTACCAGTCCACCTGTGTCGGTTTCGGGTACGGTCTATATGCTAGAGCTATTTCCTGGAACGGTCCAAAAGCCAGCTCAATCCGTTAAGAGCTGACAACATATCTCGTTCGTCACTTCTAGCAGGCTTAGGACTATTAACCTAATTCCCATCGACTACGGCTTTCGCCCTCGCCTTAGGGGCCGGCTCACCCTGCGTGGATTAACCTTGCGCAGGAACCCTTGGACTTTCGGCGACAGTGTTTCTCGCACTGTTTGTCGCTACTCATGTCAGCATTCGCACTTCTGATACCTCCAGAGAGGGTCACCCCGTCTCCTTCGCAGGCTTACAGAACGCTCCGCTACCGCGCATAGTAAACTATGCACCCACAGCTTCGGCACGTGGCTTGAGCCCCGTTACATTTTCGGCGCAGGGTTTCTATTAGACCAGTGAGCTATTACGCTTTCTTTAAAGGATGGCTGCTTCTAAGCCAACCTCCTGGTTGTTTTGGAATCCCCACATCCTTTCCCACTTAGCCACGATTTAGGGGCCTTAGCTGGTGGTCTGGGCTGTTTCCCTCTCGACAATGGACCTTAGCACCCACTGTCTGTCTGCCGTGCTCATACTCCTCGGTATTCGGAGTTTGGTTAGGTGTGGTAAGGCTTTGGGCCCCCCTAGCCCATCCAGTGCTCTACCCCCGAGGGCAATACACGACGATCTACCTCAATAGATTTCGCGGAGAACCAGCTATCTCCGAGTTTGATTGGCCTTTCACCCCTAGCCACAGCTCATCCCCGACTTTTTCAACAGGCGTGGGTTCGGCCCTCCAGTGCGTGTTACCGCACCTTCAGCCTGGCCATGGCTAGATCACTCGGTTTCGGGTCTTCTACCAGTAACTCAGTCGCCCTATTCAGACTCGCTTTCGCTACGCCTACACCTATCGGCTTAAGCTTGCTACGGACAGAAACTCGCTGACCCATTATACAAAAGGTACGCCGTCACCCCATAAGAGGCTCCGACTGCTTGTAGGCACCTGGTTTCAGGTCTCTTTCACTCCCCTTATCGGGGTGCTTTTCACCTTTC
>NZ_JANIDY010000008.1 GCF_026385525.1 Bombella pluederhausensis
CCCGTCAGGGCCCCGCCTTCTACCTGATGCACAGAGGCTGCTGACAAGGAACCTTCTTTGCCTGTCGGGACGGAAACGCCGCTGGTTAATGTCGAGTTGGGTGAAGACTGATCTGCCGGTTTCCACTCTGCAGTCGGTATGCTGGAGGACGAAACCGCCACCGTAGTCCCGCTAAAACCGGGAAGGGATACGTTGTCATTCCATGCAACTGGTGTGGGTTCCACCAATGGCCGGCCAGCAGGATTCAGTCCTGATGCTCCTCCTGAACCTGCACTCCCACTAACTCCGTCAGCCCCCTTTACATTCGTGGAAGACCTTCCAGACAAGCCAGCGGGAATAGAACCACCAAAGTCCGGTAGACCCTTACCTCCTGCCCCACCATAATAGACAACGTTTTTTATATCCCCCTTAATATCACCATTTATATTATTACCGGCTTTAATATATCCACTGTACGACCCTGGAATTATAATAATATTACCCCAGGGGATGGTCTCATCTCCATTGAAATAAGACTTTATCGGCACCGTTGAATTAGCGCTACTAACTCTTGCCCCTCTTCTATCCCAATAATATATACTATATTGCTTTGTAATATTGTATCCATAATTATCAAGACTAGTACCCTGTAATGTCAGGTTATTTCCAGCAGCTACATGTCCAGCTTTGTTAATTATGTTACCTTCCGAAGATAATAGTATATCATGACCAGCAGAAATTAAAGGAGGCGCATAAGACTTATCAGAACCATCAATCTCAATATATGACTCTGTCATTTGAACCTGATAGGAACCTCTATTAGCCTTCTGCCCCTTGTGACTTGCCCAAAACTCAAGATAACCTTTTCCCTGTTCACCATGCTCATCTAACAAACCTTTAGGGACATCAATCGTTCCATATCGTTCTCCCCCCTGCATATGATCAAAAACCACATGATTTGGTTTTGATGGTGTAACAACCCTAATATTACCCAGAATTACATTCTCAATATCATGCGATTTTATGAAAATGTCACTCTGTTCTCCATCAGCACGCACCAGACCGGACTGATTCAAGAATGCTGAAATATTTCCCTGATTATTGTTCTGAACCAGTATGGAACCATTCCCCGTAAGAATGGCTCCCTTATGATTGGTCAGCGTACCGGGCAGGGTCATGGCCAGCCCTGTTGCACCATACAGCAGGCCAGTATTGTAAATATCCCTGTCAGAATGAACGGTCAGGGTTCCACCATTCGCCATCAGGGCTCCATCATTGCTGATGGAAGCCGCCTGCACTGTTGCATTGCGCCCGGCCAGAACACCGGCCCCAATTGCAGTGTGATAATCGCCCAGAATTGTTATGAAAGCATCACGACCAGCCTGAAAGAACGCATCAGCATCAGGCGTGTATGTCGTCACACTGAGGTCCTGCGGCGCAATAAGAGCTCCGACCCCATGCAGACTATTCACTGCAAGGCTCAGACTTCCTTTAGTCTGAATCGTACCCACAGACCCGGCGACCACTTCAACAAGCTTCCCTGCCCCTCCATCAAGGCTCAGCACACCTGTTTCAGACTGCTGAAGAATTTTCCCGTCCGCATTGCTCAGGTGCTGCACGGCAAGATGAAGGTCACCATTGGCCTGTATGGTCCCCCCCTCATTATGGAAAACATCCAGACCATTCCCACCGGGAGCCGTAATATTTACGCCACCTGAAACCGCATTGATCAGGCCGCCCCGACTGTTATCAAGGCTCGAAGCTGTCAGCTGTACACCCTGCTCACCCTGAACCGTTCCGCCCTGATTATTAAACGGCCGAGCCGTAGAAAGCTGTGCTACACCCTGCCTGCTGAGGACCGTCCCCTGCTGACTGTTATCAAAAGACGCTGCGGTAACACTGATATTACCCAGACCCTGTATAAGACCCCCATGATTGCTGACAGCATCAGCAAGCTGCGCTGTCACAGTCCCGGCATCAGACAGAATACGCCCAGCATTATTCGCAAGGGACTGCCCCTGTATGGTCAGGTCACCCCGAGAACTAATCTCACCCCTCTGGTTATCAATGCCAGCCCCAGACAGAAACTGGCCCCTCTGGCCATACATCTGGCCAGCATTATGCACATCCCCTGCAAAGGCACTGTTCAGCCAGCCGGAAGACGCAATTTTCCCCTGATTCATCAGGCTCTGCGCCTGAATAGTCAGGTCACCATCCAGTGCGCCCACCGTACCACCATTAACCAGCTGCCTCTGACCAGTCAGCCCCATGCTCCCCGTTGACAGCAAGGTCCCATGATTTACGATGTTGCCTTCTGACTGCACCGTCAGGTGGGCATCCTGCCCCTGCGCTTCAATCGTGCCATGACTGTCCAGACCGTTTCCACCCAGCTCCAGAGCCAGCAAGCCGTTACCGGAAATGATCTGCCCACCAGGAGCAACAGTCAGACCGGAAGACTGCAGATTTATACCCTGCCCTCCCATCAGCAGGCCATTCACCGTCAACGGAGATTCACTTGAAAGTGCAATATGTTGTGATGCCGTTATAATAGAGCGGGCATCATCCTTCCAATTCAGAAGACCCAACGCTACAGAACCGGCAGCCTGTAGACTTCCACTACCGTTATCAAGGTCAGTTACCTGCTCATCTGCAAGTCTTGGGCTAAAATTATCTGTAGCATTATTAACTGTCAGATCACCACCAAGAGACAGAATCTTCCCGTTACTGTTGGTCAAACGTGCGGCGGTAACATTAAGATTCTGGCTTGCCTGCAGAACACCCTGGTCATTATCAACCTGCGCCCCATGGCGGCCAAGAGACAGATCGCCGCCAGCCTGTATAACCCCGTCCTGGTTGGAAAGCAGATCACTCAGCAGCTGCACATCTGCTGCGGCAGCAATCTGCCCACCCCTGTTATCAACCTGCCCTGCCTGAAGGGTCAGCCTGCCCCCTGTTGCTTGAATAGTGCCGGATCCATTCACGACCCTCGCCGCTGAAAGATGCGCATCCCCGCCACCGATCACGAACAGGCCATTGCTATTATCCAGCTGCCCGGTAATCTGCCCTACCAGCCCTCCTGCACCGTAAATCGCGCTGGAATTCACCACATCCTGCACATTCTTCAGGGCAATGGTTCCCGCCGATAGCAGCGTCCCTCCGTTGTTCAGAGATGCAGCCGACAGAGCCAGCTGCGCGGCAGGATTTCTTTCTTCTATGACACCCTGATTCCTGATTGATCCCTGGGGCGCTGTCAGGGCCACATCACCCTGGTTCGACAGGATATGACCCTGCACTCCATTCTGGATGGACGCCGCTTCCACGGTCAGCTCCGTGCCACCACCCAGCAGGCCATTATTCTCCAGCCCGCCTGATGCAGACAGGGACATCACTTTCTGGGCCACCAGCCGAGACGCCGCATCAGAGCTGTACTGGCCAAGAGCCCCCCGAAGATCACCGGCAGACTCTATGTTCCCGGACTCATTCCGTACAATATTGGCATTCAGGATCAAGTCGCCCTGACTGTTCAGAACAGTACCTTTATTGTTGTAGAACTCTCCCACACTGTTGAAGGTCATTCCCTTCACAGCCTGCAGGGTTCCACCCTGATTCACCACCCTGCCTGCCGTGACAGTCAGATCATCTGCCGACGTGACTGTTCCGGAATTCACCAGAGCAGGCGCCACAATATTCAGATCTGCACCCGAACCCTGCCCCGGCAGATGCTGCGTCTGTATCGTCCCTGCATTCTGTAAGCCATCCTGCCCCGTAAGCCTGATCTCCAAGGGAGCACCCAGTCCAACGAGTATGGCCTGAGCCTCATTCTCCAAAGATGCAGCCTGTATATACGTACCTGCACCACCGCCCATCAGGCCAGCATTGCGTACATCTCCCCAAGCCTGAACATTAAGATGTTCCCGACCGCTCAGTACTGACGTGCCACTGGAGGCATAGCTGCCA
>NZ_JANIDY010000009.1 GCF_026385525.1 Bombella pluederhausensis
TGCCGGCCGTACCCTCATTGCCCAGTGTCCCATTGAGGGCACTGTTGGTGAGGGTGAAGCCCGCCTTATTGATGACGTTACCGACAGAGCTGTCTGTCAGCTTGGCGGTACCAGTCTGATTGAACAGGCCAGCCAGAGCGGATTTCTTGACGATCAGCGTGCCATTGTTGGTTGTTGTATCAGCAACCTTGCTGCCTTCAATGTCAGCCGTACCCTCATTGCCCAGTGTCCCATTGAGGGCACTGTTGATGAGGGTGAAGCCCGCCTTGTTGATGACGTTACCGACAGAGCTGTCTGTCAGCTTGGCGGAGCCAGCCTGATTGAGCAGCGTAGCCAGTGTGCCATTTTGAGCAGTCAGCGTGCCGTTGTTAGTCGTGGTACCAACAACATGACCGCCATCAATCTTAGTTGTGGCATAGTTATTCAGGTTACCACCGATGGAGCTCAGAATATTGAGACGTCCATTCAGAACATCCGTGTCACCCGTATAGCTGTTAGCCCCGCTCAATGTGGTGGTGCCAGTTCCCTGCTGCACAAAAGAGCCAGTGCCGGAGATCGCCTGAGACAGGGTTACGTCATTGCTGTGATCAATGACCAGTCTGCCCTTATTAATGATGTCTGCCGTACCAACGGAGCCTGTTGTGCCGCCGTTACCAAGCTGTAGCGTACCGCCATCAATCTGGGTGGCTCTGGCAAACTGGTTGTCAGAGCTGAGGATGAGTGTGCCAGCGTCAGTCTTGTGAAGGCTGGTTCCACCATCAACCTTGCTGCCATCGATGACAGAAGCGATCTCGGCAGTGAGATTGCTGTCGGCTTCTGCAGAACCTACGCGGATGATCGTGTCATCTGTCGAGGCATACAGGTTGTCGCCCGTGATGAGGTATGTCCCGCCATTCTTGGTAGGAACAAACTGGATAGCAGAGAATGAGACAGGTGAATCGGTTCCATCTGCTGTCTTATCGCTGACACGAACCACACCGGCGTTTGTCCCGCCAAATATGGCCATGTTGCCATTCTGCCACTGGCTGTTGTACTTGCCGTCTGCCTTAGTCCAGCTGGAAATGCCATGGTTGCTGGCAGCCTGCCAGACACCATCGCCGCCATCGATCTTATTGTTACCAATACCGCGTTCCGAACGGTTGGAAGCGGCATCACCATCCCAGAAAATGAAATCATGGGCATCCGTAACAAGGTTGACCTGATTGTCCATGGAGGTCTGTAGCTGCAGATTGCTGCCTGTACCCTGTGTCAGGTTGATCTGCTGCTGTGTGCCATTGAGGCTACCAGCGTAGCTGTAGAGGCGGTAGACACCGGGTGTCAGGGCTGAGTTCTGAGCATCAGGGCCCTGTTCCATAGGCTGGATGGAGAGTGTACCACCAAGCTTCAGGTCGCCTGCGACATTGACGAAGTCATTGTACTTGCCACCTTCCGTATCGGTTTGTCCCAGACGGAAGACCTGCGTGGAGTGATCGTCAAGTGTCAGGTTGCCATGGATGTTCAGGCTTCCAGGAGTGCTTTCCGTACCAGGAGCGAAGGTTGCTCCAGCCCCGATGGATACATCGCCGCCAATGGTTCCGGCACCGCGGAGCGTTGCCCCTTGGGTAACGGATGTCAGGCCTGTGGCGTTTTGGTTGTTACCATTTACGGTCAGCTGTGCCCCCTTCTCAACGAGGGTTTGCCCTTTGTAGGTGTTGTCACCCGTCAGCGTTTCAGTGCCGCCAGCGATGGTCAGGCCGCCTTCACCGGAGAGAGCACCATTGTAGGAATCCCCGGCGTTGGTCAGTGTGAGTGTGCCGCCTTTAGTCAGCGTA